>NZ_CP096670.1:1747500-2347500 GCF_023238625.1 Agarivorans sp. TSD2052
TCCGAGAATACCATTGCTTGTAAATCCATCATGGTGCAAGTGTTGACTGCCTCCATGGCCGCCACATAAGCCCGTTTCCTTGCCGAGTAATTCGGCAAAAAAAGCAGATAGCTGCTCAGGGAATGTGCCAAGGAAGTGACCGTGACCACGATGGTTGGAGAAAATGTAATCTCCCTCTTGGTAGGTTTGCCCGATGATGGCACCAATTAATTCTTGCCCAATACAGGTATGAATTGTTCCACTTATTAGTCCCTCTTTATACAAATCAAGCAGGCTATACTCGGCCTGGCGAATAAGTAGAGCGCGTTTGAAGGCTGTTGTTAAGTCAGCAAGGTTAGGCTTAAGTTTGTCGCATTCTAGTGGTTTCATTGGCGTGTATTGCTTAACTACGTTTGAGGTTAAGAGCGGTATGCTGATTGCGAATAACCGCTTGCTCTATGAGCGTACAAATAGTCGTGACATCATCAATATCCATATTGTTATGAAGCGGCAAGCAATAAATTCTTTGTGATATTGAACTTGCAGTGGGTAACAATTTGGGGTCAGAACCTATTTGTAAAGGGTGAAAGTAGCGGCGGCCAAAGATGTTAGATTCAGCTAATGATTCAGCTACCGATAACAGCGTCATTTCACTATCAAAAATTACAGGCATATACGAATAATTAGGTGAAGAGACTAGATTGAGTTCTGTCATTGCCCCCAGCTTCTCTAAATAGGCTGTTGTCAGCTCTTTTCGTTTGGCTATTTCTAGATCAACCTTATGCAGATTTGCTAGCCCAAATGCGGCTTCTAGCTCGTTCATTTTTGCATTGGTGCCCACCTCAGCTGGGAACCCATCGGAAAAACCAAAGTTGGTCATCGCTTTCGCCTGAAGGTAGTCTGATTCATTGTTTAGAATGAGAGCTCCACCTTCAATGGTGTTAAATATTTTAGTGGCATGGAAGCTGAGAATGGTGGCATCACCGCTATTGAGCGCTAGTTTTTGATGTAGGCTAGGTGTTGAAAAGCTCTGAGCGCCATCGTAAATTAATTTTAGATTGTGCTGTTTGGCTAACTCTTCGAATTCTTCATGGTGGGCTGTTCGCCCATAAACGTTTACCGGCAGTATGGCTTGGGTTTTGTCGGTAATTTTCTCTGCCACACTCTGCGGTGAAAGGCATAAGCTTTTTGAGTCTATATCGGCAAAAACTGGCTTCGCGCCAATCCAGTTGATAGCTTGACCAGTAGCGGCAAAAGTGAAAGGGGTCGTAATCACCTCTTGCTCGACATTAAATAGTTTAAGAGCAAGTTGCAGAGCAGTGGTGCCGTTAGCGGTTAACACAAGATAAGGAACATCAAGATAGGTAGTTAATTCTCGCTCTAACTCCTGAACTAATTGACCATTATTAGTTATCCATTTTGCTTGGTAAATTCGGTCAATATACTGATTGAGAATGTCTCGATCAGGTAGGCTAGGGCATTGTACTAAAAGAGGCTCTGTTCTTATTTTGGAAGTCATTTATAAAGACCCCTTCAAGTCGTTGTTACTAATATATCGGTGATAACCGCGATAACTTTAGATATCTGATACGGCTATACTCACAGCGAATGTTGTTTATGCAAATAATTAAACAAAAACTGTGCCATTTCCCAATCTTCAGGTTCGTCGATATCTTGAGTCAGCATTCTTGGCAGTATCACCGGGAATGATGTTTCAGAAAACATGCCTGCGTTGCCGTCCAGTGCTTCCCTAGTCCAAAAATAAAACTGTCCGGCATCGTGATAGCCGGGCTCTAAGTCTTGTGAGCGTTTACCTATTTGATCAGGGTAAAACGGAGCCACCCCTTTATTGTTCAACTTTATGGCTCGCTGGATAGGGAAAGCGAAACTGGAAGCTGAAAAACTGGTTTCGCATTGGGGGTCTGCCAGGTTGGTCACCGCGGCAAGTAGTTTGTCTGTTGTGACAAATGGCGCGGTGGCATATAAGCAACAAATAGTAGAGTAACGCGATTTATCAGGGTCAATAGCATTAACCGCGTGTTTAACTACGGCGGTTGTGCCAGCATGATCATTGGCTAATTCAGCCGGGCGAACAAAGGGGGTGCTGGCGCCATACTGCTTGGCAATTTCTATAATTTCGGCGCTATCACTGGACACGATGACATCATCAAACAGTTGGCTATTAATTGCAGCGTCTATAGACCAAGCAATCATTGGCTTGCCACAAAAATCTCGAATGTTTTTTTTGGGGATACGTTTGCTACCGCCTCTCGCGGGAATAACGCATAGGCTTTTATTCATTCACTATCTCCAGCAAAGATTGTATCACTCGCTGTTGCTGTTGATGGCTTAAATCAGGGTAGACCGGCAGTGATAAGGCATTGGCAAAGTATTGTTCAGCACCCGAAAATGTTTTGATGGCGGCATCGCTTATTCGATGATAAGGCTGGCGGTAAATAGGCATATAATGCAACTGACAATGAATCTTCATATCGGCTAGCCGTTGATAGACCGCATCTCTTTTATTGTTGGGAATAAGCACAACCACCAAGTGGTGGGCACTTTCGCCTTCAGGGTTTTGCTCAAGCAGTGTCAAGTTTCCAACGCTAAGGGCAGTTTGGTATTGTTGAAATATCTGCTTTCTGCGTTCAATAAAAGTATTGAGTTTTGCCAGTTGGCTTAAGCCTAAGGCTGCGTGTAAGTCAGACAATCGGTAGTTATAACCTAAGCTCTGTTGCTCGTAATACCAATTAGGTTGCCCTGCCAACTGGAGCTCTGTGGGGTGTTTCGTGATACCGTGAGAGGCTAGCTGTTTTAGTCGTTTAGCGGTGTTCGAATCATTGGTGGTTATCATTCCACCTTCGGCACTGGTGATGCTTTTAACGGGGTGAAAACTAAATACACAGCAATCGCTATATTTTCCGTTGCCCACCTTGTCGCCTTGATAGCTCGCGCCTAGCGCGTGACAAGCGTCTTCGATTAGCTTTATGCCTAGAGGCTTACATAACTCACTAATGGCTTGCATGTCGCAGCTATTGCCCGCCAAATGCACGACCACAATCACTTTTGGAAGTGAGTTGGTGTGTTTGGCTTGTTGTAATTTTTGGGTTAATGCGGCGACTGAAATATTTCCAGTATCAGCATCAATGTCGATAAAGCTAATAGAGGCGCCACAATACAGTGCACAATTGGCCGAAGCAACGAAACTAATGGCTGAGGTCCAAACGATGTCCCCAGTGACGACACCTAAAGACATGCAAGCAAGATGAAGCGCTGCGGTTCCGTTACTACAGGCAATAGCATGAGCGCTACCTACGTAGTTTGCTAAGGCCTGTTCAAACTGAGCCACTTGAGGCCCTTGAGTTAGAAAGGCCGAATTTAGGGTATCGACCACGGCTTGCACATCATCTTGGTCGATTTGTTGCTTACCGTAATGAATAGGATCGCTCATGGCTTATCGAAGCTCTTTGATCTGTTCGATGGTCAGGTAATGTGGGTTAGATAGGGAGTTATACTCCATGCCCACTTCGACTTTTTTACCCCCTTCACCTAAAGCGTTTTTCTGGAAATCATTCGTACGGCTGCTAAAAGAAATAGAGGGCGCAATCACGTAATGATCGTCAAACTCGAAAGTATGATAAGAATCATCGGCAGGACACATTACCTCATGCAATTTCTCGCCAGGTCTAATGCCGATAATATTGGTCGTTAAGTTGGGAGCCATCGCCTTGGCAAGGTCGGTTATTTTAACGGAAGGAATTTTTGGCACGAATATCTCGCCGCCGTGCATACGCTTAAAGTTATCTACCACAAACTGCACCCCCTGCTCGAGAGTAATCCAAAAGCGGGTCATATCTTCATGAGTGATCGGTAGTGATTCTGCGCCTTCATCAATCAACTTCTGAAAAAATGGAACCACACTGCCACGAGAACCCACCACGTTGCCATAACGTACCACTGAAAAGCTGGTTTCTTGGTCACCGGCTATATTATTGGCTGCGACAAATAGTTTGTCTGAAGCCAGTTTAGTCGCGCCGTAGAGGTTGATCGGGTTAGCCGCTTTGTCGGTTGATAAGGCGATGATTTTTCGTACTTTATTATGCAGTGCGGCATTAATGACATTTTCAGCGCCATTGATATTGGTTTTTATACATTCCATCGGATTGTATTCAGCTGCGGGGACTTGTTTTAACGCGGCCGCATGGATGACATAATCAACCCCACGCATGGCCATGGTTATGCGGTCTCTATCTCGCACATCACCAATAAAATAACGCATGCAAGATTGGTTGAATTGCTGCTGCATTTCATATTGTTTCAATTCATCGCGGGAATAAATAATGACACGTTTAGGCCGATACTCTTGCAATAGTAACTTAACAAACTTTTTACCAAACGAACCAGTACCGCCTGTTATTAATATCTGTTTGTCGTTAAACATCCACTATTCCCAATTCCAGATTTGATGAAGCATAGTTGCTAATGATATGAGCTATGCAAAGCTTATACCTAGAAGCCTATCCAATTTAGGTAGTTAAACATAGTCGTGGCCTTGCTGTTTGTTCATTTCTTCAACGTAATCCACAAAATCACCGGATTTGTTAACTGTTCTTAAGCTTTTGTTATTCCTAAAATCAAGCGGGCGTCATATTTTTGTCGCATTTATGGCGAATGGCTTGCGAATTTTTGACGCGTGTTTACAATTCAGTGTAATTGTTGGTTTTAGTTAGGTTTGTCGCAAGGTAGCCGAATTTTTATGCAGGGGATAAGGATGCAAGCATCCAAAAATGTTTTGGTGCTAGATAACGACCAGTCTAGAGCTAAAGAGTTAGAGACCGTGTTAGGCTTTATTGGGCAACAATTTAACATTTGTAGTAAGGCTGATTTTGAATCGCAAGTCACTGCTTCAGGGCAGGTGGTGCTTATCAGTAGTGACGTATCGCAAGCCGACGATATTGTCGCGGGTTTTCCTCAATGCCCTTTTATCAGTGTGGGCACCCAAGATGCTATTAGCCACTCATCGAATTTAATTGGGCACCTTGAGCGGCCCTTTAGTTATGAGCAACTGACTCAGTTACTCCACCATTGTGATGCCTATTTAACCCACTTACCCGGGAAAATATCCCCAGCCAAAAGTGAGCGTCTTCGACAGAATCTGATTGGCAAGGGTATTGCCATTCAAGAGGTGCGTCATTTAATCGAGCAGGTGGCTAAGAAAGAAGCCAATGTGTTGATTCTTGGCGAGTCTGGTACCGGTAAAGAAGTGGTCGCAAAGGCCATCCACGACCATTCTGACCGAAGAGATGGCCCTTTTGTGCCGATTAATTGTGGGGCTATTCCCGCTGATTTATTAGAAAGTGAATTATTTGGCCATGAAAAAGGGGCGTTTACCGGTGCTTTTGCGATGCGTAAAGGTCGTTTTGAATTAGCCGAAGGCGGCACGCTGTTCTTAGATGAAATTGGCGACATGCCGATGCCAATGCAAGTGAAGTTATTACGTGTATTACAAGAGCGTCAGTTTGAGCGGGTGGGCGGTAGTAAAGCGATTCATGTTAATGTTCGGGTGGTGGCCGCCACTCACCGCCAGTTAGAAAGAATGATAGAGCAAGAAAAGTTTCGAGAAGACTTATATTATCGCCTCAACGTATTTCCTATCGAAATGCCTTCGCTGCGTGAGCGTCAAGATGATGTGCCTTTATTGCTTCAAGAGTTAGTTCATCGGCATGAAGAAGAGCATTCGGCCGTGGTACGTTTTACTCAACGCGCGGTAGAATCTTTAATGCAACATCAATGGCCTGGCAATGTACGCGAGCTATCTAATTTAGTTGAACGGCTACTTATTTTACATCCTGACCAAATTGTTGATGTGCATGACTTACCGCCTAAATATCGACACATTGATGCTGAAGTATTTGAACCAAACTACAGCCCTGAGTTGGCAGAAAGAGACGCTTTGTTAGCGATATTCAACGATGAAGATGCCTCGGTATTTTCAGACCCAAGCCCAGACCTGTTATTTCCTGAAGAGAGTGATGATAACCAAACTGAGGATGATGAGGGCTGGGGAGCCGTTCAGCAATTGCCCGATGAAGGGGTTAACCTTAAAGAGCTATTGGCTGAGCTAGAAGTCGATCTTATTCGCCAAGCCATTGAACAACAAGACGGGGTAGTCGCGCGCGCTGCTGAGCAACTAGGAATGCGCAGAACCACCTTGGTAGAAAAAATGCGTAAGTACGGTTTGAATAAAGACAATTAGGTATTAATCAAAATCGCTTAGCTAAGGCCATGAATATCATGGCCTTTTTTTTGGCATGATAATTGATTGTTTAGCACTGTTAACGGTTTTATGACGCGGAGCAATAGTCATGCCTTCAGAGCTTACACAACAACAGCAATCAGCCCAATTATCAGAGAATGACCTCGCTCAGATCTTTGATGTTATGCCGTCTGGGCTAATTTTACTTGATAATAGAGGCTTTGTTTCTCGCGCTAATCCGGTGGCTAAGCAGCTACTGGGTAATGATATTGAACAGCAGCGTTGGTTAGAGGCTGTACCGCGTTTATTTTCACCTAAAGCAGACGATGGCCATGAACTCTCTTTGGTTAATGGTAAAAAAGTTCAGCTTAGCTTGTCTCCTTTACGCAATTCTCAAGGTCAGTTAATCGTTTTAACCGATATGACCCACACACGAAAGCTGCAGGAGAATGTCGCCAAACTACAACGCATGTCGGCCTTAGGCAACATGGTTGCCTCGCTAGCTCATCAAATTCGAACCCCATTATCAGCGGCAATGTTATATGGCTCTAACTTAGCCAATAAAACCTTATCGGAACATTCACGACAGAGCTTTCAAAGCAAAATGATGGCGCGCTTGAATGATTTAGAAACGCAGGTGAATGACATGCTGCTATTTGCTAAAAGTGGCGAAAAGATGATTGTTAATTCAACGCCGATAAAACAGATTTTTTCACAACTACAAGCCGCGACCGAGGCATCTGTAAGGCTGCACAAGGTAAAACTAGACATCAAGCCATGTAGCGAGAATATTGAGTTGTTGGTCAATGCAAGTGCATTAGTGTCGGCCTTATCTAACGTCATTGAAAATGCTGCTCAACATAGTGCAGAAGGGCAGTCTATAACCATATCCGCGCAATACCTTGAAGATAACATTAATATTTACATTGAAGACCAAGCGGGTGGAATCCCCCCCGAATACTCGCAGAAGATCTTTGAACCCTTTTATACCACTAAGCAAAATGGCACAGGCCTAGGTTTAGCGGTAGTTAAATCAGTGGTTAAAGCTCACCAAGGAAGCGTAATGCTCAAATCTAACCCACATGGCTCATGTTTTATCGTTAGTTTGCCGGTTCCTGAGAGAGAAGAGCAACATCTAGTAGTGGGAGGACAATAATCATGAGTCAATCAAAAATACTCATTGTTGAAGATGACGCCGGACTACGCGAAGCACTCATTGATACGCTTGGATTGGCGGGGTATCACTGTGAACAAGCAGAGAGTGGTGAGGCCGCATTAGTTATTTTGTCTAATCAATCTATTGATCTGGTGGTTAGTGACGTGCAAATGGGCGGAATGGATGGCTTAAGTTTATTAAAAAACATTAAGCAAAAATGGCCTTTAATCCCCGTGTTACTGATGACGGCCTACGCCAAAATTGATGATGCCGTTTCAGCAATGCGAGACGGTGCCATTGATTACCTATCTAAACCTTTCTCGCCCGAGGTGCTGCTCAATCAGGTGGGGCGGTTTGCTCCAGCTGTAAAGGTTGAAAAAAGAGAGCCTGTTTATGGCGATCCAGTCACCGAAGCATTACTAAATATCAGCCAAAAAGTGGCCGCTTCTGAAGCGACGGTATTAATTAGTGGGCCCAGTGGTGCAGGTAAAGAGGTGTTGTCTCGTTATATCCATGATTGTTCGCCACGCAGCGAGCAAGCGTTTGTTGCGATTAACTGTGCTGCGATCCCTGAAAATATGCTTGAGGCCACGTTGTTTGGTTATGAAAAAGGGGCCTTCACTGGCGCTATAAAAGCCTGCCCAGGCAAATTTGAACAAGCTCAGGGCGGCACCATACTGTTAGATGAAATCAGCGAAATGGACTTAGGGCTGCAAGCTAAACTGCTGCGGGTACTGCAGGAAAAAGAAGTTGAGCGTTTGGGCAGTCGCAAAATGATTAAGTTAGATGTTCGTGTCATTGCCACCAGTAACCGTGATATGCGAGAAATTGTCAGTTTAGGACATTTTCGAGAAGACCTATATTACCGCCTGAACGTGTTCCCATTAAATTGGGTGCCGCTAAATCAGCGTAAAGGCGATATCATCCCCTTGGCTAACCATTTGTTGCGAAGACATAGTGAGAGGGCCTGTGAGTTAAGTTTAAGTGCTCAACATAAGTTGTTGAATCACATTTGGCCGGGCAATGTCCGTGAGCTAGATAATGTTATGCAACGCGCGCTAATTTTAGCCAATGAGTCCACTATAGATGCTGATTGTTTGATTATTGAAAATCAGTATGAGCCAATGCTATTCACTGAAGCGGCGGAAGAAAATGGTTCAAATGGCGAACCTTTAGGTTTAGAACTTAAGCAACAAGAGCAACAAATAATTTTAGAAACCTTAAAAGCCTGCAACGGTAAGCGCAAAGATGTGGCGGAAAAATTGGGTATTAGTCCCAGAACCTTACGCTATAAACTTGCTCGGATAAAAGGTGCAGGAATTGAACTTCCTGCTTAAATCCTGAACAATCAGCATACATCCATATTTTAGAGCAGCATCGTAGTAGTAGATGCTGCTTTTTTATTAAAAATGCGATGAGCGTTCGGCTTACCGTGTTTCCTATTAATAAATTAATGGGCTAAATGCCGTCACTTCACGTATAATGCCGCCGATTTTTGGTTCCTGCTGATAATTTCCGTGGGGCCACATTATTGGTCTAGGCATTTATGGGGGACTCATGACGCAACACGTTCCAGTAGTGACAGTAGACGGCCCAAGTGGGTCAGGCAAAGGGACGTTATGTCAACGTTTAGCCCAGCACTATCATTGGCAATTATTAGATAGCGGCGCGATTTATCGTGTGTTGGCACTCGCAGCTATTCATCATGATGTGCAATTAGATAACGAAGAAGCATTGAGCTTATTGGCCGCCCATTTAGATGTTCGGTTTGAAGCGATCAATGGCCAAACCATGGTGATATTAGAGGGAGAAGATGTTTCCCTTGAAATCCGTAAAGAAACGGCAGGTAATGCCGCTTCTAAAGTGGCTGCTTTTCCGCGTGTACGCGAGGCCCTATTACGTAGGCAACGCGGATTTAAAAGCTTACCGGGCTTAATTGCCGATGGTCGAGATATGGGGACGGTGGTATTTGTTGACGCCCCAGCAAAGATTTTTTTAGATGCGAGCGCGGCGATACGGGCCGAGCGGCGCTATAATCAGTTGCAAGATAAAGGCTTTGATGTTAGTTTTGACCACCTTTTGAGCGAAATTGAAGAACGAGACCAACGAGATAGAAACCGTTCGGTTGCTCCTTTAGTTCCTGCTCAAGATGCGTTAGTAATTGATTCTACTGCACTTTCTATTGATGAAGTGGTTTCAATGTCGATAGCGTTTATCGACGAAAAATTAACCCAGTAATCTCTGGGATTTATCTCACCTATAACATGGATGAAATAGGTGTTTATTATTAACCCCATTTAGCCGGATTGCTGAGTGGCCGTTTCTATATGTGTAAATTATAAAATGACTGAATCTTTTGCTCAACTCTTTGAAGAGTCTCTACAGAATTTGGAATTTCGTTCTGGTTCTATTGTTAAAGGTACTGTAGTAGGTATCGAAAACGGTATGGTATTAGTAGACGCTGGCCTTAAGTCAGAATCTGCCATTCCTGCCGAGCAGTTTAAAAATGCTGCTGGTGAATTGGAAGTTGAAGTAGGCGCTGAAGTAGACGTAGCCCTTGACGCTGTTGAAGATGGTTTCGGTGAAACTGTTCTTTCTCGCGAAAAAGCTAAACGTCACGAGTCTTGGATCCAACTTGAGAGTGCTTACGAAGAGCAAGCAACGGTTGTTGGTATCATCAATGGTAAAGTTAAAGGTGGCTTTACAGTTGAAGTTAACACCATCCGTGCATTCTTGCCTGGTTCACTAGTTGACGTTCGCCCAGTTCGCGATACCGCTCACCTAGAAGGCAAAGAGCTTGAATTTAAAGTTATCAAGCTTGACCAGAAACGTAACAACGTAGTGGTATCTCGTCGTGCTGTTATCGAAACTGAAAACAGTGTTGAACGTGATCAACTTCTTGAGAACCTACAAGAAGGTCAAGAAGTTAAAGGTATCGTTAAGAACCTTACTGACTACGGTGCATTCGTTGATCTTGGCGGTGTTGACGGTCTTCTACACATCACTGACATGGCTTGGAAACGCGTTAAGCACCCAAGCGAAATTGTTAATGTTGGCGATGAAATCAACGTTAAAGTACTTAAGTTTGACCGTGAGCGCACTCGTGTATCTCTAGGTCTTAAACAGCTGGGTGAAGATCCATGGGTAGCAATTGCTAACCGTTACCCAGAAGGTGCTCGTCTTGAAGGTCGCGTAACTAACCTTACTGACTACGGTTGTTTCGTTGAAATCGAAGACGGTGTTGAAGGTCTAGTTCACGTTTCTGAAATGGATTGGACTAACAAAAACATCCACCCATCTAAAGTGGTTAACGTGGGTGACCTTGTTGAAGTTATGGTATTGGATATTGACGAAGAACGTCGTCGTATCTCGCTTGGTTTGAAACAGTGTAAAGTTAATCCATGGGAGCTATTCGCTAGCACTCACGATAAGAACGACAAAGTTTCAGGTAAAATCAAGTCTATCACTGACTTTGGTATCTTCATCGGCCTTGACGGCGGTATTGACGGTCTTGTTCACCTATCTGACATCTCTTGGGATGCTCAAGGTGAAGAAGCGGTTCGCGACTTTAAGAAAGGCGACGAAATCGAAGCTGTTGTACTACAAGTTGACGCAGAACGTGAGCGCATTAGCCTAGGTGTTAAACAGCTTGCTGAAGACCCATTCAACAACTACTTAGCTGACCTTAAGAAAGGTGCCCTAGTAAACGGTACTGTTTCTGAAGTTGATGCTAAAGGCGCAACTATCGAACTAGCAAGTGGCGTTGAAGGTTACTTACGTGCTGGCGATGTTAGCCGTGACCGTGTTGAAGATGCTTCACTGGTTCTTTCTGTTGGCGACAAGCTTGAAGCTAAGTTTGTTGGTGTTGACCGTAAGAACCGCGTAATCAGCCTTTCTATCCGTGCTAAAGACGAAGCGGACGAGAAAGAAGCGATGGCTACTCTGAACAAGAAAGAAGATGCTCAGATTGGTAACGCAATGGCTGACGCATTCAAATCAGCGCTTAAAGGCGAATAATCTTTAAATCTTTTTTTAGATTTATGTGATTGAATATTGGGGGGGACTTGTCCCCCCCAAGTTCTTTATCTACACTGGTATTAGTTCCCTTTATCAATGGCTTGGAGAATCCATGACTAAATCTGATTTAATTGAAATACTCGCGAGTAAACATATTCAATTTACCAGTAAAGAAATTGAGTCGGCAATTAAAGAAATCTTAGAGCAAATGACCTGTTCACTACAGGAAGGCGATAGGATTGAAATCCGTGGTTTTGGTAGTTTTTCTCTGCATTTTAGAGCGCCTCGAGTAGGTAGAAATCCAAAGACCGGTGAGAAAGTCGAGCTTTCTGGTAAACATGTTCCTCACTTTAAACCTGGTAAAGAATTGCGAGAACGGGTAAATAACGACCTATAGTCTTGTTTCTTTTACAATTAGGTGATCTTGGCTGGTTAAATTAGCGTGATTGCTGCATAATTTCCCTAGCTTTTATTTGGCTTAGGAGGTTGTGTGAAAGCAATATTTTCTACATTACTTTTGGTTGTGTTGTTTGTAACAGCGTTAGCTGTTGGCGCTCAGAATGACGAAATTGTGAGTGTTAATTATCTTATCGCTGAATCTGACATGCGACTCTCATGGTTAATGGCTGGCTTATTTATTACCGGTTTTATTACCTGTTTACTGTTTTTGTTGGCCTTCTATACACGCATTCGTATGGAAAGCGCAAGCTTAAAGCGGCGTTTGGCAAAACAACAGAAACAACTGAATAAACTGCAAAACGAGATGGTCAAGGATAATTAATGCTTGGCTTGTTGTTCTTGTTATTACCTGTTGCTGCAGCCTATGGTTGGTATATGGGGCAGCGCAGTGTAAGGCAAAGTCAGCAACAACAAGCAAATCACGTATCTAAACAATATGTTGAAGGCTTAAACTTACTTCTTTCCAACCAATCTGATAAAGCTGTAGATTTGTTTATTGACTTACTCCAAGTCGATTCTGATACCATTGATACCCACCTCGCCCTTGGTAATCTTTTTCGTCAACGCGGAGAAGTAGACCGCGCCATTCGGATTCACCAAAACCTGATTGCTCGTGAAGGCATTGATATAGACCAGCGTAATTTGGCTTTACAACAATTGGCTAAAGACTACTTGGCTGCTGGCTTATTCGATAGAGCAGAAGCCTTATTAATTGAGCTACAAGAAGAGCCCGATTACCGGCAGCTAGCATTGAAGCAATTACTCAGCATTTACCAACAAACGCGCGAGTGGCAGCAAGCGATTATAATCGCTAAAAAAGTCGACCCTAAGCAGCTCAATGATATTCACCGACAAATAGCCCACTTTTATTGCGAACAGGCGCAGGAATTAGAAACCGCAGGTAAACAGTCGAAAAGCCAAGCCTTACTGAAAAAAGCCTTATCTAATGACAAGAACTGCGTTAGAGCCAGTTTGCATTTGGCCCAAATTCAGCGTGCTCAAGGTGATTTTAAGGGCGCACTAAAATATCTAAATAAGATCCCTGAACAGGATATAGACTTCGCCTCTGACGCCTTAGCTATCTATAAATCTTGTAGTGAACAAATGGGTAAGCCTGAATACTATCAGCAATTTTTAGAATATTGCTTGTCTCTAAAAAGCAGCGCTAGCGTAGTGGTAGAGCTGTCAGCAGTTTATCAAGAAGTGCACGGCGTAGAGCAAGCGCAAGATTTATTAGCCGATGAACTTAAACGTAACCCCACCATGAAAGGGTTTCACCACTTAATGGGACTACACTTAAACTCGGCTGAAGAAGGCCAAGCCAAGCAGAGCTTACAAGTATTACGTGGTCTAGTCACACAACAACTTAAAATTAAACCCCATTATCAGTGTCGACGATGTGGTTTTACATCGCATTCAATTTACTGGCATTGCCCTTCTTGTAAAAGCTGGGGAACAGTAAAACCGATAATGGGACTCGACGGAGAATAGAACCAATGCAAGACCCTAAAGTATTAGTCGCCTTAGATTACGCGGATCTAAAAGAGTGTTTGAACTTTGTTGCTCAGCTTGAGCCTGGTTCATGTCGGCTAAAAGTGGGTAAAGAGATGTTTACTTTATTTGGACCTGAGCTGGTCAATACACTGCATCAACGTGGTTTTGAGGTTTTCTTAGATCTTAAGTTTCATGATATTCCAAATACCGTTGCTAAGGCTGTGAGTGCCGCTGCTGAGTTAGGCGTATGGATGGTGAACGTTCACGCGAGTGGCGGAAGAAGAATGATGGAAGCCGCTAAAGCCGCTTTAGAACCTTACGGCGATAAACGCCCTAAGCTGATCGCCGTTACCGTTTTAACCAGCATGGATCAATCGGATTTAACTGAACTGGGCATTACCATTAGCCCCCAGCAACAGGTAGAGCGCTTAGCCACTTTAACTAAGCAGTGTGGTTTAGACGGTGTTGTCTGCTCAGCACATGAAGCTCAATCACTGAAAAAACTACTGGGTGTAGACTTCTCGTTAATTACACCGGGTATTAGACCAGCAGGCAGTGATCAAGGCGACCAACGTCGAATCATGACACCGCTAGAAGCGATTAGAGCGGGTTCTGACTATTTAGTGATAGGAAGGCCTATCACTAAAGCTGAAGCTCCTGCTGAAGTGCTTAGCGCGATTAACCAACAATTGTTAGCTTAGCGAGCAACTGGTGTGCTGGCTTTCTTCACAACTAAATAAGCCAGCGCCATTAAAACACCCACCACTGCGAAATACAGGTGGGCGTTGATAGCAACATCAATGCCTATCATTTGTTTGACCCATGGGTCACCGCCGTACAGTTGTTCTAGTAGTAGTTTTATAGACAAGCCAGCTAACACTAAACCGCCAATTTTAGCGTTACCTTTGATCACATCTACACTTGCTGCGTAGGCCAACAAGCCATGTATTAAACCAGACAGCCCAACGTACTCTGCATAGTTTGCGTAAAGTAAGGCATAACCGCCAATACTGCTTATAGTGATACTGATTAGCAAAAAATGGCGATTGGATAAACGTTCATCATAGATAAAATAAATGAGGGTTAGGGCGGCGACATTCATTAACCAGTGAATGAAATTATTGTGACAAAAGTTACCGCTTAATATGCGCCAGTATTGGCCTGCTTGGATCTGTTTCAAGTGCCAACTTGCCCAATCACTATGGGGTAATAATAACCAAGATAATGCTATCATCAGCCATAAATACCAAAAACGTTTCAGCAAAATACTATACATAGTTAGCAGCGTCGGCGGTTGATCCAAGGTACAGCATTTATCCTTGATGCTCGTAGCTTAGCGGGTCGTTAAGGCCGTTTAACTGAAATGCTTCCAGACGTTCCTGACAGGCTCCGCATTTTCCACAAGCTTGTTCGCGGCCGTTATAACAGGTCCAAGTTTGCGCATAATCTAAGTTCATGCGTAAACCATCTTGTAGTATTTCTATTTTTGATTGCAGCAAGTAAGGGCTTATCACTTCTACTGGGTCATAGTTGGCCACTAAGCTGACATCATTCATTTTATTGACGAATTCTGGTCGACAATCCGGATAAATGGCGTGATCACCAGAGTGTGCCCCATAGAATACTTTTTTAGCGCCAATTGATACTGCATAAGCAATGGCTAAAGAGAGCAAAATCATATTTCGATTGGGCACTACAGTAGATTTCATCGATTCTTCTTGGTAATCCCCTTCAGGAATGTCGAGATCTGAAGTCAGAGATGAACCGGCTAACAATTGATTGATGCTACTAATATCAACAATTTTGTGTTCCAGACTCAGATCATTACAGACCTTTTTAGCATAATCCAACTCTTTAATATGGCGCTGGCCATAGTTAAAACTGAGAGCGAAGGGCTGAAGACCTTGTTCAAGCGTTTTATGTAATACCGTAAAAGAATCCATTCCGCCAGAATAAATGACGACTGCCTTTTCTTTCATTGTTTGCACTTAAAAATGTGGTTTAATATTGCTATTGATTTTCGCTTATTATCAATTGGGATACAAATGTAAGCGGGCTATTTGCCGGTTAATGCGATATTTGAAACCTTTCTAAGCGATGAATTTCATGCCGGAGCCGCTGCGGTTTTTGTTCGCTTACAAGGTAGTGAACTGGTGGGTTTAGTGTGGTTCAAGCAAACTTGGCCGGTAAACCTAGCCGATGAACAAGCACTCGTCACCCTCATCGGTGTTAGTGGTGATATGTCGCGTTGGGTAAACTTCTCAGTCATGCGAAATAAAACACCCAGTAGAGTAGGGTGAAAGACATCGACAATTTAAAGCAATTATTATTGTGCGGCTCAAGTAATAAGGACGTAATGGTTTGTCTGCAAGCTATTAGCCAACATGCAAGAACGACTAAATTGTGTATTGATAGATGTATTAAAAATAACCGGTGTTTGTCTTTACAAACTCATAAATACATTGGAATAGGTTGAGTTGCTATGACACTAAATCTATTTCAAAAAATTACCAAGCTTTCTTAATTAAGGATTATTATGGCTATATTAGTGACCGGTGGTGCGGGGTATATTGGCAGCCACACTGTAGTGGAATTACTCAATCAAGGCGAGGAAGTTATCGTCGTTGATAACTTGTGCAATTCTCATCAAACCTCGCTTGATCGCGTTGAGCAAATATGTGGGAAAAGGGCGACTTTTTATCAAGCTGATGTTTTGGATAAAGAGGCGTTAATTGAAATATTTTCTAAAAATAACATCACTGCAGTAATACATTTTGCCGGGCTAAAAGCGGTGGGCGAATCTACCCAAATGCCGCTTCATTATTATCAAAATAATGTGTCCGGTACGTTGGTATTATGTGAGGTAATGGCTCAGTTTAATATAAAAAACCTGGTATTTAGTTCCTCGGCAACGGTTTATGGTGACCCAGCAACGGTACCAATTATAGAGAGCTTTCCAACGGGGGCGACTAACCCTTATGGCCGCTCAAAACTTATTGTTGAAGAAATGCTGGGTGATTTATATAAATCTGACAGCAGTTGGAACATTGCGCTATTACGTTACTTTAACCCCGTGGGGGCTCATAAATCTGGGTTAATAGGAGAAGACCCTAATGGTATCCCCAATAACCTTGTGCCTTATATTACTCAAGTGGCGGTGGGCCGTTTAGCCCAGCTTAGTGTGTTTGGCGACGACTACAATACGCCTGATGGTACTGGGGTGCGTGACTATATTCACGTTGTTGATTTAGCCAAAGGGCATTTAAAAGCGTTAGACAAATTGGCGGGCAATGCTGGCCTTGTCACCTATAACTTGGGGACAGGGCAGGGTTATAGTGTACTTGATATGATTAAGTCTTTTGAGGCGGTGTCAGGTAAAACCATTAATTATAAAGTCGCCCCGCGCCGACCTGGCGATATAGCCGCCTGTTATTCAGATCCTTCTTTGGCTAAGCAGGAGTTAGATTGGCAAGCAGAATTAAGCTTGGCAGATATGGCAGAAGACTCGTGGCGTTGGCAGCAAGGTAATCCTAATGGTTTCGGCTCGTAATCTTAGCCGTTAAAAAAAAAGCGAGCTTATCGCTCGCTTTTAGTTAGCACTCTATTTAGATAAGAAAATCGTCTTTAGATTTACCTTCATTTTTAATGGCTTTTTGAATTGGTGATGGCGTTCTGCCTTGACCTGTCCACGTTTTTTCTTCGCCATTTTCGTCAACAAATTTATATTTAGCAGGTAAAGGTTGACGTTTTTTACGTTCTTTTACTGGCGCTTGTTCGATCATTGACAATAATTCGCTAGGATCAATACCGTCTTGCTCTAGTAGCGCTTTATATTTTTCAAGCTTTTCACGTTTTTCTTGTAACTGTTTTTCTTCTTCTTGTTGCGCTTGATAACGGTCGTCGAGAATTGACTTTAATTTATTATAGCTTTCTTCAATTTGTTCGATAGATAATTCTTTGGTGGCTGCTTTTAAGCTTCTTGCGTTTAAAAACACTTTAATGAAATCGCTCATGTTACCCCTACTTTTATATTTATATATTTAACCTTCACAACAAATATTAATTAGATAACTTGCATTGTCAATTAACTACTTACAAATAAGCCATTTTGTCACTATTAACTGGCTTGGCTTTTTCGCAAATTTTAGGTTGTTAATTCTGGTTTTTACGGTACAATTCAGTCACTAATACTGATATGTAGAGGAGCGTCAGTCAAAAGTAGCGCAATATGGGGTGATGCCAATGATTTTGCGTGAAAGGGGCTGGTGCCGAAGCAATAAACCTTATCTGGGAATATTGCTGGTGCTGTATTTAATAAGTACAGCATTGTCATAGTTAACACTATGGAGAGCTACAGAGTCCTGCCTTCAAATGATGAAGTCCAACTCGGTTTGCTCTCTACAATACAAATAGAGAACTCATGCAAACAATTCCATATACCGACTCCTTATTGTCAATTTTACCTCCTGTTATTGCCCTTGTGGTTGCACTTGCAACTCGTAGGGTGATACTCGCCTTAAGCTGTGGCATTGTTACTGGCGCCTTTTTACTGAGTGGTTACTCTTTCACTGGCAGCAGCGAATACTTAGCGCAGCTAACCGTGGGTTTAGTTTGGGAAGACGGCGCAATGAATTTGTGGAACTCGCAAATTATAGTGTTTCTGCTGCTGTTAGGGGGCATGACCAGTTTAATGACCGCCACCGGCTCTACCCATGCTTTTGCTGAATGGGCCAAAACGCGAATCAAAACTAAGCGCCATGCTACGGTAACCACCGCCCTATTAAGCTTTGTCGTGTTTGTTGATGACTATTTTCACAGCCTTGCGGTTGGCAGTGTCGCTCGTCCGTTAACCGATCAAGCCGGCGTATCCCGCGCCAAGCTGGCATATCTACTCGATTCAACCGCTGCGCCGATGTGTGTATTAATGCCATTATCTAGCTGGGGCGCATACATTATCGCCTTAGTGGGTGGTATTTTGGTTACCCATGGTATTACCGATATCACTCCACTGGCCGCGTTTGCTACGATGGTCCCACTGAACTTTTATGCGATATTCGCCTTATTAATGGCTTTAACTGTCGCCTATTTCAACCTCAATATTGGCCCAATGAAGAAGCACGAAACTGCCGCTCAGCAAGGCGAGTTGTTTGATAGCAGCAAAGGAGAGCCTGCCGGTAGTGTTAATCATCAGTTTGAGGCCAGTAATGGGTCACCATTGGGTTTGGTGTTACCAATTTTATTACTAACCGCCGTCACTTTTATTAGCTTCGTCGTGACAGGGGCGCAAGCTCTTGACCAAGAGCAAAGCTTTAGTTTATTGGCCGCTCTAGAAAATACCGATGTCACCTTATCCCTAGTGTATGGTGGCCTAGTAGGCTTAGCGGTGAGTATCGCTTTTGCTGTCAAACAGTCATTAACCGCCTCTCAATTAGTTAATGCCATATGGCTAGGGCTTAAAGCCATGAGCCCGGCTATCCTGATCTTGTTATTTGCTTGGTCAATCAGCGGCGTTATTGGTGATATGGAAACCGGTAAGTACCTAGCATCAAAACTACATGGCGCGATTAATCCGGCAATGTTACCGGTTCTTATTTTTGTTCTGGCTGGTATTATGGCGTTTTCAACGGGCACTAGCTGGGGAACATTCGGCATCATGTTACCGATTGCGGCTGACATGGCGGTGGCCAGTGATGTGGCGTTAATTCTGCCTATGCTGTCAGCGGTATTAGCGGGTGCAGTATTTGGTGATCATTGTTCACCGATATCTGATACCACTATTTTGTCTTCGACGGGCGCAGCTTGTCACCATATAGACCATGTAGCCACTCAGCTACCTTATGCGCTATTGGTCGCTGCTATTAGCATTGTTAGCTACTTAGTGATGGGCTTCAGCGGCAGTGTTATGACGGCCTTATCGGTTGGTTTGGTGTTATTTGGTCTGCTCACTGCGGGTTTGTATCAATTACAGCAATCGTCCGCGAAAGCGTGTGCGTAAAATTATTTAGGAACAGAGTTGTAAATGGCTTCACTACATTTTAAATATGCAGCAATGAATTCAGGCAAATCAACGCAGTTGATTCAAGCTCACTTTAATTATCTAGAGCGAGGTTTGTGCCCGTTGGCTTTAATTCCAGCGTTGGATACTCGCGATGGTGTCGGGGTAATTAAAGCAAGAGTCGGTTTGTCACTTGAGGCTGAAACCTTTAATAAACAACAAGACTTGTTTGACTTGGTAATTAACAAACATCAATCCAGTAAACAAGATGTAGTGATTGTCGATGAAGGGCAGTTTTTAAGCCGCGACCAAGTCTACCAGTTAGCCAAAGTCGTGGATGAGCTGAATATACCGGTTATGGTATACGGGTTAAAAACTGACTTTATGGGTGAGTTGTTTGAAGGTGCTTATCATTTACTATGTTTGGCGGACAAACTGGAAGAACTAAAAACCATTTGTTGGTGTGGCAATAAGGGGCACTTTAACGCGCGCATTGATCAAAATGGTCAAGTGGTGAGTGAGGGCTTACAAATAGAAATTGGCGGTAATGAACGTTACGTATCGTTGTGCCGTAAGCACTTTATTCAAGGTAACGCGGGCGAGCATTAAGCTTTATTAGATTGATTAAGATCAGTGAGGGCGTTGCTACAGCGACGCTCTGCTGATTTCAACTCCATTAATACAACCTGAATGTCTTCAAGCTGCTGTAATAAACTTCTTTTTCTAAGCTTAATATTATCCAGTAGATTAACGACTTCATGACTGCTGTTTAACTTGGCGTCATAGAGGTCAAATAGTTCTTTAATTTCATTTAAGGAAAAGCCTAAACGTTTGCCCCGCAAAATTAGCTTAAGCCGTAACTTATCATGTTTACTGTAGAGTCTTTTACTGGCTACGCGTAATGGTTGCAATAGTCCTTGGTCTTCGTAGAAACGAATACTGCGGGTGCTAATGGCAAATTCTTTGGCTAAATCACTAATCGTAAAAGGCGTTGGCGTTGTGGCCATTGTTACCTCAAAATAAAGTGGAAGTGACTAAAGCGTGGTTGCTAAGCGGTGATTGGTCAAATGAACAACAGCCGCCAGCGAGTCACTGGCGGCTTAATAATTAGAAGCTATGGTTGTATTGAATGGCGGCAATATAGGCATCGCCCTTAGATACAAACTCTACACCTTCTTCATTAAAGCTACCTTCTTTACCTTGAATGTAGGTAAAGCCAGCATCTAAGCTGCCTTTTTCACTGAGGTGGTAAGTGAAACCTAAGCCATAGTTGTAACGGTCGTTATCCGGAATACTAATGGTTTTATGGGTACGTGATGGGCTTTGGTCAAAAGCCATACCGGCGCGCAATTCCCAAGCAGGATTTAAGTACCACGTACCGCCAAAGGCAACGCGGTAAGAGTTGCTAAACTTCTCTTGTTTGTTTAACACACTGCCAATGCCCTCAGAGGTGGCGTTAATTTCTTGGAAAGTACTCCAGCCGGTCCATACATAGCTGTAGTGAACCGCAAAGGCATCATTTAAACGGTTATAACCTGAAAACTCGAAAATATCGGGAAGGTTAAGGGTGAGCTCACCGGGAATAGTTTCACCGCCCGTTCCGTAGGGATTATCACTTAGTCCTTCTGGAATATCTGAATGGAAATCACCTTCAAAACCTAAATCGACCTTAGAGCGGTAGCTAATACCAAAACGGTGGTTTGAATTAACTTCCCATAAGGCGCCAACATTCCAACCAAAGCCCCAGCCGTCACCTTCTAAAGAAGCCGCTGTACCATCGGCAGGGAAGGGACCACCAGTGCCAAAGTTACGCACTAGCTTAGCGGTGCCATAAACTGCGTTCACCCCTGCACCAATACTAAATTGTTGATTGATGCGGTAAGAAACATTTGGGTTTAGGTTCAAAGTAATTAGCTCAGTTTGACCGGCTAGAGAACCAGCAGCGTAATCTGCAGGGTAGTCAGTGGACAAACCAAAGTTAGAGAACATGCCTACCCCCCAGGCCCACTGGTCGTTCAAGGGTTGGATGAAATAGCCAGCCGGTACCGCCGCACCAGGAACAACATCATTATTAGTTAAGGCATTATCGATACTGTCTACGCCTGTATTTCCTTTAACGTAAACGTCAGGAGCGATGTAGCTTAAGGCACCAGAGACAGCGATGCTATCAAACATCGCCATGGCAGCGGGGTTACGCGCCATAACCGCTGCATTGTCGGCAATCGCCGCTTCACCGGCAAAAGAGCGGCCTAAGCCTGTCGCCGAATGCTCAACCAATTGAAAGCCAGCGGCGCTAAGCTCAGTGGCAGTAAGTGTTGCAGACGCAGCAATAAGTGCGAGTGGTAATTTCCTTATTTTCATCGTTCCCTCTTTATAACGGGGTTAAGTTATTATAATTACACCAAGTCAGACCACTGACCTCTGACCAGATTAGGGGTAATTTAATAAAATGTTAAGCAAGTGTTAATTATTTTTGTCAAAACTTCGAGCTGCCGCACAAAAGTTAAACAGGCGTTTAACTTGTGAGTTAGCTTGAAAATAAAAGCAGAATGGGTGATTTGCAGATATTGGTGTGAGAATAACAAAAGCTAATATGGCTTTGCCAACATTAACGCTGTTAATCGTTAATGTTGGCGGGTAAAGCACATTATATTGACTGATTTAGATCGTGAGTGAGGGCTTCCACGGTTTTTTCTATGGGTTCATTTCGCTCGCCTACGACCACTAAACTGGCATTGTTTAAGGCGGTAACCATACCGTGCATCTTCTTATCAGCAAAGCTTTCAACCGCCTGTAGTTCGGTTGATTTAGGCACCACAAACACATTGATGTTAGAGCCCATTTTTCCTTTCATTACCATGTGAAAAGCGGGACTACCAGCATAAGCACAATGGTTTACGTACACGACATCGCCAGGGATTTGGTCAAAGCTAGCACCATAACGCACCAGCTTAGCATTAATTGTTTGTAAGTTAGGTTGTTCATCCACACCACTAATGTAGGGCATTTCATCGTAAACATGATGGAGTGCTATTTGCCCCATGTCGTGACTTTCGCTAGTTTGCCACGGGTTAAAATTGATGCTGATACCCACCGCAAAGGCGACAGACGCAGCCACCGCAAGGTGAAAACGGGTTTTGCGTTTGTAACGCAACTGCGAGTCATCAAAGCTTTGGCTCAAAATTAAACGTTCAGCCAATGCATCTGGCACATCTACATTTAGTGCTTGTTCTAATTTACTTTCGAACTGTTGCATATCATCAAATAGTTGCTTGTTTTTGCTGGTTCTGGTCGCTTCCTCGATGAGCGCGTCGTTGCGTTCACGAGGATTGGTATACAACTGGCGGCGAAACTCTAGCTCATCCATTACTGTGTCCTCGATTTTGGCCATCTTCTAAGGCTTCTTTTAGTTGATTGCGGGCGCGAAACAAACGTGTCATCACGGTGTTTTTGTTCAGTTCTAACATCTCAGCAATTTCGTCCCCACTAAAACCACCAATCACTTGCAGCAACAGCGGTTCTTTGTATTCGGGAGCAAGCTTGTCAATCTGCCGCCTTAGCCATACATTTTCAATTTGCTGTTCGGTGGATGTTGAATGAACATCGGCCACCGAGTGGTCTTCGATATCCACCAAATTAAACTGTTTGCGCTCAAACCGTCGCGCATTCTCGCGTCGTAATATGGTGATTAACCACGACTTAGCCGCTTTTTCGTCTTTTAGGCTATCGAGCGATCGCCATGCTCGCAGAAAAGTTTCCTGAACAATGTCTTCGGCAATGTGTTTATCGTGTACCAGCCAATAGGCGTAACGATAAATATCTCGATTATAAGCCTGCACGAGGGCTTCATAACGTTTTTGTTTTGCTTCCATACCCGACATGACCGAGTCGGTTTGCTTTTTCTTTCGAAAAAAATCAACAACCATGTAAATTCCTAGATAAAACGCCTAAGACTAATCTGTTATGATACGTATCAAAGAGAGTTAACTGCCTATGTGGTACACATTGTACACCTGATCGCGCCTTAGTTTAAGTTGTGTGAATAGTAAGGTCGGTCGCAAAAATAAAGGAAAATTGATGAAAACTAAATTAGAAGAATCACAAACTTGCTGTTGTGTAGATGTAGGTGCGGTAATCGACGGTGAAGAGCTTACCGCTGTTGTTGAAGAAGGGTTTGCAGAACAAGCGCTAGCGGAAGCAAGATTAGCTAATTTAATTGAAAAAGCACGCAAGGCCGAATCAGATCCTTGCGAGATCACTAGCGACATCAGCTCCGTAGAAGGCGGGGTTAAATTAAACGCGTCTTTCACTTTTGCCTGCCAAGCAGAAAGCTTAATCTTTCAATTAAGCCTTAACCGCTAACCGCTTAAGGGTTGAGCGAGGACAGTGCCGACTGGCCTTGCTCTTTTTTAGCCTTTAACTTTTTCTTAATACTGGCGCACTGCTGATAAAACTGCTTCAAATCTAGCGCTGCTTGCGCATTATTCCCCCAGTTTTCCCGAGATAGTTGCTGTAGTTGCATCTCTAATTCACGCGACGTTGGCTGTTGGTTTAGCCATTGACGCAAGGCGTGTTCTGCTACTTGGCTCTGTTGCTGCTGGCAAGCATTAGCAAATCGTTGCCAAGGTTGATTGTTTAAGCCATCAGCTTGTTCAGGGCTTGGTGGTTGTTCAGACTGCTGAAGGGGGGCGCCGCGGCGACGTTTCACACTCCATACTAATAGTCCTAAAGTCACTAGCCAAGCTATCGCAAATAGCCATGTCCAAATTGAAGTGGTCGCTTGGCTAGGTGCTTGTGGGGTGTCTGTGGCGCTTGGCTGCAAGTTTGCCAATTGTTGATTAATTGGTGCGGCTACGACAGTCATTGTTCGCTCGGCTATTTTTGCCGTGGCCAATTGGTCGCTGCCTAAATCCCACCAAGGGACCGACCAGCCCGGCAGACTCAGCTCGCCAGTGTTTACCGGGATGAGTGCAACATTTAAGCTGCGCTGCGCGAATACAATGCCGTCTTTGACGATGGTTCGGTCTTGATAGTCTTCAGGGTAAACCCGAAAATTATCACCGTAGTCGATGCTTATCTCGGGTAACTGCGCTTCAGTAATACCTGCAATGGTTAAATTGATAATGCGAGTAAAGGCTTGGCCTTGTTGATAATCACTTTGCAAAGGTTGGATTTCTTCATAGAGCAGCACGTCGGTAGAGGGGAGCCAGGTGCCTGGGAAATCAGCAGGCGGTGCTTTTACTTCTAAAGATAAGGTTTGAGCGGCGATATCTACCGGGCGAGCTCGGCGGTTAATATCATTGGCAAGCCCACTTAAACGTGGACCTTTTACCTCAAATTGACCGGCTTTTTCTGGGGTGATCAGCCAGTGGCGTAATAGTGTGCGATAACGCTTACCGTCTACAATCTCTAAATCTTGTTTGTCATCACCTAGCTTCTCAATTTTTGCGCCTAACATACTTGGGGCAATAATATTGGCTTGATCTAAACTATTGGCCACCCATATTTTTGCAGTAAAACGCACCGGCTGGCCGATATATACTTGCGCATTGTCGAGGCTCACTTCCATGCGCACTTGGTCTTTGCTTGGCTCTATGGCTGCAATGGTTTTAGCTTTTAGTTGAATAGGGATGGTTTGCTGGCCGCCAATACTGAAAGAGGGGATCAGGTAGCTGCCTTCTTCTCGCACTAACAAGGTGGTTGTCCAACGGGTTTGGGTGGATGACACCCCATTGATACTCGTGTGCTGCCTACCCGTAGAAGTGCTGCCAACCACAAAGTTTTGGCGTAGCAATACCGATGAATCAAATTCGCTGGCTGGCAGGGTGTCATCAGCGATGATTTCTAGGGTGAAGGCTTGCCCAACAGCGACCGGATTTTGACTGACGGTAGCGGTTACTTCAGTAGTGGCATAACTGTTTAAGCTAAGTAAAAGAATAATACAAAGGCTGAGCGCTTTCACTTACCAATTCTCCTGATTGCTGGGTTGACGACGGCGTTTTTGGTATTCAAGGTACATTTTGTTGCGTAGCAATAAGCTAGGGTCGTTAGGCAGTTCATCCAACCATTGTTCTAGCTGATCTTTATCCAATGGCTCACCGCTTGGTGAACCCGCTTGCGCGCTTTGCTGTTCATCGTCTTCTGCTGGCTCAGTCGCTTCGGCTTGTTCGGCTTGCTGTTGTTCATTTGGTTGCTGTTGGTCGGGGTCTTCCTCTGCGGCTTGTTGTTCTTGCGCAGTGTCTGAGTCGTCGTTTTGCTGTGACGATTGAGAATCGGCCGATTGCTGTTGCTCATTGTTTTCTTGAGATTGCTCTGAATCATCCTTCGATTGCTCTGATTGTTGCTGCTGGTTTTGCTGTTGTTCAAGCAGTTTTTCAACCAGCCCTTTGTTATGGCTAGCGGCTTCTAAATCAGGCTGGCGTTGCAAAGCCTGCTCATAGGCAGATATTGCTTCAGGGTAGTGACCAAGCTGAGTGAGGGAATTACCTTGGTTGAACCAACCTTCAGCGCTGTCATCTTGAGAGAACAGTTGCTGAGCTTGCTGATATTCACCGGCTCGATATAGCGCCGAGGCTTTCCAGCTAGAATCGTTAAACAGTTCTGCGGCTTGTTGATATTGCTCTGCCTCAAAGGCTTGGTGTGCTTGTTGGGCGTCATTCTGCCAGATATCAGCGGCTGTAGCAGGTTTAGGTAGCGTAAACACGCCTATCGTTATACTAAGCATTAATAGCTCGGCACGGCGAACGCTGTTGAGTAATAGCAATAGAATAAACGGTAGTAGGTAGTAACCCACATCTTGTCTTATTTGCCCTTGCTGCGCGCTAACTTGGTTTTGCTCGCTATTGCGGCTTCGTAATGAGCCGAGTTTTTCAATATCACTGTTATCGGCACTTATCAGTTGGCAAATCCCTGCGGTTTGTTGACACAAGGGCAAAAAATACTCGGCTTGTAACTTAGGGATAACAATGCTGCCATATTGATCTTTAAGCATGCTGCCATTTTCCAATGGAATTGGCGCGCCTTCTTCGGTACCTAGTGCCAACATAGAGAAACGCAAGTTGTGCCGTTGCAGGCTAGCTAAACTCTTGGTCATTTGTTGCTCACTAATACCGTCCCCAATTAATACCACATCGCCTGTGGCATAGCCGGCTTGTTTAATCAACTCGGCGGCTTGTTCAATCGCCAAATTAAGGGCTGAGCCATGACTGGGCATTAACTCTGGTTTTAGGTGGGGAACCAAGTTAGCCAGCGTATTGGTGTCGCTGCTTAAGGGACTTAATACAAAAGCATCACCGGCGTATGCAATTAGTGCCGTTTCGCCGTCTTGCCATTGGTATAATAAATCTAAGGCTTTGTATTTTGCCAGCTCAACTCGGTCGGGTTTTACGTCACGAGCGCGCATGGAGTAGGACATATCCATGATTAATACCCGCGCACTGCCTTCTCGGTAGAGTGGAACATCATCGCTGACGATGCTGGGGCCGCTGAGTGCCAGTATGATTAAACTAAATAAGCCTGCTAGTGACCATTGTGAGCGTTTAGCTTGCTGGGGCGAGGTGATGAGGTATTTAGCAATGCCAGGGCTGAGTAGTTGGCTCCATGCAGATTGCTCTCGTTGCTGTTTTTTAAGCAATAGTAGTAATAACAAGGGGCTTAATAACAGCCATTCGGGGCGCAATAAACTGATATCTAACATTACCGTGCCTCCTTAATAAAGCTTTGAGCAACCAAAGGGCAGAAAGGACGGATTAAGCTTGCTAGTCGCTGCCTTTGGGGGCGCACTAAATTGGTCGTAACCATTATTGGGCCTCTCTACTAAAGCGCTGGCTAAGCAAAGGGCCAATTAAGGCAGCTAGCAGCAGCAGGGTGAGCAAAGAAAGCGGCCAGTAATACAATTCGTATTGTGGGCGATAGTATTGCTGGGCTTCAGACATCGGGTTTAAAGCGCCAATTTCTTGATATATTTGTGCTAGCTCGTCAGTGCTTCGAGCACGGTAGTACTTCCCGCCGGTCATGCCTGCAATTTCTTGCAATAGCTGTTCATCTAAGTCTTGAGAAGGGTTAACTTTGCGCGTTCCAAATAGTGTTTGTTGGTAAAACTCATCTGCGCCAACCCCTATGGTATAAATAACTACTTGGCTTTTGGCAGCCATCTCAGCGGCTTGTATCGGCTCAACTGCTCCGGAGGTGTTTTGCCCATCGGTGAGTAAAATAAGTATCCGTTGCTCGGCAGGGTGGTTCATTAGCTGTTTAATGCCAAGCCCTATGCCTTCGCCGATGGCAGTTCTATCACCGACTAAACCATGAACAAGTTCATCCACCTGAACCAGCAAAGAATCGACATCAAAACTCAAGGGAGAAGATAAGTAGGCGTGGTCGGCAAATAAAATCATACCAAGGCGGTCACCTCGACGTTGTTCAATAAATTCTTTCAATAAATATTTAAGGGCCGTTAGCCTATCTACCGCCTCGCCGTCGAGTTGCATATCTTTGATTTGCATGCTGCTCGACATATCAACCGACAACAGTAAATCTCGGCCCTGTTCATTAATCCCCTGAACTTGATCGTCTAACCACACTGGTCTAGCTAAAGCCGTCAGACACAGTAGCCAAATTGCCCAACGCAAACTTTGTTTTAGTGGGCTGTTTGGTTTATCTAATTCAGCTTGCTGCTGTGTGTAAGGCAGGCTGGTATTGAGCAATTGTTCTGCTTGTTGGCTTTGCTGAGATTGGCTAAAGCGTTCCACTAGCCACAATAAAGGGATAGCAAAAAAAGCATAAGGCCATACAAATTCAAACATCTTGGCCCCTTGTTATTCCCGATTGTTGGTTGCTGGCGGCAGCTAAGGATAAAAAAGAACGTAAATTAACCGGTGGGCGTAGATTTCTTACCCAACGCTTACATAGGGCTGCAGTATCAGCATCTAGTGTACTAGGCGAAGGCGCGTACAATTGTTGTTGCCACTGTTGCTTAATCGATATAAATGCGCTGCTATTGCCCTTAAGCGTGCTATCGAGAAAGCTCAGCCAAGCCTCACCACTGAGTGACGCCACTTGTTGCCTTGGGTAATAACTTAAGGCCAAACGTTTCATTAATTGGTTGGTTTCACTCAAGGTCAGTTCTGCTTGATTTAGTAGCTGTAAGGCTTCACGGCGAGGTTTACACAATTGCCAATAACGCCAACTGGAAAACAACAAGCCAACCAATACCGCAATAATCACCATGGCTAATAGCCACCAACCCATCGCTGGGAGGGCCGTTTCATAATGGGTGGGTAGAATAATATCTTCTAAATTTGCTAGTAGGTCACTTTGCTCAGGCATAGTCCTGCCACTCTAACGCTGTTGAAAAATGCTGATGAGGAATTCGCGCTTGCTGCAGCATGCCATCAATGATTTGCTGGCGCTGGTTCGCTAAACGTTTAAACTGTTGGCGAAACGATTTATTATCTGGCTGTAAATAGCCTTCAGAGTGGCCATTACTTACCTGTAATTGCTGGCTACTTGAAGATTTTGGCAGCTGTTGCTCTAAAGGATCGCTAATTTGCCAAGCAAATACTTGGTTGTGATTAGACAAACGTTGCAAGTGCAATGCTGCAGCTTGGTCAAAATGGTAAAAATCACTAATTAGATGCACTTGATAACCGGTTTTAACCAGTTGGCAGAGCGTTTCTAAGTTTTGATTAGGTGACATATTGCCTATTCGCTGGCTACTGAGTGCCGCAAACTGCCGATTATGTTGCTCTGCAATGCTATTTAGTTGGGCTAACCAATGGGTTTTACTGGCGGCCGGTTTTTCATTATGACTGTGTTCGCCAAGGTGCAGCATTAACGCTACTCGCTCACCGAGTTGTTGGGCATTCCAACCTAAGCAAGCGGCCAACTCGCTAGCAAATACCGACTTGAGTTTATCGCCACTGCCAAAATACATTGAGTGTGATAAATCCAAGAAAATGAACACGGGATGTTCGCGATCTTCGCGAAATAGCTTGGTATGCGTTTTACCGGTGCGAGCGGTCACGCGCCAATCAATACAACGTATGTCATCACCAGCCTGATAATGCCGCACTTCATCAAACTCCATGCCTCGACCACGTACTTTACTCAAGCGATTACCGCTTCGATTACTCGATACTTGACGCCAAGGGGGCATATTGAGATGAATCGCTCTGGCTTCTATCAGTTGTTCGATGTCGAGACTAACTGGAGATTGACGGGTGATGGTGTTCATTAGGCAAAGGCTACCAATTCAATAAGACGCTGTATGACAGCATCGGCTTGTATCCCTTTCGCTTGGGCTTGGTAACTTAATAACAAGCGATGACGTAATACTGGATAGGCCAATTGTTGGATATCGCCTGGGCTCACAAAATCACGCCCATCTAGCCATGCTTTGGCTCTAGCTGCTCTGGCCAACGAAATACTGGCTCTAGGGCTGGCACCAAACTCTAACCATTGGCTAAACTCATCGGTATAACGCTCGGGTTGGCGAGTAGCCACAACCAAGTCAACAATATACTGGTTAAGCTGTGGGGCAATGTGTACTTCTAAAATTGCACGACGCAAGGCAAAAAGTTTCTGCTGAGTGAGAGGTTCTGGTTTACGTAAGTGAACTTGCTTGGCTTCTCGCTCGGTGAGTTGCAGAATTTTTAGTTCGTTTTCTGCATCGGGGTAGTCTAAACACAATTTGAACATGAAGCGATCTAGCTGGGCTTCAGGCAGCGGATAGGTGCCTTCTTGTTCAATTGGGTTTTGAGTTGCCATTACCATAAACAGTTTTGGTAAGGCGTAGCTAGTGCTACCCACGGTAATTTGTTGCTCCGCCATCGCTTCTAGTAAGGCTGATTGTACTTTAGCGGGGGCGCGGTTAATTTCGTCGGCCAATACCAGGTTGTGAAAAATGGGCCCTTTTTGGAAACTAAAACTGGCAGTTTCGGGGTGAAAAATATCGGTACCCGTGAGATCAGCCGGCAATAAGTCTGGTGTAAACTGAACTCGATGAAAGTCACCCTCAATACACTCTGATAAGGCTTTTACTGCGCGTGTTTTTGCCAGCCCCGGCGGACCTTCAACTAAAATATGCCCATCGGAGAGTAAGGCGACAAGTAATTGTTCAATAAATTCTGATTGGCCAACAATGCTTTGATTAAGATAATCTCTTATGGCCGATAAATTGTTATTGCTCATTCTATCCTCTGAATTGTCTCTCGCTTGCGGATGATAAAGCACTCTGCGCTAGGCGCAAAATTTTTCCTTAAAATTTGACGGCTTAACACAAGTTTTAATCACTTGTTTGAATTATGTGAATAATTAGTTAATATAAACCCATGAGGTCGGACCTCTTAACTTGTTAAGGATATATTGAATGCACCAACAACAATCTTTAAAGACCGCCAGTGGGGCTCGAATCGCAGTGGTAGCCGGTTTGCGTACGCCGTTCGCCCGACAGTCTACCGCTTATCAGGATGTACCCGCCGTAGATCTTGGCAAAATGGTGGTTAACGAATTAATTAAACGCGTAGACCTCGATGTTAAAGAAATTCAACAACTGGTGTTTGGCCAAGTGGTGCAGATGCCCGCCGCGCCGAATATCGCTCGAGAAATCGTATTAGGCACGCCGCTTGATGTCTCTACCGACGCCTACAGTGTCTCGCGCGCTTGTGCTACCAGTTTTCAAGCTGCCGTTAACGTAGCAGAGTCGATTATGGCAGGCACTATTGATTGCGGCATTGCGGGTGGGGCTGATTCGTCATCAGTATTACCTATTGGTGTTAGCAAAAAGCTGGCTCGCAGTTTACTGGGTTTATCAAAGGCGCGTACAGCCGGACAACGTTGGAACATTATTAAAAAGCTGCGTATTAAAGATTTGGTGCCGGTGCCACCTGCAGTGGCGGAATATTCAACGGGTATCTCAATGGGACAAACTGCTGAGCAAATGGCAAAAACCCACAGTATAGCGCGTGCAGAACAAGATAAATTGGCTGCTCGGTCGCATCATTTAGCCTATCAAGCCTGGGAAGAAGGCAAGCTTGATGATGAGGTAATGACCGCTTATCCAGAGCCTTACAAAACCGCAATTAGCCGTGACAACAATGTTCGTGGTGACTCAAGTGAAGAAAAATTAGCCAAATTAAAGCCCGTTTTTGACCGTAAACACGGCTCTGTGACAGCCGCTAATGCCACGCCGCTTACCGACGGCGCAGCCGCGGTATTGTTAATGCGAGAAGATAAAGCCAAAGCCCTAGGCTTACCAATATTGGGTTACATTAGAAGCTATGCTTTTGCTGGCATTGATGTTTGGGAAGATATGTTGATGGGGCCGTCTTATGCAACGCCAATAGCCTTAGATCGCGCTGGTATCACCCTACAAGACTTAGACCTTATCGAGATGCATGAAGCCTTTGCCGCGCAAACGCTGGCTAACGTAAAAATGTTCGCCAGCGATGAATTCGCTAAATCAATTGGTCGCGATCAGGCCTTGGGTGAGATTGATATGGAAAAATTCAATGTAATGGGCAGTTCTATTGCTTATGGTCACCCCTTTGCGGCCACCGGAGCAAGAATGATTACTCAAATGCTTAACGAACTGCGTCGACGGGGTGGGGGCTTAGGTTTGACTACTGCCTGTGCCGCGGGTGGTTTGGGTGCAGCTATGATTTTGGAGGTTGAGTAATGGAACAGCAAACTTTTACACTAAACATTGAAGACAATATCGCACTACTTAAAATTGATGTACATGGCGAAACCATGAACACCTTAAAAGCAGAGTTTGGCCCGCAGTTAGATACTATTTTGGCTGACTTAGAGACGCAATCGCAGCTTAGTGGTTTAGTGGTATATAGCGGTAAAGCTGATTCTTTCATTGCGGGTGCGGATATAGGTATGTTGGATAGCTGCGACACAGCCGAAGACGCGCAAAAATTATCGCAAGACGGTCACAAAGTATTCGCTCGTCTAGCTAAATTACCGATGCCAGTGATAGCCGCCATTCATGGACCTTGTTTAGGTGGCGGTTTAGAGGTGGCGTTAGCGTGTGATTATCGAGTATGTAGCCTAGATGATAAAACCAGTCTAGGCTTGCCAGAAGTACAATTGGGTTTATTGCCGGGCGGCGGTGGCACCCAACGCTTACCTAAGCTAGTGGGTATTCAAAAATCCTTAGAAATGATGCTTACGGGTAAGCAGCTTCGCCCAAAACAAGCCCTAAAAAGTGGTCTAGTTGATGAAGTGGTCCCCAATAGCGTATTGCTAGAGGTAGCCAAAAAATATGCAGGCAAAGCCAAACGCAGGCCAAAGGCTAAGCTAAGCATGGTGTCGCAGTTGCTTGAAGGCAACCCGCTGGGTAGAAACGTTTTATTTTCACAAGTAACCAAACAAACCTTAACTAAAACGCGTGGTAATTACCCTGCGCCAATGGAAATTATTGCCTGTGTTAAAGCGGGAATCGATAAAAGTACTGATGCCGCTTACCAAGATGAAGCTAAGCGTTTTGCCGGTTTAGTGAAGAGTTCTGAGTCAGCGGCTTTACGTGGCTTATTTTTCGCCTCAAATGAGCTTAAAAAAGAAAGCCTGTTTGACGGGGTTAAGCCGCAAAAAATAAACCAAGTTGCCGTATTAGGTGGCGGTTTGATGGGCGCCGGTATTGCTTTTGTGTCTGCCACTAAAGCCAAGGCGCAAGTTCGCATTAAAGATATTAGTGAGCAGGGCGTATTAGGTGGGCTTAATTATGCTTATAAGCTACTTGATAAAAAGCGAAAACGCCGTTTTATCAGTCACGCTCAGCTACAACAACAAATGAATGCTATTACTGGTGGTACCAACTTCGTTGGGATGCAGAATACTCAAATTGCGGTAGAGGCGGTATTTGAAGATTTAGCGCTTAAACAACAAATGGTGGCAGACATTGAAACCAATTGTAATCAACATACCATTTTTGCCAGTAATACCTCTTCATTACCGATTACTCAAATTGCCGCCACCGCCAAGCGCCCAGAACAGGTTATTGGCTTACATTATTTTAGTCCAGTTGAAAAAATGCCTCTGGCTGAGATTATCCCGCATAGCGGAACTAGCGAGCAAACTATTGCTGATACCCTAGAATTTGCCCGTAAGCAGGGGAAAACGGCGATTGTGGTTAAAGACGGTGCCGGCTTTTATGTAAACCGTATTTTGGCGCCTTACATGAATGAGGCGGCACTGTTGCTACTTGAAGGTCAAAGTATTGAGCATTTAGATAACACCTTGCTTGATTATGGCTTTCCGGTTGGGCCTATGACGTTGTTAGATGAGGTGGGCATTGATGTAGGGTCTAAAATCGCCCCGATCTTGGAAGCAGAATTGGGTGAGCGATTTAAAGCCCCAGATGCGTTTGCCAAACTAATTGATGACCAGCGTTTAGGTAAGAAAAACGGCCGTGGCTTCTACTTATACGGTAAAGGTAAAAAATCCAAAGCCAAGCAAGTGGATGAAAAAGTCTACGCAGTGTTAGGGGTTAAACCTAAGGGCGATATGGATGCTCAAACACTGGCTAAGCGCTGCGTATATATGATGCTGAATGAAGCCGCTCGCTGCTTAGATGAAGGGGTTATTCGCAGTGCTCGTGATGGTGATTTAGGTGCTATTTTTGGTATTGGCTTCCCGCCATTCTTGGGTGGACCGTTCCGCGCGATGGACGCTATTGGCATTGATAAATTAGTGACCGAGTTACACGCCATGGAAGCTAACTACGGTGAACGATTCAAACCCTGTGAGGCTTTGGTGAGTATGGCTGAACAAGGGCAGGTTTATTACGCCTAACATAGCTGGAAAGTGAATCAGTGAGCCCAAAGCAAATGGTTTGTTTTGGGTTTAGTGAATTGCCACTATCTCTGTTATTATTCTCGGCCAATTTGTAGTAGGGCTAGTAGTATGTTTTGGCTTTTGTTGGTGTCGTTATTGTTTGGCTTGTTTTTCTATATTGAAGCCATCAAATTTTCATTGCCAGGTTGGCGTTGGGCCATTGCCGGCTTGTTATTTGGACCGATATGTATACCACTGTTGTGGACGCATCAGAAACTTAACTTAAAACGTAGCCAAGGATTTAATGAGTCTTGTTTGCAAGCGTAAAGACAGCGCCTAGGCTGCTACTTTAATTGTAGCTATACAGTTTTGCTTGGCGTTGAAAGTCTGTGCGATCACTGATGTAATGCCCGGTCTCTAAATGGTGGGTGTTTAGCGGCCCTTGTTGTAAATCAGTTCCGCCATAGTTGTATACAACTATCCTGTCTCGTTGTTTACTTTTTAAACTCATCATGAATCTGACCAAATCTCGGCGCTCTAATTGTTCAATTCGTTTAGCGGCAAGTTGTCGCTGATTGAATTTGTGGTCCTTATTGCCAATGCTCACCCAAAATCGTTGTGCTCGAGTACGCATGTTACTTTCTCGTTCAAGGATCTGGGCAATGAGACCTTGTTTGCTTTGCTGCCACTGAGCATCGCTCAGTTCAAACATCAGTACTGGAAAAGCATCCAAAAAGTCATTGATTGCATCGAGTAATGTTTGAGGTTGTCCATGCGGAGATTGAACGTAAAATATGATGCCGGGGTGTCGATTTAACGGTAAATTACCGGTACCAACGATGTAGCCTAGCTGCTGTTTCGTGCGCAGTTCATTAAAGAACGTTGAAGTCATGATGTGGTTACTTAAGGCAAATAGTGCAATGCTTTCAGGGCTTAGATCACGACTTTGAAAGTAAACCATCAAGGCTGAATCACTTTGTTTACAGTCTACTTCATAGAGGAGGGTTGCCTGATCTTTGATGCTGACAAGTTTGCGCGGTGTCTCTTTGGATGGACTTGAATCAGGTGAAATTTCTTGTTGAATAAAGTCGCCCAGTTGGTGAATTTCTGATTCAGCCCAATTACCATACGCCAGCATTTCGATATGAATATTTTGATAAAGCTTTGCCACGAAATCAGGCATGTCTTCTAACTGAATATCTTCTAAAGCTTTCAGTAATTCCGCTGGTGGCGGGTTGTTGGGTTGCAATAGCGAGGTCAATTCACTAAATAATTGCGATATAGGCTTCACCTGCATTTGGTTTTGCCAGTGCTTGCTCAACTGCTGTTTTATTATGCCAAACCGCTTACGCTCGAAATGGCCAAATAAACGATTATTCATGATCATTTTAAGCAGCAAGATTTGTTTATCACTAAAGCCTGACAAGTGCAGCGTGTAGCCACCTTGGTGAGAATATAACTGATAAGACATACCGGCAATCTCGGCCTGATAGGTCATTTCACTGAGGTGGTCCAACATCAGCTCCACCATTAATCGGCTGCAAACGATGTTTCTCACCGAGGCAACCGAGTAGGCGGAGTCTACCGAAACGTAAAGATGGCCTTTAGGTACTTTAAATTCGGGTTCATTACTAAACCATAAACGGAAGCCAGGCTTGTCGTACAACAATCTTGGTTGGGCTTCTTGGTCGTCCACCTCGACTAAAGGGGTGGTATTAAATGACAGAAATGGGTTGCTGCTGGGTAATTGCAAGCTGTCGAGCTTTGCCGGTTGGCGCCAGCGATCTAAGCGCTGTTTAGCTATCGGCTCGACCGAGTAGGGGGTATGGTACCACTTGGCTATTTTATTACATGGCTGCTGCGCAGAAACGATGGTAATTCTTAAATTATCAGGCGACAGCTGTTTTAAACACTGTTCGATTAAGGCTTGATCATATTGCTCCATCGCATAGTCACCATAAATCACATCTTCAGCCGGATAATGCTGAAGGTTGACCGACAGATGTGAAACGAGGTCGATAGCGCGAGATTTTTCTTGATAGAGAAAAGCGCGCTCGAACACTTGTTGCTTCTCGCTGTAGCGCCAAGCTTGCAAGCCTTGGTTTTGGATTAACTTTAAGTAGGAAAAACTGGCATCAATAATAGAGTCGATACAAGTTAGCCCTTCCTCGGTTAGATTATAGCTAATGCAAAAGTCTTTAAAATTACTGCCACTAATTCCCCCACCAGCTGCCATTGAATTGATTAACCCAGCATGGCGCAATAAGGCCACTAAACTACCAGGGCCTTCGTACCCTAATAAATGAGCAATATAGGTGAGCGGCTTGATCCTATACAGGGGGTCCATATTACCAAAGCCAAATGATAAAGTGAGTTTCTTAAGTTCTTTTACCGGCTGAATGTGAATCTCTAAGCCTAAATGCTCAGCTAAATACAGTGGTGCAAAATCATAGGTTTTTACCGCTACTCGCGGAACAGCATTAAATAATTGAACCACGTATTCCTCTAGGCTGTCGATTGCTTGAGGGCTAATGAGTACCAAGGTCATCAAATGGGCTGAATAATGCTGCTGGTAAAAGTCGATCAAGTCATCTCTGATAGTAGCGTCTTGGGTGTCACTCAAGGTATCCAAATTGCCCACAGAAAACTGACTAAAAGGGTGGGCCGGATTCATCGTTTCTTTGTGGACTTGATAGAGGCGACGTACGTCATCTTTTAGTTTTAGCTTGTACTCGGAGTCTACGGCTTGGCGTTCACGGTCGACTAGCTCTGGATTGAAGCATGGGCAAATAAAAAATTGGCTAAAGCGATCTAAGGCTTCGTCAAACCAGTCATTTTCAATATCGAAATAGAAATTAGTATGTTCTGTACCGGTCCACGCGTTGTTGCTGCCTCCGTGACGGTTAATAAAGGATTGATACTCCCCTGCGACGGGATAGGATTCAGTCCCTAAAAACAGCATGTGTTCAAGAAAGTGAGCGAGCCCCTCTCTTCCTTCTGGATCGTGGAAGTGACCAATATTTACCGCCAATGAGGCTGCCGACTTTTGGGCGTCTTGGTCTTGAATCAAAAGCACCTTAAGACCATTGTCTAATGTTATGTTGTGATAGTGTTTCGGATCATTAGGGCTGGTACGCAAGGTCGTATCCTTTATCAAAGAGATATAATGATTATCAGCTGCTTATTCAGGTCTTGCAAACTCTGATGGAAGTTTTGTTGCATATCAATTAAATTAGCTGCGAAAAACGTAATATAAGCTGCTTTCTACTATCAACGAAAATAGAAGAGTGACAATATGCAAGTTTTTATCATGCGTCATGGCGAAGCCGAGATGTTTGCCGCTAGTGATAGTGACCGAAGTTTAAATCAATCTGGCATAACAGAGGTGGCTAAAATGGCGACTTATTTAGCCGGAAAAATTGAACATCTTGATTACGTATTGGTTAGCCCCTATTTACGTGCTCAGCAAACTTGGCAAGGTTTAGCCGCTGTATTACCTAAAGCAACTAACATCGTTGAAATGACTGAACTCACACCTTCTGGTGATGAAGCCGCTGTGGTGAGCTTAATTAGTGAACTTGCGCTAGAACAGCCAAATGCGAATTTACTGGTGATTTCACATTTACCTTTGGTGGGGTATTTAGTGGAAGGTTTGGCGGCAGATGCTGGTGCACCATTATTCAGTACTGCAGCTGTCGCGCAAGTCGAGGTGGCGCCTGAAAACAGATTTATCTCTTTGCTACATCCGGTAAGCTTGTAAATACTTGGTTTTTTACTTCATCTTCTACAGAAAAGTTGGATTTTTAATCTAGCTTGAAAAGGTTCCCAGTTTTTTGTGCTTTTGAGATCTCCTTCGCGGAACGCTGAATTGGACACAATATCTTTAGAATTAGCGAAAATCTCCTAGTAGTATGTCTGCGTCGCAACAAGTAGTGGACATACTTTATGAAAATATTTTCGCGCTATTCTCCTGTCAAAATTGCCCGTTATGTCAAAGCGTTTTTTAAGGGACGTTTGTATATTCAAGGACGTGGGGCTTACGAATTCAAAAACGGTAAGCTAGAAACGCTACCTAATCACAAAACCAACAAACATCGACAAACGGTTGCTGAAGTCAATCAGAAAATTGATCAATTTAGGAACAAAGCTGCCTAGTTTTGCTGGTTACTTGAACGATAAAACCACTTTTAACAGTGGTTTTTTAGTTTGGCGAGTGGATTAGAACCAGTAGGGCACTTGACCCTCCATGGCCTTTAGGGGCTTGGTGAAAAGCTAATACTTGCGGGTGCTGTGCTAACCATTGTGGAACTTTGGTTTTTAAGATCTGTTGTCCATGCCCGTGCATGATAGAAGCAACGTGATAATGTTGTTGCTTACATTCTATAATTAACGCGGCTATTTCTTGTTTTGCCTGCCGTTGCGTTAAGCCATGTAGGTCTAACAAAATCTCTGGCTCGTAATCACCCCTTCTCAGCTTTTTTAATTCGTAGGGATCACAGTCATCACTTTGCCAGCGCATCGGGCCTTCATCGGGCAACAATGGATGGTATTCATCAGAAAAGAAAAACTGGCTATTATTTAGCGCTGCTTTTTGCTGTTTTTCTCTTTGTTGGCTTTTTTGCTTGATTCGAGCAGGCTCAAGACTTATTTTATCTTGTTTTATCTGGCGAACGCCTTTGAGTGCTTCTTTGAAAGCAGCGAAATCTTCGTCAGTAGGTTTTTTCATCTTTATTATCAGTTGTGCCTGAAGCCATTAATTGGGTGATTGTACTTAATCTGGAGGCCAAATTGGAAAAGATATTTATCGAAGAAGCAATCGATGAGTTACATACTATACAAGATATGATCCGCTGGGCGGTGAGTCGATTTAATGCTTCAGGCGTTTTCTATGGTCATGGAACAGACAATGCTTGGGATGAAGCCGTGCAGCTTATCTTACCTAGCCTACATTTACCGTTGGATGTTGATCCAGCGGTGCGGCATGCACGTTTAACTCGTCAAGAGCGCAGTTTATTGGTGGAGTTGGTGGTGAAACGGGTTCAAGAACGCTTACCTGTTGCTTACCTTACTAATAAAGCTTGGTTTGCTGGTTTAGAATTTTATGTTGATGAGCGCGTGTTGGTGCCGCGTTCTCCGTTCGCAGAATTAATAGAAACCCAATTTTCGCCATGGTTAACTGAAGAACCTAAGCGGATTTTGGATTTATGTACCGGCAGTGGCTGTATCGCCATTGGCTGTGCTTACGCTTTCCCTGAAGCAGAAGTAGACGCTGTAGATATTTCTGAAGATGCGTTAGCAGTGGCAGAAATTAATATTCAAGGGCATGGTTTAGAGCAGCAGGTCACCCCGATACTTTCAGACGGATTAACGGCGCTAAACGGCCAAACTTATGATTTAATTGTAAGTAACCCACCTTATGTTGATGCTGAAGATATGGGCAACTTACCTGATGAATTCATGCACGAACCAGAGCTAGGTTTGGCGTCGGGCTTTGATGGATTAGCGCTAACTAAGAAAATTTTGGCTGATGCAGCCGAGCACTTAAACCCTCAAGGTTTATTGATTGTAGAAATTGGCAATAGCCAAGTGCATATGCAGCAGCAGTTCCCAGATGTACCATTTACTTGGATAGAGTTTACCAATGGTGGGCATGGGGTATTCATTATTAGTCGTGAGCAATTGCTTGCTTGTGGCTCGCTATTTAAACAGTAAGGATAGAGTTGATGGCAGGAAACAGTATTGGCCAGCTTTTTCGAGTGACCACCTTTGGTGAAAGCCATGGTGTCGCACTAGGATGTATTATTGATGGGTGCCCACCGGGTCTAGACATCACTGAAGAGATGATTCAACAAGATTTGGATCGCCGCAGACCTGGTACATCTCGTTACACCACTCAGCGTCGTGAACCCGATCAAGTTAAAATTTTGGCGGGTGTTTTTGAAGGTAAAACCACCGGTACTTCAATTGGTTTAATGATCGAGAATACCGACCAACGTTCAAAAGACTATTCTAACATCAAAGATATGTTTCGCCCTGGGCACGCTGACTATACCTACCATCAAAAGTATGGCACTCGTGATTACCGCGGTGGTGGCCGTTCATCAGCGCGTGAAACCGCGATGCGCGTTGCTGCAGGTGTTATTGCTAAAGAATACTTGAAACAACAACATGGTGTTGAAATTCATGGCTACTTGAGCGAATTAGGCCCAGTTAAAGCTGAAACCATCGATTTTGACCAAATTGAGCAAAACCCATTCTTCTTCCCCGACGCCAGCAAACTTGAAGACTTAGATGAGTTTATGCGAGGCTTAAAAAAAGAAGGTGACTCGATTGGTGCACGGTTAAGTGTGGTTGCTAAGCGGGTACCTGTGGGCTTAGGCGAGCCGGTGTTTGACCGTTTAGATGCGGATATTGCGCATGCCCTAATGGGAATAAATGCGGTTAAAGCGGTTGAAATTGGCGATGGTTTTGCGGTTGTTAACCAACGCGGCAGTGAACACCGAGACGAAATGACGCCAGAAGGCTTTAGCTCAAATCATGCTGGTGGCGTTTTAGGTGGGATCTCTTCTGGCCAAGATGTTATTGCCCATATCGCCTTGAAACCTACTTCAAGCATTTCTGTGCCGGGACAAACTATCGACAAGTTTGGCAAGCCCGTTGAAGTCGTTACCAAAGGGCGTCACGATCCTTGCGTAGGCATTCGTGCGGTACCGATTGCCGAAGCGATGCTTGCCATTGTATTAATGGACCATTGCTTACGTCAACGTGGACAAAATGGTGCAGTGAGCACTGACACACCTATTTTACGTTAAGCGTAACTACGCCTTTTCAAGCCCCTAACAGTGACGTTTAGGGGCTTTTTTTAGACAGATAATCGCAGAGTGCTTGTGGGTAAATAGATGTTTGACGATGTTGGCCAATTGATTGATTTATTTAACCGAACTTTTGCTAAGTTTAACACGGTGTTAGTTGCTGGAGACGATGAGCCAATATACCTCCCTGCTGGAGCGATGTCTGAACAAAACCAAGTGATTTTTGCTCATGGATTTTTTGCCAGTGCGCTACATGAAATTGCTCACTGGTGTCTTGCTGGTGACGAGCGAAGAACACTGGAAGATTATGGTTATTGGTACAATGGCGATGGTCGTGACCAACAACAACAACTCGAGTTTGAAAAAGTGGAAGTGAAACCTCAGGCCATTGAATATGCCTTTGCCTTAGCGGCTGGTCGCGAGTTTCAAGTGAGTGTAGATAATCTTTCTGGTTTTCAGAGCAACCGCCATGCTTTTAGCAAGGCGGTAGAACAGCAATATCAGGCGTATTTACAAACATGCTTTCCACCGCGGGCGCAATTGTTTATTGATGCCCTTAGACAAACGGTTGATTCATCCCTTAATGAGGCCGCCCAATGATTAAACTTGGTTTGATAATCAATCCCATCGCAGGTATTGGCGGCAGCGTCGCCTTAAAGGGGTCTGATGGGGTAGTTGACCAGGCTTTAGCTAAAGGTGCGGTAAAAAAAGCCAACCTTAGAGCAGAGCAAGCATTGCAGGGCTTGGTTGATTTGAGGGGGAGTGTTGAACTGTTTACTGCCTCTGGTGAAATGGGGGAGCTATTATGTGTCAGTCTTGGCTTAGCTCACCAAGTCGTCTACCAAGCTGATGAGCCAAGCGGTGCTAAGGATACTCAGTTGGCTGCTCAAGCCATTGCTGATATAGGCGTTGATTTACTTGTTTTTGCTGGGGGAGATGGAACAGCGCGTGATGTACTTAATGTGGTGGGGGAGCAGCTTCACTGCCTAGGCATTCCTGCAGGGTGTAAAATTCACTCTGGGGTATACGGCGTGACACCTAAAGCCAGTGGCTTAGTGATTGAAAAATTAGTCAAGGGCGAAATGCTTAGTTTAAAGCTGGCAGACGTGATGGACATTGACGAGCAGGCTTTTCGCCAAGGTAAAGTGAGAGCTAAGTGCTTTGGAGAGATGACCGTTCCCGACGAGCTTCGTTATGTACAAGCTGTTAAGCAAGGTGGGATGGAGTCTGAAGACTTGGTTTTACAAGATATCGCCGCCGAAGTGATAGAAATGCTGCAAGACCAGCCATTTATCGCCGGCTCAGGCTCTACTGTAGATGCAATTATGCAGGAGTTATCACTGCCCAATACTCTTTTGGGAGTAGATTTGGTCGAAGATCACCAAATTGCACAACAGGATTTGACCGCAGAACAGCTGGTAAATAGAATAAGCCCCGTAACAAAGCTATTGATTACACCAATAGGTGGCCAAGGTCATTTATTTGGACGTGGTAATCAGCAACTTAGTCCTGCGGTAATACGTAAACTAGGTCGTGATAACATCGTAGTCGTAGCCACTAAAACTAAACTTAAATCTTTGCATGGACGCCCGTTGATAGTTGATACTGGCGATACAGAACTGGATAAATATTTATCCGGAAGCATCAAGGTAATTACTGGTTACCGAGATTATATTATGTATCGAGTATCGAACCCTGAAAATGAGGTTACCGATGCTCAAAAATTATGTCACTCTGCTACAGACTTATCTGAACAGTCACGACACTAATCTAAATGCTCCACCAAAAAACGTGGTTCAATACTTAAAAGATCATTTAGGTGTTGCTGCAACTCAAACCGAGTTGAGCCATCGTCCAATGGTACACTGCTTAAAATCACAAATGCATATCGCCTTATTAGATGCGCACTTTGATGGTGAAACGGATGACACAATGCAGTCACAAGTAGAAGTGTTATGGCGAGACGCTATCACTTTTGCTGACAACCACAAGCAAGTAGCCGCTGTAGCATAAGCTGGTTACTGGATAAAAAGCAAAGCTTAGGCTTTGCTTTTTTTATGCCGATAATTTGCTTATGAGCGATTCGCTGCCTCGGTCATCAAATGGTTTAACGGCACTTATCGCAACAGCATCAGGTTACGGGTGTCTGCTAAGGTTTCAATTAACCGGCGACGACTCGGTGAAAGAAACAATGCCTTTAATCTAGCTATAATCGCTGACAGCCGCTGGTGCTCTTCATTACACAGTTCTGCTTCAGCGGTGGCGATTCTCGCTTTCGCTTGAGTGAGAGCTTGGCTTGATTGCTTGGCTACTTTGGGCGCATAACGTTGATAAATGGTATGCATCGCTTTGATTCTAAGTTGGCTTTTACTGCTTTCAGAGCCATCGCGCATGAGGTACTGACAGTCACAAAAGTTAGCGACGGCCACCGGCCCAGACAGCGCTAATTTCAACCACAGATCCCAATCTTCTGCCGAGGGTAACTGCTCATCAAAGGCAAAACAGTCGAGTAAAGCCGAACGTGAAGCCATTACAGTCGATGTGCCCACTACGTTTTCAGCAAATAAGCTGGATGCCGCATCATGTTTTATTTGATAGCGCTTAGCTTGAGTGACTAAATGACGATAGTTAGGCCAAAATTCAAAACAGGTTCCTCGGTCTTCGCCATTCGGACCCAAGTGGCGGTAGTCGGTAAAGCTAAAGCTAAGCTCGGGAAATGCCTGATGAAAATTAATTTGCCTTTGTAGTTTACCGGGTAACCAGGTGTCGTCGGCGTCTAAGAAAGCGATTAACGGCGCTTTCGCATGTTGTATCGCAATATTGCGAGCATAGGCGGGGCCATTTCCCGACAGCTTTATACTGCGTAATTGCGGTTTGCTGATCTGTTGTTGTTGTAACCACTGCCAAGTTTCGTCGCTGGAATTATCATCAACAACAATGACTTCTATATTTGAAACTTGCTGTTGTTCAACGCTAATTAAGGCCTGTTTTAAATAGGCTAGGCAGTTATAGCTAGGAATGACCACGCTGCAAACAGGTGTAGTTGCTACTGGATTCGACATGTTGGTGTCCTTGGCATTGAGGTTGCTTATGTAGCTACATAAGCATGACTTATGCCAGAGAGATAAATTGATGAACAGAAGCCGCAACCATGGTACTCACACAACGCAAAACCTAAGGCCTATCTTGTGGGCTTTACTGACAATATCAATCGCTGGCTTAGCCTGGCTAAAGCTTCCTAATTTACTGATTCCATTGGTATTAGGCTTAATTCCTCTTTGCGTGGTTATGGTGTTCAAGCAACCCTTTTGGATTGTGCTTGGTTTTGTTTGTTTCTCATTTTTTCGCCTGCATGAGGCTTTTCCTAGCCTGTACGTTTTACGCATTCCGCAACTATTAGCCTTGGGTTCGTTGGCCTGTTTAGGCTGGCATTTATTCATTTCTCGCAAATTGCAAATTTACTGGAGTAAGGAGCTTAGTTGGTTGATGGCATTTGTTGGTTTGTGTGCTGTGGGCGTTATTTTTTCTAGCAGTCGCCCGGTAGCTATGGCGTATTTCAATGGGGTGTTTAGCAAAATTGCTCTTATGACAGTGGCGATAGCATGGTTGATGCGTAAGCCAGAAGATTTTGTTAAGGCTGCAATAGCCTTTTTTGTCTGCGGTTTTATGATAGCGATGGTTGCTTTGCAAAATGCCGCTGCGGGTATTGAGATGGTTGAAGGAACGCGGGTGACGATTGGTCGTTCGATGGGATCTATGTTGGGAGACCCAAACGATTTGGCCTTAACCTTATTGTTCCCGCTAGGTTTCGCCGTAGCATTTAGCTTAAAGCCTGGTAGTTGGATAAGTCGTTGGCTGGCCATAGTGAGTGCAGTGGCAATTATTATGGCTATTTTAGCCACCCAAAGCCGTGGCGGTTTGTTAGGGATTGCTACTATCAGTGCGGTGTTTGCTTGGAGACGGGTACAAAACAAAGTATTGCTCATCAGCTTGGCCGCAATGGCAATGCCGATATTATTTGTATTAGCGGGGGTCTCTGAACGGAGTTCGGGAGGGGCGGCTGAGTCAGGAATCGATGAATCGTCAATGGGGCGTATTTATGCGTGGCAAGCGGCCTTTAAGATGGCCTTGTACAATCCGCTAACAGGTGTTGGTATCGATAACTTTTACGCTAACTACTATTTCTTCTCGTCGCATTGGGACGGTAAAAACCATGCGGTTCACAGCACTTGGTTTGGCGTTTTGGCAGAAACCGGATTTTTGGGTTTTATGGTTTTCTGTACCTTAGCGTTCAAAATCTGCAGTTTAGCTCACGGTAATTTACAATTTCTCATGAAGCAGGCGTCTGCCCATCACTCCGGTTTATATGCTTGTGCCGAAGGGGTATTCGCAGGGCTACTAGGCACGTTTGTTTCTGGTACGTTTTTAACTCAAGGTTTTACTTGGCCAATCTATATATTCACTGCCTTAGTGGTCGCTATCGCTCAATTACTTCGTCAACCATTGCAGAATGCAAATCGCTAGTTATCTACGCTATAAACCTTACCGTGTTAGCGCTTATCTTATTGAAAATACATGATTAAAAATTAGTGGTCTGGCTTTTGCTGTATTGCAACTATCACCGCTGCCCACCTTGGTCCATCTTCACGGCAGTTAACCGCAATGAGGACTTCTCTATGTTTAATGTATCGATAATCGTTCCAGTTTATAAATCAGAGCAATATCTTGCCAATTGTTTGGATTCACTCGCTAAACAAACGCTTGAGCATGTAGAAGTTATCGTGGTTATTGATGGCTCTCCTGATAACAGTGCGGTCATTGCAGGCAACTATTGTTTGCAATACCCAGAGCGTTTTCGAAAAATTGTATTGGAACAAAACGTCGGCGTCTCGGTGGCGAGAAATATCGCGATGCAATCGGCCCAAGGTGAGTACATTGGGTTTGTTGATAGTGATGATTACGTAGAAGCAAACATGTTTGAACTGATGTTCAGCGAAGCGCTCAATACCAATGCTGATGTCGTCAGTTGTCAAATGCGTTCTTTTGAGACCCATGCCTCTCTCATTGAATATCACAACATTCCAACTAAAGAGTATTACGAAGACACTTTTGTTACTAATAAGCTATTTCGCCGTGTTTATCTGCTTTCGAAACAAATCAATTTTTATAGCAACGTCATTTTTGAAGATGAACCGTTTGCTTACACTGCGCGTTTTTCGACTGAGAATCTGGCTGAAGTTAATCAAGTGCTTTACAACTATCGGATGAGCCCTGAAGGATTATGTCGCGGTGAAAACCACGGACGCTTTAATCTTTACGACAAACAATTAATGCTGGCCAGGTTTTTGGCTGACATGGATCGCCGAGGGGCGATTGATAAACATGCCGATGAATTACTGCAGTGTTTAGCAAACCACGCTTTGAGTGCGCTCTATTATCATATTTCTGTGATTGATTTAGTCGGCTTCTTTAGTTTTATTGATCATCTAGTGGGCAAGTACCGACTATTAGCGCGCTGCACTGATACCGGTGAAGAATATAAAGTGAGCCGCTACCTAAAATTCAGGGGCTCTGCGACACGTATTATCTTGTTGGCATATTGGGTAAAGGCTCGTCAAGCTCAGCAGCAGTTGCTGGATTATATTCAGCCAATGGGTTTAAGTACACAGGGAGCTAAGTCATGAGCATCATTGAAAATACTCAGCCTGATGTTTCTGTTGTAGTGCCTGTGTTTAATACCGAACAAACCTTGTGGCAGTGCCTTGAAAGCCTTGCAGAACAGAGCTTGCGGTCAATAGAAGTGATTGTTGTTATTGATGCATCACCAGATAATGCTTACTTATTGGCTAAGCGGTTTGCCCAGCAATCTAGTTTAGCGATTAATATTGTTAGACTCACCACCAATGTCGGTTTGGCGCAAGCGAGAAATATTGGTATGAGCCACGCTCGCGGTCAATACCTAGGTTTTTTAGATAGCGATGATTATCTAGACAGCCAAATGTATCTGCGTCTATTAAATGAAGCGCAACAACACTGTGCCGACTGGGTAAGCTGTGGTTTTAGTAAATTCTCAGATCAAGGGCTGGAGTGTTACGCCCATAACAATATCAGCGAAAATACCTCGGTCTGTAATAAGTTATTTAATCGTTCGTTTATTAATGAGCACCAAATAGCATTTCCTGCAGGGGAGCTATTTGAAGATGAAATATTCTCTTATATGGCAGAACTGTTCGCGAAAAAAATTGTACATATTGATGAACCGTTTTACTTCTATCGGCATAACCTTGACGGCATCTGCCGCAAACCCGGTGCCGATAAGACTCGTTTGTATGCACGGATGTGTTCCATCGGTGATTTTATGCAACGAATGGAACACTGTGATTTGTTACCTAAAGCCGCTCCTTTATGTTTAGAAATGTTGTGTCGGCATGCTTACTTACAGTTACGTACTCAAGTGAGTTGGTTTGATTTACTGTGTTATTGGCGCTTCACGCAGCATTTGATTGAGAAGTATGATTTATCTGAAAGCTATCAGCAGAGTAAAGATAACTATTTCGTGAGTAGTTTTCGTAAATGGCAACACCGTGAATGGGCTCTATGGTTAATCCGCATTCGTGCTGGGAGAGCCAATTATGCTGTGGAATAAAATCAAAGCCGCGCGCCAATCCCTGAAAGAAATGGGTGTTTATGGGGTGCTGATGATCTTGCAAAAAGGTATCGGCCTAATGATGTTGCCGGTGACTACACGTTACTTAAGTTTGCAAGATTATGGCTTATTAGAAAGCTTAGTGGTGATTTTTTCGCTGTGTTCTTTACTAGAGATTAGCGCTGGAGCCTTACCGCGTTTTTACCCCGACTGTAAAAATGCCGCGGCCAAAGCGAATCTAATCTCTTCGTCTTTTGTTCTTAGTTTAGCTTATGGCCTATTGCTCGCGGTATTGGCGGGGCTTAGTTTACATTTCCTACCCTTTGAATTATTCGCCAGTTTAACCGTGTGGCAGTTGACTGCAGTCGCTGCTGTCGTCGCACTATCTATTGCTTTACAACCTTTAATGATGTGGCTACGTATTGAGCGCAGAGCAAATAGATATTTTTATTTGGTGGTGCTTCAGTCGCTAACTCAAGTTGCGGTGACCTTATGGGGTCTGCAGCATGGTTGGGGAATTAATGCGGTGATATCAGCAAGTGTGGCGGCCAACGTTGTTGGGCTTAGCTTGGGCGTATGGTTTTGTCGTGAGCAGATCAAGCTAAGGTTTGATTTTGCATTAGCTAAATTAACCTTAAGCTATCAAAGCTGCTTAATTGGTGCGTCACTCGCCTTGTTTGTGATGCATGGGCTCGACCGTTTATTGTTAGCAGAATGGTTAGGCGCTGAGACCTTAGCTCAATACGCCATTATGATTAAGGTGGTTGAAGCTACTGCCATGGCATTTGGCGTGATTGAAAGTTGGTGGTTACCGCGCCGCTTTGCAGTATTACAACACTCGAATGGCCAAATGGAGGTGACGGTTATTCATCAGCGTTTGTTGTTAGCCATAATGTTGCTGCTGCTATCCGCCGCTTGTTTTGCACCTTTATTACTTAAGGCTGTATTACCGCTTGAGTATCTCGCAGGGATTGACTGGTTACCTCTGATGCTTCTGGCGGTCGGTTTTAAATTAGCTACCGCGGTAACTGATATAGGCTGCTATTTGCCAAACAGCCCGGTTTGGTTACCTAGGATTAACGCCGCGTCTGCAGTGTTAGCGATAAGCTTGTACTACTTACTGATCCCTGCTTGGGGTGTATGGGGCCTAATTGCTGCCACTAACAGTGTATTTGCCCTGCGCTTTGTCATGTTTACCATCATCAGTTTAATCTTGCAGCCTTTACAGTACCGAGTGTTTCCATTAGTTGTAGCCTTTATCCCACCGTTAATGCTGTTACTGCTGCTGCCTTTAGTAGTGGAAGTGGCTTGGGCGCAGTTATTACCTATGGTCGGGCTTATCTGGTTAATGCTTGGCTCTGTTTGGGTGGTTAAGCCTCAGGGACAATTAAGCAGCGCTTTTTAGTCACTCTTTTTTGGGCTTGGTCAATTTTCATTTTGCGAATAGCGTCCCTGCACCATCTTAAGTTATTGATTTTATAAAGCTAAAATTCATGGCATGGATGCTGCTATCACAAGGATAAGTTTCAATTTTAACATGTCATAAGGGGAAACTAATGAGCAGCATGTTTTTACATCAAACCAAGTTATGGCTAAAACACAGCGAATCTCCGCTAGCGAAGAATGTGTTTTCATTTTTGAAGCGTATACGGCTTTTTCAGCTGCCTAAAATACCCGCTTTGTTTAGTGCGCTATACCGCTTACACCTGTTAATAAGCGGCTTGTTCGGCAGCGTATTAAGAATTTTTTGGTGGACACCCCTGTTTAGAAGTAAAACTCAGGGCCCATCTAAAAATCTTTATCTATATGGCGGCATGCCCTTACTGGGTGAAGGCTTGGTTATTCAATTGGCTAACCAATGTCGAATTTCAGGAGCCACTACCTTTAGTGGCCGAGCGTCTAGTCAGCAAGCAGCACAATTAATAGTAGGTAACAACGTAGATATAGGCTGGCAAACCACCATTGCAGTGGGGCGCTTGGTCAGTTTGGGTAATAACGTGCGTATTGCAGGGCGCTGTTTCATCGCCGGTTACCCAGGCCACCCCCTAGATGCAAAACAGCGCGCAGCAGGTTTACCAGACACCGAGGAACAAGTTGGCGATGTCATACTTGAAGACGACGTGTGGTTAGCCACTGGGGTATCGGTTATGGCGGGTGTGACCATTGGCAAAGGAACGGTAGTGGCGGCGGGGAGTGTAGTCACAAAAAGCTTACCCGCTGGGGTGCTTGCTGCAGGTGTTCCTGCCAAAGTAATAAAAGCTATTGAGGAGAACTAATATGAAACGCGATCTCATAGTATTTGGTGAAGATTGGCAGCGTCACCCTAGCAGTAGTCAGCATGTTATTACCGAATTGGCAAAGAACCATAGGATTCTTTGGGTTAACTCCATTGGCTTACGCCGCCCTCGTTTAAGTTTACGTGATGCTAAACGGGTGATTGAGAAGCTTAAATCGATGTTGGGTTCAAGCCAGCCAACGAGTAAAACTCAAAACACCGAGCGAGAGAAGGCGCCCGTTAGGCCTCGCAATATCCATGTACTGTCACCGGTGGCTTTTCCTGCGCCGCGCAGTCGATTTTTTCGTTGGTTGAACCGATGCATATTGCAAGCTCAAGTCAATAAGCAAGCTAAGCGATTGGGGATAACTCATCCTGATCTATGGATAGCGCTGGCGACAGCGGTAGATATGCTGGGGCATTTAAATGAACGTCAAGTTATCTACTATTGTGGCGATGACTTTAGCGCCTTGGCAGGGGTGGACCATCAACATGTTACTCGTTGCGAAACCGAGCTAGTGAAAAAAGCCGATCATGTGCTGGTGGCTAGCGACATGCTGTTGCAAAAATTTAGTCGCCAAGCGCATATCGCTGCTAAAACACGTATTTTACCTCATGGCGTTGACTACAGTTTATTTGTTCGGCCGTCAGAGCCTGCGCCGACTATTCAGCAAAGTGCGCAGCCGATAGCTGGTTTTTATGGCAGCATTGCCGTTTGGTTAGATATTCCTTTGATTGTAAACGTTGCCAAGTCGTTACCACACTGGCGCTTTGTATTTATCGGTGATGTGCAAACCGATATTTCGGCTTTTAAAGGCTTTAGCAATATTGAAGTTTATCCCGCGGTTCGCCATGACGAGCTACCCAGTTATGTGCAGCACTGGCAGGTATCATGGTTACCCTTTAGGGCTTGTAAACAAATCACCTCGTGTGACCCGCTAAAGTTACGCGAGTATTTGGCCGCAGGCAGGCCAATAGTGAGCACTCCGTTTCCAGCACTACAACCTTATGCGGGAATGGTGACCCAGGTAGAAGAAGCCTATCAAATGGTTCAGGCCCTAGAAGACAGCCTAGAAACGCCTTCTGCATTGCAGCAAAGAAGAACCTCGTTTCAACGTTTGCACGTGCGTTCTGAAAGTTGGTATGAAAGGGCGCAACAGGTAAATCAATTGCTGTCTTGTTAGCTGGCAGTATAAAGGTTCGGGCCTAAGTAAGCTGCTAAGCAATCGTTTTGCTTGGCTGCTTATTTGAGGTTTTACTCATGGCAGGAGCAGGTTGGGGGGCAATAGGGGTAGCAATGAACTCGCCGCCGCATACAGGGTGCAATAGGCCGGTCGATATTGCGGCTTGCGATTCACGCTGCCAATAGTGCGCGACGATGTTGAGCTTCGGGTCAATCACCGATATCTTGTGTGAACCACAGTTCAAGCATTCCGCGTGGTTATGCCGTTGTCTAGAAATGTCTAACTCTGCACCAAGGGTCAGTAGGGTTGCCACACTGCGACGCCTTACTCGGCGTAACTTTCTGTTTAACAGCCTTTGCCAATAGTTTGTTTTCAGCTTCTCTTCGAGTGAGGCAACTTGGCGAACCAAAGCGGCCATTTCATTTATGATTAGGTCAATATCCCTAAACTCATCAGCGCTGACTAAAGCATTACATTCATTACACCAACCTATCGTCTTACGTAACGGAATCTCTAGGCCATTGTATAGATGTACTCGCCAAGTATTGATTTGGTGTTGGTCGCTACTACAATCACAACGGTTACATTGAATCAGGGTCGAAGGCTGCGGCATCATTATTCCCTTAATTGATTAATCTAATTCTGGCGCAACTTTATGCTTTTGTGAATATGTCATTTATTAATCTTGAGCCATTCAGCATTTTATTTTTTTGACTGAAAAATTTAACTGCTTGGGTGGTATAATATTTGGCAAAAATTTCTTGGAGAATAAAATGGCGACGATTCCAAATAACTACGCAAGTTTAGAACAGGGTTACCGAGAGAAAGCCCTCAAGCTATTTCCTTGGGTATGTGGACGATGCGCGCGTGAATTTCCGTATTCGAATCTGCGTGAGCTTACGGTTCATCATATTGATCATGACCACACTAATAATCCTAATGATGGTTCTAATTGGGAGTTGCTATGTTTATATTGCCATGACCATGAGCATGCTAAATATACCGAGGCTGCGCAATATGGCTCAACGGTAGAAGCGGGTAGCGATCTAAAGCAGGATGTGGCGACCAGCAATCCGTTTGCAGATTTAAAAGCAATGATGAACAAGAAAAAATAAGCAAATGTCAGAGCTTGTTAAGCGTTTAGCGTAGAGAGTAATCAACGGATTGTCACCGATATTCAGGCTTTGACAGCTGAACCGAATATAAAGTTGCGTTGCGACTGTGTCCTACTATGCTCAGAAATGGGCCGCGGAGAGCTTAACCATCTAAAAAAGTTTTAACATTGCGAATATAGAGTGGTGAAAACAGCCGTTATCGGGTTTTAAACGGCTTTAATCGTTTATTTGCTAGATTATTTTTAATAAATTTGGCAATTAATCGCTCAAATTCAGTTCACCCTCTCGCCTTGTGCCACAGTAGTGGTATACTCCCCGCCGAATTTGAAACAATTGATTAGAGTTGAACAATGGCTGATTTATCAAAATATAGAAATATTGGTATTTTTGCTCACGTTGATGCAGGTAAAACTACCACAACTGAGCGTATCCTAAAACTTACTGGTCAGATCCACAAAACTGGTGAAGTACATGACGGTGAGTCTACTACTGACTTCATGGAACAGGAAGCTGAGCGTGGTATTACTATTCAGTCTGCAGCAGTAAGCTGTTTCTGGGATGACCACCGCTTCAACGTTATTGACACTCCTGGACACGTTGACTTCACTGTTGAAGTATACCGTTCTCTTAAAGTGCTTGATGGCGGTATCGGCGTATTCTGTGGTTCTGGTGGTGTTGAGCCTCAGTCTGAAACTAACTGGCGTTATGCGAATGACTCAGAAGTTGCACGTATTATCTTCGTTAACAAGTTAGATCGTATGGGTGCAGACTTCTACCGTGTAGTTAAGCAGACACAAGACGTTCTAGCGGCTAACCCACTAGTAATGGTTTTGCCTATTGGTATTGAAGAAGACTTCGTTGGTGTTGTCGACCTTCTTACTCGTAAAGCATACATCTGGGATGACACGGGTCTTCCAGAAAACTACGAAATCACTGATGTTCCTGCGGACATGGTTGAGAAAGTAGAAGAGTACCGTGAAATGTTGGTTGAATCTGCTGTAGAGCAAGATGACGACCTAATGGAAGCTTACATGGAAGGCGAAGAGCCAACGATTGAGCAACTAAAGGCGTGTATCCGTAAAGGTACGCGTACAATGGACTTCTTCCCAACTTACTGTGGTTCGGCGTTCAAAAACAAAGGTATTCAATTAATCCTTGATGCTGTTGTTGATTACTTGCCAAACCCAACTGAAGTTGATCCTCAACCTCTAATGGACGAAGAAGGCGAAGAAACTGGTAGCCACGCTATCGTTTCTGCTGACGAAACATTCAAAGCACTAGCATTCAAAATTATGGATGACCGCTTTGGTGCATTAACATTCGTACGTATTTACTCTGGTAAACTGAACAAGGGTGACACCATCCTTAATGCATTTACAGGTAAAACTGAGCGTGTTGGCCGTATGGTTGAGATGCAAGCTGATGACCGTAACGAACTCACTTCTGCTCAAGCTGGCGACATTATCGCTATCGTAGGTATGAAGAATGTTCAAACGGGTCACACGCTTTGTGATCCTAAAGACCCTTGTACGCTAGAGCCTATGGTATTCCCAGTTCCAGTAATCTCGATTGCTGTTGCGCCTAAAGATAAAGGTTCAACTGAGAAAATGGGTATTGCTATCGGTAAAATGGTTGCTGAAGATCCATCTTTCCAAGTTGAAACTGATGAAGATTCAGGTGAAACCATTCTTAAAGGTATGGGTGAACTTCACTTAGACATTAAAGTTGATATCTTGAAGCGTACTTACGGTGTAGACCTAGTGGTTGGTCAACCTCAAGTTGCTTACCGTGAAACTATTACTCAAGAAATTGAAGATAGCTACACGCACAAGAAACAGTCTGGTGGTTCTGGTCAATTCGGTAAGATTGATTACCGCATCAAGCCTGGTGAAGTAGGTTCTGGTTACACGTTCACATCAAAAGTAGTTGGTGGTAACGTGCCTAAAGAATTCTGGCCTGCAGTTCAGAAAGGTTTCCAAGTAATGATGGAAACGGGTCCATTAGCTGGCTTCCCTCTTCTAGATATGGAAGTAGAGCTATTTGATGGTGCTTTCCACGCTGTGGATTCATCTGCGATTGCTTTTGAAATTGCAGCTAAAGGCGCTTACCGTCAATCTGTACCAAAAGCGGGTCCACAACTTCTTGAGCCAATCATGAAAGTTGACGTATTCTCTCCAGAAGATCACGTAGGTGATGTTATTGGTGACTTGAACCGTCGTCGCGGCATGATCAAAGACCAAGAAGCTGGTGTAACCGGCGTACGTATTAAAGCAGATGTACCACTAGCAGAAATGTTTGGTTACATTGGTTCACTACGTACTATGACCTCTGGTCGTGGTCAGTTCTCTATGGAATTCTCGCACTACGCTGCTACTCCACAAAACGTGGCTGAATCAGTCATTGCTGCAGAAAAAGAGAGACAAGCTAAGAAGTAAGCTTACTTTTTAGTATCAAGCCGCTCCTAGAGCGGCTTTTTTTATGCCCAGCATTTAACACCATCAAAAAAGCAGCCATTGGCTGCTTTTAAAATAGCGGAGGGGGGAACTCACTAGAACTTAATAGATTGGCGACCGGTTATTACGTTTCTCTTCGGCTCTTCACTCATGGCAGGTTTAGTGAGAGCTGAGTGTGGCTTTGGCTTAGACTCTTTTTGCGTTTTCTGCTTAGCCTTTGGTTTCGCGGTTTTAGGTTTAACCGCTTTATTGCTAGTGTCGGTGACAGGCTGATCACACACGACATACAAATATTGGCCGTTAAATTCAATAATATCACCAGCGTATACTTTTTTACGCTTGCGCTGTTCTACTTCACCATTGACCCCAACATATCCTTCTGCAATGGCCATTTTTGCTTCGCCGCCACCGTTGACCAGCTCGCCTATTTTAAGCACCTTGTACAGTTCTATAGGTTGTTCATTGACGAGTACTTCGAGGGCTTCCACCTCAACTTCTTGTTCGGGATCTTGAGTATTGCTCATAGTGCCATGTTAGCTAAACAGATAAGCATTGAAGTATGGCGATGGGAGTAGGCGGGGTCAAGTACTTAAGGTGTGGTAAGGCCTTGTGAAAGGATTTCATTGAAAGTTATCCATATTCAGTTAAAGTGAATTAACTGAGTAAGTGAATGATTAGAGATCATGGCAAGCACAATAAGTTGAGCTAATTGCTTGCTAATTGCACAGCAGATAAATATCATCACATTTTGCTGAAAATGTGTTTAGATTTTTATTTTGTTTACTGCTGAAAATCTTGATTTAACACCTATCTTTGGCAGCTATGGACGGTTTGAAAGACTATGGAGTTGTCTTGTTGAAGTCATCTTGTATTGCTCGTTGTTTTTGTTTGTCTCTCGGTTTTGCCTCTGCAGTTAGCTTTGCAAGTGGCAGTTCTTTGTCTAGTTTAGAGCTAGAATCGTTAATGGATACCGATGTACAAGCAACATCGGCCATGAAGCGGGCACAATCGTCATTTACCACTGCGGCTTCATTATATGTATTAAGTAAAGAAGATATTCGGGCATCTGGCGCAGTAACGGTTGCGGAAACTTTAAAGTTGGTTCCTGGTCTTGAAGTAAGGCAAATAGATAATAACCAGTGGGCCATCAGTGCTCGGAGTGTAGCTGGTAGATATACCAGCAAGCTTTTGGTCATGGTTGATGGACAAACTGTTTACAACCCAGCTTTTGCCGGCGTTTACTGGGAGACCCTAGATGTCCCATTATACGATATAGAACGTATCGAAGTGATTCGAGGTCAAGGTGGTTTACTGTGGGGAAGTAATGCGACCAATGGTGTGATTAACATCATAACAAAAAACAGCATTGATACCCGCGACACACTGTTGCAAGTGAGTAGCGGTGACCAAATAAACTATGATGTTGGTTTGCGCTTTGGATCAGAGCTAGGCAGTAAAGGTAGTTACCGAGTTTTTGGTAGTGTTCGAGATTCTGATGCCGCCAAAAAGGCCAGTAGAGAGATCGCTACCAATGACGATGCTAAACAAGCCAGTGTAGGTTTTCGTTTAGATTTGGCTCCCAGTGATGACTTATCTATTCTTGGTCAATTAAATTACACCCATACTGATATGGGACAAAATCTAAAAGCCTTATCGCTTGAAACCAATCAAAATACCCTGTATCACGACAATTTTAAACGGGATGATGTACGATTTATGGCGAGGCTTGAGCATCGCTTATCCCATTCTTCGAACCAAATGTTACAAGCGTCATGGGCCGTGCTCGATGGAGAGCAGTTGTATCTTAATGAGCGTTTTCAGTCGATAGATATTGACTACCAGATGAACACATTATTGGGCAATACCCAATTTGATTGGGGCTTAAATTACCGTAATAATTATTTGCCCTACGAAGATAGCTTCTTGATTAGTAGTGATGCTGATATTCATCGTTTACAGCAATATGGCGCGTTTATCCAAGCACAGTTTAGTTTGGTGCCGAATAGTGTCAGTTTAATATTAGGTAATAAATCAGAACACAATAGTTTTACCGGTTGGGAGCACCAACCCGTTGCTCGATTATTGTGGCAACCTACGCCTAAGCAAGTATTGTGGGGCGCTATCTCGCATGGCGCTAGGATACCTTCGCTCACTGAATTTGATTTTGATTCTGCCCTTAATGGCACCGTTGTCAGGGATGTATTGGTGACGGGCTTTGACGCGATTGATAACTACGCTATTCGTACGGTGTTAAATGGTAATCAAAATGTTGAGCCGGAACGGTCAACATCATATGAGCTGGGTTATCGCTTCAGTCAGGCGCATTGGTCTTTAGACTTGGCGTTGTTCCATACCCAAGCAGACAACGTGATTGCTGTGTCGCCTAACGTGAACAGTGTGCCTATCAACGATATTTTGGCTCTGTTAGGTTCAGGGCAAATCGAACAAGCACAACAAGCCTTGATTAGCTCGGTTGTAGAGTATGATGTAGTGTCTAATGCTCAACTTAATACGAAAGGCGGCGAGGCCTTAGTCACTTGGCGCCCTAATATGCGGTTTGTCAGTGAGCTTGGTTATAGCCAAATGTCTTACCGATATCGACTCGAAGATAACAGCTTACCGGCCATTGGAACTGACTCTGATAATCAACAGTTTTTCGCTAAGCTTGGCTGGCAGGTATTTGAACAGCATTCTTTGTTTGGCTTATACCGCTCAATACACAGTAATGCGTATAACACGAGCAATTATGACGCTTTAGATTTAACCTGGAATTGGCAGCTTATACCAAGTACCGTTGTGTCCTTAAGTGCCAAAAATCTTTTGGCAGGTTCACACCTAGAGTATTACAACACTTCAGAGACATTTACGTTGCCTAATCACATAGAACCCAGTGTGTTATTCAGAGTGTCGGCTGAATTTTGATGATGGCATTTTTTAAACGGCCAATGCTAGTTATATCTTTAATAAGCTACTTGCTGTTTAGTCCTGATTGCCTTGCTGCTAATGATAAAGAACTGTCGTTAAAAGCGGGCTTTGTTTTTAACTTTGCCCGTTATAGTGAGTGGCAGGATCAGGCACCTTTAGTCGGATATTTTAGATTATGCAGTCCAGATATTAGCTTTGTTGATTCAGCTAGTGAGGTGTTGGCCGAACAAACCATACATGATTTGCCTATTTTAATTAGCTACATGAGCTTAGATTCATCGGATATCACCCAATGTAACCTACTGTTTATTAGCGCTGCCTATCAGCAACAATGGCAGCAGGTCGATAAGCGGCTATTACCCAATACCATGTTAGTTGGTGAAGCCGCCAACTTTATGAAAAATGGCGGCCATATTCGCTTTTTTTTGTTGGCAGGTAAAATTCGTTTTGAAGTTGACCCTGAGAAACTTAAACAATCAGGAATTGTAATGAGTTCAAAGGTGCTTAGGTTAAGTCGTATTGTTAAGGGAGCGTCGTGATGAGTCGGTTTTTCTCCTTTAACACGATGAGCAAGAAACTATTGTTGATCCTAATGAGCATGTCGTTCTTTTCTACAGTGATGGTGGCTGGCGTGTTCAGTGCCTACGAAGTTGTCAGTGCTAAAGCAGACCAAACCACTAGTTTGCAAAGCAACGCCAAAATGTTATCACCCAACATCACTGCGGCTTTATTATTTGATGATCTAGATGCGATGAGAGAGCAGCTTCGTTCGCTATTGTTGCGAGAGGACGTGATTAAAGCTGATGTGGTTGATATTCAGAAAAATCTACTGGTAAGTGAAAGCCGCTTAGATCAGCCCACAGGGCTAAGCGAAATCGAAAATAATTTGATTAAGGTGTCTCATCTTTTGGTTTTAGATGGACAAATTTACGGTGAGTTACTGATCTGGGCTAACGATAGCTATATAGATACCAGAGTTCGATTTTACAGCCAGTTTTTAGCCGTGTTGCTGGTGTTCACTTTTGGTCTCAGTTTATTTTTGTCTTTGTTTCTAAAGCGTGGTTTTTTAAGGCCATTATTGCACTTGGCTGATGTCGCCGAGCAAGTGAGTTCAAGCAGTGATTATAGCTTAAGAGCTCAGCAGTCGAGTGCTGATGAAGTAGCCAACTTAACTAAATGCTTCAATGATATGCTCGAAAACATTGAACTGCGCGATCGAATGTTAGAGACCCAAGTAAAAGTGCGCACTCAGGAACTAGAAAATGCTAACCATCAGTTATTGCAATATGCCTATAAAGATGGATTAACAGGCTTACCCAATCGTCATTATTTTTATGAAAAACTCCATAAGCTGATTGTCGAAGACAGTAAGTTTGCACTGATATTCATTGATTTAGATGGCTTCAAGGAAATTAACGATACGCTGGGTCATGACTATGGAGATATTTTGCTCAACCAAGCTGGTCAGCGGATCCTTCGCAGTGTAAGAGGGCGGGATACCGTTGCTCGGCTAGGTGGGGATGAATTTACCATTGTGATTGAAGGTGTGAGTGAGCAGCAACACGTTGCCAGTATTGCCGAGACAGTGTTAGCAGCTTTAGCTAAACGTTTTACCATAAAACAAGAAGCCGCCTATGTGACCGGTAGTATCGGCATTACTTTATACCCTGGTGATGGTGAAACGGTTGAGTCACTGGTGAAACATGCTGATCAAGCGATGTATGTGTCTAAAGGGCGTGGTCGTAACTGTTATCAATTTTTCTCTTCGGCGATGCAGGTAGAAGCCCAAGAAAAACGTAAATTGTTAGAAGAGCTTAGAATCGCCTTAAAAGAGCAGCAGTTTGAAATGTTCTACCAACCTATTGTAGAAACTGTGGCAGTTTTAAAAGATAGCAAAGTGAATAAGGCGGAGGCTTTACTGCGCTGGAACCATCCAGAGAAAGGGCTGATTGCCCCTGGTGAATTTATCCAAGTCGCTGAAGAAGCGGGGCTCATTAGGGAAATTAGTGATTGGGTGATGGATCAAGTGGTTGAGATGGTCGCCGGCTGGTATCAGCAAAATGGCCAAGCCATACAAGTCAGCGTGAATACGTCTCCCTCTCAGTTTAATGATGGGGCTGCTTGGATTGATGATTGGTTGCATACCATTATTCGCCAACAAATACCGGCACATAGCATTATGATCGAGATTACTGAAAACGTATTGATGGTTACTGAGGAGTCAATTAAACATCAGCTAAGCCGATTACATCAACATGGAATTGATGTTGCAATTGACGATTTTGGTGTGGGTTACTCATCACTTGCGTATTTACAGCAGTTGGATATCGACTTACTTAAAATTGACCGCTCGTTTATAGAACATTTAACGACTGATGAAGATAGTGCCGCCTTAGTTAAGGCGATTGTAACCATTGCCCACCATCTCAATATCAAAGTGGTCGCAGAAGGGGTAGAGACAGAGCAGCAATACCAGCGTGTTTTTGGTGTAGCTTGTGATTATGTGCAAGGCTATTTGTTTTCTAAGCCTATTCCAAAGCAGCTGTTCTATCAACGCTACTTACATCCTCATTAATGTTTGCAGTGACTTGCCAACGTTGTAAAAATTCCTTGCTATCAAGTGGTTGGCCATATAAATAACCTTGGATTTTGTGGCAGTTGTTATCCTTTAAAAATTGGCTTTGCCAAGGCGTTTCAACCCCTTCAGCGATAACTTGTAAGTCGAGGCTACTGGCCATAGATATCACGGTTTTTGCCAAGGTTCGAGACCGAGCGCTATGCTCCATATCCTCAACAAAGCTTTTATCTATCTTGATGATATCGAAAGGGTAGCTACTCACGTAGCTGAGAGATGAATAACCAGTACCAAAATCATCGAGATAAAAGCTAACGCCCAGCTGTTTCAGCCCATTCATTAGATTGAGTAACTCTTTTCGATTATCTAAAAATACACCTTCGGTGATTTCTAAGGCGATGCTATTCCCCGGCAGGTGGTGACGCTCCAGAGCGTTAGCAACGATATTAAAAATATCCGATGAAATAATTTGCGCCGGCGAAAGGTTGATAGACATTGTTAAGCTTGTTAAGCCTAAATTTTGCCATTCAGCCCTGATGCGTAAGGCTTCATTGAGCACCCAATTACCAATCTCATTAATTTTACCGGTTTGCTCTGCAATCGGGATAAATACCGCCGGTGAAATCTCTCCAAGCAAATGGCTATCCCACCTAATAAGCGCTTCTGCACCGCTTAACTCTCCGGTATCTGTTATTACAACAGGCTGAAACTGTAACGAAAACTCCTTGTTGTCGATGGCATGAGCCAAGGCAGTGGAGATGGCTAAATGTAGCGCATCGGTGATACGCATATCTTCAGAAAAACAGGCATAGCGACCGTGGCCAAGATGTTTAGCGTAATTTAGAGCGGTGTCTGCTGATTGTAATAGCTGAGCGCCATCGTTGCCGTCAAGGGGAGACAGTGCAATGCCGATGCTAGCACTTAAATGGAAAATATTATCTGCAATAGATAGAGGCTTAGACATGGCTTGCTGGAGCTGGCAGGCTATTTGTATCGCGCACTGCTGGTCTTTGATGGGGGCTATGATGGTGAATTCATCGCCACCAAATCTAAAGGCTAGGGCGTTCTCAGGAATGGTGTTTATCAGCAACTGAGAAACTTTTATCAAGGTTTGGTCACCAATAGCATGGCCAAGGTTGTCGTTCACAACCCTAAAAGCGTCAATATTTAAAAACAAGATGGCTAGCTTTTCACTCGCTGCATTTGCTTCAAATAGTTTTTCTCCCATGATGTTTTGAAAGTGATTCTTGTTAGCTAAACCGGTTAAAGAGTCAGTGATAAGTAATTCTGTTAAGGTATTCTCAGCTTCTTTTCTAGCGGATATGTCTCGAAGAATCGAAAGGATGGCAAGCTTATCCCCATATGGGACTAATTTAGCGCTGGTTTCTACCGGGATGACTTCACCTAATTTTGTTCGAATGCTCGTTTCAAACTTTAGACTACCGATATTCAACACGTTTTCTATATCTTGATTGACTTGATCTAAACTGGAATGGCTGCGGATCATTGAGACATGCATACCCATTAACTCAGTTTTTGAATACCCTAGAAATTCACTAGCCAAATTATTAACCGAAATATATGTGCCAGTGTCGAGATCGGTGATCAGTAAAGGGTCGCCTGCATTATCGTAAATACTTTTGAATTTTACTTGCTGGCGTTGCAAACGCGCCATTAGATAGTAAACGCCGATAGCTACCCCAATGTAAAATAGACAGGTAGCGCTGGTAAATAGAATGAAACTTTGTTTTGTTTGCTCATAGGCGGCAAAGGCTTCTGCATAATCCATTTCAGTCGCTAAACCAAATTGCAAGTCTGGGTCCCATAGCCACGCGCCAACAACTTTAATACCGCGATAATCTAGGTAGCCGTCGACATTATAAGTCGTTTCTCCGCTTAGGGCACTGGTCGCCATGACGGTATAGCTAGGTAATTCACCATTTGATACAGCGGGAACCATCGCTCTAATGTTAAAAGCACTAGGGCTATTTTCTTTGAGCTGTTGCAGCTCACTCAATTGAGAGTTGAAACGGCTTTCGGTCAGTAAGTAACCGTGTTTGTTGATTAAGTAGGTTTCTCCACTTTCACCCATTTGGCCACGGGAGAGTATATTCTGAACGTCTGCTTTAGGGTCTAAGCTAATCGCAAGAAGGGCGATGACTTGATGCTGCTGATTTCGAATTAGTGCTGTAGAAAACATAGTGGGATAGTTTTCAACTAATACGCCGTTGTTGTCGACCAGTGCAACATCAGAGGGCTGGGGCGGGGTTAATTGAATTTGCCCACGCCAAGCTTTGTTTAGTATCTCCGGTTGGTGTGTGAGTAGGTTAGTGGTGCCAACGTTACTATCACGGCTTGAGGCGACGCTAATATTGCTTGGCGCGATAATGTAAAATCCACGTAGTCGATGGGCATGGAGTAGCGGGGTTAAATAGTTGCGAAGCTGTTGCTGAACAGCTGAGGCTAACAAGGCTTGACGATTGCGTGGTTCAGCCAAAATGGCTTCGGTATAGGCGATAACTTTTGGATCTGTAACTATTGCATTCGCGTGGTGTACCGTTTCACGGCCCCACGTGATTAGACCGTGATAGGCTGTGTCCCTAACCACTTGTAGCGATTGTGCAATATCGTTGGTAAGACTGGTTTTTATTATCGAAAATGTAAATATTGAGGCGGAAATAGTAAGCCCTAGTGCAACTAACACCACTAACACTATTTTACCTAGCTGCATGCTAACTCTCCTCCAATTACAACATTGGTATCGAATGCGTTTATTTGGTTCGGGCATTTACGCTAGTTTAGCTATTGAAGCCAGTCAGTGCTGGAGAGATAGAAGCATTTGCTAACGGCGCTATGCCAAGTAAATTGCCCTTCACTGTTAATGATAGTGTAGTTTATAAAGAGTGTGAGGATTGTGTCGTGGTATTTTGACTCATATGGATCAACAAATGCCGTTACACTAGGTTATTGGCGAAACCGCAGCGGCACTGCTGGTAGCCCTCACAAGGTCATTGCGGGGCCAAACTTTATCATAAACGGCACTTGGGGGCTGACTATCTCTCCCAGTATGCCTCTTCTAAACTCTCTTCCCGCTCAGGCAGGCCGCGAGATAAACGTGGGCTGTGCTGAGCCAGAACTTCATAGCTTACGCGGTTTGCATATTTACATATTTGCGCAAAAGAGGAATAGCTTAAGGCTTCAAATTGGTGCTTACTAGATTGTTCTACATTACAGCGATGAAAGACATTAGCTGCCATATCATGCAGTAATGCTGAAAGTGCACCATCACCCGCACCATTGGTATTGGTGATTTTTTCTGGTCCCCCCATAAACGGTGCTATATGAGAGTAAACCTTAATGGCTTGTTGGCAACTTTTTTTCAGCATGGGGCGAGAGAATTCGTATTGGTTGAATTCAGGAATAGCGCCTGGTAACAGGGTGTGACTAGTGCTTCGTTTGAATTCGTCTTCAGTATAACCAGCAGTAAATAAGCCTCTAGAACCGGCGGTACATAGTACCAAATCACACCACTCTAAGGCTGTCTCACAAGCTAATAATACGTCACTGTGGCCGGTTAGTGCTTCGGCTTCTTCTTCATTCATCGCCAATACCGTTACGTGCTCGGCGACAAACTGTTGCCACCATTTAGGGTCGTCTTCAATTAAGAAACGAGTTCCTAAGGTCAAAACAACCGGCACATTAGCCTGATGAGCATAGTCGATAGCCCGCATTGCAGCTTCTGTAATAGGATCGTTTCCTGCTCGCATTAAATAAGCGGTGAGTGCCAAAGCGGCGCCACTTTTGATCAGCGTTTCATCGATATAATCTGACGAAAGTTTATCCATATGACCTTTGGATATGGCAAAGGTCCGTTCGCCACACTCGGTGATTAAGGTAAAGCAACGCCCAATCGGTCCATCTACCGACTGAAGGTGGTTTAAATCAACGCGTGATGAGGTATTACAGAGATAACGATAAGCATAATCTCCTACGGTGATGTTTTGACTCATTACGCCAAACATCACTGAGCGTCCATCAGCGAGGGTAGAGTAGTTATGCAAAGTATTACCAATAGTACCGCCGGCAAACTCGGCACTAATAAGTTGGTTATCGTGTAGTTCTTGATAAAGGCACTGAGCAGCGGCATCATCAATCAGTAGAGAATTTCCTTTTACCAAGCTGTGGCGTTGAATAAATGCTTCATCAACATGCGCTTCTATATCCACTAACGTTTGGTCAATCCCAGTTATGTGAGTAAGCTTAGGTCGCAAAATCGGATTTAATTCGTTGGTGAGTGGATCGCGAGATTCAACCGGGAAATAGTGTTTTGACTTACGTTGGCCAGGAAATTTCATACAAAGGTCGCTTGTTATATTAAGACTTATTTAGCAGTGTAGTTGCCTCACTGCGCAAAGGCGGCGATTCTACCATAGCCAACGCAAAATGTTGCTTATTGTTTCCGCAATAGATTTAACCTCCAACTTTCCACTAAATACCTATGAATTGCTCGTTGAGCTTAGCGTTTGTTGCTCGCGCTTTCCTTTTAGGCGCAATCGCCTTGTTTAATTTCAGCGTTTATCCGCAGTGGTGTTGCGTTGGATAAATAGCTTCACAATCAAGGGTAAAAAACGTTATCTAGTGAGTAGTGCTTGGTATGCAGCCAAGGCTGGGTGAGCCTGGTTCAGCTTAAGTTTTTGGTAGTGTTGTATTGTTTTCGCTAAATAGTCTTGATGGTCAAGCTCGTCTAATTGCCACATTTCTTGGCCTACTAAACTGATAGGCTTAGCTTGGCCTGTTGTGAGATGCAGCACTTCATAGTAGCGGCGGTTTTCGCAAATCAGCTGTTCGCTAATGAGATTGATATTGTGTTTTATCAGAAACTGCCTCAGTTCAAATTGATGATGGACAGGGCAAAGGATTAACTCAAAATGTTGTTGGTTTTGACTTAATAAGGAGGCTAGCAGTTGAATACATAGCTCTCCGCCCACACCCGCAATAATAACCAGTTGTTTCCCCTTGTTACCGAGAATGAGCTCTGCCGTGTCTGCGCAATGTACTTGCCATTGGCTGATATCAGGATTGTGTTGAAACGGCAGGTATCGCTTAAGTTTTTTCTCTAAATCTTGAGTAATGTTAGGGACGCAATCAACAAAATGTACAGTGTCTGCTGCGCGGCGTTGAACGAGCTGAGCGCCCAATAAGCCATGGTCACAACAACAGTCCCAGATATCAGCATAGGCATCAGAAATAAGCCTATCAATAGTGGTTAAACGTCGACCTAGCTTCAATGTAACCCCCTCATTAAAGTCATGCATAGTAGTTAATTTACACCTATTGGCAAGAAATTATGCCAGCAAATTTAGCGCTAAATAAAGTAATGCCGAGAATGTGCCCTAGCAAATCCTGTTATATGTGTTTTTTATGACAGTCTTGACCAAAGCGCCCGAGAAAAGCCGAAAACTGAGATTTTGTTCTGTTGGTGACCAATTTGTTCATTTATTAGTTTGTTACTACGCTGAACTTGGGCTGGATCAACTGTTAGCACTATTTTCCATCCTATTTATGAAGAGTTGATAACACAAAACTCAAACCAAGGAGTAAGCATGAATAAGGTAATTGCAGGGGTCGTACTGAGTGCATTAGCTGGCAGTGTGTCAGCGGTAACCATTTATGAAAATGGTAAAACTAATGTAAGCATTGGCGGATATATAGGCGTAGAAGGCTTTTATCAAAGCGGCTACGGAGAGGGTGAAAATAAAGACGGGTCTTTTGAGATGCAAGATAGAGCATCTAGGATCAGGTTTGCTTTTGAGCATGAAATGCTCCAAGACTGGATTGCAGGCGCCCAGTTAGAGTGGGGGTTTAACCCCGTAGAAAAAGCAGACCCATTATTTACTAATCGTCTCGGTAACATCTACTTTAGTAATGACCGCTTTGGCTCCATTCGAGTCGGTAAGCAATGGTCTGCATATTATGATATTGCCGTATGGACCGACCAATTTTGGAAGTTCGGTGGTGACGCATCCGGAACTTATGATGGCAGGAACGGTGGGGACGAATCAGGCATGGGCCGGGCTGACGATGCGGTGACCTACCGTAATTCCTTTGGCGGTTTTAACCTCGCTGCCCAATACCAACTGGAAAATAAATCTACAGCGCGAGATTATGGCTATCAAATTAGCGGTACCTATGACTTCGACTTCGGTCTGTCATTGGGAGCGGCTTACGCGGCAAATGGTTACGACAGTGCTAAGACCGGTTATGTTGGTGCCGCTGATCAAGATAAGGCCACTTCGTGGCTAGCGGGTGTGGTTTATGAATCTGATATGTTCTACCTAGCAGGTACTTACGGTGAATATGAGAACCTGAGTAAAATGTTTAGCACCTTGGCTGATAAGGCTAATGGGCTTGAATTGATTGGTGTCTATAAGATCGACGGTGGCCTATACCATGTTTACGGTGGCTACAATGGTCTAGAAGACAAAACCGACAATAGCCAAGGAGAGTTAAGTTACGCTTTGGCCGGTGTAGGTTGGAAGCCTGGTCAGGTACTGATTGCTTTAGAGTATAAATTTGGTTTAGAGAAAAAAGATGCTTTAGGTGTTGATAGCAAGCAAGACGAAATGTCCTTGCAAGCACGATACTTCTTTTAAATACGTTGATTGGGCGCTAGTTCTGTTCAGAGCTAGCGCTGCACTATTCCTTGTTGCGCTCTTCACTAGCAAACCTGTTACAATCCACTTTTTGTTGAAAATGAGATAACAATGAAGTGGCTTACAGCATCCTTTTTAGTGGTTATAGCCTTAGTTAATTTTGGCCCTAGGTTAAATGCTATATTTTTTTCCCAGCCTGATACAACGGTGCTATTTAACAGTGGATGTTTCTTACAGGGTGAATTAAGAATTGATCCGGTAAACCTCTCATATTTCATTGTGTTAAATAGCGGCGAAGAGCTGTCATTTGCCGATGATAGTTACGCCGAAATATCCACTGAAGAAAACACCATTGATACCACAGGGTTAGCGTCTTGCATTTAGCCTGCTGCGAGCTAAATGCTTTTTTAGTTGCTTTAGGCTTACAAAACGCCGCGCACACTAGCCAGAATCAGTCAGTATGTAGGCTATGATGCATACCCATTACAAGCCTGAACACTCAGGCTTGTAAATTAGCCCCCCTCATTGAAGCGCATTTTCAATGCACAATATTAATCCAAGCACATTTCCTTGGTAAATTATCCTTTTTTTACTGCCTAGATCCCAATTTTTGGCCATATAACTTGGGCTTAGACTAAAGATTAATACCTGTTCTGTTAATCGTTTGTTAAGTTTTAATTCGATAAGCTTGAATTAGATTTATACCTGTATCTCTTTGTACAGAAGCAGGTAAAAAGCTAATGCTATGTTAGTCAATTAACAATTATGCAACATTTATTCAAACACCATACAATCAGCAAGGTCACTCACTGGCTTGCTCGGAGAAATATCATGGAAGAACAGACTACATATTGGCAAGAAAACTTGCGTCTAATATTTACCTGTCTCGTCATATGGTTCGTGGTTTCATTTGGTTTTGGCCTGTTATTGGTAGAGCCATTGAATGAAATCCGTTTAGGTGGTTACAAATTAGGCTTTTGGTTCGCCCAGCAAGGCTCAATTTACACCTTTGTAGCTTTAATTTTTTGGTATACCGCCAAAATGAATAAGCTTGATAAAAAATACCATGTTGAGGAGTCTTAAATGGATGAGTTAAAACTCTATACTTATATCGCCGTATTTGGGTCATTCGGTCTCTACTTCGCCATTGCGTGGTGGGCTAGAGCCTCATCAACCAGTGACTTCTATGTCGCTGGTGGTGGCGTTACACCGATTCAAAATGGTATGGCGATTGGTGCTGACTGGATGAGTGCGGCTTCGTTCATTTCTATGGCAGGTTTGATTGCCTTCCTTGGTTATGGTGGCTCTGTGTTCTTGATGGGGTGGACTGGCGGTTATGTATTACTCGCTATGTTACTCGCGCCCTATATGCGTAAACATGGCAAGTTTACCGTACCAGAATTTATTTCTGATCGGTATTACTCAAAAACCGCGCGTATCGTTGCTGTAGTTTGTTTAATTATTGCTTCTTTGACCTACATTATTGGCCAAATGAAAGGTGTAGGTGTTGCGTTTTCTCGCTTCTTAGAAGTGGATTATGACAACGGTTTATATATCGGTATGGGTGTAGTTTGGGTCTATGCGGTATTGGGTGGAATGAAGGGTATTACTTACACCCAAATTGCGCAATATTGTGTACTGATTTTTGCTTACACTATTCCAGCTGTGTTCATCTCACTACAACTTACTGGTAATCCTATCCCACAAATTGGCTTAGGAAGTACTTTAGCTGACGGCAGTGGCGTTTATCTGCTAGATAAGCTTGATATGGTGGTGACGGATTTAGGCTTTAAGGAATACACCACCGATAACTTAGGTGGCTCCTTGAACATGTTTGCCTACACCATGTCGTTGATGATTGGTACGGCTGGCTTACCTCACGTAATCATGCGCTTCTTCACGGTACCTACTGTGCAAGCGGCTCGTTCATCAGCGGGTTACGCTTTAGTATTTATTGCTTTACTGTATACAGTAGCTCCAGCGGTAGGTGCAATGGCACGCTTCAACTTGATGAACACTATTGTTCCATCTGCCGGTGACAACCTTGTTTATGATGAGCGTCCTCAGTGGTTTAAAGATTGGGAAAAAACCGGCCTGCTTAAGTTTGAAGACAAGAATGGCGACGGCAAAATTCAATATGTTGCTGATAAAGACGCGAATGAAATGGTCAAAGTTGACCGAGACATTATGGTATTGGCAAACCCTGCTATCGCAAACTTACCTAACTGGGTTATTGCACTGGTAGCCGCGGGTGGTTTAGCTGCAGCACTGTCTACCGCAGCAGGCTTATTGTTAGCTATTTCGTCCTCGATATCGCATGACTTGATGAAAGGGGTACTAACGCCTAACCTCTCGGATAAAAATGAGTTATTGGCGGGACGAATCGTAATGACTATTGCTATTCTAGTCTCTGGCTATCTTGGTTTAAATCCGCCTGGCTTTGCTGCAGGTACCGTAGCCTTGGCATTTGGTTTGGCTGCCTCGTCTATTTTCCCAGCGTTAATGATGGGGATCTTTGCTAAGAAAATGAGTGGCACCGCGGCTGTAGCCGGCATGTGTTCGGGTATTGGTGTAACAATGCTGTATGTATTCCAGCATAAGGGCATCATGTTCATCCCTGGAACGTCATTCTTAGGTGACATGGGTCCAAACTGGTTCCTAGGTATTTCGCCAAACGCCTTTGGTGTGGTGGGTGCATTAGTTAACTTCGGTGTTGCTTTCGCAGTATGCCAAGTCACTGGGCCAGCGCCACAGCATATTCAAGATATGGTTGATAACTTCCGCGTACCACATGGTGCGGGTGCAGCACACGACCACTAGATTTGAGTATTGATTAAATAACGCAATGTAAAGGCTCCAAAAATGGAGCCTTTTTTTGTCAAAAATTAATTATTTTTGTTATTATTCAATGAAATATAAGTTTTGTGGACGCTATAAATAGTAAGTTGAATATTTCGTTTTTATACAGGAAGTAGATTGGATGAATAAACATACTAAATTGGCGCTATTGGTTATGCCATTTTTAGCTGTAGGCGGATACATCGCATCCGATGTGTATATGGAACATGACGCGAGTAAAGACCGCATTTTTCAATTAAGCACCTATGGGCATTGTGACATTATCAACCAAAAATGCATTTTGGAGTCGGGCGACTTTCAACTCAATATTACCGATGAGGCTGGAATCACTCAGCTTAATTCGACCTTTCCGCTCGATAGTGCCACCTTGTTTTTAGTGAACAGCTCGAACCAAGCGACCAGTTATCCACTCGGTATGCTTGATAGCCCTTATTATTGGCAAAGTGCTACCGCATTACGCAGCTTGATCCCTAACCAGGGTGATAGTTACAAATTGCGTGTTATTGCTAATATTAAAGGCGGTAAGTACATCAGTGAGTTTTATAGCCAAACGGTGCGTTAATTGATTTTTATTACCATTATTTGTGACTGTTAGCAGGGTTTGGTATTTAGTGTCGTTTGGCGTTACAGGCTAACATCTACTTGTTAAACGTTGGGGCTCGGCGGGTGTTTTTAACTGAATTAGCTGGCTGGATCATTAAATATTTAATTTATTGTGATTAAATGTCCCTGATCAAATACACTTATGCTTAGTGAATGTATTTCAACCTTGTTGGTAAAGGATTAAGTTGTGAGTGTGAATCAAAAATGCCCATCATGTGGTGGCCATAAACCAGCGTTAATGGCCTGTGTAGATTGTGGCTTTAAATATACTGTAGTTAGCCGACCTCCGGCAGCGACCAAACCTGTTTCGTCAGCCCCGGTTGAATCCTCAATTCCAAGAAGTGAATACCGAGCTGTCATGGAAGAGAGAGGTGCCAATAAACCAAAAGTCGTTATCAAAACCAAGAAGCGTCGCGTCTACACTCTCCCTACTGAAGAATAACTAAGCGTTTAGTCTTCGTAAGACTTTATGCTGTCCCATATTGCAGTAATGCCGTTGTTTCTTGATTGGCTGAGGTGATGCGCTAAACCAAGCTTATCGAGGGTTTGTCTGAATAATTCCTCAGCCGGTTCTATTTGCTGCGGCAGAGCTTGCAGGCAGGCTAAAATCACCACGATTAAACCTCTAATAATTCTGGCATTACTATCGAGAAATAGTTGGTCTTTTGAAACGAGCAGCCACACCTCACTTTCACAGCCGATAACTTTATTATCAGGAGTTTTAAACTGCTCATCGATGGCTTGGAGTTGCTTGGCGAGCAGTAATAATTGACGATAGCTTTCTTCCCAAGCTTTACAGTTGCTAAAGCGTTGTTCGATTTGTGCTAGTGATAAAGCAATTTGCGGCGTGTTATTCATCAAATAGCTCCACTAAACTGTCAATGGAACTGAGCATTAAATCAATATCTTCAACAGAATTATATATGCCTAGAGATAATCGAATGCTCCCTTGTGGAGCCAACTTTGCGTTTAGTGGCATGGCACAATGGTGACCACAGCGCAGCGCAATATTATATTGGTCGAATAGAGTGGCTGCATCTTGAGGGTGGATATTTGTTAGATTAAATGCAATCGAGCCTACTCGCATCATTGGCTTGCCAACGAGTTCAACACTCGGGTGCTGGCTAAGTTGTTGAAGCGTGTAATTTAGTAGGCTGCGTTCATGCTGTAAACGCTCCTTGATCGGAAATTGCGCCAAAAAATCAACGGCAGCAGCTAAGCCGATTGCGCCAACAATATTGGGGGTTCCTGCCTCTAGTCTGTAAGGTAGGCTATTCCAGCTGCTTTCTTGCATACTCACATGATTAATCATTTCGCCACCAAAAATACTAGGCGCTAAACTCTCTAGCGCTTCAGTAGTGCCGTAGAGTGCTCCTATTCCTGTGGGGGCATAGAGTTTGTGGCCGGAGAAAAAATAGTAGTCGCAGCCTAATCGCTTAACATCGACATCTAAATGCGCTACTGCTTGAGCGCCGTCAACCACCACTTTAGCCCCGTATTGATGGGCTAAGCGGCAAATTTCGGGTACCGGTAACATGGCGCCAATACTGTTAGAGACATGCGCGATTGCAATAATTTTGCATCGTTCATTTATATTCTCACGCAAGAAATCTAAGTTAATATCGCCGTTTTCAAGCACGGGTATCGGTTTAATAATCGCTTTGCATCTCAAGGCTAACTGTTGCCATGGCACCAAGTTAGAGTGGTGCTCTAACTCACTCACCCATATCTCATCGCCGGCCTGTATTGTATTGCTTAAACCACTGGCGATGATGTTGCTAGCCTGAGTCGACCCGCTAGTCAAAATAACATTGCTAGCTTTTGCGCCAATAAATTCTGCAATCGTTTTTCTAGCTAATTCAAAAGCATTTGTCGACTGCCTAGCAAAGCGGTGACTTGCTCTATGTACATTAGCGTGGCCTTGGCTGTAGTATTGTTGAATACTCGATAACACCGCCTCTGGCACTTGTGTTGATGCTGCACTATCTAGATAAACGACATCTTGATTATTTCCGTTTAAGGACGGGAAAAATTGGCGGTAAGTATTATGCTTAACTGAAGTCACGAGTATTCTTATATAGCAAATAAATGGATATTGTAGCGGTAGGGACTAATCAGCACTAGCCCTATCTGTGTTCTCTTCGATTTAACAACTGGAGTTAAGGGTGGGATGCAACAGCAAGATGAATTAAATAGTTGGAAAATTATTTATAAGGGCTTTTCCCCTGGGAGCCAAGAACAGCATTTCTGTGCAAGACTATGGCAGCAACAAAGTGCTCGTTTATTATGGGTGCAAACCATTTATTGTTGTTTTGGTCTGATTTTCTTTGTTCAATTGGGTGTCGCAGAGATCTGGTGGCAAGCGCTAAATTGGCAAGCTATCGCGTGTCTGGGGCTTTGGTTATTTACTCAAGCAATGATGACTTGGTTTGGCCTGCAAATAGAATCGGCTAAGGCCGGGAGGCTTTTTTTAAACAGCATCTTAACTCAGCATTTTGTTATGGTTGCTCTACTGATGGTGTTACTGCCTCAATGGTATGATGTGGTCATGTCTTCATGGTTTGTTTACAGTTTGCCTGTATTACTTTGTGTTATCTATCTCCCCATTTTTAGCGTCATTTTTTGGTTATTAATAAGCGCTACAACGGCTTGTTATTTGGCCTATGGTTCTTCAGACCATCAGCAATTTATGGCTGTACTCTCCAGCAACCTAAGCTATGTCGCTTTATTGTTAGTTGCTCAGTCATTATTGCATTTGGTTTGGCGCCATGCTTACGCACAACACTTAGTTGCTGACCAGCAGGACCAATCCACGCTGCACAACACTCCTTCTGGCGAGCAAGCCATGTATGTGGATAGCTTGACGGGTTTTGCTAATTATGCTCGTTTTAAGCAATTTTCTGAAACAGAAATTGAACGTAGCTCTCGTTATCAAAATGCCTATTCCATTGTTTTGATTAACGTCAATCATTTTTCTAATTATCATGATAAATTGGGCGACGATGACGCGGATAAGTTACTGACTAGTCTCGCTAATTTTTTGCAATCTCAGATACGAAAAATCGATCTCTTAGCACGAACTCAGGCTGACCAATTTGTGATCGGTTTACCTGAATCTGGCCTTTACCAAGCGCTGGATACCGCTGAGCGAATCAAAGAGACCTTAGATAACGAGTTTTGGCTTACATTTCCAGAAGACTTAGATTTAGGTTCAAGGCTTGGTGTTGCTTGTGTTGATAATACTGTGACCGACATAGAGCAACTATTAGCCAAAGCAGAGAATGCAATGAATAATCATCGCAGTGCTATTGCCTTAAGTTACGGCCGTTAGCGCTGCACAATACAAGTTTAACAACCATTGCATTCGCCTAAAGGAGTGGGATTTGATGCGTATATTGTTGTCTTTTCTATTAGTCTTTTTTTCTTCTGCTTGTTTTGCCTCTGAAGGTGGGAGCCTCGTTGATACATGGGTTGGAACGAGTGCTTTAGTTATTTTTGCTTTCGCCTATTTGTTGGTGATGAGTGAAGAAGTTATCCATTTACGCAAATCTAAACCGGTATTGGTCGGGGCGGGCCTAATCTGGTTCCTAATCGCCATTTATTATCGCGGCTCGGGCCAAGAAGAGTTAGTGACGGACGCGTTTCGTCATAACTTACTTGAGTTCTCAGAGTTAATGTTGTTTTTATTGGTAGCGATGACTTATATCAACGCCATGGAAGAGCGACGACTGTTTGACGCTTTGCGTGCTTGGTTAGTGAGTAAGAATCTTAGTTACCGGCGACTATTCTGGTTAACTGGCTGCCTTGCTTTCGTTATTTCCCCGGTGGCTGATAATTTGACAACGGCGTTACTGATGTGTGCAGTGGTCACTAAAGTGGCCCATGGAAATAGCCGTTTCATTAACTTGGCTTGTATTAATATTGTGGTTGGTGCTAACGCTGGTGGCGCATTTAGTCCGTTTGGCGATATCACCACCTTAATGGTTTGGCAGAAAGGCTTGGTCCACTTCGGGCAGTTTTTTGATCTATTGTTACCTTCGTTTGTTAATTTTATTGTGCCTGCCTTCATTATGTCATTTTTTGTGTCGAATGATTTGGTTACCGCAGAAAATGAAACCGTAGAACTGAAACGGGGCGCTAGGCGAATTGTGGGTCTGTTTCTCATTACCATTGCCACTGCAGTGCTAGGTCACAGTTTATATCATATGCCGCCCGTATTAGGCATGATGATGGGCTTAGGTTACCTGCAATTTTTTGGTTTCTTCTTGCGTAAAACCTTGGCGACTAGCCTCCACAAAAAAGCGATTGATGCCATCGAGCATCGAAATGATGCGCGCTTAAAAGCTTTGGGCAGTGTTGTCCCTTTTGATATCTTCAACCGGGTCGCTCGCGCCGAATGGGACACCTTACTGTTTTTCTACGGCGTGGTGATGTGTGTTGGCGGTTTAGGCTTTATTGGATATTTAGAGCTTGCTTCCAATTTGATGTATTTGAATTGGGATCCTACTTACGCTAATGTCGCGGTGGGCGTACTCAGTGCGATTGTTGATAACATCCCTGTTATGTTCGCGGTGCTTACCATGGAACCGAGTATGTCTTTGGGGCAGTGGTTATTGGTTACCTTAACCGCAGGTGTCGGGGGAAGCATGTTGTCTATTGGTTCGGCTGCGGGTGTCGCGTTGATGGGACAGGCAAGAGGGCATTATACCTTTATCAGTCACTTACGTTGGGCCCCTGTGATTGCTTTAGGTTATGTGGCTTCAATTTTTTGCCACCTGATGGTGAATGCCTCATTGTTTTAGTTAGCCCTAAATGAAAAAACCACCTAAGGGTGGTTTTTTTTATGCAAATTGTAACTATTAGTCGACGACTGGGCAGCGGCTAATTGTTTGTGCTAGCCCGTTGTCGTCTACTTGTTCAAGAATAACGTCAAACCCCCATAAACGATGTAAATGTTTGATTACTTGGTCTTTGGTTTTACCTAAGGGGATCCCCTGATGAGGAACATAACGAAGGGTTAAAGAACGGTCACCCCGCAGGTCAACATTATAAACTTGAATGTTGGGCTCGATATTACTGAGATTGTATTGTGAGCTGAGTGCTTCTCTTATTTTTTGATAGCCCGAATCGTCATGAATTGCGTTTACTTTTAGGTAGGGTTTGCTTTCATTATCGTCAAGTGTAAATAGCTTTAAATCTCGGATTACTTTAGGGGATAAGTATTGGCTGATAAAGCTTTCATCTTTGAAATTTGCCATGGCAAAGTGCAGAGTTTCCAACCAATCACTCCCCGCAATATCGGGAAACCATTGGCGATCTTCATCAGTGGGCGTTTCGCAAATCCGTCGTATATCGGTCATCATTGCATAGCCTAGTGCATAGGGATTGATGCCATTGAAGTACGGGCTGTTATAGGCAGGTTGCATTACCACACTAGTATGGCTGTGAAGGATTTCAAGTATGAAACGTTCACTCACTTGGCCATGATCAAACAGATGGTTAGTGATGGTGTAATGCCAAAATGTGGCCCAGCCCTCGTTCATCACTTGGGTTTGTTTTTGCGGGTAAAAGTATTGACTGATTTTTCTAACTATACGTACCACTTCGCGTTGCCATGTTTCTAATAACGGCGCATGTTTTTCAATAAAGTAGAGAATGTTTTCCTCTGGAGCGGGTGGAAACCGCTGGCGTTGCTGTACGTCATGACTCTCTTTGGTTGGTATGGTTTTCCAAAGTTCGTTTATCTGGCTCTGTAAATACTCCGCTCGAGCGTCTTGGCGAGACTTTTCTTCTTCCATCGATATTGGGCTAGGGCGCTTATAACGGTCCACACCATAGTTCATCAGTGCATGACAAGAGTCGAGTAAATCCTCTACCGCTTGCACCCCATGGCGTGCTTCACACTTGCTGATGTAGTTTTTAGCAAATACCAAATAATCAATAATTGAGCTTGCGTCTGTCCAGGTTTTAAACAAATAGTTATTTTTAAAGAAGCTATTGTGGCCAAAGCATGCATGGGCGATGACTAGAGCCTGCATTGGCATGGTGTTCTCTTCCATTAAGTAGGCAATGCAAGGGTCTGAATTAATAACAATCTCATAGGCTAAACCCATTTGCCCGCGTTTATAGGTTTGTTCTGTCTGGATAAACTTTTTGCCATAAGACCAATGGTGGTAACCAATAGGCATACCTACGCTTGAGTAGGCGTCCATCATCTGCTCGGCGGTGATGACCTCAATTTGGTTTGGATAAGTATCAAGTTTATAGTGCTCTGCCACCTTAGCGATTTCTTGATGGTAGAGCTCTAGCATCTCAAAGGTCCAATCTGGTCCATCGGGCAACATCTTGGTTTTGCTCATGTGGGCCTCACTGCGTGGTTTTTTTAAAAAGGTCTCTAAAGGTCGGGAGTATTTCATCGGCATTTTTCACATGACGAATAGAGAAGTTGCTAAATATCTCACTCAGCTGTTCGTATTCGTGCCATAAGCTTTGGTGGGCGCGGCTGGTGATTTCAATATAGGTATAATAACGACTAGACGGAAGTAAACTGTTTTCCAGTAAATCGCGACACTTGGGTGAATCATCTGCCCAATTATCACCATCAGAAGCTTGGGCGGCGTAAATGTTCCACTGTTGTTGGGGGTAGCGCTCTTGGATGATTTTTTCCATTAGGTTTAGTGCGCTAGATACGATGGTGCCACCCGTTTCTTGGGAATAGAAAAACTCATGTTCGTTTACTTCTTTGGCTTGGGTGTGGTGGCGAATAAATACCACTTCGATCTTTTCATAACTGCGGGTTAAGAATAAATACAGTAGCAGATAGAAACGTTTGGCGATGTCTTTGGTCGCTTGGTCCATTGATCCTGAAACATCCATAAGGCAAAACATCACCGCTTGGCTACTTGGTATGGGGTGTTTAGCGAAGTTATTGAACTTTAGGTCAAACGTGTCGATGAACGGAATATTGGCTAAGCGTTGTTTTAGTTGTTCGATATCTGCTTTTAATTGCTCAATGTGGGATTGAGGTATCAGTGGATCACTTTGTTTCTCTGCAAGCTCTTGCTCTAAGCGCTTAAGTTGTCTTCTTTTGTCTCCTCCCATGGCGATGCGTCGTGCGAGAGAGTTTTGTAAAGAACGCACTATATTGATATTGGCTGGCACACCTTCATTGGTAAAGCCTGCTCTAGAGGTTTGGTATTCAACAATGCTTTCAACATCAGTTTCTTGAAGGTTTGGCAGCTCTAAATCGTCAAATAAAATATCAAGATATTCATCTTTGGAGATGTTGAACTGAAACTCTTCAGTGCCTTCTCCTTGGTCGCTGGCTTCGCCATCACCCGACCCTCCACCTCCTTCGCCTTGTGGTGGTCGCTCAATTTTATCACCGGTACCAAATTGATCGTTGCCAGGAAGCGTGCGTTGGCGGTGTCCTCCTTCGCCTTGATGAAAAAAGGGTTCAGTGATGTCTTTATGCGGAATGCTAATGCTTTCGCTATTTTCTAAGTCTTGAATACTCCGTTGGTTAACCGCATCGTTAACGGCCCGCTTGATTTGGCTTTTATAGCGGCGTATAAAGCGCTGGCGATTTACCGCGCTTTTATTTTTACCATTCAAACGTCGATCGATAAAATGTGCCATAGGCGCCCTCCATCAAATCTATGAAGATTTACGAACGCGTAAATACCATTCAGATAACAAGCGAACTTGTTTACGGGTGTAGCCTTTCTCCATCATCCTCGCCACAAAGTCATCGTGCTTTTGTTGATCATCGGCCGAGGTTTTAGCATTAAAAGAAATAACCGGTAACAAGTCTTCGGTATTTGAGAACATTTTCTTCTCAATCACGGTGCGCAGTTTCTCATAGCTGGTCCAGCTAGGATTGGTGCCATCATTTCCTGCTCTAGCACGCAATACAAAGTTAACGATTTCATTACGGAAGTCTTTGGGGTTACTGATCCCTGCGGGTTTTTCAATTTTTTCTAGTTCAGCATTGAGCGCGGCGCGGTCAAACAGCTGCCCCGTATCGGGGTCTCGAAACTCTTGGTCTTGAATCCAGAAGTCGGCATACACCACGTAACGATCGAATATATTTTGCCCATATTCAGAGTAAGACTCTAAGTATGCGGTTTGTATTTCTTTACCGATAAAGTCGACGTATTTGGGGATTAAATAACCTTTCAAATGTTCAAGGTAACGATCGGCGACTTCTTGACCAAATTGTTCGCGTTCTATTTGCTGTTCTAATACATAGAAAAGGTGCACAGGGTTTGCTGCTACCTCACTGGTATCGAAGTTAAACACTCTCGATAAGATTTTAAATGCAAAACGCGTGGATAAGCCTTCCATTCCTTCATTTACGCCAGCGAAATCGCGATATTCTTGGTAAGACTTCGCTTTAGGATCGGTATCTTTGAGGGTTTCGCCATCATAAACCCGCATCTTCGAGTAGATACTAGAGTTTTCAGGATCTTTAAGACGTGATAATACGGTGAATTGCGCCAACAGCTCTAAAGTGCTGGGCGCGCATTTAGCGGTGTTAAGTTCACTGTTATCGAGCAGTTTCTGATAAATATTGATTTCTTCACTGACTCGTAAACAATAAGGGACTTTAACGATATAAACCCTGTCTAAGAATGCTTCGTTATTCTTATTATTCTTAAAGCTTTGCCACTCTGACTCGTTAGAGTGAGCCAATATAATACCCTCGAAAGGAATGGCTGATAATCCTTCTGTGCCATTGTAGTTGCCTTCTTGAGTGGCGGTTAATAGAGGATGCAGCACTTTAATGGGTGCTTTAAACATCTCTACAAACTCCATCAAACCCTGGTTGGCTCTACACAGTGCGCCTGAATAGCTATAAGCGTCGGGATCATTTTGCGCATAATGCTCTAATTGTCGAATATCTACCTTACCTACTAGCGATGAAATATCTTGGTTATTTTCATCTCCAGGCTCGGTTTTTGCGACCGCAATTTGATTCAAAATAGAAGGGTAGGATTTTACCACCTTGAATTGTGTAATATCACCGCCATATTCTCTCAATCGCTTGGCGGCCCAAGGCGACATGATGGTTTTAAGGTGTCGTAAGCTAATACCGTATTCACTTTGCAATATGCCACCATCTTCGTCCGGGTCAAATAAACAGAACGGATGATCGTTAACCGGAGAGCCCTTAATTCTATAGATAGGAACTAATTGCATTAAAGCTTTCAGTTTTTCAGCTAACGATGATTTACCCCCCCCTACCGGGCCGAGTAAATAGAGTATTTGCTTGCACTCTTCTAAGCCTTGAGAAGAGTGTTTTAGATAAGAGACTATCTGCTCTATGCTGTCTTCCATGCCATAAAATTCTTTAAATGCGGGGTAGCGAGCAATAACTCTATTGGAAAATAATCGGCTCAGAAGGGGGTCTTTAGAGGTATCTACCATTTCCGGTTCGCCTATGGCATGCAAAAGTCGCTCTGCTGCGCTGGCGTAAATACTGGGGTTTTCTTTACATTGAGTGAGAAACTGATCAAGCGATAGCTCTTCTTCCTGAGCTTGCTCGTAACGCTGTTGATAGTGGTCAAAAATACTCATAGCCTAGGCCTCCTAAAACAAGCTATCCCTAATAAAGACAGAATTTGGAAACAAAAGATTTCATGAAGCGTTAAAATAAGCTTATACCATTGTTAAAATAAATTTATAAAAAATAAGCCTTTTTTTTGTAAATCTTGCTGTTTATTGATTTCGTAAACAGTTGTTTATCTGGCTATAAAAATCAATTCATGACCTAAATCAACATATTTGGGCTGTTAAGCCATCAATTATCTTGTTTACGCAGTAAATATGTAAATAGATCGCAATTTGTGTGATTTGAATGCATGTTAGGCGGCTCACAAAAAGTTAACAAAATGTAAAATTTTGCGTTGACCTTCGCTTTTAACATGCTAATTTAAGTTGGTAGCTTGAACCTTCTAGCTTTGGTCGGCGAGCACTACATCGAGGGGAGTAGTGTTGGAGGTATCATATAAGCACGTTTCCATTAGCTCTTGCATTGCAAGAGCATTTTTTTTGCTAAATCCCTAAGTTTTCAAGGATTACCCATCTACATTCGACTAAAGGATTAGTTGAGTGGCAGTGGTTTTTTAACTTAATTTTCAGTGTGTTATCACGATCTCTCCAAAGTGATGTCTCATTTCATCTAGTGATGCTCTCATCTATACCAAAGTCTAAGTTTATTTCTATCAATAAGCCTCTAATTTGATGTAACAAAATATTAACTTATGTGTTTGGCTTTGCGACTCATGAATAAGTTGCTGTGGCAAAGCGAAGTATAGATGTGACATAGGCGAAAGCATGGATATACAAACATGGACATCAATTTTTATCGCCTCTAGTTTCACTCTTTATATGATTATTGCAGTTTGGGCGAAGGCCAAATCACCTCAAGACTTCTACATTGCTAACGCTCAAATACATCCCGTTACTAATGGCATGGCGACCGCTGCAGATTGGATGTCAGCAGCATCTTTTATTTCATTAGCGGGGATCATTTCATTTGCCGGTTATGACGGAGCGGTGTATTTAATGGGTTGGACAGGGGGCTATGTATTACTTGCCTTGTGTTTGGCTCCTTACTTAAGAGGCTTTGGCCAATATACCGTTGCCGATTTTATTGGAGAGCGTTATTACAGTAAAAGCGCTCGTTTACTGGCCGTTGCCTGCACTATTTTTATTTCCTTTATTTACGTGGCTGGGCAAATGCGTGGCGTAGGCGTGGTATTTGCGCGTTTCTTAGATGTAAATGTTAACTTAGGCATTTTATTAGGAATGGCCATCGTTTTTGTCTACGCAGTATGGGGGGGGATGAAAGGCATTACCTATACGCAAGTTGCCCAGTATTGTGTGCTCATATTTGCTTTTTTGGTTCCCGCCATATTCACTTCATTTGCGTTGACTGGGCAAGTGTTCCCGCAGCTAGGCTTAGGTAGCAGCTTGAGCAATGGTACAGAATTATACCTGCTAGATAAGCTGGATGGCCTATCGCAAGATTTAGGGTTTGAGCTTTTTACCCGTGGTGATAAATCGCTGGTAGATACTTTTTTTATTACCGCTGCGCTTATGATGGGAACCGCAGGCTTACCGCATATTATTGTACGTTTCCTAACTGTTTCAACAGTGCATGATGCTCGAAAATCTGCCGGTTACGCGCTGCTTTTTATAGCCTTACTTTATACAGCTGTGCCGGCCGTTGCCGCATTTGCCAAAATAAATATCATCGAGTCGATTAATGGTTCAGATCATAAAGGTGTATTGGCTGAATATAGCCCGGAGTGGTTTGTAAATTGGCAGCAGTCAGGCTTAGTTGAATGGCAGGATATTAATCATGATGGGCGCTTATTTTATTCTGGGGATGAACGTAACGAAGTGGTGATAAATCCAGATATTGTGGTTTTAGCATCCCCCGAAATGGCCCAGTTGCCTAACTGGGTGGTCGCGCTGGTGGCCGCTGGAGGTTTAGCGGCAGCACTGTCTACTGCAGCGGGGCTGTTATTGGTTATTTCTAGCGCCATTGCTCATGATGTTATTAAGCAGACTTGGCAGAAAAATCTAACCGATAAACAAGAGCTAAAGTTAGCGCGAATTAGCGCTGTGCTAGCTATTATCGTGGCTGGGTACTTAGGTGTTAACCCTCCAGTCTTAGTGGCTGAGGTCGTGGCGATTGCTTTTGGTCTTGCTGCTAGCTCACTATTTCCTGCGATAATTCTAGGGATATTTGTTGCCAAACTAAGCCGTACCGCGGCTATCAGTGGCATGCTGTTAGGTATCAGCGTAACCTTGAGTTACATCGTGTACTTTAAGTTTGTTAATCCAGCCGCCAACCTGAGTGAGAACTGGTTATTCGGTATTTCTCCAGAGGGAATCGGCGCCTTTGGCATGCTACTGAACTTTTTACTGGCGCTTACGGTTCAGCGCTTTTGCACCGATGCCCCTCAATCTATACAAGCGATGGTGATAAATCTTCGTAAACCACAACCTTAAGCCTTGCATGATTGACCACTAATCGTCCAGATATCAATACACTGATATCCAATTGTTTTAAGTAAAGTTCTTGTTAACTTTGCCAGCGGTTAACTCTCCATCTAAGCTCTATCAACATCGATAATAATCAGTTTGCAATTTGTTTGTTGCTAACTGGGGCTAGCATTTGGCCGAGTCTAGCTTATTTCTGCAATTCATCACATGGACGTAATAATATGAAATTGATTTTTGTACACGGATGGAGTGTTACCCACACCAACACCTATGGAGAGTTACCACAATCTCTAGTCTCTAAAGCTGCTTCAACTAATCTCAATCTTGATATTGACCATATTTATTTGGGGAAATATGTCAGTTTCCATGATGAAGTGTCAATGGATGATATAGCCCGAGCGTTAGAACAAGCTTTGCGGGACTTACCCGGCAATGAATCCAGCATTCAGCCCTTTTCGTGTATTACTCATTCAACGGGCGGCCCAGTCGTGCGTTCATGGATCGATAAATACTACGGGGCCAGTGGTTTAACATCACTGCCATTACAGCACTTGGTGATGCTCGCGCCAGCCAATCACGGCTCAAGTTTGGCCGTATTAGGTAAGCAGCGAGTAGGGCGGATTAAGTCTTGGTTTTCTGGAGTAGAGCCAGGCCAGCGAGTCTTAGATTGGTTGTCCTTAGGGAGTGAGGGGCAGTGGGCACTGAACGAAAACAGTATGTCTTACCAAAATGCTGAGAATAACTTTTTTCCTTTTGTGCTAATCGGTCAAGGAATCGATAGCAAGTTTTACGACTTTCTAAATGGCTATCTGGTTGAATCGGGTTCTGATGGGGTGGTGCGTGTTGCTGGTGCCAATATGAACTATCGCTATATAGCTTTGCTGCAATCTGAGGAGCAGATAAATGGCGTTGGCGGTAAAGTTTATCGGTTAACTCCCAGTGAAATAGAGCCGATACGAAAACCCGCTGCTGTGCCTATGGCTGTGTTCAGTGAGTTTAGTCACTCAGGTAACAAGATGGGCATCATGGCGAATAAACCCAGTTCGAATAATCACCATATTATTATCGAGCAGGTGTTGGCTTGTTTAACAGTGAATTCTGGTAGCGAATACCAAAAGAGGGGGCAGCAAATGGCCGAGTTCAGCCGCATTGAACAGGCAAAAGTTCCTGAAGGTAAAAAACAAGTAATCGGTAAGTATTGTATGTTGGTGATTCGAGTGAAAGACCAATTGGGTGAGCATATCAACAACCAAGACTACGATATCCTGTTGTTAGCAGGTAAAGGGTACAAACCGCATCAATTGCCTGAAGGTTTCTTTGTTGATAAGCAAATGAATAGCAATACTCATAGCTTAGTGTATTACATCGATGCTGAGAAAATGTCTAAAATCAAAGACAACTGTTTTGGTATTCAAGTGATGGCGAGGCCAAATAAAGGGTTTTCTTTTTATCAAAATACTCAGTTTCGCTCTGAGGGAATGGCTATCGATCAGGTGTGCGCGGCTAATCAAACCACTTATATCGACATTACGATTCACCGAGATGTTGATAAAAATGTATTCAGGTTCGACGGCGCTAACAAACCAAGAAGCAGCTTTAAGAATGTAAAACCATCGGGTGACATTACCACTTAGCAAACCCTCGGGTGTTTGACTCTCGGACAGTATTACACCGTCTTCGTCAGAGTAAAAAAAAACCTATAGCTGAATAAGCTATAGGTTTTTCTAAATTGGTCGGAGTAGCAGGATTTGAACCTGCGACCCTTTGTCCCCCAGACAAATGCGCTACCAAGCTGCGCTATACCCCGAATAGGAAATGAATTTACTTAGCTATACCACCTGTGTCAATACGTTAGCTGTGTTTTCAAGGCCAAGTGCTCATGGATTGAGCAAATTATTGCTGCGGCTGATAAAAACGGTTTAATTCATTTAAAACTTGCACCAGCATAGGCACTGAAACTTGCGCATTACTGGGTTCTAAGTCACGATCAAACACTTGGTAGCTTCCAGTGTCATTAAACAAGGTTATTTGATTACTCTGAACCACCGCTTGTTGCTCTTGGTTGCCAATTAATAGCCAATCGCGCTTACGTTTTCTAAAGATATTCTGGCCAGTACTGTAATTGGAACTCTTTGAAGAAACAGCGAATAGCCCCTCTAAGATGGTGGGTACTAAATCGTTATGACTAGTATCACCATGGTGTAAACTCGGAGCTTTATTCGGCCAATGAATGAACATCGGCACTTGGGTTTGGTAGCGACTGAAATTACTGTTGTTACCCCAGTAATTACTATTGTTATCGTTTAGCTGAGTGCCGTAATCAGATGTCACTATAAGCACCGTGCGCTCCAATTGACCGGTTTGAGCCAACTGTTGGTATACTTCCGCTAATTGCTTATCTAAGTTCTGAGCGGCTTCAAGGTACAAAGGGCCTAGGCTATCAGTCGTTATTTTTGCTTGATGCTCATTTCCGTTGTCAAAATTAGCGACGCCATTAAGATACAAAAAATTAAACCAAGGCAGTTGCGAATACTGGCTTTGTTGCCACATAAGCCACTCTTGTATGGCTCGCTCATCCCCTTTTGCTCCTCCTAATGAAGACGTCATATCAAGGCTGTTGACTGCCGAGAAGCTAGTGCTTGCCAGCTCGGGGTGGTTTAAGCCGCGGCTGCTAAATAACTCTATTTGATAATTATTGTCTTGCAAGGCAGAGATTAACACCGGGCTTTGATGTGAAGACTTAACGGTTGGCCAGTAAGTCGTTGGGAGCCCATACAGTAAGCTAAATAAACCTTCTTGAGGTTTGTTGCTGCCGCTGAAATGGCTAAAAAATTGACTAGAGCTTTTAGCTTGTCGCCAACTATTCGGCATCGCTTGCTGATTGAGCATATCCCAACGTAGGCCTTCAACCACCACTACCATTAGATTATAGCGTTGCTCAACATTGCCATATTTGATGGGTGAAATGGGGTAACGCAGCTCGCCTTGTTGTTTTAACTCTCTAGCTTTTACTTGTTGGTAATAGGCATCGACATCAAAAATGCCCTGTTGCTGTAAAAAGCTACGCGCGGTGAGAGGGTAGAATAGGGGATAGTTGTTTTTCTGTTGGGTGACCACCCGATAGTTAGTGGCATCAGCCCATGCGTGAATAAAATGGGTAAGTAAAAAACATACAAACAATAGAGCAGCGACAGGCACACCTAGGTGCTTATGTTCTAGTCTCCGTAAGTACTTCCAACACAACCTAGCTAACCATAACTCTAATAAGAAAATGAACGGCACTGCAACAAACAACAGGTTAAGTGTGTTGGCTTGGCTATTTTGATCCTCATCTACTAATAGTTGCAATAAGGCGGGGTTTAAGTGCAAGTTAAAAGTAGCGAATACCTCGGTATCTACGATTAATAGGCTGATGCCGATAGTCGCAATCAGTGCGCCGACAAAACGCATGGTTCGGTTACTCGGAATGACAAAGCTCAGTGGGAACAGAGTCAATAAGAAGATAACAAAACCGATAAAAGAAAACTGTCCGATCCAACTAATCAGTAAATAGCTTTGACCTAAAAAAGTTTCAGGTGGGGCGGCTAACACCAAATAACGCAAGCCAACGATTAAGGCTAGAATAATGTTAGACAAACAAAACCAATGGCCCCAGCTAATGAGTTGAGACACTTTGTCACGGTACTGTTTTGAGTTATTTACCATTGCGAGTTAATGGATCCTTTCCAATTTTATTATTTTTCGTTGATCGAACTTTTAAGCGCCTTGCTAAAACCTTCAGTGAGCTTTTTCCGTTGTTCAGGCGCAACCCGCTGATTAATCAAACATGTGGTCGCATTACCTAACACCATCAGTGCTAAATCTGTGGTGATATTATGGTTGTCGACTACTTTGAGTACATCATTAAGTAATTGTTCCACTTGCTCATTAGAATATTTTGAAATTATTGCCATTACTTCACTAAGAATTTACTGATAAAGACGCGTATAATAACCCACCTCGTCAGTAAACACTAACAGTAAGAGACCATGAGCATTTCATTAAAACACCTTATTTTACATTCATTAGAATTGGCCGAAGACGGCACTATTGCCCTACAAGCTCGCGCCGACGAGATGGCTCATAGTGAAGCTGCACTTAGCTTAATAGAGAGTCTACACCTCAATTACAGTGGGCGTGCCGCTAAAGGGTTTGGCTTTTATAATGAAGACAATAGTAGTCCCTTCAAGACGCAACTAGATGCTTTACTAAACCAAGACATCGATTTTCATCGATACAGTGTCGATAGCGGCACGGTATTAATTGAAGAACTAAAAAAGTATGAGTTTATTGAGCAGGGCGTGTTATTGCTGGCTAACTATGAACATGTTGCAGGTGAATATCTATTAATCATGTTGCTCGAGAATAAAACCTCTCCTGCTGTGAACGAGAGCTTAGAGCTAACTGCTAGCCGTTATCTTGAGACAAGTTCCATTCAATTAGCGGCTAGGATTGATATCACCGATATGCAACGTAACCCAGAGTCTAAGCGCTATGTCTCTTATGTTAAAGGCAGGGCTGGGCGTAAAATAGCTGATTTTTTTGTCGAGTATTTGGGGTGCGATGACGGCTTGGATGTAAAAGTACAAAATGCAGTGTTGATGCAAGCGGTGGATGATTACTGCCAAGCAACGCAATTAGATAAAGAAGAAAAGCTAGCCTATAAAGGTGAAGTAAAATCTTACTGTGAACAACAGTTAAAAGACGGTGAGGAAATCATCGTAGGAGAATTAGCCAAGGCCTTACCTACCGCTGAAGATAATGTCGACTTTTATCAATTTGCGGCTGAAAACTATCCCCTTGAAGATCAATTTCCAGCTGACCGTACCGCCCTGAAAAAACTGGCTAAATGTTTTGGTCAAGGAAAAGGAGTATCGGTTAGTTTTGAACAAAAATTGTTGGGGGATCGCGTTTTTTACGATGAATCGACAGATACATTGACGATTGTCGGGATCCCTCCTAACTTAAGAGAACAGTTGAAAAATAACAAATAAGTTAATTGTGAGCTCTGAAAAGCTTATCAAAAACTTAAATGTAGTTTTATTACCACATGGAAAGGTTTTCAAGCGTTAACATGGTTGATAATGTTGTTTTATTACCACTGTTTGTTGCTTAAGTGGCCTCCCAAGGCCCATGTGGCCTTGGTTTGGCCGTTTGTAGTATAATTTCAAAAGTGCGAGCTAAGTCATGTGCGAAAGCAACCATATGGGCTAGAATCAAGCCCAGCAAGTTACCCTTGCGACCTAAAAATATAATCATAACGACAGTTAAGGAAAGGCTAATGAAAAAGACAATTCTTGCATCTGCTATAGCGGTTGCTTCTTTAGGCATGGTATCTAATGCTTTTGCTGCGATTGAAGAAGGCCAATTGACCATTTGGGTAAATGGCGATAAAGGCTACAACGGCTTGGCTGAAGTAGGTAAACGCTTTGAAGCTGATACTGGTGTTAAAGTAAGTGTTGCACACCCAGACGATGCCCCTGGTAAATTCCAACAAGCTGCATCTACTGGCTCAGGTCCTGATATTTTCTTGTGGGCTCACGACCGTTTTGGTGACTGGGTTGACGCAGGTCTATTAACTGAGGTTAAGCCAAGCGCAGAGAAAAAAGCAGCAGTTGAAGATTTTGCATGGGATGCAGTAACACTAGATGGCAAAGTTTACGGTTACCCAATTGCTATCGAAGCTATTGGTCTTATCTACAACAAAGACTTAGTGCCTAACCCTCCTAAAACTTGGGAAGAAATTCCTGCACTAGACACCGAACTACAAAAGTCTGGTAAGCACGCAATCCTTTGGGATTACAATAACACTTACTTTTCATGGCCTCTATTGGCTGCGAATGGTGGTTACATCTTTAAATTCGAAAACGGTTCTTACAATGTTAAAGACACCGGTGTAGCGACAGACGGCGCAAAAATGGGCGCTCAAGTTATTAAAGATTTAATCGAAAATGGTCATATGCCAAAAGGCGCTGACTACGGTGTAATGGATTCTGCCTTCAACAAAGGCGAAGTAGCCATGGTTATCAACGGCCCTTGGGCTTGGGATAACATGGAAAAAAGTGGCATCAACTACGGTGTAACTTACATTCCAACTATCAACGGTAACAAAGCTAAGCCAATGGTTGGTGTATTAGCGGGTGCAATTAACTCTGCGTCACCAAATGCTGATTTAGCGGTAGAGTTCTTAGAAAACTACCTTGTTACTAATGAAGGCTTGAAATCTGTGAATGACGATGTACCTCTAGGTGCTGTAGCACTTAAGTCGTACATGGAAGAGCTTTCAAGTGACCCTCGCATCGCTGCAACTTTCGCAAACGCTCAAGATGGTGAGCCAATGCCTAACGTAGCTGCTATGGGTAAATTCTGGTCAGCGATGGCAACATCACTAACCAACATCACTAGTGGTCGTCAACCTCTAGAGAAAGCACTAGACGCGGCAGCGCGTCGTATAGCGAAATAATACGGTCATATTATTTCGGTTAGGAGGAGGATATTGGTCTATCCTCCTCTTAGTTAATTTCGGTCAAATCAAAGGTTGTACATAAGATGGGTCTTTCTGCTTCTCCAGGTTTTATGCAGGGCAAATATGCTTGGCTAAAACTGCTGCTGATCACGGCGATTGTATTGCTTAACGGCTACGCAATTGTTTTGATGTATGCAGGTGGTGAATATGCATTTGCATTGCTCACCCTTGTTGTTGTTTCTACTGGTGTGTATGTTTTTACTACTAAAAAAATGTATGCGCACCGATATATCTTCCCCGGTATTGCCGGAATGGTGGTCTTTATCATCTTTCCCTTGGCGTATACCATTGGTATTGCATTTACCAACTACAGCGGAACAAACTTGTTATCGTTGGAACGTGTTGAGCAATTGCATACCCAAAAAACCTACATGGCTAAAGGTGGTTCATTTGCTTTTCAGTTGCATCAAGCGGCTGAAGGTAAATACATCTTGGCACTCTCACAAGATGAAGATCTTTTTGTCACTTCTCCTGTTGAAGTTATCTCTAACGCCGATGTTCGTACTAAACGGCTTACGCTTGAAACTGAACGTTTTAGGCTTAAACAAGTAGATGCTTTGCCTACTAGTGCTATCGCGCCGATAAAAGAAATTATCTCGCATCGCCAATTTTTCAATAATATCGTTCTTGTTACCCCTAACGGTGATGAACTGGTTATGAATGGCCTGCGCAAATTCTCAGCGATGAAGCCTCTATACACTCGTCTCGCTGACGGTGTAGTTCTTAAAGAAAGTGGCGCTATTCTTCCAGGTCCTTCTATCTTACGAAATAACCAAACTGGCGAATTAATGTTGCCAAATATGGAAACGGGTTATTTTCAGTATATCGATGGCGACGGTGAGTTTGTTGGTGATCGCCTTGCTCCGGGTTTTACAGTTAAAGTAGGCTGGAAAAACTTTGAGCGCGTTGCTACCGACAAAGGTATTAAAGAACCGTTTATCGAAATCTTTATTTGGACAGTTATTTTTGCTGCCGCTTCAGTAGCCTTTACCTTGGCTATTGGTATGGTGTTAGCTTGTCTAATTCAGTGGGAAGAGCTTAAAGGGCGCGCTATTTATCGCGTGGTTCTAATTCTTCCTTACGCTATCCCTGCCTTTATCTCTATCTTGGTATTCAAAGGTTTATTTAACCAAAACTTTGGTGAAATTAACGGTATTTTGGAATCGCTATTTGGTATTAAGCCGGATTGGTTTACCGATCCTGTTATGGCCAAATCGATGATTCTAATCGTGAATACTTGGTTAGGTTATCCGTACATGATGATCTTATGTTTAGGTATGCTTAAGTCTATCCCTGAAGATTTGTATGAAGCTTCAGCAATGGATGGCGCAGGTCCAATCAATAATTTCTTCAACATTACTGTACCACTGCTGATGAAGCCTCTAACCCCGTTGTTGGTAGCCTCTTTTGCCTTTAACTTTAACAACTTTGTATTGATTCAGTTGTTAACCAATGGTGGTCCAGACATTATCGGTGCTTCTACTCCTGCAGGTACAACTGACTTACTCGTAAGTTATACCTACCGTATTGCCTTCCAAGGCGATGGTGGTCAGGATTACGGTCTCGCCAGTGCAATTGCAACGCTAATCTTCTTAGTGGTTGGTGCGCTTGCCTTGATTAACTTGAAATTAACTAAAGCTGACAAGGCATAAGGAGAAGCTACTATGGCAATGGTTCAAGCTAAGTCATTGAAATATAGAAAACTAGCTACTCACGTAGTGTTATGTTTATTTCTATGTTTGATTATATTCCCATTATTGATGGTTATTACTATTTCGTTCCGTACTGGTAACTTTGCGGTAGGCGAACTTATTCCATCTAACCCAACTCTGGACCACTGGCGTTTAGCCTTAGGGATTACAGTTGTAAACCCAGATGGTTCTTTGACACCACCACCATTCCCTGTACTAACTTGGTTGTGGAACTCAATTAAAGTTGCGGGTATTTCAGCACTGTTAATTGTGGCCTTATCTACTACAAGTGCTTACGCGTTTGCGCGTATGCGTTTTAAGGGTAAAGCAACCATTCTTAACGGTATGTTAATTTTCCAAATGTTCCCATCTGTATTGGCCTTGGTAGCAATTTATGCCTTGTTCAACAAGATTGGTGAATACATTCCTTGGTTGGGTCTAAACACTCATGGTGGTCTTATTTTCGCTTACCTTGGTGGTATCGCACTGCACGTGTGGACGATTAAAGGGTACTTCGAAACTATTGACCCTGCGCTTGAAGAGTCTGCGGCTATTGACGGCGCAACTCCATGGCAAGCGTTTAGATTGGTATTGTTACCGCTTTCTGTACCTATTTTGGCAGTAGTATTTATCCTCGCGTTTATTGGGGTAATTACTGAAGTGCCAATGGCCTCTGTATTGATGCAAGACGTAGATAAACTCACGCTTGCAGTAGGTGCTCAACAATATCTCTATCCGCAAAACTACTTGTGGGGCGATTTCGCCGCCGCAGCAGTATTGTCTGGATTCCCTATCACGCTAGTGTTCCTAATGGCCCAACGTTGGTTGGTCGGCGGGTTAACGGCTGGTGGTGTTAAAGGTTAAGTTATTTGGGCGTAGCCGCAGATGCGGCTACGCAAAACAAGATTGATTGCGAATAAAGCGAATACTTTATTCAGTTTGGAGCTAATAATGGCTAATGTAATTCTAAAAAATGTACGTAAGAACTATGATCCTGCAATTCACCAAGACACTTTGCGTGACATTAACTTAGACATTCAAGATGGCGAATTTGTTGTATTTGTTGGTCCATCAGGTTGTGGTAAATCAACGCTTTTACGTATGATCGCTGGCCTAGAAGACATCACTAGTGGTGAACTTCAAATTGGTGGTAACTTCATGAATGATGTTCCACCAGTAGAGCGTAATGTAGGTATGGTATTCCAGTCTTACGCTCTTTACCCACACATGGATCTACGCGAAAACATGTCTTTCGGCCTTAAATTGAAGAAGGTTGACAAAGAGACTATCGAGAAACGTGTAAACAATGCGTCTGATATTTTGGGCTTAGACCCGTTACTTGATCGTAAACCAAAAGAATTAAGTGGTGGTCAACGTCAGCGTGTTGCTATTGGTCGTTGTATTGTACAACAACCAGGTGTATTTCTATTCGATGAGCCTTTATCAAACCTTGATGCTGCGCTTCGTGTGAAAATGCGTATCGAGATTGCTAAACTGCACAAAGAACTTCAATCAACTATTATCTACGTTACCCACGACCAAGTGGAAGCGATGACTTTAGCTGACAAAATTGTTGTGCTAAGCCCATTAGATCCAAATGCAGGGTCTAACTTGGAGCAATATGGTTCTCCGTTAGAGCTTTACCATAACCCTGCAAATAAATTTGTTGCTGGTTTTATTGGCTCTCCTAAAATGAACTTCATTGAAGGCGAACTTATTGAATCGGGTGAGCAACACAGTAAGATTAAATTGGTAACTGGCGATATCATCAGTGCAGCAGTTGACACTAGCCGCGCTAGCGTTGGCGATACTGTAGAGTTTGGTTGCCGCCCTGAGCACTTGGTTGAAGATACCCATGCTCATGCAGAGAACTTCATTACAGGTACAGTTGTAGTTGCTGAACACTTAGGTGCTGAGTCTTACGTTTATATGGACGTTAAAGGCTTCGATTTCACCTTTAAAGCACGTAGCGAATTCCCATCTAACAATGGCGATCAACTACGTGTAGGTTTACCAACTAACGCGGGTTACTTGTTTGATAGTAATGGCATTGCGTTCCCACGTACTGCCAAGTACAACAAAGACTAGAAGTTGACCATTAATATAAAAGCGACCCTAGGGTCGCTTTTTTTGTGCATTGAAATACAGCCAGTAAAAGCGTTTATACTCGATTAATCGATTATTTAGCTTGGTGTCTTATTTTCTTTTTGTAAAATTTCTAGTAGTGCAGTCTGCACAAAAAGCTGTTTTTCTTTTTCTGTGCCTCCAAAACTCAAACCATAATGTACTTTTTCAGGCGCTCGTTGTTCTAGGTGTTGATTACAAATACTGGCTTTAATTGTAAGTGCCTCTTGGTTCTCGATGGCTAGGCTTAAAGTAAAGCTTTGTTGGCTTAGTGGCATTGGGATAGGGCTACTAACAAAGCCACCGCCATTTAACGACAAGTCTTTTAGTAAACCAATCAGCGTTTCGGGTTTGTCTCCTTCGGTGATTAATTGGCAGGGTAAAGAGACGGGTAAGCGACTATGTTGTCGTAAACTGATTTTCTGAATGCTGCGTGGATAATCTAATACTACCCAACGACCAACGCTACTCATCAGCTTAGAAATGGAACCTCGATAAGCAAAAATAGTTGCGTCGGGATCCCCTTCATTGACGATTCGAACCACAATCGACTGGCCTTCGCGAATCAGCTCTTTGGCTGCATCCCATTGCTGGTCCATTCCCCTAGAGAGAATTATACACATGCCGGGTTCAATACCGATTAATCGACTACGTAAGCGCAAAGGGGTCGTCGCAGTGGGAATTTGTAGATGCACCTCAGTTTGACAAGGTAGTGCATTAAACTCTTTTAGTAATTCAGGGGCAATTGGGTCCACGGCGTAATCAAAATATTCTAAAGTATGGCTTAACCTTATCATAATTAGCGAGTTTGTGGGGGGGGGGGGATATTTCTTCTGTTAGAAGCCGCTGATTAATCTTTCAAGCTGTAGCTAAAATATCTCGCATAACTGATTCGGCCTTAATCTTGAAATGATGTGTAAACGATTTAGTGGTAATTGACTCAACTTAACTGGCCCGTTCGAGGCTTAATGTGGGAGCGTTGGTGGGTTAATATAGCGTTAGCTGTGTCACTTAATGTTCTAGATTTATTGCTTAGTTTTGGTCAAACAAATTATGTCACAAACCCGTAACCGACCAAAAAGTTGATCTCAAACTAGCGGCAACCGAGTAGCGCAGGTTCTTTAGTTTTTTTGTAAAAGATACATTGTTGGAATGGCCGCCAACGAACAGTATTGATAAAAATAGTATCTTGCGCATGAAATCATTGACGGGGCTGACTATTACTCTAGTCGCGGCCTTTAAAGCATCATAGACATTGCCAACGAAACGCCCAATGCTACCGTTCTACTTTCGAAATAATGCTCGATGGTGAAAGCAATATTGATTTAGCGACTCTGTTAGGCGATAAAATGGCGAGAACTTTATTGGGACAAGGCCTGTGACAGTGAATGGTTTAGCCGCTGGCATTGTATCAACCCTGTCTGGTGTATTGGATGGTCACCGTTTACACGTTATCGCTTATTAAGAGGTAGGCAAGGGCGCTATTTCAGAAGTGCTTATTGAATCACTGAGTTGATAAACGCTAAATTGAAGGTTATTTATTCCCTATTTAGCGTTCATAACGTTACTGAGCGGAGAGCCGCTAAGCCCTTATCCGATGACCAAATGGTCAACGGATGTTGCTCTAATTTGTTCGCTTAATAGGTGGGTTTTTTACGCCACTGTAGAGCGAAAAACACTACGCCGGCGCAGAGGAAAATGGCAAATATCGCGATTAGCCATTGCGGCATTGACCAGCCAAAGAACATCCAAGAGATTTCGTCGCAAAAACCGGTTGGATTAAATAGCCATGGGATCCATTTATCTAGCGGCATCCACTCAGGGAAATTAGCAAAAAAATCACACGTGGCAAAAGGATTTGGATTCATCTGATAATCAGTGTGGGTAATCGCCAGTTGCAAACCCCAACCAGCACTAGCCAACCACAAGCCAAAGGCGGCCAAACGAACAATTAGGTACTTGGGTGCAATGCAACCCACTAAGCCAGCAGCCATCAAACCGAACATAGCTACGCGTTCGTAGATGCACATGACACAGGGATCAAGCTTCATCACGTGTTGAAAGAACAACGCACATAATTCAAGTGACAAGCTACCAACAAAAAGCAGAAACCAAGGTTTACGTTGGTGCGGCATACTGCTTAAAAAGTTGAGCATATTCAATAACTCCTATAAATAAAAAGGCGATGCAAGCATCGCCGTTTTTAATTTTAATGTCCAGCAGAAACCGCTGACGCTGCACCCGCAACGTGATGGGTAATCCATCCCATATCATAGAAGTATTGGGTCGCAGGCACTAAGGCATATTCAACACAAAGCAAACCTACGCCAGCCAATACAACAGTATAAGGCAATGCCATCCACACCATTCGTCCGTATGACAAACGTAACAGAGGTGCCAATGAAGAGGTGAGTAGGAATAAGAATGCGGCTTGACCATTTGGCGTCGCCACTGAAGGTAGGTTCGTACCCGTATTAATAGCCACCGCAAGCATGTCGAACTGATCGCGGGTAATTTGACCTTCGTTCCAAGCAGTTTTGACTTCGTTTATATAAACCGTACCAACAAATACGTTGTCACTTACCATCGAAAGCAAGCCATTAGCCAGATAGAAGGCGACTAACTGGCCTTCTTCTTCAATAGACAACACCCAATGAATAACGGGCTTAAACAACTCTAAGTCAATAATTACAGCAACAATAGAGAAAAATACGGCTAACAAAGCGGTGAATGGCAGGGCTTCTTCAAAGGCCTTACCTAATTGGTGCTCTTCTGTAATTCCCGTGAACGAAGTGGCTAAAATAATCACCGACAGACCAATTAGGCCCACGGCGGCTAAGTGTAAGGCTAAACCGGCAATTAGCCATACTGCAATTAGCGCTTGTACGATTAGCTTGGCGCGATCGCGATTATTACGCTTCTCGTCTTCAAACTTATCATAGTCAGTAAGAATTTTTCGTACGTTGGGAGGAAGTTCTCCTCCGTAACCAAACTTACCTACTTTTTCTAACAGCACACAAGTGGCTAAACCAAAAATGAGTACTGGTATCGACACTGGAGACATACGCAAGAAGAACTCAAAGAACTGCCAGCTTGACTGGTCGGCAATGATGAGGTTTTGTGGCTCACCGACCATAGTACAAACGCCACCCAGCGCAGTACCTACACCCGCGTGCATCATTAAACTACGTAAAAACGCTCGAAAGCCTTCTAGGTCATTACTGCTTAAGTCATCATTGGTATGATCGTGCTTTTGATGAAAATCTTTGCCTGAAGCTACCTTGTGGTAGATGCTGTAGAAACCTATGGCAACGCTGATCACAACCGCAATAACGGTTAAGGCGTCTAGAAAAGCTGATAGAAAAGCGCCAGCAGCACAGAAGGCCAAAGACAAAATAGCCTTGTCTTTGATTTTTATTAGCATCTTGGTGAATACAAAAAGCAGTAACTGCTTCATGAAGAAGATCCCTGCCACCATGAAGATTAGCAACAGTACTACTTCAAAATTGGCCACTAATTCATGTTTTACGGTTTCAGAGGATGTCATACCGATGGCTACCGCTTCAATAGCCAACAAACCACCAGGTTGAAGAGGGTAACATTTTAAGGCCATCGCTAAAGTGAAAATGAACTCAATAACCAGCAACCAACCCGCGAGAAAGGGGTTAATATAAAAAACGATGGGGTTAATAATTAGAAATAAAACAATGGCTTTTTTATACCAAAGAGGTGCATTACCAAGAAAATTCTTAGCAAAAGCACTGGTAAGACTTGTATTCATCCTGAAATCTCATTGTTGTTCAAATGCGGGACGAGTTTTCCCCTACGGAAACTCGCCGCGATTGTATGTGATATCAAGCAGTTTTGGTAGTTGAACGTGCGAAATCATCAAATTTAATCAATAACTGAAAAGAAATGTTATTGGATTTGCAAAACTGGAGGTTTGAGCTCAAACCACTTACTTTAGCTTTAGTTAATGGTTTGTTATTATCCAATGAATAAAAACGAAAATAGACTGAGTAAAAAATGGTAATTAAAGCAAAAAGCCCAGCGGGATTTGCAGAACAGTACATTATTGAATCTATCTGGAATAATCGCTTTGCTCCCGGCACCATATTGCCTGCTGAAAGAGAATTATCAGAGTTAATAGGGGTAACAAGAACCACGTTACGTGAAGTATTGCAGCGTTTAGCTCGCGACGGCTGGCTAACCATTCAGCACGGTAAACCTACCAAGGTGAATAATTTCTGGGAAACGGCCGGGCTGAATATTCTAGCGACGCTGGCTCGATTAGATACCGAGGGGGTTCCAGAGTTATTCGAACAACTGTTGTCTGCTCGAACCAATATTAGTGTTATTTTCATTCGCGGTGCTTTAAAAAATAATCCTGAGAAAAGCCGTCAGCTTATTGAGCAATATAAGCTCTTAGAACAAACCGGAGAAGCCTACGCTGAGTTTGATTATCAAGTGTTGCATGGCCTATCTTTTGCCTCTGGTAACCCTTTGTACGCATTAATCCTAAATGGATTTAGAGGCATGTATCAAAGTGTAGGCAAATATTATTTTGAAGACCCGGTTTCACGCCAACTGGTTGATAAGTTCTACGATGATCTCATTGTTCTTGCTGAGTCTGGCGAGCACGATAAAGCGCTACAAGTGGTACGTAATTACGGTATTGCTAGTAGTGAAGTATGGAAGCGATTACGTGAGACAATGCCAAGTGACATTATGGACGTAGACTAACTGTGCGGCGAATGAAAAAAAGCTCCGCATGACGGAGCTTTTTTGTTGACTTATTTATGCAACTTTCTGTTCTAAATAACGAATAATATCATTTGATTCATACAACCATTCTACTTGGTCGCCTTGAGTTATGCGCAAACAAGGAACTTTTCGTGAGCCGCCGCCAGTTACCAGTTCTTCGAGGTATTTAGGCTGAGCGTTAATATCTCGTAAGCCAATATTAATACCGTTACGTTTCATGGCTCGTCTTACTTTTACGCAAAAAGGGCATGCCGCCAATTGATAAAGGTCTAAACCTTGTAACTTTTGATCAATGGCTGCTTGATCTTCGCTACTGCGTATCACTGATTTGGGAGAAAAAACCGCATTTAGTAACAATATAATACGGCCTAAAATCCAACGAATTACTTTCATCTTTCACAACCTTGCTAACAAATTTTGCCAGAGTGTAACATAAATTAGTTAAAGCTTAAGCCCAAGCTAAAATAGCAATGTAGTTACACCCAACACCAAAAATAATACAGCGGTAATACGGTGGATTAAGGCCATCGGTAGTTTATCAACACCTAGCTTCCCAAGGAGTACTACTGGTACATTGGCTAAACACATACCAATGGTCGTTCCCATAATGACCATAAACAGCGAGTCGTATTTTGCCGCCAAGATCACCGTGGCTACTTGAGTTTTGTCGCCAATTTCAGCAATAAAGAACAGTATGAGAGAAGCAACAAAGGGGCCATACTTGAGCATACCACTTTCTAGGTCATCCACTTTGTCTGGAATTAACACCCAGATAGCCATAGCAATAAATGACAACCCTAACACCCAACGCAATATCTCTGGGCTGAACCACGTTTGCACAAAAGAGCCAAACCACGCTGCGGCGGCGTGATTGAGTAAAGTGGCAATGATAATGCCAGCAATAATGGGTAAGGGTTTACGAAACTTGCAGGCTAATAATAAGGCCAGTAGTTGGGTTTTGTCGCCAATTTCGGCGATAGCAACAGCGGTGATTGAAGTAAATAGGGCTTCCATTAATATCTCTTAATGAGGCGAGCAAATAAACCAATGCACACAACGCCGCTCACCTCTTTATAGCGTTAATGTGCATTTGGTCTTGCCAGGCCTGTTTAGGCTGCATTCACCATAGTGATTTTGCACTAAGTATGTTGATGAATGCCCGTTAACCCTAAGGTTATTGGCGGCTACTCCCCAAAAGCGCGCTGAATATAGCTAAGTCACCATAAATAATCAATGCGTTTATCCGCCAATACGCTTAGTTTTGTAATCGCGTTGTTTTAGCCAAGCTTCTAACTTGTCTCTCTGGTCACCTTGGATTTCGATAACGTAGTCTTTAACACTACCGCCTACGCCACAGTGCTTTTTCATTTCTTTGCATAGGTTCTTTAGGCTTGTTTCATCAAGGCCAAAACCACTTAAGCAGGTGACTCCTTTACCTTTTCTACCTTTAGTTTCACGGCGCAGTTTAACGAAACCATCACTGCTTGGTATTTGCTCTTCTTGTTGCTCTGGCTCTATGCGGCCTTGATCGGTGGAATAAACAAGTTGAGAGAGTTGGTCTTTGAATGACATCTTCAATTTACCTTAATTGTAGTTGCGATGATGGTAGCGTATTTGTTTAGCTAGTTTCAAAAAAATACCTCACAAAAATAAAAACCTATAAACCCCAGCTTGATTTAGATCATTGTTGTTTTGTGACGGGTGACGCACAATCTACTAAATGAAAATCATTACTATTTAGAATTGAGCCCAGGAGATAGCATGTCATTGGATGAAATAGCCATAGGCCAACAAGCTTTGGTGTTAAGTTTACAACACTTACCAAGGGCCAATCGTAAAAAATTAATGTCATTGGGCATTTTGCCTGATTCAACCTTAACCATTGTTAGGCGCGCTCCGCTGGGTGATCCGATCCAAATTAGCGCAGCCGGAATCAATTTGGCCTTAAGTGCTAAGCAAGCTAAAGCTATTGAGGTACAAGCCCTATGAATACACATATGATTGCCACCGTTGGTAACCCAAATAGCGGTAAAAGTACCTTATTTAATGCGCTTACTGGCAGTAAACAAAAAGTAGGCAATTTTAGCGGCATTACTGTAGACAAAAAGTCAGGCTGGATCCGCCACCCGGATTGGCAGGCAGAAGTAATTGATTTGCCGGGGGTATACAATATTGACCCGCAACTAGATAAAAGCTCTATCGATGAACGTATCGCTTGTGAGTTTTTACAATCAGAGCCTTTAGACCTGATAATTAATGTTGTTGATGCCAGTTCAGTAGAACGCAGTTTGTATTTGACTATCCAATTGAAAGAGTTGGGCTTACCCGTTGTGCTTGTGCTGAACAAGATGGATACCGCCAAAGCCCGACTGCTTAACATTAAAGTGAAACAATTTAGCGAGCGCTTCAATCTTCCTTTAGTGTGTTTATCTGCCACGTCTAAAAAGCAAGTTGAAGCGTTTAAGAAAAACCTGCCTCAGTTAATGCTTCAGGCACAACAAAGCTCGGCCTTGAATATTCAGTACTCTTCACAGATAGAACACTTTGCAGCCGAATGGCAGCAAAGTCTGGATTTGAATAAAGGCCAAGTATTACGCTTACTGGAACTAGATCCCTGGTTAACTGAAACGCTAGACGGCGATCAACAACGAGCGCTTCAACAAGCCTTGCTGACGTTTTCAGCTGTGGACATCGATTTAGAGTTAGCCGCTAGTCGCTACAATTTTATCTATGAGCTTACTCAAAGCTGTATCGCCAAAAAAGGCCAATTAAACAGAGACTATTCAGCCCTCATTGACCGCGTGTTATTAAATCGATGGTTCGGGATCCCTGCCTTTCTGGGCGTAATGTACCTAATGTTTATGTTTGCCATTAATGGCGGTGCTGTATTCATCGACTTTTTCGACATCGCTGCAGGGACCATTTTTGTCGACGGGGTCAATCAGCTACTGAGTCTTATTGGTACGCCTGATTGGGTAGGCCTAGTATTAGCCGACGGCGTAGGCGTAGGGATTCAAACGGTGGCGACCTTTATCCCTGTGATTGCTTGTTTGTATCTATTCTTAGCCTTGTTAGAAAGCTCAGGTTATTTGGCCCGCGCTGCTTTTGTTGTAGATAAAGCGATGCAAATGATTGGCTTGCCGGGCAAAGCTTTTGTACCAATGCTAATGGGCTTTGGTTGTACAGTTCCCGCTATCATGGCTACTCGAGTATTAGAAAAGCACCGTGAGCGGGTATTAACCTCTGCCATGAGTCCGTTCATGTCCTGCGGTGCTCGTTTACCGGTATACGCTTTATTTGTTGCGGCATTTTTCCCTAATCAAGGGCAAAACATGGTTTTTGCGTTGTATTTAATTGGTATCGTTGCCGCTATTGTTACTGGGCTATTGCTTAAGTACACATTGTTACCCGGTAGCGCTCAAGATTCAGTGCTAGAACTTCCTGATTACCAATTACCCACGGCATTTGGGGTGTTACTGTTAACCTGGCAAAAGGTGCGAGGTTTCATTGTTGGAGCGGGTAAAACTATTGTACTAGTAGTGGCAATATTAAGCGTTTTAAATCACATTGGCACTGGCGGTGAACTCGACGCTGAAGGCCAAGAGCACTCTTTACTAAGTCGAGCCAGCCAGTTTGTTACCCCGGTATTTGGTCCAATGGGAATCGAACAAGATAACTGGCCTGCAACCGTCGGTATTGTCACTGGTTTGTTTGCCAAAGAAGCGGTAATCGGTACATTAAATAGCTTATATGCAGACCCGTCAGAAGACGCTGAAGAATGGACATACTTGGGGCGCTTCCAAGAAGCGGGGCAAAGTATTATCGACAACTTTAACGACTTAAGTTACGACGACCCACTAGGTATTGGGATTGAAACCGCTGATAACTTAGCGGCCGCAGCCGAACTGAATGAAGTAGACATAACTACCATGTCTCAGTTAGAGAAGCACTTTACGCCTGAATCTGCGGTGTCATTTATGTTGTTTATTTTATTGTACATGCCTTGTGCGGCGGCAATGGGAGCCTTGGTAAAAGAACTAGGGATGAAATGGGCGCGCTTAATAGCGGTATGGTCTACGTTATTGGCCTACAGTACCGCCACTATTTATTATCAGTTGGCTACTTGGCAGCAAGCACCGGTGTCTGCCAGCGTATTGTTGTTTGCTATGGTAGTCATGTTGAGTGTTTGGGTACTGTTCTTAAAGCGGAAAAAGGCAGAGCATTATGATATTACAAGCGCTTAAGCTATATATTGAAGCTAACCCTGGCGTGATGCTTAACCAAGTAGCCAAGCATTTTTCGCTGACTGATGAGGCGGCCTTAGCAATGCTCCAGCCTTGGTTAAAACGCCATCGTTTAAAGTTGGTAAAGTTAGCATCATGCTCGGGTGGGTGTGGTTGTGCGGCGGCGAGTGACGAACAATGGCAACTTTATTGGCAAACAGAAGATAAGATTGGAATCACCTGTTAACGGGGAGCTTTGCAGGTGTTGAAAAGGCTGAATGTATTCAGCCTTTGTCAGTTCAGGACTTGTTATCTTGCTGAGATGCGAGGTACTTCTCTATGAATACATCAATTGGCATGGGCTTGCCAAACATCCAACCCTGCCCATATTCAACACCTAGCAGCTCTAATGCCTTCGATTGCATGACATTTTCTATACCTTCAGCGATTACTTTTAAGTTCGACTTATGCGCTATATCCACCATGTGCGGCACCAAAGATGAACGAATGGCGCCTGCTTCTAATTCGAATACAAAACTTTTATCGATTTTTAGGTACTGACAACGGAAGTTTTTAAGCTGTTTAAGGTTTGAATATCCGGTACCAAAATCATCAATGGCGACTTCGAAACCCTGTTGGATGATGTGGTTGATATTGCGGTTCGCGTTTAAGCTGTCTAGTTGTAAATCTTCGGTGATTTCTAAAGTGATGTTTCCATCGAACTGTTTCACTTCAACAAGCTCACTAAGGGCCGCTATTTGATTGCTCTCAACATCGTTAGGAAAAATGTTGAAGCTGATCTTGGTGTCTTTCTGTATCACTTTACTGGCTTGTAATTCATGCAGAGCGGTTTCAATAATATGTTGGGTAAAGGGCCAAGTGAGGCGTAAACGGCGTATTTCAGGAATAAATTCATCAGGGAACAGCCGACCATGTTGATCTTCGAACCTAGCTAACACTTCGCCGCCAATAATTCGTTTAGTCTTTAGATCAACCAAAGGCTGTATTTGATAAGAGAAATAGCCTTTTTTCAAGCCTCGGCGTAGCCGTGAACCCACGCTAACATGACGCCTGATTAAGCTTTCAGAACAGATACTCGTAATGATGCCAAAAGCAAAACTAAACAATAACGAAAAGGCTAAAAAGGCCAATTTGTTTCTAATAAGGGTGTAATTGTAAAGGCTTAATGCTACGCAAAACTCATAGTTTTCACTACAACGATGAAAGTAGTGAAAGTTATCGTTGGCTTCTTCATATTCGTTTAACTGGGCTTGTTTGAAAATACCTGGGGTACCAATTAAATGGGTGATTTGGTTATTATAACGATTGACTATCTCCCATTGATTATCACCAAATTCTAAGTTTCCAAAGGTATTGTTGTTCACCACAACATTAAAATCGCCTTTGCGTAAAACCACGCCTGAGAGCAGATTATCAAATACTACTAGTTGCTGGTTTAACCATAAATCAAAGCCCAAGCCAGTACTAAATGTGGGGGGTTCCAATTCCATCGGGCTAGCCAGAGCGCCGCCGGTGGTGGTGCATACCAAGCGTTCATTTTGAATAAAACCTACATCTTTGATGTAATCACTTAAAAAAACCACTTGGCGCATTTTTAATAACGCGCTGTCGCTACAGTCTTCGATGTCGAGGTGACTGAGGTCATCTAAGGATTGAAGTGAATCATAAATAACCGATTGAGTAAGATTAAGTGTGCTGTGAGCAATATGTCGCTGAGCTTGAGTGATTTCAGATGAGAGTAGTTGCAAGGCTATTATCACCACCGCTAAGCAGGCGCTTAGTCCACTGGCTATCACAATAATACGTTGGGTAACGACTCGCATCCAGCTAATTCCTTATGCTCCAATCATCTGATTAAAGCACAAAAAACCGACTAAAAGCTATAATTTACAAGCGCCTAATTACATTTATAGTCATTATTAGCTTTAGGCGTGGCTAACGCGCTTGTGACTTTTCGTTGATTAAACGGATCAATAAACTTCCGTCTAGTAAGGCCCGTTTCACGAGCGCCAAGCCACCCATAGTAGGATTTTTCTGAAAATGCGCAGCTTCAATAGGTAAACCGTGGGCAAAAGAGCTTAGTGCTTGGTGGTCGATACATTGTTTGATGGTCGGTAACAGTATGCTCTGTGCCGCCATTATTTCACCCGCTATGACGATCTTCTCTGGATGAAATAGGTTAATGGTAATAGCGATACTGTTGCCGAGCATTTTTGCTACGCGGTGCAACACTTGATGACATAACATGTCCCCTTGATTGGCAGCGAAACATACATCTTCAATACCAAAGTCACCTTGCAATATCGAAGGGCAGCCTTGGCTAATTAAGGTCTTTAGGCGCTCTACAATGGCACTATTAGATACAATAGTTTCTAAGCAACCTACGTTACCGCATTGGCAGCGGTCCCCCAAAGGATCAACTTGAATATGTCCTATTTCTCCAACATCGCGGTTTTGGCTCATAAACACTTGGCCGTTAACAATGATACCTGCGCTGGCCCCGTTATGAACGGTAATTAAAATTGAATCTAAGCAGTCTCTGGTTGAGCCAAAGTAGTGCTCAGCGAGCGCCATGGCTCGGGTATCGTTACCGATATAAGCGGGGAGTGAAAAGCGTTGTTCAATGATGGATGCGAGAGGGTAGTCACGAAGCTGATAATGCGGCGTATATACTACCAAGCCTTCACCGGGATTAACCAAACCAGAAAGGGTTATGGCAATTGCGATTAGGTTTTGAGAAGCACTCACTTGTTGTTTAATAAAAGCATCAATGTTGCTAAGCAGGGTATCTACTAAGGGTTGCTGCTCTACTTCTGCAATAACAAGCTTATTGTGAGCATGAGATTCTCCGCTTAAATCAAATAGCGAAATATCCATTTCTCCACGACCTAAACGCACCGAAATAAAGTAATAGTGGCTTTGTTCTGTCATTAAAGAAATAGCTCTACGCCCGCCAGTAGACGCTTGCTGAGCCACTTCTTTAATTAGGCCTGTAGCGATCAGCTGACGAGTGATTTTAGTCACACTGGCCGGAGCCAATTGGCTTTCTTCAGCGACTTTGACACGTGAAATCGGACCTAATTGATCTATCATTCCGTATACTGCTGCAGTGTTTACCTGTTTAACTTTATCTACGTTGACAATAAGTTTGTTATTCATGCTTTTGTTGCTTAAAACCGTGTGAGTTGGCCATCGCTAATCGTTAAAGTGACATTAAAATCTTGGTCAAATGCGGTTAAGTTTGCGCTATAACCTGCTTTGATTCGGCCAAATCTATCGTCTCGTGAGATTGCAGTTGCTGGATACAAAGAAGCCATTCTTAAACTGTCTCTCATAGACAAACCGACTGATTGTACGCAGTTTTTTACTGCCCCAATCATTGTTAGAGCAGAACCGCCGAGTGTACCATCATCACCAAAGCAAATCCCATCTTGTACGGTAATTTTGCGTCCCACAAAATCAAAGCTACTTATATCGGCTCCAGCAGCAGCAGTGGCGTCGGTTACCAAACACAATTTGTGGCGAAGTAAACGCTTGGCGATGCGTACATTGGCGTCGGCAACATGGTGGCCGTCGACGATAATACCAGCGAACAGGTTATGGTCATAAATTGCACCGACTACGCCGGGTTCACGCCCCGTCATTGGGCTCATGGCGTTGTACAAATGGGTGGCAAATCCTACCCCTGCGTTGATTGCTTCACTGGCTTGTTGATAACTGGCGTTGGTATGTCCCAATGAGACTAATATGCCTGCTTCTTTTAATGCCGAAATGGTGGTTAATTTGACATGTTCGGGTGCTAAGGTGATTTTTTTAATCGCGTCATTGTTATCTAGTAAGAAGCGTAAGCGCTGTTGGTTAAGTTGGCGAATAAGCGCTTCACTATGTATGCCTTTTTTATCCACGCTGAGGTAGGGGCCTTCTAAATGTAAGCCCAAGTTGGCCGTACCATGGCTGAGTTGATGTGCGCGCGATACTTCTACCGCTTGCTCCATTTCCTCATCATTGGTAGTGATAAGTGTCGGCATGAAATTCGTGGTGCCACTTCTAAGGTTACTGTTATGCATAACCTCCAGGTTGTGGGCAGTAAATTCGCCATTGAGCATCACCCCTCCGCAACCATTTAGCTGCAGGTCAACAAAACCTGGGCATAACACCGCGCCATTGAGGTCGATACTACTGATCTGTGGTGATACTTGTTGGTTAGGAACTACCGAACTGACTTGGCCGTCTTCAATTAATACGGAATAGCCATTTAACAATTCGCAACCATCAAAAACTAGAGCATTGGTAAGGGCATACATCATTCCGATTTTCCTAAATATTTTTTATGTTGTTGGCTTCAAGTTCTTGAAAGTAACGAACTGTTTTTACTTTCAGTTCCATGGTTGAAGGCTCGTCGCATACTACCATTGCTTTAGGGTGAATTTGTAGCGCAGATATAGTCCATAGATGGTTAACGCTCCCTTCTACGGCTGCTTGTAGGGCCTGCGCCTTATTGTGTCCGGTCACCAGTATAAGGATTTCTTCAGCATCTAAGAGGGTACCTACACCAACAGTTAAGGCCAGTTTTGGGACTTCTTCGATGTTGTTGAAAAAGCGCGAGTTAACCATACGAGTATCTTCTGTAAGGGTTTTAACTCGCGTGCGTGAAGCCAATGATGATGCCGGCTCATTAAATGCAATATGACCATCTACACCAACGCCACCCATAAATAAGTTAATTTTACCGTACTGCTTAATTTTTGCTTCATATTGGGCGCATTCGGCTTCTAAATCTTCAGCGTTACCATCGAGTAGGTTGATGTTGTCAGCTTTGATATCAATATGTGAGAAGAAGTTGTTATGCATGAAACTGTAATAGCTTTCCGGATGTTGCTTAGGGATCCCGACATATTCATCCATATTGAAAGTCACAACATGCTCAAAACTAACCCGTTTTTGTTTGTGTAGTTCTATAAGGTGTTTATAAGTGGTGAGCGGGGTGCCACCAGTAGGGCAACCGAGAACAAAAGGCTTGTCAGCGGTAGGTTTGAAGGACTTAATTTTCTCTGCGATATAAAGTGCAGACCAGCGTCCTACTTGTTCTTTGTCTAGTAAAGGTATCAGTCTCATGATTTTTCTCCGCAAGTTTTGATTTATCTTAGCAGTTTAATTCTCGTCGAGAAATAAGTTTCGTTAAAAATGTGATTAGTAGCAGTTTAAAAATAATTTAGTAACGTATTGATCACATATTTACCCAATCTTTATTTGCGTGGAGAATTTAATTATTTACACTGCGAATTAAGTTCTTGGTGGAACGTTTAGCAAGACTCGCTGTGTATTGGAACACTAAGGTCGAATTGGCAATTGCCGCTAATAAATTTGAATTTGGTTAATGATAGCCATAAAGAGGGATACTATGTTTACCTATTTACAGAAGATTGGACGAGCCTTAATGGTACCCGTTGCAGTATTACCTGCAGCGGCCATTTTAATGGGAATTGGTTACTGGATAGACCCCAACGGTTGGGGTGGGAACAGTGCATTAGCGGCATTTTTAATTAAGTCTGGTGCCGCTATTATTGACAATATGTCGGTACTGTTTGCTATTGGTATTGCTTACGGCATGTCTCGTGATAAAGACGGCGCAGCAGCCTTGGCCGGTTTCATTGGTTACATGGTGATTACTACTTTGCTAGCGCCAGGCGCGGTAGAGCAAATCGGACTAGTGGCCTTAGATGAGTCTAGTACTTTGGCTTTCTCTAAAATCAATAATCAGTTCGTTGGTATTATCAGCGGTATTATGGCTGCCGAGCTATATAATCGCTTCTACCAAGTTGAGCTGCACAAAGCGTTGTCATTCTTTAGTGGCAAGCGTTTAGTGCCTATTCTTACTTCAGTGGCAGGTATCGGTATGGCTTTTGTACTGATGTATCTTTGGCCGCTTATCTTTGGAGGTTTAGTCACCTTTGGTGAAAGCATTACCGGTCTAGGATCTGTAGGGGCCGGCATCTATGGTTTCTTCAACCGCATCCTTATTCCGGTGGGTTTACACCATGCATTAAACGCTGTGTTCTGGTTTGATATGGCGGGCATTAATGATTTAGGTAAATTTTTGAGTGTGGCTGCGGATGCCGTACCAGGTGAAACAGGCCGATACATGGCGGGTTTCTTTCCTATTATGATGTTTGGTCTACCGGGTGCAGCGCTGGCTATTTATCATACAGCTAAAGCAGAAAACAAAAGTAAAGTTGCGTCAATTATGATTGCAGCGGCAACGGCGTCTTTCTTTACGGGTGTAACAGAGCCACTAGAGTTTGCCTTCATGTTTGTCGCCCCGGTACTTTATGTGGTGCACGCTCTACTTACCGGGGTGTCGGTATTTATTGCCGCCTCAATGCAGTGGATGGCTGGCTTTGGCTTTAGTGCGGGTTTGGTCGATATGGTGCTGTCTTCACGTAACCCATTAGCCACTAACTGGTATATGTTAATCCCACAAGGTTTAGTGTTTTTTGCAATTTACTACTTCGTCTTCAAAACCATGATCATCAAAATGAACTTGAAAACACCGGGCCGTGAAGAAGCTGACGAAGACGAAACGACCTTAAGTGTTGGTGGTTCGCATGCAGAGGTGGCAGGCTTAGTGCTTACCATGCTAGGTGGTACAGATAATGTTGTATTGGTAGATAACTGTGCAACCCGTCTTCGCTTAGAAGTGAAAGACAGTGGCCAAGTTAATGTAAAAGAACTCAAAAAACATGTGCCAGGTGTGATTGTACCGAGCAAAACAGCGGTACAAGTTGTAATTGGTCCACATGTTGAGTTTGTTGCCAGTGAATTAAAAATACTGGCTGCAAAATAAACGCAAAGCTCAAGAACTGTTGTTACCATTGTACTGTTTGGCCCTCCTTGGAGGGCCTTTTTTATGGTGGTAGAGTAAAACCGAGTATTGCTAGATTAGGGAGTGACAAGGCTTGGCTCTTGGTAGGCTTGAGTTCCCCAAAGCGGTACCGTTGATAAACTGTGTTTGTAACTCCCCGAGGTTTCTTTAGTGGAGTACGACAAGTACATCAACGTTTGTGACTCAAGATCGTATATACGGCGAATTTTTAGTGATTTAAACAGAATGCTCTTTGACTTTTTAAAGACGACTTCGCCAGATTTTGAGGTATCGATATTGGTCAGCATAGCGGCTGTTATTTCGCCTGTTTGGCGGCAGGAAATAGAGGCATCGCTAGGGTCGGCAAAGTCTAAATCCGCCTCAACATTTGCAATGTGACAAGTCACCCCTGGTATTAACGGATCATTGAGTACGCTAATTTTAATATCTTTGGTGGTAAACAAGCCAAGTGATACGTCAGCGACTTCACTGCTATCACAAGCGACTAAAAGGCTGCTGGCCAATAAAATGGCTAGGGTGTTTTTCATTGCGTTGCTTCTCTGTTGTTCACTCATTGTTAGATTTACGCTACTGTGCTTAGCCTTAATTAGCAATGAATAATTAGAGCGTTAAAGCGCTATTTACTTCAGGTTATCGCTCTACGCGGGCTAAGACCACAGCCATCATGATGAATAACGAGCCAAACACGCGATTTTGTAAGGCGATAAAGCGAGCTTTTCCTAGCCATGGTTTAGCTGCTGTAGCGAGGGTTGCATAACTGAACATAACCGCACAATCGATCAATACCACGGTTAATCCCAGTAATAAGTACTGGCTAATTAGTTCGTTATTGGGGCTTACAAATTGAGGTAAAAACGCAGCCAAGAAAATGATCGATTTAGGGTTCATTAGATTAACAATGAAACCTTGTCTGATTAACTCCGAACTGGATTTAATGGTATCTCGCCCAGTGTGTAAACGTTTAGGCTTGTCGAAAAATTTACTCAAGCCTAGGTAGAGTAGATAGGCTGCCCCTAAGTACTTAATCAAAGTGAAAGCTATGGCTGAAGAGGCTAATAAAGCGCCAAGCCCTACAGAAACCACTACTAGGTGAACAATCAGCGCCAACTGCAAGCCCGCGATGTTTTTGCAAGCTTGCCGAAAGCCGCCGCTCAAAGAATGACTGATGGTGGCTACTGCCCCCGCGCCTGGCGATAAGCTAAAAATGATACAGGCAACGACAAAGGTGAGCCAAACGCTAAACAACATAAATAATCCCATAAACAAAAGGCGGTGATTGGCAATATCGCAGAAATCTGATGAGTTTGTCTAGTTCGGTGTTAATGCTCATACTATAAATATCGAACAAGCTAGGGCTCTTTGTCCATCGCTGAAAACAAGGCTAATTAAGTTGCGGATATGTCAGCGATTAAAACAGCGGCCAAGCGATCGCCGTTCGGTATTATTGCATGGCGTTAGCAAGCGCGGGTAATAGTGAGAGTACTGCTGACACAAAAAAGCCGACGATTAAGTCGGCTTTGGTAAATTTACCTAGCAAGGAAGGCTGTCGATTATAGTTGGTCTACCAACTTAACCGCATCGCCAATGTAATTGGCAGGGGTCATTTTCTTCAGTTCGACTTTTGCTGCTTCAGGCATGTCTAAACCGTCGATAAACTCACGCATGGCTTCAGCATCTACCCGCTTACCACGGGTCAACTCTTTAAGCTTCTCGTAAGGCTTCTCGATACCGTAGCGGCGCATAACGGTTTGTACTGGCTCGGCCAATACTTCCCAGTTGCTGTCTAAATCACTGAGTAGGTTAGCTTCGTTTATCTGTAACTTACTGACGCCTTTTAGGGTCGCCTGATAAGCAATGAGTGAGTAACCCATAGCAACACCTAAGTTACGGAGAACCGTTGAATCAGTAAGGTCACGCTGCCAACGAGATACAGGCAATTTAGCCGCCAAATGGCCAAATAGTGCGTTAGCGATGCCTAAGTTACCTTCTGAGTTTTCAAAATCAATTGGGTTAACTTTATGTGGCATGGTTGAAGAGCCAATTTCACCAGCAATGGTTTTTTGCTTAAAGTGGCCTAGGCAAATGTAACCCCAAATATCGCGGTCGAAATCTAGCAAAATAGTATTGAAACGAGCGATAGCATCGTACAATTCTGCGATGTAATCATGCGGTTCAATTTGAGTGGTGTAAGGGTTCCACTGAACGCCTAAGCTAGTCACAAACTCTTCTGAGAATGTGTGCCAGTCAACTTCTGGATAAGCAGATATATGGGCGTTATAGTTACCTACTGCACCGTTAATTTTACCCAGTACTTCTACGGCTTCAATTTGGGTAAGCTGACGACGTAAGCGTGCCACTACGTTAGCCATTTCTTTGCCCATGGTACTGGGCGATGCTGGTTGGCCGTGGGTGCGAGAAAGCAAAGGCGTATCGCGTAGTTCTTTTGCCACCTCGGTAATCGCGTCAATCAACTTTTGTAGGTAAGGCACTAATACCTTGTTGCGCGCTTCATTTAGCATTAAGGCGTGCGACAAGTTGTTGATGTCTTCTGAGGTACACGCAAAGTGAATAAATTCAGAAACCGCGTCTAACTCTGCGTTGCCGGCGACTTTCTCTTTTAAGAAGTATTCAACCGCTTTTACGTCATGGTTAGTGGTGCGTTCGATTTCTTTAACGCGGGCAGCATCAGCTTCGCTAAAGTTATCGTTAATGCTATCCAAAAAGGCAATGGCTTCAGGAGAGAAGGCAGGCACTTCTGCGATGTTGTGCTGCTGGGCAAGTTTTTGTAACCAACGAATTTCTACCCTTACGCGATATTTAATTAAGCCGAATTCGCTAAAAATACTGCGCAGTTCAGAAGTTTTGTCCCCGTAGCGTCCGTCTATCGGGGAAATGGCTGTCAATGCCGACAGTTCCATGGTGATCTCCTAAATTAACTAATCAATGGTGTTTAAAAGTTGTGTGGTTTGCTGTAAATAATTCTTTCGAGAAAACAGTAGTTGCCTACGTTGGCCGCCTAATTGTCGCCATAATACGCAGGCGCGTATTCCGGCTAACAGTAAGGCGCGAACTTTGTGTTGAACAACCGGTTGCTGCAGGTGACTAACATTGCCTGCAACTTGGATACGTGGACCTAAAGGACTAATTATATCGCTGTAGATGTCGGCAATGCCGCCAAGTACCTGTTGGTCTAACAATTCGAAATGCTGCAACTGTCGATCTAGTTGGGTGATACGTTCGCCCATCATGCCCATAAGATCAGGACGTTTATTTAAACGCCGTTCAAGCGCGAGTAAACTGACCAAGTAACGGGTTATCTCGGCGTTACGTTTCTCTTGTTGGCTGTTGAGCTGAGCGCTCATTACGCCCAGGCCTAATTTAAGCTCGGCTAATGAGCCAAACACATCTACCGTTTCTTTAGGATCGGTGACCAAAATACTGTTAAGGCAAGTACTTAGGCCGGCTTCTTCGCAGGTGCTAGTACGCGCTACATCTTGGACTAATTTCGCTGCTTGGCAAATACCGGCGAAAGCGATGACACGGTTAGATAGTGAATTACTCATAGCGCTTATATGCCAATTTTCTGTTCAATGATACCGCCACCTAAACAGACTTCGTTTAAGTAAAATACGGCTGATTGGCCGGGCGTCACGGCGATTTGTGGTTGGTCGAATACCACTTTAATTTCGTCGTTAGCTTGCGGAATAATGGTGCACGGAACATCTTGCTGGCGATAACGAATCTTAACGCTACAGCGCAGCTCTTCGGTTATCACCTTGCGGTCTACCCAATGTAATTGGCCTGCAATCAGCGCTTGAGATTTTAGCCGTGGGTGGTCGTGACCTTGGCCAACAATCAGTACGTTACGTTCGATATCTTTATCGACCGTATACCAAGGGGTCTCATTGCCGTCTTTAGTGCCGCCAATGCCTAAGCCTTTACGCTGACCAAGAGTGTGATACATCAATCCTTGGTGGCGACCAATGACTTTGCCTTCACAGGTTTCTATATCACCGGGTTGAGCCGGTAAATACTGAGCTAAAAAGTCGGTAAACTTGCGCTCACCAATAAAACAGATCCCGGTAGAATCTTTTTTGTTGGCGGTAATTAAATCTTGCTCTTCGGCAATACGGCGAACGTCTGGCTTTTCAATGTCGCCTACTGGGAACAAGGTTTGGGCAATATGCTTTTCTTCTAATGTGTATAAGAAATAGCTTTGGTCTTTATTGCTATCTAAACCGCGTAACATTTGCCAGTGACCGTCTTGAAAGCGGCGTTGCACATAATGGCCCGTTGCGATGTAATCTGCTGCCAGTTCTTCTGCGGCAAATTCCAAAAATGCCTTAAACTTAATTTCCTTGTTACACATAATGTCTGGATTTGGCGTGCGACCCGCTTTGTACTCTTCTAAGAAGTGTTCAAATACGTTATCCCAGTATTCCGCTGAGAAGTTAATGGTATGTAGCTTAATACCTAATTTGTCACATACAGCTTGTGCGTCGGCTAAGTCTTCAGCCGCTGCGCAGTATTCACTGTTATCGTCTTCTTCCCAATTCTTCATAAAAAGACCTTCAACCTGATAGCCTTGCTGTATAAGCAAGTAGGCTGAAACTGAGGAATCAACGCCGCCGGACATACCGACAATCACTTTTTTAGTGTTGTTTGAGTTCATGCTAACTTGTTGGAAAAAATTTGGGGCGAATTCTACCAGAAATTCTGTGATGAAAACAGCATTTCAAACGGCCAGTTTATGCTATCTGGTCGTCGACTAATTGCTGGTATTCACCGTTTGCGATCCCTTTAAGGGTGTATTCGCCAATTTGGTAGCGTACTAAGCGCAGAGTAGGAAAGCCGATGGCTGCGGTCATGCGTCTTACTTGCCGATTGCGCCCTTCTTTGATGGTAATGCTTAACCAACTGGTTGGAATAGTTTTACGCTCGCGTACGGGGGGGGTGCGTGGCCATAAATCGGGTGGGTTTATCGGTTTAACTTTAGCCGGTAAACATGGCCCATCTTTTAGCTCAACCCCTTTACGCAAAGGGGCTAAATCTTCATCGCTAGGTACGCCTTCAACCTGAACCCAATAGGTTTTACTGGTTTTGGCCTTAGGGTTGGCTAATTGATGTTGCAACTTACCGTCGTTTGTTAATAGCAGTAGGCCTTCGCTATCACGGTCGAGTCTGCCGGCAGCGTAAACGTCGGCGATATCAATATAGTCTTTTAAGGTCGAGCGACCTTGTCCATCGGTGAATTGGCTTAGTACATCAAAGGGTTTGTTGAACAAAACTAAACGGCGTGGGCCATTCAATGGTTTTGTAGGATTAGCTTCAGCCTTTCGTTTAAAACGGCGCGGCTTTGGGGTGTTTGTTAACTTTTTCATGGCGCCAATTGTAACAGCTATTGGATGTACCACTAGTAAAACAATGTTAATGCGTTTGTAAATGGTTTATTATTTTGGCCGAATTATTGGACGGCCAGTAGATAAATAGAGCGTGTTTCATTCTTTGTTTGTTACTAGCCACCTCACGGACTCGACCATTAATGCAAGAAATGGCGGCCGTAGCGAGAGCAACCACAACTTTAGGGACCGACATGACGTCAAAGATTATTTATACCTTAACGGACGAAGCGCCAGCCTTAGCCACTTATTCATTGTTACCGATTGTACAAGCATTTACTAATGCCGCTGGTGTAAACGTAGAAACTCGTGATATTTCACTAGCGGGTCGTATTATTTCCAGCTTTCCTGAGCTATTAACAGAGCAACAACAAATCTCAGACGCATTGGCTGAACTCGGCGAGCTGGCTAAAAAGCCAGAAGCTAACATCATTAAGTTGCCTAACATTAGTGCTTCAGTGCCGCAGCTAAAAGCCGTGATTAAAGAGCTGCAGGCGCAAGGATATGCTTTACCCGATTACCCAGAAGAGCCTACTAGCGATCTAGAACGAGACGCTAAAGCAAAATATGACAAAGTGAAAGGAAGTGCGGTTAACCCCGTGTTACGCGAAGGTAACTCTGATCGCCGCGCCCCTGGTTCTGTTAAACAATATGCCCGCAACAACCCGCATTCGATGGGCGCATGGGCGAAAGATTCGTTAAGCCATGTTGCTAGCATGAGCCAAGGCGACTTTTACGGCAGCGAAGTGTCTGCAACGATTAAAGAAGCCGGTACCGTGTCTATCCAGTTGAAAACGGATACGGGTGAAGTACAAGTGTTGAAAGAGGCGTTTCCTGTACTCGCGGGTGAGGTGATCGACGCTGCAGCACTCAATGTTGCTGAGTTAGCTTGTTTCATTGACGCTGAGATTGAAGATGCTAAAGCGAAAGGTGTATTGTTTTCATTGCATATGAAAGCCACCATGATGAAAGTGTCAGATCCGATCATCTTTGGCCATGTGGTTAAAGTATTCTTTAAAGACGTATTTGCTAAATACGGCGAATTATTTGACGAGTTGGGTGTAGATGTAAGCAATGGCTTAGGTGATGTTTATGCCAAAATCCAAAGCTTAGACAGTGCCAAGCAAGACGAAATTAAGGCGGCTATTGAAGCGGTGTATGCGCAACGTCCTGCTTTGGCCATGGTTGACTCGGATAAAGGCATTACTAACTTACATGTACCGAGTGACGTGATTATTGATGCGTCTATGCCTGCGATGATTCGTGCTTCTGGTCAAATGTGGAATAGCGAAGGCAAGCAACAGGATACAAAAGCAGTGATCCCTGATCGCAGCTACGCGGGTATTTACCAACAAACTATCGATTTTTGTAAAGAAAACGGTGCGTTCAACCCAACCACTATGGGGTCTGTCGCGAACGTGGGTTTGATGGCACAAAAAGCGGAAGAGTATGGTTCACACGACAAGACGTTTGCGGTTCCTGCTGCGGGTACTGTTGAAGTCATTGATGGCAATGGGCAAGTTGTATTAAGCCAAACGGTTAATCAGGGTGACATTTTCAGAATGTGTCAGGTGAAAGACGCACCGATACGTGATTGGGTGAAACTGGCGGTAAACCGTGCACGTTTAAGTGATACGCCAGCGGTATTTTGGTTAGACAGCCAACGCGCTCATGACGCACAGTTAATTACCAAAGTTGAAAGCTATCTCGCTGAACACGATACCACGGGTCTTGAAATTAAGATCTTGTCACCTAACGATGCGACTCAATTCTCTCTTGAACGAGTTAAGCAAGGTTTGGACACTATTTCAGTCACCGGTAATGTATTACGTGACTATCTTACTGATTTGTTCCCAATTCTTGAGTTGGGTACATCAGCAAAAATGTTGTCGATTGTTCCCTTAATGAATGGCGGCGGTTTATTTGAAACGGGTGCTGGTGGTTCTGCCCCAAAACACGTGCAACAATTTGAAAAAGAAAACCACTTACGTTGGGATTCTTTAGGTGAGTTTTTAGCGTTGTCTGCCTCGCTAGAGCATTTAAGTCAAGTGACAGATAATGCCAAGGCGGCTGTGCTAGCCAGTACTTTAGATAAAGCGACGGGGGTGTTTTTAGACCAGAACAAATCGCCTTCACGTAAAGTTAAAGAGCTAGATAACCGTGGCAGTCACTTTTACTTATGTATGTACTGGGCTCAGTGTTTAGCCGCTCAAGATAGCGACACCGAGCTAAAAGCTACTTTTACAACTGTCGCTGAGAAGCTAAGCGCCAACGAAGCTGAAATTGTAGCGCAGTTAAACTCTGCTCAGGGCCCTGCAGTTGACCTAAATGGCTACTACCAACCCAATGCAGCTAAAGCTGCAGCAGCGATGCGTCCAAGCACTCTGTTTAATCAGATTGTTGATGGTTTACGCTAACCGTTAGCCTAAATACGATTAAGCCGGTGCATGTCACCGGTTTTTTTGTGCCCAAGGTTTTGATCGGGGGGAGATGAGTTGCGGTTCTTTACAAAATAAAATGCCAGTCGTGATGACTGGCATTTGGCTTAGCAGAGCTTTGCTAGCAAAAGGTCATTGCTGACTATCGTCAAAAACGATACTCACAGCATGGCTCCCTTTAGGGCCTTGCTGGGTTTCAAATTGGACAGGTTGACCTGCTTTCAGGGTGCGATACCCTTCCATTTGAATTGTCGAATAATGGGCAAAAATATCTTCTCCGCCTGTATCCGGGCAAATAAAACCAAATCCTTTTGCGTTGTTAAACCATTTAACTGTTCCGTTTGGCATACCACATTTCCCTATAAAATTTATCTACCAAACTGACTAGATTGGTCATTTTTGACACAACTTTAAGTCAGCTGTTTAACAATTTAGTAAAATATTTACTACAGTCAAGTTTTCAGGGCATTTTTCTACTAGCCTTGTTAAGTCAAAGCGGTTATGTTGAGAACAGAGACGCGTTTTCACTACAATAGTTTTATATGAGCAAATTATCTGATTGGCTAGATGTTGAAGAAATCACCAAAGAGGCGAAGAATCTTACTGCGCCGCCTCCGATGTATAAGGTGGTTTTAAATAATGATGACTATACTCCTATGGAGTTTGTTATTGAGGTGTTGCAGTTATTTTTTAATATGGACTTAGACCAAGCAACTCAAATTATGTTGACCATTCACTACAAAGGTAAAGGAGTCTGCGGAGTTTTTACGGCCGAAGTAGCTGAAACAAAAGCTGCACAAGTTAATAGCTATGCCAAACAAAACGACCATCCATTGATGTGTACCATGGAGAAAGCATAGCTAAGTAGTATTGATTGTCTTTAGGGGGCCTATGCATGCTAAATAAAGAGTTGGAACAAACTTTAAACCAAGCGTTTAAAGAAGCGAGACAGCAGCAACACGAATTTATGACTGTAGAACATTTGTTGCTGGGTTTATTAGATAATTCCGCCGCAAAAGAAGCCCTAGTGGCTTGCGGGGCTAACCTCAATCAACTTAATCAAGAGTTGAGTAGTTTCATTGAACAAACCACGCCTGTTATTCCAGAAGACGATGGCGAGCGAGAAACCCAGCCTACTTTAGGTTTTCAGCGGGTTCTGCAACGCGCTGTATTTCATGTGCAATCATCCGGTAATAGTGAAGTCAGTGGGGCTAATGTATTGGTCGCTATTTTTAGTGAGCAAGAAAGCCAAGCTGTTTATTTCCTTAAAAAGGCGGATATTAGCCGTTTAGATGTGGTTAATTTCATTTCCCATGGCATTCGTAAAGACGACGAGCCAAGTGCTGAGCAAGGCCCTGCAGAGACTGAAGCTCAGTCTGAAGATACCAAGCAACTAGAAAGCTTTGCCAGCAACCTTAATCACCTTGTACTTAAAGGCAAAATTGACCCTTTAATTGGTCGTGATAAAGAATTATCCCGTACCATTCAGGTATTATGTCGCCGCCGCAAAAACAACCCGCTTTTGGTGGGAGAGGCCGGTGTGGGTAAAACCGCCATCGCCGAGGGGCTTGCTTACCGTATCGTTCACGAAGACGTGCCTGACGTAATTAAAGACGCCACCATCTACTCTTTAGATATCGGCTCTTTATTGGCTGGTACTAAGTATCGAGGCGATTTTGAAAAACGTTTTAAAGCCTTACTCAAGCAGCTTGAAAATGCAGAAAACGCCATTCTATTTATTGACGAAATCCATACCATTATTGGTGCAGGTGCGGCCTCTGGCGGTCAACTTGATGCGGCAAACTTAATCAAACCATTATTAAGCAATGGCTTATTGCGCTGCGTGGGGTCAACCACTTACCAAGAATATAATCAGATTTTTGAGAAAGACCGTGCGTTGGCGCGTCGCTTCCAAAAAATTGATGTAGTAGAACCTACCGTCGAAGACACGACCAAGATTTTGATGGGCTTGAAGAGCCGTTATGAAGCACACCATGACGTACGCTACACTAAGCAAGCTATGCGCAGCGCCGCTGAGCTAGCGGCTAAGTACATTAACGAGCGGCACCTACCTGACAAAGCGATTGACGTGATCGACGAAGCGGGGGCTAGCATGCGAATGTTGCCGGTGAGCAAGCGGAAAAAAACCATTGGTACTGGAGACATCGAAGCCATTGTGGCCAAGATTGCTCGAATTCCTGAAACTAAGGTTTCATCTTCAGATCGCGAAACATTACGTGGCTTAAACGAAACCTTGAAAATGGTGGTGTTTGGTCAAGATCCTGCCATTGATGTGCTGGTTGATGCGATTCGACTCAATCGCTCTGGCTTAGGTGCTGAACAAAAACCGGTAGGGTCGTTCTTATTCGCCGGTCCAACCGGAGTGGGTAAAACCGAGGTTACTCAGCAGTTGGCAAAAGCCTTGGGCGTAGAGTTAATCCGCTTTGATATGTCTGAATACATGGAGCGTCATGCGGTATCTCGTTTGATTGGCGCACCTCCAGGCTATGTGGGATTTGATCAAGGTGGTTTGCTAACTGATGCGGCCATGAAGCACCCACATTGCGTCATATTACTCGATGAGATAGAAAAAGCTCACGAAGATGTGTTTAACTTGTTACTTCAAGTGATGGACCACGGCACCCTGACTGATAACAACGGTCGTCACGCCGATTTTCGCAATGTGATCTTGGTGATGACCAGTAATGCAGGTGTTAAAGAGACTCATCGTTCATCGATTGGCTTTAAAGAGCAAGATTTAAGCTTTGATGCGATGGCAGAAATCAATAGGATTTTTGCTCCAGAGTTTAGAAACCGTTTAGATAACATTATTTGGTTTAACCATTTAGACGAAACAATCATCGAACAAGTGGTTGATAAGTTTATTGTGGAGCTACAAGCTCAATTGGACGCTAACGGTGTTTCAATGGAAGTGGATGCGGATGCTAGATTGTGGTTATCTGAGCAAGGTTACGACAGATCTATGGGCGCGAGGCCAATGTCTCGAGTGATCCGAGAGCAACTGCGTAAACCCTTGGCGAACGAAATTTTGTTTGGCCGTTTAAATCAAGGTGGACATGTGGGTATTGCCTTGAAAGACGGTAAGCTAGAATTTCAGTATGAAGATGAAGTCGCCGAAGCCTAGATTTTATTAAACCACTAAAAAAGCCAGCTTTAGCTGGCTTTTTCTTAATTGCGATTTTCTAGCAATTAGCGCGCGCGGAAAACAATGCGCCCTTTTGACAAGTCGTACGGTGTTAGTTGTACCGTAACTTTATCTCCGGTAAGAATGCGGATGTAGTTCTTACGCATTTTTCCAGAAATGTGGGCAGTTACAACGTGTCCGTTTTCTAGTTCTACACGGAACATTGTGTTAGGCAAGGTGTCTAACACTGTGCCTTGCATTTCAATATTGTCTTCTTTCGCCATTGAGTCCTCTGTTTGACACGCACTTATAAAAACGCTGGGAGAATGCCAGATTTAGTGCCTTGTGTAAAGTTTATCCTCTAAATCTATTGCCATTTACCGTTAATAAATCGTTGATGGGGTGTATAGTTTTGTTTGTAGTTCATTTTTTGGCATTGATCGACTTGATAGCCTAGGTAAATCCATGGTGTGTTTTGTAACTTAGCTTGCTCAATTTGTTTCAATACCGCTAAGGTACCGATCGACAAGGATGCTAGCTCAGGTTCGAAAAAAGTATATACCGCACTAAAACCGCTGCTTTGAATGTCGGTGACACACACTGCGATTAAACGGTCTTTTAAATACAAACGAAGATATTGAGTATTTGACCATTGGCAGCTTAAAAATTGATGAAATGAGGTTTCACTGGTTGGGTACATTGAACCATCTTTATGGCGGGCCTCAATGTAACGTGCGAACAGTTGGTAATCTTGTTCGCTTAAACTGTTTCCCCAGCTAACTTGTACATCAACTGCCTTACTTAGTATGCGTTTCTGAGAACGAGAAGGCTGAAAGTCCTTCACATTTACGCGCAGAGATTCACAGGCTTGGCATTGGCTACAATGAGGGCGGTAGAGTTCATCACCACTTCGTCTAAATCCCATCGTTAATAACTGTGAATAATAAAGCTGCTTTTCTTCGGTAGTACACAAGGTGAAGCACAACTGCTCAAATTGTTCGGGTAGATAGGGACAAGTATTGGCAGGGCTGAGGCCTAAAGATAAGCGCATAAATCTAGCCCTTGTTGTTGCCAGCATACCTTATCAATCTGCTTTTCTTGCGAATCTTTTAACAGCCTTAAAAACCTTGCTCTGGGTAGCGACTGCATGCCAAGGCTTAATAGATGAGGGTTTTCTACTTGGCCATCAATGTAGTCGCCTCCCCAATGTTTAAAGTGCCGACAAAAAACGTGAAAAGCCAGCTTAGAGGCATTGCTAACAGTGTGAAACATAGACTCGCCACAAAATACACTGCCTGCGGCAACGCCGTATAAGCCCCCAACGAGCTTTTGTTCTTGCCACACTTCGACTGAGTGGGCGTGACCTAAATGATGTAATCTCAGATAGGCACTTATCATATCTTGAGTTATCCACGTTTCGTCTACTCGCAGCTCCGCACAGTGACGGATTACCTGCTCAAAACTGTGATTAAGAGTAACCGTGAGAGAGGTTTTCTTAATGAATTTAAGCATGCTTTTACTAATGGCGTGTTTTTCCAGAGCTAAACCAATTCTAGGGTCTGGGCTCCACCATAAAATAGGCTGGTGGTCGCTAAACCAAGGGAATATACCGTTTGAATAGGCTGATATTAGTCTGTCAGGGCTTAAACTTCCCCCGATGGCTAATAAACCATTGGGCTCGCTTAAGGCGCGTTCAGGGGAAGGAAAGGGAGAGTTGCCTTCAATTATTATTGGCTGCACGATGTCGACATGATGAGTGATAATCAGCCTTAGATTATAGCAAAAAACTTAGTTTAAACAGTAACAAACAATCAAGCCGATAAAGCTACCGGCTTGATTCAAGTAAAACTAGTCGTTTACGCTATCTAAGTAACGTTCAGCGTCTAAAGCAGCCATACAGCCGGCACCCGCTGAGGTGATAGCTTGGCGGTAAATATGGTCAGCGACATCACCGGCCGCATAAATACCGGGTATGCTGGTTTGAGTGGCGTTCCCTTCGGTTCCTGACTGAACTTTTAGGTAGCCATCTTTCATTTCTAATTGACCTTCAAATATGCCGGTATTGGGTTGATGGCCAATAGCAATGAATGCGCCCATAACTTCTATGTCATTCGTGTTTCCATCTACAGTGCTTTTGGTTCGCACATGCGTAACACCCATTTCATCGCCCAAAACTTCATCTAAGGTTTGGTTTAGATGAAGAACAATATTACCGTTAGCGACTTTATCCATTAATCGCTTGGTTAAGATTTTTTCACTGCGGAATTCTTCGCGGCGATGAATTAAATGGACTTCGGAAGCAATATTGGACAAATACAAGGCTTCTTCAACGGCGGTGTTGCCACCACCAACAACGGCCACCTTTTGATTGCGATAGAAAAAACCATCACAGGTAGCACATGCCGATACCCCTTTGCCTTTAAAGGCTTCTTCTGAGGGTAAACCTAGGTATTTTGCTGAAGCTCCGGTCGCAATGATGAGTGCATCACAGGTGTATTCACCACTATCCCCTTTTAAGCGATACGGTTTTTGTTTGAAATCTACTTCATTGATATGGTCGAAGATAATTTCTGTTTCAAATTTTTCTGCATGAGCGAGCATGCGCTCCATTAGTGCAGGCCCTGTGAGGCCTTCAGCATCACCTGGCCAGTTTTCAACTTCAGTGGTGGTGGTCAGCTGGCCACCTTGCTGAATTCCGGTAATTAATACCGGGCTTAAGTTAGCTCTTGCTGCATAAACAGCGGCAGTATATCCAGCAGGCCCAGAGCCTAGAATGACTAATTTGTGGTGCTTCGCGTTACTCATGATTGCTACAATTCCTTTACAGTTCTTGCTTGGTATATGAGGGTATAAATCTTAATATCAAGCGCCCAGTAGTTAAAAACTTGTTATCTACTCAAGAGCAGAAGTTTTGTTAGCTACAGCATAATAGGCTTGTTTAATCCCTCCAAATACTAAAACTTTATATGGATATGCGTATTTATCTAGCCATTAATTCGGCTTTTTACTTGATAGTACGTGGATTTTGTGGAATAAATAATGCTCAGGGATAAAACAAAAGTTTAAAAAAGTTTGTTCACTTGGGTTTTAGCTCTGCATCTTGCTTGGAATGACTTATTTGTGATGGAAAGGATTACCATAAAAATTATGCAATTTGCGTTGATTTTTGTGCATGAATAGTCAGTAACAAGCTGGTGTATTAGGGACAACATACGTATCACCATTAATGGAAGCAAAAGGTCGACCAATGAAGGAACTGGATCGTATTGATCGCAACATACTTAATGAGTTGCAAAAAGATGGCCGCATATCAAATGTGGAACTTTCGAAACGGGTAGGTCTTAGCCCTACGCCATGTTTAGAAAGGGTTAGACGCCTTGAGCGCCAAGGTTACATTACCGGTTACACTGCAATTTTAAATCCGCAGTATTTAGATGCCTCATTGTTGGTTTTCGTTGAGATTACACTAAACCGTGGCGCGCCTGACGTATTTGAACAATTCAATCATGCTGTTCAGCAGCTAGAAGAAATTCAAGAGTGTCATTTAGTCTCAGGTGATTTCGATTATCTATTAAAAACCCGAGTGGCCGATATGTCTGCATATCGTAAATTATTGGGCGAAACCTTACTGCGTTTGCCGGGTGTTAATGACACGCGAACCTATGTAGTAATGGAAGAAGTGAAGCAGAGTAATCGATTAGTTATCAAAACTTAACTGAGCGGTTTCCCCCTCCAATTCATTTTTGATAAAGTAAAACAAGCGGCTGGTGCCGCTTGTTTTGTTTTTAGCCAAAATAAAACACTAATTGGAATACCACTAGTTCAAGGGATCGCTTGTGACTGATTTAACAGACAACAGATTGTCTGGCTTTGCTCGAATTGCGGAGGTCTGTGCTATCGCAATGGGCGCTTTAGGTGTGTACCTAATGGTAGCCTTATTAACCTTTAACCCTAGTGACCCTAGCTGGTCACAAACAGCCGTTCAGCAAACAGTAGCCAACGCAGGAGGAAGCTCTGGTGCTTGGTTTGCTGATTTACTGCTATTTAGTTTTGGCTTTGTCGCTTATAGCGTACCCATTATTTGTGGCTTGCTCGCTTGGGCGTTATTTTGGCGGCCATGTCCGATTGCGCAGATAGATTTTTTTACTTTAGGGCTGCGTGTTATCGGCTTTGTTTTTACTTTTGCTAGTTTAACGACTTTGTCGAGCATTCATATTGATGACTTTTATTATTTTTCTTCAGGAGGCTTAGTGGGCGATGTATTCACTCAGCTGATGATTCCAGTGTTTGGCCTGTTAGGCACTAGTATCATTTTGTTAGCGGTATTTGCCGGTGGGGTTACCTTATTCACCGGCGTTTCTTGGGTTCAAATCGTCGAAAAGTTAGGCGCTACCTTGAACTCAATGTTCAACTCATTGATATCTTTGCCACAAAGTATCAAACAGAATAAACAAGCTGAGATCGAAAAAGACGTATTAATGCGTGACTTTGATGCCGATACAGCAGTTGGCTCTCAGCGTGAACCTAGCATTAGCGCTGAGTCAGCGCCTGAAGAGTTGCGTGAACCAGACACCGACCTTAGTCAGTACCAAGATTATTCAGAAAGTGTTATCGACGCTAAGCCTCTTGATAGTGATATTGCAAGTTACCAGCCTCAAGAGCCGCACTTTTCAGTGGAGTCTGATTTCGAGCAAGAGTTAGCCAATGCCAAAGATGAGGTTGACTTTGCGTTTGAAGATGAAGCGATAGACCCTCCCAGTGTTATTATCGATCAAACACCCCCCGAACCCATGCCCGACATTCCTTTTGATAGCGAATCGGTACCGGTGGCGCATAAGCCAGTGGTAAAGCCTGCTGTTACCCCCGCTAAGGCTGTTCAACCGACGTTAAGCCGCTTGCCCGACATGAATTTATTAGACAGGCCGAACAAAAAAGAAAATCCTATTTCAGCCGAAGAGTTAGAACAAGTGTCTCGTTTGGTTGAAGCCAAGTTACTCGATTTTAATATTCAAGCTTCTGTGGTCGCGGTGCACCCTGGCCCCGTCATTACCCGCTTTGAATTAGATTTAGCGCCGGGTGTGAAGGTGAGTAAAATTACTAACCTTTCAAAAGACTTAGCCAGAGCACTATCTGCAATCAGCGTACGAGTGGTAGAGGTTATTCCTGGGAAGTCGGTGATTGGTTTAGAGTTGCCTAATCGATTTAGAGAGATTGTTTACTTAAGTGAAGTGGTAGACAGTCCGGTTTTCCATCAAGCTAAATCACCATTAACAATGGTTTTGGGGAAAGATATTGCTGGCCAGCCTGTGGTGGTTGATTTGGCTAAAATGCCTCACCTGCTTGTCGCCGGTACCACCGGTTCTGGTAAGTCAGTTGGCGTAAATGTCATGATCGTGAGCCTGCTTTATAAATCAACGCCAGAAGATGTTCGGTTAATCATGATTGACCCCAAAATGTTGGAGCTATCGGTTTACGAGGGGATTCCACATTTGTTGTCAGAGGTGGTGACCGATATGAAAGAAGCGGCCAACGCTTTGCGTTGGTGTGTCGGAGAAATGGAGCGTCGTTATAAATTGATGTCGGCGTTAGGGGTTCGTAACCTAAAGGGTTACAACCAAAAGGTACTCGATGCCATTGAGTCTGGTAACCCGATAGTAGACCCCTTGTGGAAACCCGAAGATAGCATGGCGGAGATAGCGCCAACGTTGGATAAACTCCCACATATCGTGGTAGTTATCGATGAATTCGCCGACATGATGATGATTGTTGGTAAGAAAGTAGAAGAGCTGATTGCCAGGATTGCCCAAAAAGCGCGTGCTGCAGGGATACATTTAGTATTAGCCACTCAGCGTCCTTCGGTTGATGTGATAACCGGTTTGATTAAAGCTAACATTCCAACCCGAATGGCCTTCCAGGTATCTAGTCGTATCGATTCTAGAACTATTTTGGATCAACAAGGTGCGGAGACCCTGTTAGGTATGGGAGATATGTTATACCTTCCTGCGGGTACGGGGGTGCCTACCCGGGTTCACGGAGCTTTTGTTGATGACCATGAAGTCCATGCTGTTGTATCCGCATGGAAGGAGCGTGGTGAACCTGATTACATTGACGAAATTTTAAATGGAGAAGCAGGGCCAGACGCAATGCTACCCGGTGAGGTGGCCGAATCAGATGAAGAACTCGACGCTTTATTCGACCAAGCTGTTATGCATGTCACCGAAACTCGCCGTGGCTCGGTATCTGGCGTACAGCGCAAATTTAAAATTGGTTATAACCGAGCTGCTCGAATTGTTGAACAGATGGAAGTCCAAGGTATTGTTAGTTCACCGGGACATAATGGTAACCGTGAGGTTATTGCGCCGCCGCCAGTGCGAATTGATTAAAGAGTTGATTATGAAAACAATAATAAAAATAGCGACGCTGCTATTAGTATCGTTCAGTGCTTTTGCAAATGATGCCGCCAGCGAATTGAAGCAACATTTAGCCAAGCTAAATAGTTTCCAAGCCGAGTTTAAACAGGTGGTAGTAGATGCCGATGGAGTAAACATTCATGAAGCTGAAGGCAAGCTTAGCTTAGCTCGACCAGCAAAATTAAATTGGCAGCAGGTTGCACCTGAGCAAGATATGATGGTGTCAGACGGCACCACTATTTGGTACTACAGTCCGTTTGTTGAACAAGTCACTATTATGAATGCGGCAGAAGCGACCAGCCAGTCGCCGATCATTTTATTAGCCGACGACAGAGCTGAAAGCTGGGCTCAGTATCAGGTTGAAAAAGTACAACAAGGCTACTTGGTTAAATCTAAAACTGACCCCTTACAAGCGGCATTTTGGGTGAAACTCGATGCTGACAATAGTATTTCTCGTTTCGATATTATTGAGAGTACAGGCCAACGCAGTGAATTTAGTTTGCAAGCCTTTAAAGCCAACCCTAAGTTATCAGATTCGCTGTTTAGCTTTGATATTCCAGCCAATACCATGATAGACGACCAACGTTAATGAGCTTGGAGCTGAATTTTGAGGCCGATTTTCGGCCTCTTGCTGCAAGAATGCGACCCACTGAGTTAGCGCATTATGTGGGGCAGCAGCATATATTGAGTAGTGACCAACCTTTGTTTAAAGCCATCGCTACCGGCCAGTTGCACTCAATGATCCTTTGGGGGCCTCCTGGCACCGGTAAAACAACCATTGCTGAGTTAGCCGCTCATTATGCAGATGCAGAAGTTGAAAAAATATCCGCTGTTACCGGGGGGATTAAAGAGGTCAGAGCTGCTATTGAGCGGGCTCAACAAAATCAACAAGTCAGCCGCCGCACTATTTTATTTGTTGATGAAGTGCATCGCTTTAATAAAAGTCAGCAAGATGCATTTTTACCTTACGTAGAAAACGGTACAGTTATTTTTGTTGGCGCAACCACCGAAAACCCTTCTTTTGAATTAAATAACGCCTTGTTATCGAGAGCGAAAACTTATGTGCTGCGCTCGCTCGATAGTACGGCCATATTGCAACTCTTAGATCGAGCGATTAATCATGATCAGATCCTCAAGCAGCAAGGGCTTAGCTTTGAAGAGGGCGTATTAGACGCTTTAGCAAACTTGGTGAGCGGGGATGCGCGCAGAGCCCTCAATTTGTTAGAAATGATGGCTGAACTAGCCGAAACCAACGAACACGGCAAGTATTTGAGCTTTGCGCTACTGAAACAAGTAGCGGGAGAGCGTTATAGCCATATCGACAAAGGCGGGGATAAGTTCTACGACTTATTGTCGGCTTTACACAAATCGATTCGCGGGTCAGCGCCTGATGCAGCGTTATATTGGTATAGCCGTATACTTGAAGCCAGTGGTGACCCTTTATCGGTTGCCCGTCGTTGTTTAGCTATTGCCTCAGAAGATGTCGGTAATGCTGATCCTAGAGCGATGCAAATCGCTGTTAGCGCCTGGGACTGCTTTACTCGAGTCGGCGCTGCCGAAGGAGAGAGAGCTATTGCGCAAGCGGTGGTGTACTTGGCTTGTGCACCCAAAAGTAATGCCGTATACACGGCCTTTAAAGCGGCTCGGATTGCCGCTAAAGAGCACGGTGATGCTGACGTTCCGGTGCACTTGCGTAACGCCCCCACTAAATTAATGGCTGAACTTGGCTACGGCGCGGAGTATCGCTACGCGCATGATGAGCCAAACGCTTATGCCGCAGGGCAGCAATACATGCCTGAAGGCTTACAAGGGCATCAGTTTTATTATCCCCAAGCGCGTGGTTTAGAAAAGCAGATTGCAGAAAAGCTTCGTTACTTAAAAGATTTAGACCAACACGCCAAGTAACCGACTACTTATCGAAACTATTTTCTTTTTATTACCCAATCTAGTGGAAAGCTAGATTGTGTCTACTAGTAGTTGCTTTATAATAAGCAAGTTTTGTAAACCATACATTTAGCGGTGTTTTAGACATTGAATAGGGATTTGTTGTCTCCAACATTGCTAGTAATTAACTATTTGAATTGGAAGTAGGTTATTGAATGTTAGACGCTAATTTGTTGCGCGGCGAAATAGAAACCACCGCAGAGCGCTTAAAGACTCGTGGCTTTGAACTAGACGTAGCGCGATTGACTGAACTAGAAAGTCGTCGTAAAGAGCTACAGGTTCGTACCCAAGAACTACAAAACGAGCGTAATACCCGTTCCAAATCAATTGGTCAGGCAAAAGGGCGTGGTGAAGATATAGCGCCTTTGTTAGCCGAAGTCGGCCAACTAGGCGAGAAGCTAGATGCAGCTAAAAGCGAGTTAAATGCCTTACTGGAAGAAATTAAAGACTATTCTTTAACCCTACCAAACTTGCCTCACCCTAGTGCGCCTATTGGCAAAGATGAAGACGAAAACGTTGAGTTACATACTTGGGGCGAGCTACCAAGCTTTGATTTCGAGGTGAAAGACCACGTTGATGTAGGGACTGATTTACAAGGCTTAGATTTTGCCAATGCGGTTAAAATTAGTGGGTCTCGCTTTATCGTCATGAAGGGTAAAATTGCCAAACTACACCGGGCTATTGCTCAATTCATGTTAGATACCCATACCGAAGAACACGCTTACCAAGAGATGTATGTCCCTTACTTGGTGAACTCAGATTCGCTGTATGGTACGGGTCAAATGCCTAAGTTTGGTAAGGATTTGTTTCACACTCAGCCTGCTACCGAAGAAGGTATTGGCATGAGCTTGATTCCTACCGCAGAAGTGCCGTTAACCAATATGTTACGAGACACTATCGTTGACGAAACTGAGCTGCCCATTCGTATGACGGCTCATACACCATGTTTTCGTAGTGAAGCTGGCTCTTATGGTCGTGATACTCGGGGCTTAATTCGTCAACATCAGTTCGACAAAGTAGAGATGGTGCAGTTAGTTAAACCTGAGACTTCTTACGATGCCTTAGAAGAAATGCGCCAGCACGCAGAAAACATTTTGCAAAAACTTAAACTTCCATACCGTGTAGTGACTCTGTGTACTGGCGACATGGGCTTTGGCGCGACTAAAACCTATGACTTAGAAGTATGGGTGCCCGCGCAAGAGGCTTATCGTGAGATATCTTCAGTATCTAACTGTGAAGATTTTCAAACACGCCGCATGCAAGCGCGTTTTCGCCCAACGGGTGCTAAAAAACCAGAGTTGTTGCACTCATTGAATGGGTCGGGTTTAGCGGTAGGTCGTACCTTGGTAGCCATCCTTGAAAACTACCAAAACGCCGACGGTAGCATTGATATACCAGAGGTTTTACAGCCTTATATGGGCGGCGCAGACACTATTTCTATCTAGTGTGCAGTAAAGCCAACAAAAGCGCCCTTAGGCGCTTTTTTTGTTTTAGCACTTATCCAATGCCCAGCTAATCTGGTCTGTTTATGGTGTAGTGGATTTGAAGTTAATCGCAACGCCAACAAGACGGTCAGCATCCAATCTATGTAACCAATCGCGCATAGAAGCGGCAGAGTAGGCTTCAAATACACTTAACGGGTTTTGGTAAGCCTGCCACTTTAGTCGCTTGCTTGGCGGGTCCCTCAGGAAACAATTTGTATAAGTAACGACTGTTCCCCTTGTCTGGGCCAAACTTGTTCGCCATCGCTTTTACTAGCGCTCGCATCGCCGGAGAGGTATTAAATTCTAAATAGAAATTACGCACAAACCTAACCACTTCCCAGTGGGCCTCGGTCATGTCTATATTTTCAAGCTGAGCAATATGCGCCGCTAAATCTTCAGACCAAACATCTAATTCAAGTAAATAACCATTTTTATCGGTTTGGTAGTGTTGGCCGTTAAATTCAATCATGGAAAACTGACTTGCCTTGTAACATGGTGATAGGGGGAGTTTACCATTTACCGTTCAACAGTAACTGGCGAATTTCTTTTAGATCTTTGCCAATCAACTGCAGCTGATAAGCAATGAGCAGCTCATTACCGACTAATTGCGGCAGCAACTGATTGATAGAACGCATCAATGTGTCGTGCTGTAAGCTCAAGCTTGGTCGCTGAGCCGATTTTAATAATAAGTAATCATGCATTACGATTAACTCATCTTGGAAGCGTTCACCTAAAGCCGCCAAACTTTGGGCGGCTTGGCTAGATTGTAATTGGCTGCGGTGAGTCGATAAAGCCGACAAGTGGGATAACAAGTGATGGCTTAGACCCACTAATTGATAGAGTTCAGGTGAAAGGCGCTGTTTGGCGCTGGGCTCTGCCAGCATATGTTGCCAATGCCTCACTAACTCAGCTTCACTTTGATATGCATGGTAACGGCTTAAACGGAATTCTGTGCTCTCTTCGGCTGACTGGTTAAAATATTGCTCAAATATAGCGCGTTGGTATGCTGCAATATTGGTAAATAATTGACTGATAATTTTGCGGCTTTGCTTATGTTGCCAGTCGGGCCAGAGATAGCGCATCGCGGTTAATGCCATCAACGCACCAATAATGGTAACAATAGTTCTTACCGCTAAGGCTTCATTGGCAGGGTAACCTTGAATGTCTAGCGACATGGCAACAAAGATGGTTATCACTGCTACCGAAATCGCATAGTTAACATGAAAGAATAAGAAAAACAGTAGGACTAAGCCGGGTAGTAAGGCTGTGGTAACAAGATCAGGTAGTGCCAAAAAGCTCAAACCTGCCGCTAGTATCACGCCAATTATAGTGCCGTATACTCGCTTATCTACGCGTTTTTTAGTGTCGTGATAATTGGGTTTAACAACCAGTAAGCAACTTAGCATTAACCAGTATGCGTGCTCGTCGCCAACCCCTTGAATCATCCCATAAGCGACCAACATAATGGTCGCCATTCTCAAGGCATGGCGATTAACGGATAAACTAAAATCGAAGAGCTGTTGAAAGTATTGCTTTAACGAAATGGCTCTAAAGGGGGAAAACTTTTGTTCAGGCTCGGGGAAGTGCTGTTCGTGAAAACATAAGGCCGTCACTTTTTTTAAATTTTTAAGCATATAGGCAAAACGAGGAGGAACGTCTTTTAAGTTAGCACGTGACCTTTCAATGTCATCAATGGCGAGGTTCAATTCCTCCTCTACTTCACTGTTTACCTTATTCGCGCCAATGACACGGGCTATTTTTACTAATACCGTACGTGTTTCGGCTAGCAAGGTTCTAGGGAGTACTTTTTGTAGGCGTTGATAATCTAAATGCGAAGAACTTAAGCGTTCGTGTAATAACTGAGCCTTAAAGAAGCGGTCCATCTGGCTAGAGCCAACCTGCTGTTTGTTACGTTGCTGGTATACGTACAAACCATGTCGTATTACGCCGAGTTGTTCGGCAATATCGGCGCTTTGTGCCGTTAATTTTACTTGGATATCGTTGATGTTCGATTCACGTTGAAACAAACGTGTTTTAGTTAGCTGATATAAGCTGATTTGGCGAAAAATTTGATCTAATTGCTTATCTAGCCAACGCGTTGGGTATAGCGCATTGATTAATAATGACAATAAGGCATAGCTCAAAGCCCCAATGACAAGCCATAAAGGTTGTTGCCATGGGTTAGCGTAAGTGCTGTAGCCCAGCATGGTATAGATAGCGATGATTAACGAACATAAGGAAATGGCACCGTATTTTTGTCCTAATACCGGCATCCGCATAAATAAATAGGTAGAGCTAAATAAGCCCAATGCGAATAACCAAGGCCAAGGAAAGAGTAGGGTGACCGATACACTAGCTAAAGTGAAACTGAACGCCATTAACAGGGTGCTTTGTCGGCGGTGCTGATAAAAATCGGGGCTGTCAGAAAGGCCTGCGGCAACCACACCCAATGTCGCAGTGAGGGCGATATCAAGATTGAACACTAGGCCAAGGCTTAAAATAAGCGTAGCAAGGCCTGCTGCTTTTAAAGCTATCGTCCAGTTGAGTTTTGAAGCGTCAATAGGGAGTGTTAAGGCCATAAATGAAAACGCCCTGTACAGGACAGGGCGTAATTATCCTTGTGCAAGCTATCTAGTCGTCGTTCAAAAAGCCTAGTATTTGCAATAAGTGTACGAAAATATTAAATATATTCAAGTACATAGATATAGTAGCTCGAATATAGTTGGTCTCGGTGCCGTTCATGATGTTACTGGTATCGTAAAGGATAAAGCCAGAAAACAGCATCACTGCCGCGCCGCTGATGGCTAAGCTAAGCATTGGTATTTGTAAGAAGATGTTAAGCAGCATGCTTACTACTAATACAATGACACCAGCCATTAAAAAGCCACTCATAAATGAGAAGTCTTTCTTGGTGGTCAGCACGTAGCCAGACAAGCCAAAGAAGATTAAGCCAGTCATGCCCAAGGCTTGCATTACAATGGCGCCGCCTTGTGGGATCTGTAAGTAGAAGCTTAACAATGGGCCTAAAGAGGCACCCATTAGCGAAGTAAATACAAAGGTCCAAACAAGTCCCATAGACGAGTTAATGCTGCGAGGTATTACAAAAAATACGATGACCATCGCGGCAACCATCATACCAATAGATGCCATTTGGCCAATTCCGGCGACTACCGCAAAGAACGCTGCGATTGCACTGGTAAACAAGGTCATCGACAATAACGCGTAAGTGTTACGCAAAACCTTATTGGTCTCCAGCTTCGATGCAGCGCTATAGTTTATCGTGCTAGGCTGATTCATTCATTTCACTCCGTAGTTGACTGAGTTGTTTGTTAGTTTTGTTAAAACGAATAGCTAGTATAACGATATTTTTGCTAAAGAAAATCAAATCCGACATCTAAAAAGCTTCTCTCGTGTCACCAAAACATCACTGAGCAATAGATTTTAAGATTAAGCGGCTTAAAGATGCCGCTTAAATTCAATTGGCTTTTATACAAAAGGTAGTATTGCACTCATCCACGCATAGCCCTATGATCGAACTATACACGGGGCTTTTTGCCTATCCCTTTTGATTTACGATTAAAGTGAGACGGATAACAGATGTTAGTACTAGGACACACTAATCCAGACTGCGATAGTATCGCTGGCGCGATATCTTTAGCAGAGTTATTAACCAAGCAAGGCACGCCTGCTACCGCGATTGCGCAAGGTGAACCGAACCCAGAAGCTCAATTTCTGTTAAATAAGATTGGCTTTGAAGCACCAGAAATCCGCACTGAAATTGCTGGTGAAGATGTCTGGCTTATTGATTACTCTGATTGGGGCCAAGCGCCGAAAGACGCTAAGAAAGCCAACATTCGCGGTATTGTTGATCACCATAAACTGGGGGATATAACCACGGCTGAGCCGGTTGAGTGTTGGATCCGCCCTGTTGGGTGTAGCTGTACTATTGTTTACAGCATGTACCAAGCATCGAACATCATCCCAAGTAAAGAAGCTGCTACCTTAATGCTAGGTGCTATCTTAAGTGATACGGTTAAGTTTAATTCACCCACCTTTACACCGATTGACCGCACCGCTGCTGAAGCATTAGCTGAATTAGCCGGTGTTGCTGACATTGACGCTTTTGCCGATGAGCAGTTTGCTGCCAAATCAGATGTAGCGTCAGTGCCTGCTGAAGAATTAGTACTTAGAGACCAAAAAGTTTACGAGATCAATGGTAAGCAGTTTGCTATCGCTCAATTAGAGTTAACCTCAGTGACACCTGTTCTTGCTCGTTTAGACGAGTTAGAAACCGCTTTAGTGGCTCTTAAACAAGCCAACAACTACCATACTGCGTTAGTTGTACTCACTGATATCACTACTTTAAATTCAACCGGTTTAATTTGTAGTGACGAAGCGGCCTTAGTGGCCTCTACGTTAGGTGGCACCATGGAAGGTTCTGTCATTGACCTGCCAGGTGTTGTTAGCCGTAAAAAGCAAATAATGCCGCCGTTACAACGACAGTTTGACGTGGTTTAATACCTAAACGATTGCATGAAGCCAGCCGACAGTGCTGGCTTTTTTGTAAGTGTAAGTTGGCTAACTTACTTTTGTAACTCAAGATAACCTTTTCAATAACAACCTCAGCTAATTTGATTTACAAATTACGTTATTTTATTACGAGTTGACCAGCTTGACCCCATTGAGTGCAGATATAGTGAATTTTTCTGCAAAAATAATGAGAAAAAACGCGTTTTTTTAGCCGCTTATACAATTATGTAAAAAAAAATCGTGTTTAATTTCAAGTCAAGTCTGAAATTCGGATTATATCTGTGGTAGCATTTCTTTTACTTTCGTGACGAATGGATTAGCTCCTGCGTTATTGAATGCTGTTGTTTTGGAGGTTTCTAGAATAATTGTCTGTGAATGGTGGTTGTTTACACATCATCAGTCGATGATGGGGCACCTCTTTAAATGAAAATACTATTAGTGTTCTACGACTTATTAGTCTGAATAACATTAATATAGCAGTAAATAGGAATTACTGGATGACAAACATAACTCAACACAATAAGAGCCTGTATAGGCCAGAATTCGAACACGATAGCTGTGGTATCGGATTTGTTGCCCATTTAAAAGGGCGTAAAAGTCATGATGTGATCGAAAACGCATTGACTATGCTTACTTGCATGGAGCACCGTGGCGGTACTGGTTGTGACGTCGATAGCGGCGACGGCGCAGGTATTCTCATTCAGCTTCCTCACGAGTTTTTTAACGAAGAAGCCACTAAACTGGGTTTCAGCTTACCTAAACCCGGTGAGTACGGCGTGGGCATGGTTTACTTCCCAGCCGATGAAGCGATTCGTCGTGAATGTCGTGAAATTCTCAAACGTAATATTGAGAAACTAGGCTTAAGTTTATTAGGCTACCGAGTTGTTCCAAAAGATAACTCTAGCTTGGGTCAGGCCTCATTAGATAATGAACCGCAAATTGAACAAGTGTTCATTGGGCGCCCGGCCGATCTAGACCAGCAAATATTCGAACGTAAACTGTTTGTATTACGCAAATACACACTGCACATTGCTGACGCAACCGTTGCGGGTGTCAGTGAAGACTTCTACATGGCGTCTATGTCTTCACGTACCATCGTTTATAAAGGGCAGTTAACCACCGCTCAGGTACGTAAATATTACTTAGATTTACAAGACCCGCGTGTGGTTTCGGCTATTGCCATGTTCCACTCTCGTTTCTCTACTAATACCTTCCCTGCTTGGCGTTTAGCCCAGCCTTTCCGTTACATTGCCCACAATGGTGAAATTAACACTGTTAAAGGGAATGTAAACTGGATGCGAGCGCGCGAATCATTGCTTGCAAGTGTTAACTTCAGTAAAGAAGAACTGGATATGATTAATCCAGTTTGTGATATCTCACGATCAGATTCAGCTAACCTAGATATGTGTGTTGAATTGCTTGTACTTAGCGGCCGTCCGTTAGAACAAGTGATGATGATGGTGGTGCCAGAAGCATGGCAAACTCAAGATGACATGGACCCAGTGAAACGTGCCTTCTACGAGTACTACTCTTGCATGATGGAACCTTGGGATGGTCCTGCTTCAATTTCATTTACTAATGGTAAAGTCATTGGCGCAACATTAGACCGTAACGGCTTACGTCCTTCTCGCTACTTAGTGACAGACGATGGCTTGGTTGTCATGGGCTCAGAAACTGGCGCATTGGTTGTAGACCAATCTAAAGTGGTACAAAAAGGCCGTTTACAGCCGGGTAAAATCTTCATTGCAGATTTAGAGCAAGGTCGAATCATCGCTGATGACGAAGTAAAACACACTGTGTGTTCTAGCCAGCCTTATGGCAAGTGGGTAGAAGAAAACAAGATTGTTTTAGATGATTTGCCGTTACCACAAGGCTACGATCGTTTTGCTACTCAGCATAGCCTAGAGAAGCGTCAAAAAGCCTTTGGTTATAGCCTAGAAGATATCAACGCAATATTGAAACCAATGGTGGGTACGTCTAAAGAACCTTTAGGTGCAATGGGTACAGATACGCCTTTGGCGATTTTATCTGACAAAAACCCACACCTATCGCATTACTTTAAGCAGTTGTTTGCTCAGGTAACTAATCCGCCAATTGACCCTATTCGTGAAGAAATGGTGATGTCTTTACGTACTTACGTAGGCGCTGATTTAAACTTACTTGAAGAAACTCCGCTGCATTGCCGCAAGGTAGAAATCAAGCAACCAGTGTTATCTAACGAGCAGTTAGCTAAGCTACGTAGCATTGACCATAACCACTTCCAAGCGGCAACTATTCATACAACTTTCCACGCTTCTGGCGCAGAAAACGACCTTGAGAAAGCCTTAGAGCGTATTTGTCGTCATGCTAAAGATGCCGTAGACGATGGCTTCTCAATTCTTATTTTGAGTGACCGTAAAGTAGACAGCGACCACGCTGCCGTACCGTCGGTATTAGCCACAGCGGCTGTTCACCATTACTTAATTCGTGAAGGTATTCGTGCTCACGCTGACTTAATTGTTGAATCAGGTGATATACGTGAAACACATCACTTAGCGACGGTATTAGGCTACGGCGCTGCTGCAGTTAACCCGTACTTAGCCATTGAAACCTTGCTAGATATGCGTGACCAAGCAATTATTGATAGCGGCATGTCTAACGACGATGTTATTTCGCGTTACACTAATGCGGTAAATAGCGGCTTGTTAAAAATCTTCTCGAAGATGGGGATTTCTACCCTTCAGTCGTACCAAGGCGCGCAAATTTTTGAAGCCTTAGGTATTAACTCTGACGTGGTTAAAAAATACTTCACTGGTACGGTAACCCGTATTGAAGGCTTAAGCTTAGATGGTATTGCTACCGAAGCTTTAAACCGTCACCGCGAAGGTTTCCCAGCTGACGATAATCCGTTCAGCGACCTGATCCTTAAAACCGGTGGTGACTACGCTTGGCGCAAAGACGGCGAACGTCACTTATTTAACCCAACGACTATTCGCTTGTTACAAAATGCTTCGTCGACTAACGACTATAAAGTATTTAAAGAATATGCGGCCAATGTAGATAACCAAGCTAAAGAAGCCTTCACTTTACGTGGCTTATTGAAGTTTAAAACTGATCGCCCAAGTGTGCCGCTAGACGAAGTAGAGTCAGCTGAGAATATCCTTAAGCGTTTTGCTACAGGTGCAATGAGCTTCGGTTCTATTTCTTGGGAAGCGCACACCACGCTAGCTATTGCGATGAACCGCATTGGTGGTAAGAGTAACTCAGGTGAGGGCGGTGAAGACCCCATTCGCTTCAAGCCAATGGAAAACGGCGACTCGATGATCTCTAAGATCAAGCAGGTTGCTTCTGGTCGCTTTGGTGTGACCAGCCATTATTTGGCTAACGCTGAAGAGCTTCAAATTAAAATGGCTCAAGGTGCCAAGCCTGGCGAAGGCGGTCAATTACCGGGTGATAAAGTCGATGCATGGATTGGTAAAACACGTGGTTCAACACCGGGTGTTGGTCTAATTTCACCACCGCCTCACCACGACATTTACTCGATCGAAGATTTAGCTCAGCTAATCTACGATTTGAAAAATGCTAACCGCGACGCACGTATTAACGTTAAGTTAGTATCAGAAGCGGGCGTAGGTACGATTGCTTCTGGTGTATGTAAAGGTTATGCCGACGTAGTGCTTATTGCTGGCTACGATGGTGGTACGGGTGCATCTCCACTTAGCTCAATTAAACATGCGGGTCTGCCGTGGGAGCTTGGTCTAGCCGAGACTCACCAAACGCTGATTCAAAATAAACTACGTAGCCGTATTACGGTACAAGCCGATGGCCAACTCAAAACACCACGCGATTTGGCTGTAGCGACGTTACTTGGTGCCGAAGAGTGGGGCGTAGCAACCGCAGCGCTGGTGGTTGAAGGTTGTACCATGATGCGTAAGTGTCACTTGAACACTTGTCCGGTGGGTATTGCTACGCAAGACCGTCGTTTGCGTGAGCGTTACGCTGGTCAAGTTGACCACGTTGTTAACTTCTTCCAGATGATGGTTGAAGGCTTACGTGAGATTATGGCTGAACTTGGTTTCCGCACCATCAATGAGATGGTTGGTCAAAGTCAATGCTTAACACCGCGTACAGACGTTGATCATTGGAAATATAAAGGCGTAGATTTATCGCCAATCTTGTATAAAGCCGATGATAGCGGTAACGAAACACTTTACTGTAGCCAAGAGCAAAAACACTTAATTCACGACATTGTTGACCGTCAGTTAATTAAAGATGCAGCTCCAGCACTAGAGTCTGGTGAAGCGGTATCGTTAAGTTCTGACATTATCAATACTAACCGTAGTGTTGGTACCATGTTGTCGAATGAGATTTCTAAGCGTTATGGTGCAGAAGGTCTGCCAGAAGATACGATTAAGGTTAAATTTAGCGGTAGTGCTGGCCAAAGCTTTGGTACGTTTGCTGCCAAGGGCATCAAGTTTGAACTTGAAGGCGATGCCAATGACTACTTCGGTAAAGGTTTATCTGGCGCCAAGTTAGTGGTTTATCCTGATGCGAATGCCCCATTTGAAGCACGTAAGAACATCATTGTAGGTAACGTTGCCTTCTTTGGTGGTACTTCTGGTGAAGCTTACATCCGTGGTATTGCAGGCGAGCGCTTCTGTGTGCGTAACTCTGGTGTAACCGCTATCGTTGAGGGTGTTGGTGACCACGGTTGTGAATACATGACTGGTGGTAAAGCGGTTATTCTTGGTGAAACAGGCCGTAACTTCGCCGCAGGTATGTCTGGTGGTGTTGCTTACGTACTTGATCGCAGCAAGCAGTTTGCTTCTCGTTGTAACATGGAAATGGTTAGGTTAGGTGGCATTGAAGATGCTGCTGAAGCTGCCGAGTTGAAAGCCCTAATTGAAAATCACTTAGCGCATACTGGTTCAGATGTCGCTAAAGAGTTGCTAGAAGATTGGGACAATGCCTTAAGCTTGTTTGTTCGTGTAATGCCTACCGATTACGAACGTATGCAAAATTACATGAAAGAGGCGAAAGCGACAGGTGAATTCGAGTCGGATTATGACGTTGCAGTAGCAGCATTCGATATGCACCTTGATAGCGTCGCGCAAGCGAAAAAAGCCAAGGCTGAGCAAGCCAAACAAAAAGCTGAAGCGGTTTAGGAGAGAGACATGGCAAATCCAACTGGATTTATGGAAATAGACAGGAAGCTATCGACAGACCGCGACCCAGCAGAGCGTTTGATAGATTGGCTTGAAGTTAAAACGCCGATGAGCGAAGAAGCGGTAAAAGACCAAGCTTCTCGCTGTATGGATTGTGGTATCCCATTTTGTCATTCAGGTGACTCAGACTACGCACCACGTGTAGCCGGGTGTCCAATTAATAACTTGATCCCTGAGTGGAACGATTTGGTGTACCGTGGTCGTTGGAAAGATGCAATCGACCGTTTACACAAAACCAATAACTTCCCAGAGTTTACTGGTCGTGTATGCCCAGCACCTTGTGAAGACTCTTGTGTACTGGGTATTAATGCTCCACCGGTAACCATTAAGAGCCAAGAAGTAAACATTATCGAACGCGCTTTTAAAGAAGGTTGGGTTAAACCTAACATTCCTAAAAAACGCAGCGGTAAAACGGTGGCTATCGTAGGGTCTGGCCCTGCAGGTTTGGCCGCGGCTGCGCAATTAAACTCTGCCGGTCATACCGTCACAGTATTTGAGCGTGCAGACCGAATTGGTGGCTTGTTAATGTACGGTATTCCGAACATGAAACTGCAAAAAGAAATTGTGCAGCGTCGTGTTGATATCATGCGTGAAGAAGGCATCATTTTTAAAACCTCAGTGGAAATCGGTAAAGACATCTCAATCAATCGTTTACATGATGATTTTGATGCCTTGCTGTTAGCTACGGGTGCAACGGTACCGCGTGACTTACCGGTTGAAGGCCGTCAATTGAAAGGTGTTCATTTTGCGATGGAGTTTTTAGGTAAGAATACTAAGAGCTTATTGGATAGCAATCTGGATGACGGTCGCTACATCAGTGCTAAAGATAAGCACGTTGTGGTTATCGGTGGCGGTGATACCGGTACTGACTGTGTGGGCACATCATTGCGCCATGGCTGTGCCAACGTTATGCAACTTGAGATTATGCCTCAGCCTCCACAAGAGCGTGCTCAAGATAACCCATGGCCTGAGTTTAAGCGCACGCTTAAACGTGATTATGGTCAGGATGAAGCGATTGCGATTCAAGGTGAAGACCCGCGTCGTTACTTAGTCATGACACAGAAGATGGCGGGCGATGAACAAGGCAATGTTACTGCTGTTCATACCACCAAGATCACCTGGGCTAAAAATGCCAATGGTCAAATGATTCCTGAGCCAGTCAAAGGCAGCGAAGAAGTCATTAAAGCTGACTTAGTATTATTGGCGATGGGCTTTATGGGGCCAGAAGCGGGTATTATTGATGAGTTAGGCGTAGAAAAAGACGCTCGCTCAAATGCTAAAGCTGCTTACGATGAATACGCCACTAATGTCAAAGGTGTATTCGCGGCAGGTGATGCTCGTCGTGGTCAAAGCTTGATTGTGTGGGCTATTAACGAAGGTCGTGGTGCTGCTCAAGCAGTAGACACTTTCTTAATGGGTAAAAGTTACCTACCTAAATAAGCCTTGCGAAACCTTACTAAACCCAGCTAAGGCTGGGTTTTTTTATGTCCAGATTCTGTGTGTTAATTGCGCGCTTAGTGCTCTTTTTCAAAAAACCTTAAAAAGACAGTTTACAAGCTTCTAATTGGCGGTTAATATGCGCCCCGTTGCTGCGGAGGGGTGGCAGAGTGGTCGAATGCACCGGTCTTGAAAACCGGCAAGGGTTAATAGCCCTTCGAGAGTTCAAATCTCTCCTCCTCCGCCATATTCGAAAAGCTAGCCATTGGGCTAGCTTTTTTCGTTTTAGCAGCCACTACTGCTCGTTGATAGACATCGCCTAAGCTGTTCAAGGCTTAACCAATAAATGTTTTAGTTATCTAAAATGCTCTTTATTACTTACCAAATCTAAACTTATAAAGCTTAATCCTTTAAATTCGCGGCTTGATGGGATATAAAGTTTGCTGCGCAAGTAATTGTAGACTTGCCAACCCGCCCAATTAATTGATTGATGTTTTAGTTACTGCGGAGAACGCGCTTGATAAACGTATTTCTGGTTGACGATCATGAGTTAGTGCGCACAGGGATCCGTCGCATTTTAGAAGACGTTAGAGGATTTAAGGTTGTTGGTGAAGCCGAGAGCGGCGAAAAAGCTGTTCAATGGTGTCGAAGTAATCAGGCTAATGTCATTCTTATGGACATGAATATGCCTGGCATTGGTGGCTTAGAAGCTACCCGAAAGATTCTTCGCTATGATCCCGATGCCAAAATTATAGTACTAACCATTCACACTGAAAATCCATTTCCTACTAAGGTTATGCAGGCCGGTGCATGTGGTTATTTAACTAAAAGTGCTGCCCCTGACGAGATGCTACAAGCTATTCGCGCGGTGAATGTAGGCCAGCGTTACTTGTCGCCCGAGATCGCCCAACAGATGGCCTTAAGCCAGTTTAACCCCGCTGAAGACAACCCGTTTCAAAGTTTGTCTGAGCGTGAATTACAAATAATGTTGATGATCACCAAAGGTGAAAAGGTCACCGACATTTCTGAACAATTGAATCTTAGCCCTAAAACTGTCAATTCTTATCGTTATCGCTTGTTTAGCAAGTTAGACATCAATGGTGATGTAGAGCTCACTCACTTAGCAATACGTCATGGAATGATAGATACAGATAAGTTGTAATTTTGTCTGCTAAAGATTTTGATAGTAAAACTTTTCTAGCGCAGGTTTCTGAGTCTAGCGGTATATACATGATGTATAACGCTGCAGACGAAGTGATCTATGTTGGTAAGGCTAAGTCTCTTAAAAAGCGCCTTAGCAGCTACTTTAGAAAAACGGTTGATAGTAATAAAACCAGAGCTTTAGTGTCTAACATTGCACATATTGAAGTCACGGTGACCCATACAGAAACAGAGGCACTGATACTCGAACACAATCTGATTAAAAAGTATCTGCCTAAATACAACGTATTGTTACGCGACGACAAATCTTACCCTTACATCTTAATCAGTCAGCACAAACACCCTCGTATTTCTATGCATCGAGGAGCGAAGCGTTCTAAGGGTAATTATTTTGGGCCCTATCCAAACGGCAACGCGGTCCGAGAAAGCTTGCATCTAATGCAAAAGTTGTTTCCAATCCGCCAATGTAGCGATAGCGAGTACGCAAATCGGCAGCGCCCTTGTTTACAATATCAGCTAAAACGCTGCTCAGGACCTTGCGTTAATCTCGTCAGTGATGATGATTATCAACAGCAAGTGGATCTTGCTAGCATGTTCTTAAAAGGTAAAAGCCAACAGGTTATCAATCAGTTGGTAGAAAAGATGTCGGCCGCCAGTGACAGCCTAAATTTCGAAGCTGCAGCAGGCTTTCGCGACCAAATTCAAGCGATGCGTAAAGTACAAGAGCAACAATTTGTAAGTGGCAATACCGAACACAGTGATGTGGTGGGTTTCGCCTTTAGAAACGGCATTGCAGTTGTCCACTTGCTACTGATTAGAGATGGCCAGGTATTAGGCAGTCGTTCTTATTATCCTAAAGTACCCAAGCAAGCTGAAGTCCCTGAAGTGTTACGTAGCTTTGTTATGCAGTACTACTTGTCTGAGCAACGCAAAGGTAACCAGCCCAACGAAGTACTGCTGCCCGACGTTGAAGGTGACTGGCCCGAAATAGAGGCCGCCATAGAAGCAGAACTCGATTCAAAAGTAAAACTCAGTACCCCAAAACGTGGTGAGAAATTACGCTTTGTCGCCTTAGCCAATACTAACGCCGAAAATGCCTTGCTGACTAAATTGAATCAAGAGGCGACGATCCATCACCGGGTGACCGAATTGGAGCAGCTGCTCAAACAAGATAAACCGATTAAACGGATGGAGTGTTTCGATATCAGCCACACCCAAGGTGAGCGCACAGTGGCGTCATGTGTGGTATTTGATAGACAGGGCCCCAATAAGTCTGAATATCGACGCTTTAATATTGACGGTATTACCGGTGGTGATGACTACGCGGCGATGGCTCAGGCTTTAACGCGACGCTACCAAAAAGCTCAATTGGCTGAAAAAATTCCTGATGTGCTGTTTATCGACGGTGGCAAGGGCCAATTGTCGGCAGCCTTTGCCAGTCTTGAGCCGCTAAACTTACAAGCCATGCCGCTGTTAGTCGGGGTGGCTAAAGGGATTACACGTAAGCCAGGTTTAGAAACCTTGTTGATTGGTAAGACAATGCAAGAAGTGCATTTGCCTAGCGATTCACCCGCCTTACATCTTATTCAGCACATTCGCGACGAAAGTCACCGCTTTGCGATTACTGGTCATCGTAATCGTCGCGACAAGGCACGCAAGACCAGTGTGTTGGAGGATATACCCGGTATTGGCGCAAAACGTCGTCAAGCCCTGCTGACTCACTTAGGTGGAATGCAGCAAATGAACAACGCAAGCGTTGATGAAATTAAGAAAGTGCCGGGTATTAGCCCTTCTTTGGCGCAAAAAATCCATGATACGTTGCATCACTAAGCAAGATTAGGCAACATAGCGCCAGTAGTTTTATAAATGAAAAATAATGATAAACATTCCTAATATACTAACCGCGTTTAGAATTGTACTAATTCCATTTTTCTTAATTGCCTTCTATCTTCCGGTAGAGTGGGGGATGCTGGCCGCTGCATTCATATTTGGCTTAGCTGCTGTCACTGATTACTTAGACGGCTACTTAGCGCGTCGCCTTGGTCAAACTACGCCATTTGGTGCGTTTCTTGACCCTGTTGCTGATAAAGCGATGGTGGTTGCTGCACTAGTGGTATTGGTTGAGCACTACCAATCTTTTTGGATTACTATCCCTGCGTTAATCATGATTTCTCGAGAAATCATCATTTCTGCCTTACGTGAATGGATGGCCGAATTAGGAAAACGCTCCAGTGTTGCGGTCTCTTGGATTGGAAAATATAAGACTGCTGCACAAATGGCTGCGATTTTTGGGCTTACTGCCCAGTTTAGTCCCTTGCTTACACAAGTGAGTTACGCATTTCTTTTTGTCGCCACGATACTCACCTTGTGGTCAATGGTGAGTTATTTACTCATGGCTTGGCCACATTTGCGTCAGAATGACTAATATTTAGCAGCTTTCGACTAAAAATCAGGCGAACAGTAAGAAACTTAGAAAAAGACTGTTGACGTAAAGATTTAGGTCGCTAAAATGCACAGCACATTCAGCGGGAACGAAGTTCTTTAGCTGAGTAGGCAACATTTTGTTGCAGTGTTAATGAGGCAACATTTGATAGTGTGGGTATAAAGAGCAGCGCAACCTTTGGTTAGCTACTCAATGAACATACTAAGTAATGATAAAGCGGCACTAGCTCAGTTGGTAGAGCGCAACCTTGCCAAGGTTGAGGTCATCAGTTCGAACCTGATGTGCCGCTCCAAATTAACACACATAGTATGGCGGGTTGGCAGAGTGGCTATGCAGCGGATTGCAAATCCGTGGACCTCGGTTCGACTCCGGGACCCGCCTCCATACTATTAAAACTGTGTCGCCCGGGTGGTGAAATTGGTAGACACAAGGGATTTAAAATCCCTCGTCTGAAAGGACGTGCCGGTTCAAGTCCGGCCCCGGGCACCAACTATTAGAGTTGAGAAACTCAGTATGGCAAGGTCGTGCATAATACGATTAAGCGATACTAAATATTGAAGTAATACTTAACTTTAGTAATACCTAAAATTTTGTATTCTTGTTAAGAATTAAGCGGCACTCGCTCAGTGTGGGTATCAAGAGTAGCGCAACCTTAGGGTTAAGCACTTGCCACATTAAATGGTGATAAAGAATTAAGCGGCACTAGCTCAGTGTGGGTACAAAGAGTAGCGCAACCTTAGGGTTAAGCACTTACCACATTAAATGGTGATAAAGAATTAAGCGGCACTAGCTCAGTTGGTAGAGCGCAACCTTGCCAAGGTTGAGGTCATCAGTTCGAACCTGATGTGCCGCTCCAAATTTTTGTAACGTTGTATGGCGGGTTGGCAGAGTGGCTATGCAGCGGATTGCAAATCCGTGGACCTCGGTTCGACTCCGGGACCCGCCTCCATTATATTAATGGAATGATTTAAAAGTTTTGCCCGGGTGGTGAAATTGGTAGACACAAGGGATTTAAAATCCCTCGTCTGAAAGGACGTGCCGGTTCAAGTCCGGCCCCGGGCACCAATTCAAAAAACCAGTAGCATTTGCTACTGGTTTTTTTGGTTTTTAAAGCCGCAATTTAGTGTTTGAGTCTAATCTGATTAGGCATTCATCTCACAGACAATATTTGCTTATCTTGACAGCTTTACGCGATAAGGTACTGTACTCGAAGCTCGAATAATTCGTATAGGGAATGCAGCTTGTCTACCATTAAAGACGTTTGCAGATTGGCCCAAGTGTCTAAATCTACCGTTTCAAGAGTGCTTAACGATCACCCTAGAGTCGCTGAAGCCACGAAGCAAAAAGTGCTTAAAGTCATCGATAGCATTGGGTATAAACCCAATTCATCTGCTCAGGCTCTTGCGTCAAAGCGTACTAACAGTATTGGCATGTTGGTTGGCACATTGGCTGGGCCTTACTTTTCTTCGTTAGTTAGCTCAACCGAAGGAACCTTGCGTAAAAACGGCTTCCACCTCATTGCTACTAGTGGCCAAGGTTCTATAAAGGACGAGATGGACGCGGTTCAATTTTTGTTATCAAAGCAGGTGGATGGTTTAATCATTCATACAGGGGAGCTACCGGATCAAGATCTGCTCGATATTGTAGATAAAGTTCCTGCGACCATTATTCTCAATCACCAGATTGACGAACTTGCCAATAATTGCATTGGCTTGGATGATGAGTTAGGTGGTTACCTGGCCACTAAACACCTCATCGAACAAGGTCACACAAAGATTGCTTGTATAACAGGCCCTATGAGTCAGAACATTAGCCGCGATAGGCTTCATGGCTATCGCAGAGCGCTTGAAGAGCACGCTATAGAATATAACAGCCAGTTTGTTGTCGAAGGGCGCTTGGATCTCAAAAATAACCGCCAAGCTCCACGTTACTTACTGGATAACAATCCCGACATCACTGCTGTTTTTTGTTTAAACGATCATGTTGCTTTGGGTGTATATGATGAGTTAGAGGCACGGCACTTAACCGTGGGTGATGATGTTTCAGTGGTCGGTTTTGACAATAGTTTAGTCAGCGAGCACGTCACGCCTAAGTTAACAACCATCAACTTTCCTACCATTGAAATGGGGTTCCTAGCCGCCAACAAGATACTGTCACTGGTAAAGCAACAGGACTATCCCATTCCTCAATTACTGGTACCTGAATTGGTCATCAGGCACTCAGTTAAAAAAATAAACTAAGTTAACATTGGCTTAGTGTTTAGCCATTAAGATAAAGCAAAATTGTCTTAATTGTGCGCCTTTAGTTACAGTTGTGGGAGCGGTTTCATAGTGAGGCTTGGATCGCATCATTGGCCCATTAATTAGTATTACAATGGCCGTGAAAATCCAACAAACACACATTGTAATAAATCGGCTTCGCTGAGCCCTTGTATTTATCACAATTTTTATTGCCCTTGTTGTGGGAGCGGTTCCATAAGGCGGCTCGTTTTGGGTAGGTGTAGGTGTAGGTGTCGGTTAACGATAACGAAGGCTAATGTTAGCCCATCGCTCATGACACGATGGCCGTAACTCATTTAAATAGGTAATTATATGCATCAGAAGAGAACGATAGTTTCGTGTTTAGTCGCAATGGCAATATTGACAGGCTGTAATAGTTCTAGTGACCCAGTTCCTAAACCACCGGTTGAGTCTAGTACCTTGCCTTATTTCAGTGAGTGGCCGCAAATTGATAGCCAAATCGATAAAGACCAAGCTATTGAAACTCACATTGCGCTAATACTCGGTCAAATGACCTTAGAGGAAAAAGTCGGGCAAATGGTTCAGCCCAACCTGCCTGAAGTGACGCCAGCTGAAGCAAAGCAATACAAATTGGGTTCAATACTCAATGGCGGTGGTGCATGGCCTAATAACAACAAATATGCCTCCGCTGCTGATTGGGTTTATGCAGCTGATCAATACTGGGAAGCGCTTGAAGAAGCGTATGCAGACCGTGGGTTTAAAGTGCCATTCATGTGGGCTACCGACGCAGTGCATGGCCATAATAACGTATACCGCGCTACCGTGTTCCCACATAACATTGGTCTAGGCGCGGCAAATAATCCAGAGCTCATTAAGCAAATTGGTCAAGCCACCGCAAAAGAGGTATCAGCTACCGGATTGGATTGGACATTTGCGCCAACAGTGGCTTCACCGCGCGATTACCGATGGGGACGGGTATACGAAGGGTACTCAGAGGATCCTGAAATCATCCACTTATACGCGGGCAAAATGGTTGAGGGTTTGCAAGGGGGGGCCGAAGGCCTAAAAGGACAAACCAATGTGATTTCTAATGTAAAACATTGGGTGGGCGATGGCGGTACGCTTGATGGCAAAGACCGAGGTGAAAACTACTACTCAGAAGAATACTTGCGCAACATTCATGCTACTGGGTACTTCTCTGGGCTAGACGCTGGTGCGCAAGTGGTGATGAGTTCTTTTAATTCATGGCATAACCCCGCTAACTATGACCAAAACGCCGGTAGCGATAGTGCGACTTACAACCACAAACTACATGGTAGCAAGTATTTGCTGAATGATATTCTCAAAGAAAAAATGGGTTTTGATGGCTTAATTGTGACTGATTGGAATGGCCAAGGCGAGTTAAGCGGTTGTAGTGCTGCCAATTGCCCCGAAGCGGTTAATGCTGGCAACGACATATTCATGGTAACTGCGCGCAGTGATTGGAAAGCGTTTTACAATAACGTGATCAGCCAAGTTAATGACGGCACTATTTCTATGCAACGTATTGATGATGCAGTAACTCGAATTTTACGTGTGAAGATGCGAGCTAATTTATGGGAAAAACCAAAACCGTCATTGCGTCAACTAGCAGGTAATGACGATATTTTAGGGTCTGACAGCCACCGAGCCCTCGCCAGACAAGCGGTTAGCGAGTCCTTGGTACTACTCAAAAATAAAGATGCGGTGCTGCCTTTAAGCAAAAGCAAACCTTACATTATTTTGGGTAGTGCAGCTAACAGCATTCAAAAACAAACCGGCGGCTGGAGCTTAACGTGGCAAGGTGATGGCAATACCATCGCTAAAGACTTCCCAGGCGCTAGCACCCTTAAAATGGCGCTCGAAGATGAAGTCGGCGCTGCAAACGTTTATACCTCAGAGTCGTCTGCCCCCCCAGAAGCCATCGCCATTGTAGTTATCGGTGAAGATCCTTATGCCGAGATGTTTGGTGATATTAAAGCCAGCCAAACCCTCGAGTTCTCTTCGTTGAAAGCTTCTTACGCTGCTGATCTCGCGATTGTAAAAGCAATGAAAGAGGTGGGGCGACAAGTGGTGACAGTATTCTATTCAGGCCGACCATTATATGTGAACGAAGAGCTTAACCACTCAGATGCGTTTGTAGCGGCCTGGTTACCAGGTACTGAAGCAGGCGGTATTACAGATGTATTGTTTGCTCACTCTGGTGCCGATTTCAAAGGGCGCTTATCTTATTCATGGCCGATGAAAAAGTGTTCTACCACCATTAATCGCCATGCACCCAATATAGAAAACTATGTAACTCCTTCGATGGAACAAGACATTGAGGGTGAACACAAGCCATTGTTCCCTTATGGCTATGGTTTGGCGTATGCCAGCAGTGACCAACAAGGAGTTACCGAGGACTTAGATGATTTACCGCTTGATACACGAGAGTTTGGCTGTGGAGTTGATGAGCCTGATAATGGCGTTGCTAACGTAAACCTTGAGATTTTTGGCCCATCGGAAAATGGCGAGTATCAACCACGTATTGCTGGTGAAGCAAACGGTTGGGCGGCGGTTGATGTTGACCGAGGGGCTGTCACAACGATTGGCTCATTAAGCGTAACGCCAATCAATTATCTCCACCAACAAGATGCGGTGAAACTGGAGTTTGGCAGCAGTATTGCTGAAATATTTTTTGAAACGCTTGATGGCGCGGGTAGCGATAGAAACGCCTATGTGAATGCCGATTCAAGCCTTCAATTTGATATTCAGCTGCTGTCAGAAGCGCCAGCATCAATGCGATTAAGGGCCGACTGTGAGTATCCTTGCACTGCAGAGTTAGATATTTCTGGTGCATTACCTGCGGTTCGTACTGAAGGAGACGCCGAGTGGGATACCGTAAAAATCCCTCTATCGTGCTTGGTTGCTGAAGGGATGGAATTCTCTTTCGTGGACAAGGTATTTCTCTTGCAAAGTGCGGCACCAGTGACGGTCAATTTAGGCAATATTCGTTATGTACCTCGCTCACTCGATGCTGCTGAAGATGCTTTAACTTGTGAAGGTCTATAGCGAAGGCCGATAGCGACAAGTTTGATACTGCCCTAAATACGAAAAGAGCAATCTAGATGAGTGTCTAGATTGCTCTTTTACTTTGTAGCCGTTGCCAACTGGCTATAGCTGGTAGCGTTCAATCAGCTGGTTAAGTTTGTCTACTTCAAAACGAATGCTCTCACCGGCTTTACTGGCTTCGTCGGCGATAAACAGCGCCGCGTTGGCACCATCAGATATTTGCACGATGTTATGTTCAACTTCATCCATCACTTTACTTTGTTGCTCAATCGCACTGGCAATGTTGGTATTTAGTTCAACGACTTCGTCTACGCCCTGAGTAATGTGGCTAAATGAATCTCTGGCTTCTTCCGCTTGTTCAACACCACTTTGTGCTCGAGTGCTGGCATTGGCCATGGCATTAACCGAACTCAAAGAACCTGATTGCAAATTTTCAATCATACGTTGTATTTCAGCAGTAGACGTTTGAGTGCGGCTAGCGAGGGTACGCACTTCATCGGCAACAACGGCAAAGCCACGGCCTTGCTCACCCGCGCGGGCGGCTTCGATAGCCGCATTTAGCGCCAGTAAGTTGGTTTGCTCGGCAATGTTTTTGATCACATCTATCACACCTCCAATGGCACCGGTTTGCTCTTGAAGCTGGCTGAGTGAGTCAGAAGTGGTCAGAACTTCTTGGTTGATTAGGCCAATTGTAGATATGGTATTGCCAACAATTTGTTGGCCGTTGACCACGGCTTGTTGTGACGCCAAGGTAGAGTCTGCGGCTTTATTAGCATCATCGGCCATGCTGTTTACGGTGGCGTTCATTTCAGCAACTGCGGTGGCGATTTGTTGGGTTTCTTGCTGTTGCTGGTTTATCGCTTCGCGCACTTCCTGAGACTTATCTCCGATCTGTTGCGTGGCGGTTAACATTTCTTCAGAGCTACTGGTAACTTGCTGAAGCAAGTTACGCAGAGCGTTTAAGGTTGTCTTATAGTCTTGGGCAATGTCTGCCAATTCATCTGAGCCGTAAACCATTAAATCTTGACTCAGATCGCCTTGATTTACCCGTGCCGCTACAAAGCGGATTTGTTTAACGGTGCGCCTTACCGACAAATATGCGCCAATCATAAAGTAACTACACACCAACAAGACAAAAACGAGGGCGAGAAGCATAATGATACGTTTATTTTCAGCATTCTGAGTACGCTGGGTAAGCTCTTCACCAAAGTAGTTTAGTGCAGCTTCAGTAAATTGTTCGATTTGCTGCAGGCTTTGGTTGGCGGTTGCAAATACCGTTTGGGTATTGGTTTTTACCTGTTGGTCCTTAAGAATCTCATCTCTAATTAGGCTAACAATTTGTTCAATACTTTGTATGGTGAGTGCTGCGTCACTGCCTAACTTTTGCTCAAATTGTTGATCGTAAGTGCTCAGTTGGCTTAGTGCTTTGCGCATATCATTGAGTACTTCGCTAGCGTTATCAGTACGAAAACGCAGGTCGGCGTTACCTTCAGCATCTAAAATTCCAAAGTCAGCTATATCGCCCCCCTTATCTCGGATCCTTGCAATGTTACTTTGTAAAGCTGGTAAGCGGTCGACCGTGATGTCGATAAGATAGTAACTGGTAACGATAGGGTCTCGAGTTAACCCGCTATTTGCCGCAACACTGTGGGTAAGACCTCTTATTTCTCTTAATAGAGCCTCATGTTCTATTAGTAATTGGCCAAGCGAACTGCTGCTATCACGGACGGTTTTCCAGCGTTGGCTAACTTGCTCAAGTGCGGGGAGGAGATTGCTAGGTAGCACCGAAGATAACTGGCTTAGGCTGCCATCAAGGCCTTGTTGCAGTGCTGATAATTCGGCTTTATCAAATTCAGCACCCATGGTGCGCAGGGTGTTTAAATGCTGATGTTGCACGATTGATTTTGACAAGCTGGGAAGTTGACTAACAACTTTGTAGCCAGCCAATTCTTGTTCGGCGAACTCAAGGTCGCTATTCATTGTGATGATGATGGAACTAAAGCCATAGGCAATCGGAATTAGAAATAAACAGGTCCACAATATAAATTTATATTTAAAGCTAATCCGGTCACTGAGGTAGACCGCGGGGGAAAAAATGCTGCTCATGAATTACTCCTTATTCATCGAGTACAAGTTGAAGGCTATTAATATATCGACCATGGCCATTCAAACTTATGCCATTTTAGAGCTAAAAATGATAAATCATAGCCTAAACGGCCCTGGCTGGCCCAGAAAGCCAGGAGTTAGCGAGGTATTAACTTAAGTTGTTGATAAATAGTAAGCAAACGGCGTAATCTTTGCGTAAATAATCGGCGCATCCTCGTTGCCTAGCGGGTATTAATTTTAGCTTAGCTGAGATAAGTGGGCTTGGCGTCGTGTTTGCGCTAAATTGGTGCGAATGACGATAAAGCGCACCTTAATGAAGCGTCAAATGGCGGCAGTTTTATATTAATTACCTATATGGTGGTATTTGAGGAGTTGGCATAGCCATTGCAAATTGTTTAATGCGGCATGAGAGACGAAGGTTCTGGTCACATTTAGCGCCGCCAAACAATTTGCAATAGACATCTAGGGTTCCGACTGTGCGCAGTGACTGGACCGAGAGTTGTCAACCTCAACGAGGTTACACGGAGGGATAAAAGCCCGGGAGATGACAGTACCTAAGTCTCTCATGCTTTTTATTTTAAGTGCATAACCACAATGAGGTGAACATGTTCAACTTAGTTAAAACTCCACTCCGTAAAATAGCTTTAGCAGCTACCGTAATTAGCGCTACCTTGGCCGGTTCTAACATTGCTCAGGCCGCTGAAAAACCCAGTTATCGTTTAGCATGGACTATCTATGTTGGTTGGATGCCATGGGACTACGGGGCAGCCAATGGCATTGTTAAAAAATGGGCTGACAAATACGACATTGACATCGAAGTCGTGCAGGTAAATGACTATATCGAATCGATTAACCAATACACCGCAGGCTCGTTCGATGCCACAGTAATGACCAATATGGATGCATTGACTATCCCAGCTGCCAGCGGTGTTGATTCTACAGCACTTATTGTGGGTGACTTCTCTAACGGTAACGACGGCGTTATTTTGAAAGGTGACAAAGCCCTTGCTGACTTAAAAGGCCAAAATGTTAACTTAGTAGAGCTTAGTGTTTCTCACTATCTACTGGCTCGCGGCCTAGAGTCGGTGGGTATGGCCGAACGAGACCTTACCGTGGTCAACACTTCGGATGCTGACTTAGTGGCGGCATTCACCACTAAAGATGTAACTGCTGTTACGACTTGGAATCCTCTACTTAGCGAAATAATGGCAATGCCAGACACCAGCCTGGTGTTTGATTCGTCAAAAATCCCAGGTGAAATCATTGACCTATTGGTGGTAAACACCGACACCTTGCAACAAGACCCTAAACTTGGCAAAGCGTTAACGGGCGCGTGGTATGAAATTATGGCCACTATGTCGGGTGATAGCGATGCAGCGATTAAAGCACGTAGCTTTATGGCAGAAGCATCAGGCACCGATTTAGCGGGTTACGAAGCGCAACTTGCCTCAACAAAAATGTTCTACACACCTGCTGAAGCAGTCGACTTTACCAACAGCGGCGACTTAAAAGCGACTATGGCGAAGGTAGCCGAATTCTCTCACCTACATGGTTTATTAGGTGAAGGTGCTCCAGATGCAAGCTTCATTGGTATTGAAACACCCGCCGGTGTTTATGGCGATAGCAGCAACATTAAACTTCGTTTTAATTCGACGTATATGGAAATGGCAGCGCAAGGCAAACTTTAAGGCCCGCTTATGACCCGAATTATTAACCGTAAACCCAGCCGCATTTCGCGGCTGCTACTGGGCTTATTGCCTTTTGTGCTGTTAATCGCCGTGTACATGATGGCCTCACAAGCACGCTTGGTCGACAACCCTAATGACAAGCTATTGCCAGCAATGACCAGTTTTGTTGATGCAATACAACGGATGGCTTTTGAGCCCAGTAAACGCACCGGCGATTACTTGATGCTGGCCGATACGCTAGCCAGTCTAACTCGGTTAATCACAGGGGTAACCATTAGTGCGTTGCTTGCGTTAACAATAGGCATTGCCAACGGCATGGTGCCGTTTGTTAGGGCACCGATGTCACCCTTGGTTACCGCTTTATCGCTGGTGCCACCTATGGCGATTTTACCGATTTTGTTCATTGTGTTTGGCTTAGGTGAACTGTCTAAAGTGATGCTGATTATTATTGGTATTTGTCCGATTATGATCCGCGATTTGCAACTGCGAACCGATGCCTTACCGCAGGAGCAAATACTAAAGGCACAAACCTTAGGGGCCTCGAGTTGGCAAACCATCGTAGGTGTTGTTTTACCGCAAATCTTACCCAAATTAATAGAAAGTGTTCGTTTAACACTGGGTAGCGCTTGGCTATTTTTGATTGCCGCCGAAGCGATTGCTGCCACCGAAGGATTGGGTTATCGAATATTCCTTATCCGTCGTTACTTGGCCATGGATGTGATTCTTCCCTATGTATTATGGATCAGCCTTTTAGCCTTTGTGATGGATTGGCTACTGCGTAAATTCTCAAGTTACGCATTTCGCTGGTACCACCAAGAGCAAGGAGAGGGCGAATGAACACTCCCATTATTGAAGCTAAAAATGTATGGAAAGAATACGGCAATAACGTGGTGCTAGAGAAACTGAACCTTGTGGTAAATGAAGGCGACTTTGTCAGCATTGTCGGTGCCTCGGGTTGTGGTAAGTCTACGTTCTTAAATTTGTTGTTAGGTAACGAGCGCGCGAGTAAAGGCGAACTGCTGCTAGATGGCGCGCCATTACCAGAAGAACCCAGCTCAGAGCGGGGTATTGTGTTTCAAAAATACTCGGTGTTTCCACACCTTACTGCAGTACAAAACGTGATGCTAGCAGAGGTATTTGAACAGTCTCCAATATTGGTGCATCTATTTGGTAAAGCTAAGCAACAAGCCAAGCAGCGTGCCTTAAGCATGTTAGCAAAAGTGGGTTTAGAGCAAGCTGCCGATCGCTATCCTGCGGAGCTATCGGGGGGGATGCAACAACGATTGGCGATTGCCCAAGCATTGATGAAGAAGCCACGGATCTTGTTACTGGATGAACCGTTTGGCGCCTTAGACCCGGGCATTCGTAAAGACATGCACAAGCTGATTCATCAATTATGGTTAGAACACAAACTCACTATTTTTATGATTACTCATGACCTTTCTGAAGGGTTTAGCTTAGGTAATCGGCTGTGGGTATTTGATAAACATCGCCATGATGCCCAGCAACCAGAGCGCTATGGAGCGCAGGTAACCTTTGATATTCCCATTTCAAAAGACATGAAAAACCAAGCGATGCGACCTAAATTGACCGCGGCCGCACAATTAAGCTTGGCTTAAAGGAACAAGACAATGAAAGACATCATTTATACCGAAAACATTCCAGGAGCTAGCCATTGGTCGGTATTGGTTCCTGCTGGTAAAACCCTGCGTTTTACCAACACTGAAGGTGAGGCGAACGTAAGCCTATTGTTTTATAACCCTAAAGATCTGTTAGAGCGTTTCAACGCTCCTGACACCTTGAAGTGCCAGCACACCTTTAAACTGAGTAAAGGCAACTGTTTGTATTCTGACATGGGGCGTATTTTTTGTTCCATCGTGCGAGATGATACCGGCTGGATAGATTCGGTGGGCGGCTTAGCGAACAAACAAAAAGTCGCTGAAAAATGGGGAGAGCGCAGCTATCAACGCGACAGCAACCAATGGCTACAAAATGGTTACGACAGCATGCTGGTTGAATTAGCCAAGTATGGTTTAGGCCAGCGCGATATGGCTGCCAACGTTAATCTATTTAGCAAGGTAGCACCGGATCAGCAGGGCAATTTGAGTTTTGACAGTTCGGTGAGCAAAGCGGGCGATGTTATTGAGTTGCGCTTTGAAATGGATACCTTAGTGCTGATGACAACCTGCCCACACCCAATGAATACCGCTGTAGATTATCCTAAGGCTGGGGTAGAGGTAGCGATGTGTGAGGCCTTAGTGCCCGCAGAAGATGACTTTTGCCGAAACTTCCGACCTGAAAACGGCCGTGGTTTTGAAAATACCGAGCGTTATCGTTGTATTAGCCAAGCGCAAGCAAGCCTTAGCTGCTGTGGCTAGTGGCTTGATGATTGAACATAGATATTATTTTAACGATTGAAAGGATCTCTGATGATCGTAGAAAGCTTACTTAAACCATCATTAGCCAGTAGACGAGATACCGTTCCTGCTGGTGATTACTACATGCAAGTTGTCAAAGCCGGGCAAACGGTACGTATTCTTGATTTAGAAGGCAACCAAGCAGCGGATACCTTGTTTTACAATGCCGATGATCCCAGTGAACGTTATAGCGCCATAGACACCATTCGTGAACAAGCCAACGTATATCTCACTGCGGGTACAACATTGCAATCAAATCTGGGCAGACCGATGCTACGGATCACAGCAGATACCTGCGGGCGCCATGACACCTTGGGTGGCGCATGCGCAACAGAAAGCAACACGGTTCGATATGCGCTAGACAAAAAATGCATGCATGCCTGTCGTGATAGTTGGTTATTAGCGGTAGCCGAAAATGAACACTTCGGTTTAAGCAAACGCGATATAACCCACAACATTAACTTCTTCATGAACGTACCGGTAACGGACGAGGGAGGGTTAAGTTTCGAAGACGGTATTAGCGGTGCCGGCAAATACGTAGAGCTGTTTGCCGAGATGGATGTCATCGTATTGCTGTCAAACTGCCCGCAATTAAACAACCCTTGTAACGCATATAATCCAACACCGGTTGAAGTGTTGGTGTGGGACGCAGCGTAGTAGCTAAGTAAAACCCACATTTCGAAGCCCAAAAGGGCAAAGTTAAACCATAGGCGAGGGACGACCCTCAACAAGCCTTGTTAATTAGCCGGGACGACCCGAAGTTCTCAGGTGAAATTATGTTCGAAAAAGTATTGATAGCCAACCGTGGCGCGATTGCTTGTCGGATCATTCGAACCCTTAATAAAATGGGTATCGCCAGCGTTGCTATATACAGTGAAGCAGACGCAGACAGCTTACATATCAGCCAAGCAACCGAGGCCTATAGCCTAGGTGAAGGTGGCGCCAGTCAAACCTATTTAGACACCGACAAAATCTTTGATATCGCTAAACGTAGTGGTGCTCAAGCTATTCATCCGGGCTACGGCTTTTTAAGTGAAAACCAGCAATTTGTGCAGCAATGTGAGCAGCACGGTTTAGTATTTTTAGGCCCCACCGCCGAGCAAATGAACGCCTTTGGGCTGAAACACCGGGCGCGTGAGTTAGCCGAGCAGGCGCAAGTGCCTCTGCTACCAGGCAGTGGATTATTAGATAATAGCCAGCAAGCCTTAGAAGAAGCCGAAGGTTTGGGCTATCCGGTGATGTTAAAAAGTACCGCTGGCGGCGGCGGGATCGGCATGCAGCGCTGCGATAACCCAGAGCAGCTAAGCCAAGCGTTTGATAGCGTGAAGCGACTTAGCGAAAACAACTTTAGTAATGCCGGCTTATTTCTTGAAAAGTTTATTACTCAGGCTCGCCATATCGAAGTACAAGTATTTGGCAACGGCGAGGGAGAGATCATTACCCTTGGCGAGCGAGATTGTTCAGCGCAACGTCGCAACCAGAAGGTGATAGAAGAAACCCCAGCACCTAATCTTAGTGCTGCTTTACGTAGCCAAATACAACAAACGGCCAAGCAGTTAACCAGCAGTATTCATTACCGCAGTGCTGGCACCGTAGAGTTTGTTTTTGACCAAAAAACACAATCGTTTTATTTTCTTGAAGTGAACACTCGTCTACAGGTTGAGCACGGTGTGACTGAACTGATATATGGTGTCGATTTAGTCGAGTGGATGGTAGAGCTAGGCTACGCTCAATTTACCCAGCAAAGTGTTAGCTTAGACCAGCGAGCAGCTAATCTCAGCCCCAAAGGGCACGCTATTCAAGTGCGTTTATATGCCGAAGACCCTAACAAAGATTTTCAACCTAACGCGGGTTTACTTAGCCATGTAGCTTGGCCAAACCCTGCGCACTTGCTTAACAGTGACTTTCAGCAGTTACGGATTGACCATTGGATAGAAAGTGGCGTTGAAATATCGCCATTTTTTGACCCAATGTTAGCCAAGTTGCAGTTTTTAGCCGAAGATCGTGACACCGCCATTAGTGGTTTGTTAGCCAGTTTAGAGGCCAGCGAAGTCTATGGCATCGAGCATAACCTTGCTTATTTAAAGCAGCTGTTGACCCTGCCAAGTCTGATTAGCGGTGAGCTGCTTACCAGCAGCCTTAATCAGTTTTCTTATCAAGCCGCGAGCGTGGATGTGCTGGCTCCCGGTACTCAAACGACTATTCAAGATTACCCCGCCCGAATGGGCTATTGGGATATTGGCGTGCCCCCATCTGGGCCAATGGATGCGCTTAGCTTTCAATTAGTTAATCAGTTATTAGGCAATAAAGCACAGGCCGCCGGTTTAGAAATTACCTTGCAAGGGCCCAGTTTGCGTTTCAACCAAACTTGCTTAATTGCCGTTGGCGGTGCCGATATCGAGATCTTTGTTGATAATACCGCCAAAGAGATGTGGCAAGTGATTAAAGTGGACGCCGGCCAAACAGTACGTTTAGGTAAAGTGCTAGATCATGGCGCTCGTGCTTATATGGCGGTAAGTGGTGGCATTCAATGTCCTGATTATTTGGGCAGTAAATCCACCTTCACCCTGGGTCAATTTGGTGGGCACGCTGGCAGAGCACTGCGCAGCGGTGATGTATTGCAACTGGATCCGCTTGCTGCTTACACGCCTACCGACGAGTTTATTGTTGGCCGCGCGTTAACCACTACACCTGTCATCAATAAAGACTGGACTATTCATGTTATTTACGGCCCACACGGTGCCCCTGACTTTTTTACTGATGACGACATTCAACAGTTTTTTTCGGCAAATTGGCAAGTGCATTTCAACTCTAGCCGCACCGGGGTAAGGTTAATTGGCCCTAAACCCGATTGGGCCCGAACCGACGGCGGCGAAGCCGGTTTGCATCCCTCGAATATTCATGACAATGCCTATGCGGTTGGCACCATTGATTTTACCGGTGACATGCCAGTGATTTTAGGGCCAGACGGACCCAGCCTAGGCGGCTTTGTTTGCCCAGCTACCATCATTAAAGCTGACCTGTGGAAAATGGGGCAATTAAAAGCGGGTGACAGCATTCGCTTTGTGCCTGTTAGCATTGCCCAAGCTGAGGTAGCCGAACGCGAACAAAATAGCCTGTTATCTCAAGGGGCGGTAAAAGCCCTACAATTAGAAGCGGCGCCGTTATCTAGCCCAATCATTAAAACCTTAGCGGCCGAAAAATATGGTGAAAAAGTAGTTTACCGGCCGGCAGGTGAAGATTACCTGTTGGTAGAATATGGCCCACAACGATTAGACATAGCGCTACGTTTTCGGGTGCATGCGCTAATGCTTCGCTTACAAGGCATGGCGATAAATGGCATTGAAGAGCTCACCCCTGGTATTCGCTCCTTGCAAATTCACTACGATAATTTGCAACTGCCATTGGCAGACCTGCTTGAGACTCTTGAGCAAGCCGAAGCAACACTAGGCGATATTAACCAACTCACTGTGCCAGCAAGGGTGGTGCATTTACCCTTGTCTTGGGATGACGAAGCTACCCGCCTAGCCATTCAAAAGTACAACGATGTGGTTCGTAAAGATGCCCCTTGGTGTCCCGATAACATTGAGTTTATTCGTCGAATTAACGGCTTAGATTCGATCGAGCAAGTTAAAGAGATAGTCTTTAATGCCAATTACTTGGTCATGGGCTTGGGGGATGTTTACTTGGGAGCGCCAGTGGCTACACCCATTGACCCACGCCATCGCTTAGTGACCACTAAGTACAATCCGGCACGAACTTGGACCCCCGAAAATGCAGTGGGCATTGGTGGTGCTTATCTATGCGTTTACGGTATGGAAGGCCCAGGCGGGTATCAATTTGTGGGTCGCACCTTGCAAATGTGGAATCGCTACCGACAAACCGAAGAATTTAGCAAACCTTGGTTATTACGCTTTTTTGACCAGATAAAATTTTACCCCGTCAGCGCAGATGAATTAAAACAAATTCGCAAAGACTTCCCGCGTGGTGATTACCCCTTAAAAATTGAAAACACCGAATTTAGTCTACATGGTTACCAGCAACTACTTGAGCAGCAACAAGACAGCATTCAGCAGTTTAAACAAGTGCAGCAACAGGCCTTTGAAGCCGAGCGTCAACGTTGGGAAGAAACCGGCCAAGCGCACTTTGCCAGTGAAGTGGTCGAGCAAACGCAACACCAAGAAAACCAGCTAACAGACAACCAAGTGGCTATCGATAGCCATGTAGCCGGTAATCTTTGGCAAGTGATGGTAGAGCCCGGCCAGCAAGTAAAAAGTGGCCAAGTAGTCGCGGTATTAGAAGCAATGAAAATGGAACTAGAGGTATTGGCGCCGCAGAGTGGCACCATAACCCAACTTAACTTAAGCCAAGGCTCGCAGGTTCAAGCTGGGCAACGTTTAATGGTCATGGAGGCTTTATAATGGAACAAACCTATACAATCGAGCAGCTACGCGCAGCGTATACTGAACAACAATTTAGCCCCGCTGACTACCTCAAGCAGCAGCTTAGTATGGCCAGAGCCGACAGTCATAACTGTTGGTTATCGTTAATTAGCGACAGCCAGCTAGACAGCTATTTAGCGGGCTTAGCCAGTCAAGATATCAACGACTTACCCTTATATGGTGTGCCGTTTGCGGTAAAAGACAATATTGATGTTGCCGGTTTAAATACGACGGCAGGCTGTAAAGAATATAGCTACCAACCAGAGCAAAATGCCTTCGTGGTTGACATGTTGATCAAGGCGGGGGCAGTGCCTTTAGGTAAAACTAACCTTGACCAATTTGCTACCGGTTTATCGGGCACTCGCAGCCCTTGGGGGCCAGTTACCAATAGCTTTGACCCCGACTATATCTCTGGTGGATCTAGTTCAGGTAGTGCTGTATCCGTTGCCACTGGGCAAGTTTGTTTCTCATTAGGTACCGATACTGCCGGTTCGGGGCGCGTACCCGCGGCACTCAATAATATCTTAGGCTTAAAGGCAACGAAGGGTTTGGTGAGCTGTAGTGGGGTGGTGCCTGCTTGCAAAAGTCTAGATTGCGTGACCATTTTTGCTCACACTAGCGATGACCTAAATGTGCTGTTAGAGGTAGCGGGGCAATACGACAGCAGTGATTGTTATGCTCGCCAAAACCGCGATAGCAATCATGCAGGTTTGTACCTAGCCGCTAAAGAGTTAACCGGCTACAAAATAGCAGTGCCACAAGCCGAGCAATTAGAGTTTTTTGGTAACCAAGATACCCAACATTTATTTGCTGAGAGCTTAAATAAACTGCAACAATTAGGCGCAGAGCTGGTAGAAATTGATTTTGAACCGTTTTTAACGGCTGCCAAGCTGCTCTATGAAGGCCCTTGGGTTGCCGAGCGTTATGCGGCGATTGAATCATTTATGGAGCAAGACCCCAGCCGTTGCCTACCGGTTATTCAAACCATTATTGGTGGAGCGAAAAGCGTGACCGGGGTAGAGGCCTTTAAGGCCTTTTATAAGCTGCAAGCCTATAAAAATATTTGTGACCCTATTGTTGAACAGTTTGATGCCATTGTTACACCGACAGCGGGTAGCACTTACACCATTGCGCAACTAAACGCCGACCCTATTCAGCTCAATTCGAATATGGGGTATTACACTAACTTTATGAACTTATTAGATTACAGCGCCATCTCTGTACCTGCTGGCTTTCAAGCCTCAGGTTTACCTTTTGGTATCACCTTGTTTAGCCAAGCTTATGCAGACCGTAAATTATTGAGCATGGCGGCCTTAATTCAACAAAGCAATGGTTATGCCTTAGGTGCTACTAAGCAAGCGTTGCCGCAGTTAAAAGCGGTAGATACAACGCAATATACTCGCCAAGATAGCCTGCAAATAGTGGTGTGTGGTGCGCACCTCTCAGGTTTAGCGTTAAACCATCAATTATTAGAACGAGAAGCAACATTAATTAAGACCAGCACTACCTCTAAAAATTATCGGTTTTATGCACTCGCAGGTGGGCCACCGGCTAGGCCTGGCTTGATCCGTGATGAAGAGAATGGCGAACAAATCGCGGTTGAAGTATGGAGTATACCCACTAAACATGTGGGCAGTTTTTTACAAGGTATCCCTCAGCCCCTTGGGCTTGGCAAAGTAGAGCTTGCCGATGGCCAATGGCTAACCAGTTTTATCTGTGAAGGCTATGCCATTAGCGGTGCCACAGATATTACCCATTTGGCCAGTTGGCGGGCATATCTAGACAGCCTGTAAGTTACTTGCTACTCACCCTAAAAAACCAGCCTTAGCTGGTTTTTTGTTAGATTAATGGGTGAGATTAGCTAGAGATTAACCAAGCGCCTACGCCAATCATTAAGCTACCCGAAATACGGTTGAGTAAACGCACGTTACCACTTTTGTTCAAAAATACCCGCAGCGTTTTACCGCCCGTGGCATACAGTGTCATACAGACAAACTCAGATACTAAAATGATACTCACCAATAGACTAAGCTGCAGACCAATTGATTGGTCGGCTTGAATAAATGGCGGTAGCAGGGAGATCATAAACGCCCAACCTTTTGGGTTGGCAATAGCGGTAACAAAGCCTTGAATGGCTAATTGCCAACGGTTAACTTGTACCTGTTCAGCAATTTTATCCGGTATGGCCATTTTGCCTCTAGAGCGCCACATCTGAATACCTAGATAAGCGAGGTAGGCGCCACCCATCCACTTAAATACAATGAAAATATCTGGGTAGCGAAGCATTACTGCCGCAACCCCGAGTACAGCGAGAATCGCCACAATGCCCACACCTACCATCTCTCCAAGCATCATCCAAAAAGTACGGCGTAAGCCAATGGTCATGCCCAGGGTCATGGCTAAGGTCATACACATGCCTGGCGTTATCGAAACAAAAAAGAAGGTAGGGATAAATATTAATAGAACAGACAAATCCATGGTGGTTCCATTGGCAATCAGCAAAAAGGTAGTGTACATAGCAAGTGGTTTAGTCAAAAGCTAAAATTAACGTTTTTTATTAGCCTCCTGGTGAGTTTAAGGTGCTTAACAGTAGTGGCCGTTGCTAGCGTGCATTGGGAGGCAGTAACCACAGATAAGTCGTAGTTAAATGGTTGATATCTAGGTATGATATTAATTCCTTACTATATTAGTAGTATTTTATTATGAATAAAGACGTTTGCCTACACGCGGCAGCGGTGTTGCTTAAAAATCGTAATACTAGCTTAAAAGTACCGCGCCTAAAGCCTGAGTTACGACCCAAATCGATAGATGACGCACTTGGTATACAAGCGGCCATGGCTGAATTACGCCAAGATAGCGTAGGCGGTTGGAAGTGTTTATTACCGATTGCTGCAGACAAACTGATAGTGGCACCGATTTTTGCCGATGATATACAAAGTGGTCGCCAGTGTGAGTTAATGGCCGATACAGGTGTTGCCAAGGTAGAGCCTGAAATTGCGTTTGTACTGGCTAAAGATTTACCGGCCCAAACCGATGATTATAGCGAAGCGCAAATTAACGATGCTATTGGTGATTGTCACATGGCATTAGAGCTGATTCAGCGCCGCTTTGCCGATAGCGAACAGGCGAGTTTTTTTGAAGTATTAGCGGATGGATTAGTAAACCAAGGCTTATTTTTAGGCCCCAAGTTAGACAAACAAAAAGCGTTGGCTGCTAGCCTCATCAATTTAAGTATCACTCAGGGTGATGCCACCCAATTATATGACGGTAAACACCCTAATCAAAATCCTGTTAGCCCCATTTATTGGTTAATCAATTACATGTCTAAACGTGGGGTAAGCTTTAGGGCGGGTCAGGCATTAATCACAGGGTCGTATGCAGGGGTGTTAGAGTTAGCGTTTGATTGCCTAAATGACATTGAGTATCAACACTTAGGCGCTTATCAAATTGAATTTATTGCTAAAAAGGTACACCGCTAAGTAGGGTGATGAAAAGGGGTTAACAGTTTGCATGGTTGATAGCGATTTTAGCAGGCGAAAACAGCGTGAGGCTATACAGTTCAGCCCACGCTGGCGGCGCGGGCTGGAGAGCCTAACGTTTAAATTTTAAAATATGGCCTTTAAATTCGTTTTCTAGATAGGCGGTTAGTGTTGGCTTTATATGGTCTGAGCTAAAGCCAAAATCCATCATTTTTTTGCTTATTTTGTTTTTTCTGCCTCGCCCTGGGTCAACCAATATCACCTCACAGTTAGGTTTAGCGTGCGCTTCGATAAAAGATGCAAGCAAATTGATATGTTCGTCTTCATACAGTAAATCACTGCCAATAATTAGGTCAAACTGTCCTAAATCGTCGTTGCTGTCGGCCCAACCGGTTCGTTCATAAGTGATAGGGCTATCTTGGTTTAGGGTGGTATTTCGCAGTAAAAACTTGCCCACTTCAGGGTGGTAGTCGGTAGCCGTAATATCGGCGTGACGTTTGTTAAGCAGCAAGCTAGATAAAGCCATACCACAACCCACTTCCAATATTCGTTTATTCGCTATTTGGTAATCTGAAATGTAATGCGCCAGCACTAAACTTGAGGGATAAATGATGCCAAATATTGGCCATGATGCTGAGGATATACCGAGTTTTTTGGCAATATCGTCGGGATCAGAAAATTGCTGGTTATCTCGTAAAGTACAAAGATGAATATCAGTTTTACCAAATTCTACAGTTTGGTAATTATAACGAAGCGGTGTCATCGAGCTGCCTAATGTTGGCGCTGAGCCAGCTATCTGGCGATAAATGACAAAACGGGAATGAGGCTCAAGGGTACAGTAAGCCCCTTAAATAACAACGGATTTAGTACATTATCTGGCTAAAGCCGATAAATAGCCCCATATAGTTTGAGCAATATGTATATAGCACGCAAGCTGTCTGAGGAGCCAATATAGCCTCGTTATATAGCTGACAATATAACGACAGTTGTTGCCTAAGTAACAAACCCCATTCTTTGGTATTTAATGCAAGCCCCTTATTTTAGCGGCTTCTAGCGTGTTACTGGCTTGGCTCTAGATTTGCAATTGAGTTCATTAAAGCGGTTATTCAGTAAGCCTTGCTAATAGTAGCGGGGCAAATAGCTGACCAAGCGGCGTTATATAGGACGGTATACAGTGGGTAAAATTAAATCTAGTCATCATACCGCTGCGGGTCATGGCAATATTGCCCGCAGCCAGTTAGCGCCATTTCTTAGTGACCATAGAATAAAGCTGTTAGATGCCATTCATCAGCATGGTTCTTTAAGTGCGGCAGCACGTGCATTGCCAATGTCTTATAAGGCGGCTTGGGACGCTTTAGATGCCATGAACAACTTAGCTGATCAGCCGCTAGTGGTTAAACACAGTGGCGGTAAACAGGGTGGGGGGACTAGCCTAACCCGCTATGCCTTGCGTTTAGTCGCGTTGTATAAAGCTTTAGACCAAGAATACCAACAAGCCTATCAGCAGCTAGAACCCAAGTTACACGCCCCCCTTAGTGAAGACGATTTACACGTTGCCCAATATCGCCAATTGCTGCGCCGAATGAGCGTGCGCAGCAGTGCCCGAAACCAACTCGCTGGCACAGTGGTAGCGATTAGTTTAGGCGCGGTAAACAGCCTAGTGAAGGTAGAAGTTTCAGAAGGGGTAATTATCGTGGCAATGATTAGTTGTGAGTCTTTAAGCCCCTTATCTATAGCGGTTGGTAGTCAGGTTTTGTGTTTGATAAAAGCCTCTCATATGATGGTTCAACCGCCCAATCAACATCAACTATTCACCAATAACCAATTATTAGCAAAGGTAGCGCGGATCACTAAAGGCGCGGTATGTGACGACATCAGCATGACGATTGCCGGACAGAAAACGCTGGCAGCGGTGGTGCCTTGCGAAACCGTAGCAAGCTTAGCCTTAGCAGAATCGAGCCAGGTTACTGTTAGCTTTTCGGCTTCTTCAGTGATTGTTTGTTGTTATTAACAGTGACCCCAAGGAGTGGTTAAGCATGCATAGTCAATACTCATTGTTACTGCTAATTCTGTGGCTAATAATACCCAGCCAAGCCTTGGCCGAAGAGTTACGCGTTGCCGTGGCTGCTAACTTTTATAAACCCTTACTGGCCATAGCGGCGCAATTTGAAAAAGAGACTGGTCATAGCATTCAGCTTTCGGCGGGATCTACCGGCAAATTGTATGCGCAAATCATTAATGGTGCGCCGTTTGAGGTGTTTATAGCGGCCGACAATACCCGCCCCGGCAAGCTGGTGGCTGCCGGATTAGCGCTGGCTGATAGTCAATTTACTTATGCTCAAGGCAAGCTGGTGCTGTGGTCTGCCAACACACAGCTTATCGCGCAAAGCCCTAAGGTACTCACTAAGGCACAGATACAACATGTAGCCATTGCCAACCCTAAAATTTCGCCCTACGGCGCCGCCGCTATAGCGGTGCTTAAGCAGCTTGGTTGTTACTCAACATTGGCTAACAAACTGGTAGAAGGGCAGTCGGTGAGCCAAACATTTCAACAGCTTAGCTCGGGCGCGGCAACCTTGGGTTTTATTGCTCTGTCGCAAGTATATAGCGAGCAAACTATCTCACGCGGTTCGGCGTGGGTTGTACCAAGCCACTATTACCCAGCTATTTTGCAAGATGCGGTGTTACTTAAGGTGGCTGAGCATAAGCCCGTGGCGCGTGAATTTTTAGCCTATCTGCAGTCGCCCAGCGTGGTCGCGCTGATCCGCGCTTATGGTTATGCGGTGCACTGAGGCTAGAAAAAGATCAAACGAGTTGTCGCTAAGCACATGGTGGATGGGTAAATCGCTAAATATAGGTATAGCTGTGGCGTAACAAGGAGAGGTAAATGCCCGATTTAATGGTGGTTTGGTTAACCTTAAAACTGGCGGTGGTTGTCACCACTGTACTGCTATTTATCGCCACGCCTTTAGCGTGGTGGATGTCGCAAACGAGATCGGCATTTAAACCGCTGGTAGGTGCCATATTTGCATTGCCACTGGTATTGCCGCCCACGGTGTTGGGCTTTTACTTGTTGTTATTACTAGGGCCCAATGGCGCAGTAGGGCGCTTATCAGACAGTGTTGGGTTTGGACATTTACCCTTTACGTTTAGCGGCATTGTGATTGCCTGTGTGGTGCATACCTTGCCGTTTGTGGTTCAACCCATGCAAAACGCCTTTGAGGCAATGGGTAAACGACCTTTAGAAGTGGCCTCTACATTACGCGCTAGCCCCTTAGTGGTGTTTTGGCAGGTGGCTTTTCCATTAGCGAGGCCCGGTTTTTTTGCCGCTGCCATTCTTGGTTTTTGTCACACCATTGGCGAGTTTGGTGTAGTGCTAATGATAGGTGGCAACATTGCCGGTCAAACCAGAGTGATGTCGATAGAAATTTATAACCATGTAGAAGCCTTAGAATACAGCCAAGCGCATTGGCTAGCTGGCGCCATGCTGGTGTTTTCATTTATCGCCTTACTGCTTATTTACAGCTTGAACGATTTAGCCAGAAGAAGGGTAATGGCATGAGCATACAGCTAAATTTGCAGGCAAATAGAGGTGATTTTTGCCTCGATGTTAACATCAACATACCTTGTCGAGGCGTTACCATGTTGTTTGGGCCTTCGGGCTCGGGTAAAACGACTTGCTTACGGGCCATGGCGGGGCTAGAGCGCTTAGCCAATAGTTATGTGTCAATCAATGGTGACGTTTGGCAAGACGAACCCCACCACATATGGCGCCCTAGCCACCAACGAGACATTGGCTATGTATTTCAAGAGGCCAGTTTGTTTTCACATTTAAATGTAAAACAAAACCTGTTGTTTGGATACCGCCGTATAGCGGCTAATAAACGCAAAGTGACACCAGAAGAAACCTGTCAATTGTTAGGGATCACCGGCTTATTATCACGCAATACAGCCTCTTTGTCGGGCGGCGAACGGCAACGCGTCGCCATTGCTAGAGCGTTGCTGACCTCTCCCAAACTGCTATTGATGGACGAACCCTTATCGGCCTTAGATCTTAAGTTAAAACAAGAAATCATGCCCTATTTAGAGCGCTTGCATCAGCACTTGTCTATTCCCGTTGTGTACGTAAGCCATGCCCTAGAAGAGGTCGCCAGTTTGGCAGATTATGTGGTGATGCTTAATCAAGGAAAGGTGGCGCTGGCGGGCAAGCTTAATGAGCTAATGTTAGACAAACGCGCCGGGCTGTTGTTTGGTGGGCAAGCTAACACCCTACTAACAGGGCAAGTGGTCGCTAAAGACAGGCTTGGTTTATCTACCTTACGTGTACAAGGCTTATTGATTTATGTCGCGGGGCAACATTGGCGCATAGGGGAAACCGTGCGCTGCAGAGTGAACGCTCGCGATGTTAGCCTGTGTAACACTAAACCTGACCTTAGCTCAATAGTTAATGTGCTGCCAGCCATGGTGCAAAGCATTGATAAAGGGCTAAAAGACGGCGAATGCTTAGTGACATCGCGCTTAGCGTCAGGGCAATTGTTACAGGCACTTATCTCAGAATACTCCACTGCCTTGCTGGCATTAAAATGTGGCCAAAGCGTATGGTTACAGCTTAAATCGGTAGCCATCATCTAGCATTTATTTACTCAAGCCATGTTGGCAAACGACAAGGCATGTTGCTTTTGGCTAAGCAGGTGGCGGTTTTTTAACACGCTTTGGCAAGGCCTTCAGGTAGAAAACACATCGAGAAATTACCATTTAGGCTTTGCGCACGTTTTAGCGGTATGAATATGAAGCGGTGCGGCTTTTTTACGCTGCTTTTGTCAAAACTGCCAACAAAATTTGAACACTCACTATTGATAAAATTAAAAGAAAACCTCAAAGTAGACAATAAGTTAAAGAGAGAGCATGAATAGCCGGGCGACTTTGCGCTAGCTCACACTTTCTGTGATAGGAAGCGTGCTCATTGAATCGGATGGGAGGCACGTGCTTCCTACTTAGCGTTATGTTTGTAGTCAAATTTGGTGCATTCAATGGATGATGTGAAATACTTGAAAATCATGGATAAAGATAAGGAAATTGGCAAAATCCCTGATTCAGGTGATCCTGTAGAAAATGCTAAGAGATATACTCAATTTTTAAAAGACAAAAACTTGTATGTTGAATTTAGTCAATCAACACTAATGTTTAAACAAGCAAGAGCTTTTGCAAAAATAGCTAGGGATATACATTCAAAAAGTTTACTCAAACCTCCCTTTAGCCAAGAAGCTTCGGCACCATTTGTTGTTAATTCAGCTTTTGCTTGTGAAATGTATTTAAAAACACTCCAAAACATCTATGGCAAAGCCGAAGAAATTCATAGCTTAAGCTCTCTGTTTAAACACTTGCCAAATAAACTCAAAGACAAAATCAATAAATTAACCAAAGAGAAGAGTGTTGAATTTCAAATTCAAAGTAAAACACTTTTTAAAGACCATATAAAAACTATTTCGAATGCTTTTGTTGATTGGCGATATATTTATGAACAAGAGAGCGCAACGGTAAATATAAGCGTAATATTATTAATACTAACGGTACTGGATACGCTTGCATGTAGTGAAGTAAAACAAACATAACAGATAAGAATTGGTGTCGCGCAGCCGACACCTTATTCGGGTGTTGAACAAGCCCGATGCAAAAAGCCCTGCGTCATAAACCACACAAAGATGACTAGCCAAGCCTTTGTGTTTTTTGATAAGTTTGTTGATAGAGCGAGTGTGGGTGGGGATGGTGCCATGGAACACAGGCTCATCTCTCGAATTATCAACACAATAAGCGACATCTGTGGTTTCTTGGTGAACGTCTGGTCCTATGAAAAACCTGCTAGATGTAGACATGTCGATCTGCTGTTCTGCTATGACTTGCATCTAACAGTGAGGTTCTAGTTTGACCAACCCACGATAAACGCAAGAGGTCGACACTTTCACCAGGGGAGCATTATGTCTAGCTATATAAGGAGATTGGCGTTGACTAGATACTTATATTTATCAATCATTGTCTTATTATTTGGGTGTGGTGCTTTGCCAACCACAAACCCTGTAATATCTGAAGAGAAAGTCGTCGTGACTACAGAAGACGAATCGAAAACGATCACGCTTAATGAACCTCAAGTATGGTTTGATGGCTACCAAAAAAACTCAGGTGTTATGCTTCCAAAAGGAACTTATCAACTTGAAGCACAAGATGCAGATTATTTATATTTCCGCGCACCATTAGATATAGAGTTTCGTTCATTAAATGAAACTCCTCAAACTCAGGAATTCGTTAAAGGTGGGATTGCCATTGCTAAAAATAGTCTTAATATCATTCCTGCTTGCATATATAAGTCCATCCAAAACGATAAAAAAGTGCTCAGCTGGAAACTCGGCAACCACTTCCTTCGTATGGAAGATGGTCAATGGAAAAAAGATTATTAAAGTGTTCAAATACATCTAATAGATAAGAATAGGTGTCGCGCAGCCGACGCCTTACTCGGGTGTTGAACAAGCCCGATGCGCCCTATCGTCCATAGTTAACCACGGTGCCAATGCTGTTGGTTTGGTGGGCGATAAGTGTTGCAGCAACAGCAGCCCAATCTAAAAAGCCCTGCGTCATAAACTACACAAAGATGACTAGCCAAGCCTTTGTAATTTTTGATACGTTTGTTGATAGAACGAATGTGGATGGGAATGGTGCCATGAAATACAAGCTCATCTCTCGAATTATCAACTCAATAGGGGACATCTGAGGTTTCTTGGTGAACGTCTAGTGCTATGAAAACCCTGCTAGATGTCGATCTGCTGTTCTGTTATGACTTTGCATCTAACAGTGTGGCGCTAGTTTAACTAAGCCACGATAAACGCAGGAGGTCGACACTTTCACCGGGGAGCATTATGTCTATATGCATATGAGGTTTTTCGATGAAATATACCTATTCTGGAACGTGTAAATGTGGAGAAGTTACTGTTTCAATTGAGCTTCCTTATAAAATTAGCAAATATAGTCCTAGGACATGTGATTGTGATTATTGTATTGCAAATAATGTTTCATATATTTCAGATCCGGCGGGTAGTCTGAAGATTGTGAGTGCAGCTCCCCTTAAAATAACCAAACAGGGAGCCGAGTTAGCAGACTTTTTATGCTGTTCAAGTTGTGATGTTTTAATTTCTGTCGTTTATAATTTCCAAGCAGGTATTAAAGGTGCTGTAAATGTATCTGTGCTGGATGATTTAGACCATCTTAAAGAAGGTATAAGAGTTTCGCCTAAGCTACTAGAACCCTCTGAGAAACTTAAGCGCTGGGAAAGTATGTGGCTAAGCATCAGTGTTGAAGAATTAGCTCGCATATAAGCAATACATTTATACGAAAAAAAGTCAGTGAACTTTAAAAAGATGTTGTCGTTGATTCCTATTATAAACAAAGAGCAATTCGACACCTTATTGGGGTGTTGAACAAGCCCGATGTGCCTTTATATAGTAAATAACGGTGTAGATATTGGCGGGGCCAAAGCCTTGTTACTGTTAACAAGGGGAGACTGGCTGAACGGCGCTAAGCCCTGCCATTATCCTTATGCCGTTCGCCGTTCGCCGTTCGGCTAGCTCGTTCGACTAAGGCCGGTGCAGTGCCTGGAGGGGTGGTAACAAGGAGCCATTGGCCGATTCTATACCTAAAATAACAAGGGACATCCCACTATTTCCCCCGATATACCTTTAGTCATTATCAAAAATAGCGATCAAATGCTGCCACTAGACTGAAGCCTAGATAGCATTTCACTTTTGCCTTCCCAAACCTTTATCTCCCAAGGCTCGGCTATAGTGATGACACCGCCTTTGACCTGCGACGGAACAACATGATCGGGCAAAACGGTGACCCTATACCGATCCATGCTGCGGGCACCAGATTGGCTTTTTACAAACCAATTCGGGTCTTCAAAAAAATGTTGGGGTTGGGCGTAGCCTTCAGTTTCGCTGCCTACAACATACTGATTGGGTTTTGTAGTTGTATAGATATCAATCACCGTGCGTGTTGGGTCTGCATCAGGTGCGTTGAATACCATGGTTACGAAGTTATGAAAGGTGGCGTCAATTGCAGGAACGAATACAACTGAATGTCCTCCCCCTATGCCGACGGTACTAATAGTATGAGCGTTGTTACCTGGCTCTACCATAAACTGCCTAGCTTCAAAACACATCGCTTTCCAACTATCTATACTTCGCAAATACCAGCGCCCTTTTTGGTCTGGATCTGGCACTAGGTTAATTTCTTGAGGGGTCGTGGCGAATTGCTCTTCCATGACATCTTTACCAGACCAATACATCCCCAGTACGGGTTTAACGTAAGGTGCCGATTGTCCAGGAAGCATGCTTTTCATTGACACAGAGTAGTTCGCATTAGGTCCGTAGGATGGATAGCCGGACATAGCATAGGCAATAAGATCAGGAGCTTCCTCTAGCAGTTTAATATACTGTTCGCGCAAGTTGGCCCGTGTCTGGCTAATCACGCTTTTAGCTTGGGACATCTCTGTCGGTTCAGCCAAAGCATGACGAAGGTATACCAGCCCAGTTCCCTTCATTTGATAGTCTGCCAAGCGACGAAACACTCCTAGACCGATATTGGCCGCGTCATTAATGGTTTGTTGACGCGCCGAAGACCCAAACATTTCCCACTTACTGTTAAACATAGTTTCTGGCAGATTTTTGCCGCCCTCTATAGCCCCATCGTTTCCGACGTACATGTTGTGTACAGCAGTTAAGCGAGTCTCAATTGCTATGGCTTCACTCTCATCGAGCATTTTACGAATTTTGGCGACTTTTACATCATCACTGTCATCTGATGTAATTACGGTGTGGATGCGACGCATATACGTATCCACTTGCGCCTTAAAGTCGGCAATCACATCATCTTTGTGCAACCAGTCCAGCTTGTGATTAATTTGCCGTAATAGCACATCCATTTGATCGAGGCGCGCTTGAATATCTTTTAACTCATCGATCACTTCGTCAAAGCGATCGTGACTAACGCCAATTTCCTCCATCAACATCTCGGTAAATACGCCACCGATTTTACTGCCAAAAGTTGATGCAAGTGATTTTGCCGCTGATACGGCCAGTTGATTAAACAGTTTTTCAGCCATGTATAAAATCCTTTTTCAATTGATATTTAACCTGTTGAGGCAGACCAGGCGACCAAGTTGTGCTTTTTGACCAGCCTTGGTCGTTTTGTTTGATGCACACCACTTGGATAAATCACCATCAAGGCAGTATTGCTGTAAAGAACGAGCCATACCGAACTGGTTTTTCTAAGTTAGTTAATTAGTCTGACTTGGTAAAGCCAAGGGGAAATTTTAAAAAGTCATCGCTGCAACCGATAGTGTACGGCTTAGCGCGGATAGCCCAATCTATGTGATTGCCATAAAACCTTGTTGTACTCGCTCTCAAGCTACACCAATGCGTTTGTTACAAATACGACATTGGCCCTTCATTTGTTGTTTGTGCTTACTACATGTTTTCTGTGGCGCAATAAATAAACTTTAAATAACAATGGCTTATTGTTTTTTGAATGGTTGGCTTGGTATTCGCAATAGTTAACTCGGGAACTATTTATCAAGCTAAAGGAAGAAAATATTATGGCTATTCGTCAATGTGCAATTTACGGAAAAGGTGGTATTGGTAAATCTACTACTACACAAAACTTAGTGGGTGCTTTAGCAGAAGCCGGTAAAAAAGTAATGATTATCGGTTGTGACCCTAAAGCAGATTCAACCCGCTTAATCTTACACGCAAAAGCGCAAAACACCATTATGGAAATGGCCGCTGAAGCGGGGTCGGTTGAAGACATCGAGTTAGAAGATGTACTAAAAGTGGGTTACGGCGGCGTACGTTGTGTTGAGTCTGGCGGTCCTGAGCCAGGTGTAGGTTGTGCGGGTCGTGGTGTAATTACAGCGATTAACTTCTTAGAAGAAGAAGGCGCCTACGAAGAAGACTTAGATTTTGTATTCTACGATGTGTTAGGTGATGTGGTATGTGGTGGTTTTGCCATGCCTATTCGCGAAAACAAAGCTCAAGAGATCTACATCGTAGTGTCTGGTGAAATGATGGCAATGTACGCGGCCAACAACATTTCAAAAGGTATTTGTAAGTACGCAGCAACCGGTAGCGTTCGACTAGCGGGTCTAATTTGTAACTCACGTAAATGTGACCGTGAAGACGAGCTCATTGAAGCGCTAGCCGCCAAAATTGGCACGCAAATGATCCACTTTGTACCTCGCGATAACGTGGTACAGCAAGCTGAAATTCGCCGTATGACAGTTATTGAGTACAACCCTAAATGTAACCAAGCTGATGAATACCGCACGCTAGCCAATAAAATCATCAACAACCAACTATTTGTTGTTCCAACGCCTGTAACCATGGACGAGTTAGAAGAGTTGTTAATGGAATTCGGCATCATGGATGAAGAAGACGAAACCATTATCGGCCAAGTCGCCGAAGAAGTAACCGCTTAGGCGCTTATCAACAGAGATCTTATTGATGCTATAGGAGGCAGCAATGTCAGATAAAAAAGCAGAGACTCAGGCGCTGATTGATGAGGTGCTAGAAGTCTATCCAGAGAAAGCCAAGGCCGATCGTAGAAAGCACTTAGGGGCTAACGATACCGAAGGTGGCAGTTGTATTACCGCTAACCGCAAATCGCTGCCTGGGGTAATGACCGCACGTGGTTGTGCTTACGCGGGGTCAAAAGGGGTAGTGTGGGGACCGATTAAAGATATGGTGCATATCTCTCATGGTCCAGTTGGTTGTGGTCAGTACTCTCGTGCCGGTCGTCGTAACTACTACACCGGCTACACCGGCGTAAACAGCTTCGGTACCATGAACTTTACTTCAGACTTTCAAGAGCGTGACATCGTATTTGGCGGCGATAAAAAGCTGGCCACTATGGTCGACGAAATTGAAATGTTATTCCCATTAGCTAACGGTATTTCGATTCAATCTGAATGTCCGGTAGGTTTGATCGGTGACGACATCGAAGCCGTGGCGAAAACCAAAGGCGCTGAAATTGGCAAAACCATTGTGCCGGTGCGTTGTGAAGGTTTCCGTGGGGTGAGCCAATCACTGGGTCACCACATTGCCAACGATACTTTACGTGATTACGTACTAGATAAATCGGAAGGCAAAGAAGTTGCGACAACCGATTACGATGTCGCCATTATCGGTGATTACAACATTGGTGGTGATGCTTGGTCTTCACGCATTTTGTTGGAAGAAATTGGTTTACGCGTAGTTGCACAGTGGTCTGGTGACGGTACTTTACCTGAACTTGAAAACACTCCTTCGGTAAAACTTAACTTGGTTCACTGTTACCGCTCAATGAACTACATCTGTCGTCACATGGAAGAAAAATATGGTGTGCCATGGATGGAATACAACTTGTTTGGCCCAACTAAGTGTGAAGAGTCTCTTCGTGCTATTGCCGCTAAATTTGATGAGAAAATTCAAGCTAAAGCTGAAGAAGTGATTGCTGGTTACAAAGCCCAATGGCAAGCAGTGGTTGATAAGTATCGTCCACGCCTAGAAGGCAAAAAAGTCATGCTGTATGTGGGGGGCTTACGTCCTCGTCATGTAATCGGAGCCTATGAAGATTTAGGAATGGAAATTGTAGGGGCTGGTTATGAGTTTGGCCATAACGATGACTACAGCAAAACCGTACCTGAAGTGAAAGACGCTACCTTAATTTACGATGACGTAACAGGCTACGAGTTAGAAGCGTTTGCCGACAAACTTAAACCTGATTTGATTGGTGCGGGTGTTAAAGAGAAATACATCTTCCAGAAGATGGGGATCCCTTTCCGTCAAATGCACAGCTGGGATTACTCGGGTCCGTACCATGGCTTTGATGGTTTCGCCATTTTTGCCCGCGACATGGACATGACCTTGAACAACCCTTGTTGGGATAAATTAACGCCACCATGGAAAGCCAAAGCAGATAAAGCTGCCGAAGCGGCCTAAGCGTTCAGTGACACCAGGTTGAGTGCGTTAGCGCTTAGAAAATTAACTCAATTCGTTGTTCACAGAAGAGTGGCGCGAAAGGAGAAGTAAAATGAGTCAATCAGTAGATGATATCAAACCGGGTTACCCCTTGTTTGAACAGCCAGAATACAAGGATATGATGGCCCGTAAACGCGCTGAGCATGAAGAAGGCGCAAGTGACGAAAAAGTGAAAGAAATCTTTGAGTGGACCACCACTGAAGAATACAAAGATCTTAACTTTTCGCGCAAAACATTAACCGTTGATCCGGCTAAAGCTTGTCAGCCTCTTGGCGCGGTATTATGTGGTTTAGGTTTTGAGAAAACCTTACCTTATGTGCACGGTTCTCAAGGCTGTGTAGCCTATTTCAGAACCTATTTTAACCGCCATTTCAAAGAGCCTGTAGCCTGTGTTTCAGATTCTATGACTGAAGATGCAGCGGTATTTGGCGGCCAGAAAAACATGTTTGATGGCTTACAAAACTCACTGGCTTTATACAAGCCAGAGGTTATTGCGGTATCAACCACTTGTATGGCCGAAGTGATTGGCGACGATTTAAATGCCTTCATTGGTAACGCCAAAAAAGACGGCTATATCCCTGAAGATTTACCCACACCGTTTGCTCATACACCAAGTTTTGTGGGCAGCCACGTAACCGGGTGGGATGGCATGTTCGAAGGCTTTGCGAAGTACTTCACGGCCAAAAGCATGGACAATAAAGTCGTCGGCAGCAACGGTAAAATTAACATTGTACCGGGCTTTGAAACCTACCTTGGTAACTACCGTGTTATTCACAAAATGATGCAGCAAATGGACGTTGATTACAGCCTGCTGTGTGACCCATCTGAAGTGTTAGATACACCTGCAGACGGTGAGTACCGCATGTATGCTGGTGGTACGCCAATTGCTAAGATGGAAGATGCGCCTAACGCTATTACAACTATATTGTTGCAACCAGACCAACTGGTTAAAACCAAAAAGTATGTAGAAGGCCAGTGGCAGCACGAGGTTCCCGCGCTAAATATCCCTATGGGATTAGACTGGACCGACGAACTGCTAATTAAAATTTCAGAATTAACCGGTAAAGAGATCCCTGAATCATTAGCTACCGAGCGGGGCCGTTTAGTCGACATGATGACCGACTCTCATACCTGGTTGCATGGGGTGAGCTTTTCTATCTACGGTGATCCTGATTACCTAATGGGCTTAACTAAATTCTTGCAAGAGCTAGGTTGTGAAATTAAACACATCTTATGCAACAACGGCGCTAAGCGCTGGCGTAAGAAAATGGAAGCGCTGATTGCTCAATCACCAACGACTGAAAATGCCGAAATCCATGCCGGTAAAGACTTGTGGCACTTCCGTTCATTGGTATTTACCAATAAGCCAGATTTCATGATTGGTAACTCTTACGGCAAGTTCATTCAGCGTGATACCAAAGCCAAAGGCGACGAGTTTGAAGTACCTTTGATTCGTCTTGGCTTCCCGATCTTTGACCGTCACCATTTACACCGCAATACCACGTTAGGTTACGAAGGCGGCATGTATATGCTAACCACATTAGTGAATGAAGTGTTGGCTAAGCTTGACGACGATACCGGTGAAATGGGTAAAACAGACTACGGCTTTGATTTAGTTCGCTAAAACAATTGTTAACTGTTGTCCAATAAACAAGGCCGAAGCTGTGCTTCGGCCTTACAAGGAATGTGAATATGCCCAATCTAATTATTAGTCGCGAAGCGTCAGGTGCTTTGCAAGCCTATATTGCCAAAAAAGATGTAGAGCTGCCTATTAGCTCTTTACAGTTTGACGAGGCCGAGCAGTGGGGCGGCGATATTGAGTTAAGCGATGGAACAAAATATTACATCGACCCCATTAGCCCTGCGCCAAGTTTGCCAAAAACGGTAAGGGCTCGCAGAGCGTAGTATTCAACCATTTGCTGAATTGACGAGTCGCCAATGAGGAGACAACTATGAGCACAGTAATGAGTGATGACCTTGCCTTACGTGTGGCAATGGCATCTAAAGCCATCCCAGAACTTGCCTTGCAAGATTTTGTAAACTTATTGGTAAAGCAATGTGGCGAGCCATTAAGTGAAAAAAAATTTAGAGCGCTAAGCCCTAAAATTCTGCGTGAATTATTACAAAATCCAACGTTGAACATTGATCGCAGCCACATTAATCAAGTACATGCCATTTTAAGCTCTGCTCAATTAAGCCCCATGCAAGCGCCTAAGCTCCCAGAGTCGCGGTTGTGTTTCACTGGGCCGGTGGTTACGTTGGCGGTAAGTTCAAATAATATGGAGCAAATAGACGGCCACTTTGGTTCATGTTTGCGATTTTTGATTTACCAAGTGAGTGCGGCGGGTTATCAGTTGGTTGAGGTGCGGCCAGTAGCCGAGAATCTTACCGGTGATGCTCGTACAAGCTATCTAATTGAACTGATCAACGATTGCCAGCTTCTTGCAACTTTATCGATTGGTGGGCCAGCCGCTGCGAGGGTAAGCCGCGCCGATATTTTGCCCTTAAAGCAAATGACCCCACAGGCGAGCGAGCTTATTCTAGACCGTTTACAAATTGTCATGCTAGCGCCGCCTCGCTGGTTAGAAAAACTGTTAGAGAGACAAGGCGTACTATCAATTGAGCAACAACAGGAGTGTTTATGTCCAGCGTAACCAGTGAATCCACTAAAAGCTGTGGCTGCAAAGGCGAGCAGGCTGCTCATCAACCCAAACATCCGCATCAATGCCAGTGCAGTAGTGATTCAGCCGAACACTCAAAACATAAAGGTCATTGTGGCTGTAAAGGCGAGAGCCAAGCCAGCGAGGTATTAAGCCAAGCGGTCATTGATACCCTAATTAAACAGTTAGCGGAAGCCGAAAGCTTCGACAAAAAAGTTGAGTGCTTTAAAAAGCATCACCCTCAATTTAGGGTGGTGGTTTGCAGCGAAGATGACATGGCAGAACGTGAGCCTTATGCAAAAGCGGCGACATGCGATATTTTCCTCATCGGTAAAGGGGAAGGGTGCGCCAAACTTACCAATGACCTAGACATGGCGATAGGAGTGGTGCTTGCCACACTAGAAGAATAGCCAACAGAAGGCTCTTTCAATACCGGCTTGTGTTCATAAACATAAACACAAGCCGGCAAATCAACTATCTCGTTAAATACTTCCTATACTTGATGCTTAATCAAAATGATTAATCACGAGGCTTAGATGGCAGGCAGATTTACGTTTCCGAGTTATCAGAAGGGGCGGATCTTTCTTTCTGAGGGCGGCACAGAAACAGAACTGATGTATAAACATGGCTTTGAACTGCCGCATTTTGCAATGTTTCCCTTACTTGATAACCCTGTCGCCTTGGTAACACTTAAAGACATGTTTCGACGCTACTTAGACGTAGTGGCTAAACATAAGATGTGCGCATTGATGGGTGGGTTAGATTATCGCGCCAGCCCTGACTGGGGTGCGTTACTGGGTTATTCAGCCGCAGGCTTGGCTGAGGCTAACTTGAGTTCTATTGCGTTTTTAAGAGAGCTAGCCGCTGAGTATACGTTGGATATTCCAGAAGTATTAATTCAAGGTTTGCTGGGGCCGCGTGCCGATGCCTATAAGCCAAGCCATGATATGTCAGTAAATGAAGCCGAAGACTATCACTCAGTGCAACTAAATACCTTAAAACAAGCCAAGGTTGATTTAGCCCAAGCTATCACATTTAGTAGCGTTACTGAGTCAATTGGTGCGGCTAAAGCGGCGGAAAAGCTTGGGGTTCCACTGGCTATTTCTTTTATCTTAAACAGCAGGGGCAAGCTTCAATCGGGGATCGGTCTGGCCGAAGCCATTGGCTTAATCGATAGCCAAACCCACCAATCGCCAGAGTACTATTCAATCAATTGCTCACATCCGCTTGAGTATCAGCCTGCGTTGGTAGAGGGAGAATGGATCCGCAGGCTTCGCGGCGTAAGGCCTAATGCCTCTAAAATGGATAAAATGTCATTGTGCTCGATTGGCCATCTAGAGTCGGGCGACCCAAAAGAAATTGGCCAGTTATGTGGAGAGCTAGCTAAACGTCATCCGCACATGGATATATGGGGGGGCTGCTGTGGAACATGGAGTGACCATTTAGATGAAATGGCAAAGGGCATTGTGGCGTCGCGCAGCAATTAACTTTGTGTAAAACCAATCATATTGATAACCTTGTTTTTAATTGCCTGTAACCAAAGCACACACCATGATTAATTTAGATGGCCTACAGCAGATAGGCAGCGGCGCTACCGCCGATGTGTATCTCTACCAACAAACCAAAGTCATAAAATTATTTAGCAATAATTACAGCCTAGACGCTGTGAATTATGAAGCGAGTATTGCCAAATCTGTCAGCGCTTCGGCCATTGCTGCTCCCAAATACCATGAAATAGTCAGCATTGGTGACCGAAGCGGGATAGTGTATGACTATGTACCGGGGGAAATACTGATTAATCAATTATTGGCTAAACCCTCTCGGTCAATATCTATCATTAAACGCCTAGCTAGGGCGCAAGCGATGCTTAATGCTAAGTCTATCGACGGCTTGCCCAAGCAAGCCGAGCGGCTTTCTAGCTTGATAAAACGTACTGACCAGATCCCTGAGTATCAGGCACAAATTTTACGCGCGGTTAGCCAGCTCGCTTCAGCTGAACGGGTGTGTCATGGTGATTTTCACGTAGGCAACATTATTAGCCATCAACAGGACTTTATCGTGATTGATTGGATGAATGCCTACTCAGGAAATGCTGAAGGCGACTTATTAAGAACTTATTTAATGCTGATTACCCCTTTTATCCCCTTTGAGATGAACCCATTGAAGAAAGTGGGCTTTATAGCTTATAAGCGGCTTTTAGCCTCCCTCTACCTGAGGGAGTACTTAAAGGAATCGGGAATCAGCAAGCATAGTTTAAGAAAATGGTGGCCGATAATTGCAGCGGCAAGGTTGTCAGATGAGGTACCGAACGAAGCACCGTGGCTAAAGAAGATAATAAAAAAGCACCTCAAGTATCTTAGCGTAACGAATCATCGTTAGTCACTTAGCTGCCGTAAGCCTATCGTTGCTCCTGGCCTCCCATAGCTTTGCTCAACATACTTAGTTAAATAGTATGGAATAGCGCTGTGTATTGTTTTCTCCTTGTTGTGCGCGACCTTAGGTTGAGTGTTTGTTAACCACATGTGTGCTTGTTGTGATCTTGTCGCGGTGTATTTGCAAGCTGGCGCACACTTACAGTAATGTATAAATTTTGTACAGCTTGTTGCTCTGTTGATAGCGATTTCCTTACCTATAGTGTTCAAAGACAATAGGGTTATTTAGTAAGCAATTAACTGTTTTTCTTTGCACTATCTACCCTTGCTGATTCCGAATCGGCGAACACGCGTTTGTGTTTGTTGATGAGTATTCTTTAGGTTGATGATAATGGCCAGCAGAGTAGAGTGTATTGACATCGCGAAGGGGATTTCAATTTCTTTAGTGGTGTTTCACCATAGCCAAATTCATAGTGCTTTACCGAATATTATTGATTCATTATCACTGTTTAGGATGCCGCTTTTCTTTTTTTTGTCAGGCGTGTTTTTTTCTACCCGTTCACGCTTAAGTCATTTTATTTTGAAGAAAGCGGAAGCTCTGCTTAAGCCTTACTTTTTTGTGTTGTTTATTTTGCTAGTGGTGTCATTTTTAGCCAAAGAAGATGCTCTTATTTGGCAACTAAAAGGCATTTTTTATGCCACTGGAGACACCATAGAGTGGACGCCTATGTGGTTTTTACCCCATTTATTCCTTTTGTATCTAATGGCATATTGCTTGGTACGTTATGGCAAATTATGTTCGTTAAGGTTGCCCACAACCTTAATACTACTAATTAGTTTTTTCAGTGTTGGTGCGTGGGGGCTTGACGCATTTTGGTATACGCCCATGGTTATATTTGGTGGTTCGGTGTTGCTCCCTGGTTTGCCTTTTTCTCTGGATATTGCTCCTATCACCGTCGCGTATTTCATTTTAGGCTACATCTTTAGAAATAGAGTGGTGAGTTTTCGGCCAAATGTATTCTATGTTTTGCTATCTATAGCGGGCTTTTTTACGGTGGCACTGTTTACTTCGGCACATATCGATTTTAACCATCGATTACTGGTAAACCCAATCGCTAGCTGCTTAGGTAGTTTATGCGGTATATATATGGCTTTGTGTTTGTCGATATTGCTGGCAAAGTCAGCGTGCTTGAGAAGCACTTTTACACGATTGGGGGCATCCAGTTTATATATTCTGATTTTCCACTTTTTCATTTTGATTCATCTTCACCATTTTGTGGTGAGTCTGTTTCCTTTTAGTGATTATGTGGTGCTGTTCTCGATAATTGAAGTGTCTTTAGCGATTTTGGCCTCACTGACAATAAAAACGCTGATAGAAAAAAACAGCTATTTGGAGATTTTTTTTAAACCAGTAAAAGCGCGATCACTTGATCAGCATGCTAAGAGTTAACACCCCTAAAACAGGTTGCTACCTCGCTCATTTGATAAGCATTTTCGGGTGTTGTAGGCGACAAGCGACCGGCTGAGTAGAACCGTCCCATTTTAGTAATTCTCCCTTTCTTTTAGGGTCTGGCCATAACTCACCAGTTTTGTTGCAAAAGGCGCACTCAACCCCTAATACGCCACCCAGTCTACCTAAGTCACAAATGACGTGGCTTAGATAAACGTGGTGAGAATGGCACTCTGGGCAGGTGGCTACTAGCCGACAGCTTTCATCGAATTTGCCTAGGGCAACATCTTGAGCCATGAGCAGATTAAACCTGTATTAATAGCTTTAATATTTAGTCTATGACTTGATGTTTGTTTGTGCAAACTTCAAATCATCAAGAACTTGCTAAAGGGGCTTGTGCAAGTTGGCTATCGTTTAGCTGGTTAGCTTTAAGGGTGCTTATTAACGCAATGCTCGCTGAGCCCAGCATGATCAAGACCATTGGCCATAGGGTGTGTTGAGTAAGCATTGCTGCGATGGCGCTTATTGCCGCGCCAGAGAAAAATTGTAATGCCCCAAGTAATGCCGATGCGGTGCCAGCTCCGCGACCAAAATATTTTAAGAAACAAGCGTTAGAATTAGACATCGTGCCACCAGTGGCAGCCATACAAATAATAAAGCCGCTGGCAGCAAACCAAAGGTTGTTTGGCGCTAAAATTAGCGCACTAAGCAAGATTAAGCCGCCAAACCATTGTAAACCCAAAAAGCTAACTAAGGCTTTTTCAGGTTCTACACGATTAAGCATATAAGCGTTAAGGCGGTTAATGGTTATTACACCCACAACGTTGGCTAGAAAAAGTGTTGAAAAGAGCTGTTCAGACACGCCAAAGTTAACGATGTAAGCAAAGGGTGCATTGGTGATGAAAGTCATTAATACGGCATAGCCAAAAGCATGAGCAATTAAGTAGCCGCGCGCTTGTCGGTTGGCCAGTATGCTGGCAAAACTTACCTTAGTGGCTGAGTGGGTGGGCTGGGTGTGTTTGGGCATTACAAATATCGCCCAAATCGCGACTACAGCGGCCAACAAACCAGAGCTGATAAATATCCAATGCCAGCCAAAGTACTTTAAGATAAGTGTGCCAATGGATGGGGCGACTGAAGGCGCAATCATCATTATCAGCATCACTAACGAAAAGATCTTAGCGGCTTCTTTGCCTTTAGCGTTGTCGCGAATAGTTGCTGGAACACCTACAACAGCAATGCCCCCACCAATAGACTGTAAACAACGCCACAACCAAAAGTACGCTAAGTTATTAGCTAGCGCCAAAAACACGCTACATACCGCAAAGATACTTAAGCCTATCACCATTACTGGTTTGCGGCCGTATTTGTCTGATAGGGGGCCTCCAATTAATTGACCCAGCGCCATACCAAATACATACAAACTCACTGTCATTGAAATCATCGAGGTATTTACCGAAAAATCTTCAGCTATAAGCGGAATGGCCGGTAAGTAACTATCGATAGCAAAAGGGGTCATGGCAAAGACCGCGGCAAGCATAAACACGAGCTTTTTGGAGATGAGTTGTTGCATAAATAACCTTATTTAATCTTTCTGGAAAGATAATAGCTAGTGTTTAGCTTTCTAGCAAGATATATTGGAGAGGCATTTACTCAATGAGGATACCCATGGCCCAACAGCAAAGCGTCGACCACATATTGCACTCAACCAAATTAAATTGGCCAGAGGCCTACCAAGGTATTTCTTCGATTATTTTGCGTACTGTGCGTGCCAACGCCAAGTTTGTTACCCTTTTAGAGTCGGTTATTGGCCAGTATGGTCTCCAGGGGGCGGATTTTGGGGTATTGGTAACACTACGTCGTCATCCTACGCCTTATTGCTTGTCACCTACCGAGCTATACAGCGCAATGTTGTTTAGTTCTGGTGGATTAACCAAGGTGCTCACTCGAATCACTAACGCAGGTTTAGTAGAGCGAATAAACAACCCAGACGATAAACGCAGCAAGCTTGTACGCTTAACCAAGCAGGGCAAGGTACTCATTGAGCAAGTAACCCTAGAACTTCATGAGCAAGAGCAAGCCAAACTGTCGGTGCTTAACCAGCAAGAACAGCAACAACTTGACCAACTTTTACGCAAACTAGCAGGCAGTTAAATCAGGCTAGTTTAGGCACTTTGTATCGATGCTTTATCTAAACCCGTTAATTGTGTTGTGAAGGTCTTAATCAAGGTCTGTTATAGCGCTTTAGGCTAAATATAAAATAAAAAAGATAAAACAAAAGTGAAAGGTATCGGGTTTATAAGGTTTATGTTAGTTAGCTTATTGTTAGTAAGGATTTATTTATCTATTCTTTAGTGAAAATGCCTAGAGTAAATAGAAAGGAATACTAATGTCTGTCACCTGTGATGTCACTCCTAACACCAGTAGTGAACAAGTCATTAGGCGCTTGTATCAAATTACCAATGCTCACAACCAAGGTTTTGAAGCCCAGCTTTTAGAGTTACTAAAAATGGGTTTGGAGCGCTTTAATCTAGATATTGGTATTTTGTCTAGAATTCAGGGCAACGAATATGTAGTAAAGCACTGTGTCACTCCTGAAGGGGTTGAACTGCACGCTGGCGATAGCTTTACCTTAGATACCACTTATTGCGGAATTACGTGTGAAGCCAGTGCGCCAGTTGCGCTGGAGTATATTGGCGAAAATGACATTTATGCTAGCCATCCGGCTTATAAGGCCTTTGGTTTAGAGTCGTATATCGGTATACCGATCCGTTTAAATGGCAAGCTTTACGGCACCTTAAATTTTTCAAGCCCTCATCCATACCCGCGTCACTTTCAAGAAATAGACATTGATGCTTTGCAATTGATGGCGTCATGGATAGAAGTAGAACTGATCCGCCGCCAACAAGAACAGCAGCTAAATCGCTTAAATGAAAAGTTAAAGCACTTAGCTAATTATGACAGCCTTACTGATATTCCTAATCGTCGCGGTATGTACCGCAAGCTCAAAAAGAGTATCAACCAGCTGATTAGAACTCAGGGCCATGGCACCTTAGCTATTGTCGACATCGACCATTTTAAAAAGCTTAATGATACCTACGGCCATCAATTAGGTGACAAAGCCTTGGTAGAAACTGCAAATAAAATCTCAGCCTCTATTCGAGACTATGACTTTGTAGCACGGCTTGGCGGAGAAGAATTTTTAATCTGGCTACCTAACAGTAACCAACAAGGTTGCGCTGCAGTATTTAGCCGAGTAATGAAAGCCATCGGCAGTATATCGTTAACAGCAGAACCGATTACTGTTTCAATTGGCGCTTATCACCTAGCGTTTAATGATGTTCAGTTGCCTGATGATTTTGAAATGCTTGCCGATCGCATGATAGCCCTAGCCGACGAAGCGCTTTACCAAGCGAAAGAAACCGGACGCAATAAAGTGATAAGCCGCACCGGTCTGATTGAAGAACTACATCGCTAGTCGCTAAACCGATAAGAAAGCCATCGAATTAATCGATGACCCGCCGAAACCAAGGACCTAAAGCTAAATGCCTAAACCTTTAGACGGTGCTTTTTTGGCGGCCTTAACGGCTTTCTTCTCTTTTGCGGTTAATAGCGGTTTCTTTTTAGCGTTCTTCTTACTGTCTTGTCCTTTACTCATGATACTTTCCTTTTGAGCTAAGCACTAATGCCTGAGGTAGGAGGGGACCCAACCCTAGGGCGAGTTAGGCAATAGCTTGGTTTATACAAATAATTAAGCCAATGCGTAACCTTTCCAGTATGGCCCTTTCGTGGGGCAATAGATATAGTCAGCCAACAATAGTGGGTCAGCAGGGGAAAAGAGAGACCTAGGGTGTTTAACCGATGTCTATTTTTAGCGATAAAGGTCTACTCTGTTTATGACTAAATTATCATTTTTGTTCCTATCTAGCTGAAATGGTATATGTCTGGTGTTATTGTGCTTGTCGTTTATAACAGGGAGCTAATAACAGATGGTTAGCACCATAGTTATCTTTATAGGGAAGTGGTCTGATTATATGGAGCTTGGTTTGGGCAAGATAGTGAGTTGTTTGGTTTTGAGTGTCGTCCTTTTAGCTTGCCAGTCTACCGTTGAACACAATATCACCGAACGAAAGCCTGATTTTAATACGCTTTATGAAAAGGCCCAAAGTGATAAACAAGCTCAAATTGATTTAGTTGAATTAGTCATTCAAGAGCCTGAATGGGCAAATTCGTTCCTTTATTTTTTAGCTTCAAACTATGCAATTTCACTCGACAGAGTTGAAGATGCTGGCTTCCTTTTCTTTGCTGGGCAAGCGCGAGGAGCCATTGAGTTATATATGCATCCGGCACCGCCAGGAGGTGCTGGTTCGGCATTAGGCGCACTAAGGCACACTATTGGTTCTGTAGTAAATCCAGCCATAATGCAGCCTCGTGTTTACTCTAATATCGTGAGCCGTTTTGATACTTGGGAAGTCATCCCCCATCCTAATTATGACTTCCCATGGGATAAAACTAACAATCAGAAATCAGCTAAAGAGTTAGCCCACAAAGGTAGTGAGATAAAGTCTTCAATGTTGACTCACATGAAGCCTATGGCTGATTTATTAAGTATTCCTGAGTACTACAAAGCTTTTAAGACGATACAGGATTACAACTTAACCTTAAGCTACGAACAACAAACAGACCCTCAATTTTTAGAAGCATTCAATGACGCTAAGAATGTCATCGTTACTATTGAAAAGTCTAAAGGTTACGATATTTTAAAGTCTCGTTTTGATAAAGCATAACGAATGTGGATAGGGTGTCTTGCAGCCAGCGAGACTAGAAACTAGCGCTGCTGAATAGGCTCTGTTTCTGGCGATTAAGCCGATCATTGAAAGACCGATTGATAGCGCTCTCAACATGACATTTAGTTAAGCGTGTTACCCGCATATCAAGGAAGATGAATGAAGTTATATATAACAGCCATGGCCTTAATGCTGGCAGGCTGCGCAACTAACGATAAAGTGGCCGTTAATGGCAATCTAGCTGAAGCTGACCCAGCCCCTAAAATCGAAAAGAACGGGTTAGCCAAGCGCCTTTTAATATCTGTTCGATTATCATTCATCAGGCTTTAGCCTCTTATGAAACTAAGTATCTAGATGCCACCTCACATAAAGCTTTTACACAATCAGACAGTGGCGCATGGAGCTCAAAAATAAATAGAACATCTAAGCAGCATGCAATAAATAGCGCTTTAATCGGATGTAAAGTTAACAATAAAAAAAGTGAGAGAATCTCTCCTTGTAAAGTGATCAATGTAGACGGCGCCTAGGCTAAATAATAGCTAACTACCATTGCCGCTACCGCCACGAAGTTAACAGCATCATAAGGGTTGAAAATAGCATGCTCCACGGGCCTATTTGGCGGTTACATCTATAAGCAAAGGGTTGATTAATGTTTAAAAAAGCAGTGCTATATCTTGAAGTTCGTCAAGGCAGTATTAAAGCGACTGAGCTTAACTCGGGCAAAACGCTTACCCACAGCAGTGACGCGTTCGCTCATCCAAGAAGCCTGATTGGAGACTTCTTTGCTGTAGAGCGTTGCTTCACCAGCATTGTAAACGATTTAGCCCCAAAAACTTTTCTCAGTGGCCCCACAACGATAGTGGTTCATCTACTTGAAAACGCCGAGGGTGGCTTTACCAATGTAGAGGTACGTGCATTTAAAGAAGCCGCTTTAAGTGCCGGGGGGCAGGTGGTTTCGTTTCCAAGCAGTGAGGCCTTGTTAACTAAAGAACAGTTAATCACTGGGGCGTTTGCACAGTTAGACAGCATCTAAAAGACTATCTCCGCGATGGGCTGAGTGGCCAGTAGTGAAGAATTGATAATCATGTACTTTGCTGCGCAGCGGCTTAGTTCACAAGGAATATTTATTTTTAAGGATAACCATGAAATTGAAAATACTAATCCCATTTATTACCTTACTCAGCATTGCAGGATGTAATGTTAGTGATCAGTTAAAATCAGAAGAATCGCTTTGTGGTGACCTCAGTTCTTTGCCTACTGAGTTTGATATCACCGATGCTAATATAGAGGTACTGATGGCACCTGAGCCGTCAACCTACCCTGATATGGCTATGGGTAATAGTTATAGTGAAAGTACTGAAGTTGAATATAGCGATATTGTTTTCTCAATCAATTCTGAAGTCGAGCTTATTGCCCTAACAAAACCAACGTCTCAGCCCTTTTCTTTTGCACTAGTGAGCAAAGCTTATGCCTGCTCGCCAGCATTACCAAGCACCAATGAAAAGATAGTCGACATTAAGATTACTTCATCAACTGCTTTTGATAGCGATCTCGCTAGCGGAGACTCTCTAAAGTCTAAATTTATTGTAAGTTTTGCTGACTCTGAAACCCGATTTTATAATTATGTCGATGATGGGGTGGAATATTACTCTTTAAACCAATATTTAGAACAAGATGATGTTCATGCTGGTAATGTTGTTCAGCTTAAATTGGCTGAAGCGCCCGAATTTTCGGGCAGTTACGTTTTCTTTATCGAGCTAAGCTTAGATAGCGGCGAGGTGTTTATGTTAGAAACACCTGAAATTAGCTTCACAATGTAAACCCCAATCTGAATAGCTGTTGCATAGGCGACAGCTGTTTCGAAGTTTACTCGCTGTGTGATTTTTAATAAGAGAGCTTAGCTAATTTTTACTAAGATACTGAATAGTCAGGGTGTTATTGCACATACTCTGGCGTATCACGACAGTTTTATCCTATAACTGTGAGTTACTATATACAATTATCAGCGCAACACTGAAAGGTTACGTATGCAGCTTAAACATGAATGGCGTAAAACAGAAAAGGCCCTTTATCTCCCTAAAAATAAGCCTGAAGTAGTGAATGTTCCCGAGTTTACATTTATTACCATCAGCGGTGAAGGTAGTCCAGCCAATAGCCAGTTTAGCGATAGGATTGGCGCATTATACTCACTAGCTTATACCCTGAAAATGATGCCCAAGAAGATGGCTGAACCACCAAAAGGCTATAGCGATTTTACGGTTTACCCTTTAGAGGGGGTATGGGATATTAATGATCAGGCAAAGGCGACATTTGACGGTACCGTAAATAAACAAGACTTTGTTTATAAATTGATGATCCGCCAGCCTGATTTTGTAGACCAAAATTTCTATTCTGAAATGCTTGAGCTTGCCAAGTTGAAGACCAACAATCCGTTGTTAGGTCAATTGAGCTTTGAAAGCTTTGTTGAAGGATTATCTGTTCAGATGCTACATTTAGGGCGGTTTGAAGATGAACCGTTAAGTTTTGGAAAAATGGAACAGTTTGCCGATGAGCAAGGCCTTACCCGTTTATCAAAGGTGCATCGTGAAATATATCTCTCAGATGCTCGAAAAGTGCAGCCTGAGAAGCTCAAAACGGTATTAAGGTTTCAGGTACAGTGACTAAAAACACGAGTGACGCTTAAGCTGAAAGTTAAGGTAAACATCAACATCAACAACAAGGAAAATTCGCATGGCCGGAATGACAGACTTAGAGGCCTTATTGAAGTCGATGCAGCCACAATTGCTTGAACCTGAATTTGTGTTTTGTACGGTGGCGGGTTCGTTAGTAGATTATATTTCATTTAAACCGCTAGCAACGTTTATTGAGGCGGAAGGTTTAACCTTGGTGTTGGAAAAAACGGCTGCTCAACATGCCGGTTTGCCGTTTGAAGCTTCGTTTCGTCAAATAACCTTAACGGTCCACTCAAGTCTTGAAGCTGTGGGCTTAACTGCTGCGGTGTCGGCTAAATTGGCTGCAAATGGGATCAGCGCTAACGTTATTGCCGCCTATTATCATGACCATATCTTTGTGCAATCGGCTAAGGCTGAGCAAGCGCTGGCAGCCTTACTAACGTTTAGCGAATAAGCCTTAACGTTACCACCAGCAACTATCCATAGTACTGTGTATCTATCACCTATTTGGCGGCTTAAGGCTGAGCAAATAGCATTAAAAAAATCAATCATCAAGGTCTTTTAGCTAGATTCAACAAAGGTTTAAAGCGTTTGAAAGACTCGGGAAATATAGCCCGTTTATTTCTAAGGCGCACCGAGGTGAATATATCCAAGTGGTTAACTCACCTAAGCACTAGGTGGCCAACGACAATAACCAAAAATTGTCATTTAGCGGCGTTGGTATTTAACATTGATCCCGCATGTTGTGTATTCAGTAGGCTTTGTCATCAATCTAATACTTGCTACTCATCTGGGGCTAAAGAAGCCTGTTTAGCTCACTAAACAGACCTTAAGCCATCAAGCCTTATATCGCGCTTAATCATCAACCTTAGACGCTACTTGTGTTCTAAATTGCAAGCCAAACGGGAACAGCCTCATTCCTAAGTGAAAACTGCTCTTTTCTATAGGGATATTCACGTCACCTGGTGCAAAGTTGGCGGCAGGCGCTGGAGCTTGCAGTATCACGGTATTCGCACGCTTGGTGTTTTCTAGCTGATCAAGCAAACTATTTGCAGCATCTACGCGCGGTCCCAATAAGTTTTGATTGCCTGCCTCTTCACCTAAGAAATTAACGAGTATCGTTTTGAGTAACGAGGTGTGATCAAATACAGTACTAGAAACTGAACGTTTTTTGATCCAAGGAGAAACCAACAAGGCAGGAACTCTTGGCCCGTAATGAGTAGCGCCATCGGGATGTATTTTGTGGACCTCGGGGGCTGTATTGCTATTTATTCCGTGTGGAGGAACATGGTCATAAAATCCACCGTGTTCATCGTAAGTAATCACAAACAGTGTTTTGTCCCATTGTTGTTTGTTGGCTGTTAATGCCGCATATATCTCAAATACGCCTTCTTGACCGCGAACCACGTTTGACGGTGGATGGTCATCATCGGCATCATCATCTATCTCTAAATTTCCAATATGGGGGTCAATCCAAGAAACCGCAGGTAAGTTGCCATTTCTCGCCTTGGTTAACCAATTATTGCGCTGCACTATATTCGTTTCGTCAATGCGGTATTTTTCAAACATACGCAAAAATGAAATATTGCTCTCTACATAATTCCAGCTAACATTACCTTCACTTAGCAAGTCGAAAATCGTTGTACCTTTTACTGCACCAGCCAGTCGAGATTCTAGTTCTAAGTTATTAACATCGGGCGTACTTCCCATCAATGAAATAAACCGATTAGGGTAGGTTGGACCTGGGTGTGAGCAAAACCAGCGGTCGCATACCATATACTCATCAGCCAGTTGGTCAAATACTTCAAGGTGCTCGTCATCATAAAAACCCATTACTACGTTAGCGCCTTCAGGATCATTCGAGAACGCTGACTTACGAAGATAATTAGACAGAAAGCCAGACATTTCTCCGCCCGCTATTTGTTCTTGGTTTGCGGTTACACTGTGCCCTGGGTCTACCTGAACAGCCTTTCCATCTTGCAAGCGCAGGATGCTTTGGGTTTGGTTACCTCCGGGGATTGGGTTGCTGTAACTAGCAATATTGCCAAGCCCATCAATATCATTGCGGCCTTTTTTTGATGTTAGGTAACCTAGCATATGATCAAAAGAGCGGTTTTCTAGCATCAGCACAACAATATGTTCTATTTTTTTAGCGGCCCCCCCGTTAGTTGGCGTTTCAGGTGCCATGGTACCTGTTGTGCCGACAAATGTTGGAGTAAAGCCTTGAGTTAAAAATTGAAATGGAACCGTGGTGGGAACGGTTGGCGTAACGGGGGTAAATGCTTGGGCAACCAATAAAGGCTCAAACTCATGGTCTGGCTGAAAGGCCTCCTGCAGACGAAGCTTATGGCTAGGGGTAGCATAATGCCGAACGATCATTTGAGCGTCTGTCATTCGCAAATCATAAAATTGCCGATCATCGTTACCTTTCGCCAAGAACATAATCCCTTCAGTAACATGGGGGGCTATGTCAGCTAAGGTTTTGTTCATATCCGCGCCATCTAGTAAGCCGTTTATTTCACTATTAATGGCATCTCTAATACTGCTTTCAATAATGCCTAAGGTGGAAATGCTAATCTGACTGTCATGTTTTAATGTTAAGTGGCCATTCGCATTTCTAGCGTCAATTTTTTCAGCCGCTAGGTTTCTTGTCTCACGATAGGGGAACGCCCCCTTAAAGAGGAGCTCGATGTTAAAAGAGAATTGCGTAATATTGATATTGGGGCCTGCTATATCAATTTCTGCTGGCCCAGTTGTTTCAAATTCAAGGGGGATAGGGAGGGACAGGGTGTCATTGCCTCGTCTGCCAATTTGTGGGCACGGGACAATAAGATTGAGATCGCGCAAACGGGCACCCAAAGGTAAATCTAGAGGTTTAGTGATATTATCTACGCCTAACATTTTTGAAAACTCAGGATTAAACTTAACCGAGGCGGTATTATCTAGCCGAACTCTCATTCCCACCAGTTTGTGCACTTTTAGTAGTAATCTATTTAATAGTGATAAGGGAACGGCGGTTTCGCTAAGTGTTAATTGTAAATCTGGGTGTATTAGATGAATGTTAAAGCTCTCAGTAACGGTGCTCTTGTTTCTAATTCTTAGTGTCCACGTTCCATCTAGATCAGCATCTTTAATAAGATATTTATAGCGTTCATCGACTACTGGCGGTGACGCTCCTCCTGGCCGATTATCGTCGATGAAAACCCCTGCATCTTCACCAAATTCAGGAAGGGGGCCAATACCATCATTTATAGCCGCTAAAACACCAGGTACATTGTCGATATCGGGTTGAACCATCGCAAATTCATTGTTTGACCCTGGTTTAACTAACATCACTTCAATAGGTACTTGAAAACCTGGATTGATTTGCTTAACCGAAATTGATATTAGTTTGTTACCGGATAATACGGTGTGGCTATTTCGAAAGTTTGTTTTAAATTTGTACTCAAAACCACTGTTAGTGCCAAACGCGGGTTGGATTTGCATGGTTCCATCTACATTTATTGCTGTGATAATGTCGTTCATAATTTTCCCTTTTTAAATTACAGGTTTAATGTCTATTTAAAGAACAGTAATTAATCGCTGAGCAAGGGAATTAATATGAAAAAATATGTAGAAACACCGTTGTTAGCTAGTGAGTAGTATAGTTCACCACGCTAGGCTTGTTATTTCTTAACACAGTAATCACATGGCTTGAGCTGGTTAAGTGCCCGTTTTAAAGGGTTTTCTATGAGGGCGCAGAATAACGCATTGATTTATTTCGCTTAAATAATTTTGTGATATATCAACTTAACTGTTTACCTTTATTTACATCCGTTTATTAGCTGGTGCCTAAATTGTAGGATTAAATGTGAATAATTAAACTGGAGCCGTACGAGTTAAACTTAGCATATTGAATGACTTGAGTGATGTGTTAATCATTTCAATTGTATGGTGCATGTTGTTTATAAACATTAATGAGTAAATGCTTATATATGTTGTAAGCTAAATTAAAATTTCATCAGCTAATGTTTATAAAAAAATTAATTAAGCTGATTGATTAATATACATAAGGCTAAGGGTTTCTTATGCTTATCTTGTATTAGCTAGGTAAGCCGTCACGTTTATCATCGAAATTGTCATCCGCTGTTTTAACCCTGATTCGAGGTTCTACCATTAACCTAGCACCTTACAGCAACACATAGATTGGTTGATTCTCCTCATCAATGCTCAGACTTTGCTAAATGTGGCTTAATTTTCTGCTTACAAATGTTGCACATTGTATCGTTTGTCAGAGCCTTTGTAGCAAACCCTACAACACATAATTCATATTAATCAATGCGTTACGTGGTGGCTTGCTAGTTGCACTGCTTGTGACAAACGCTTTATTCAATTTAAGCAGCGTTATTGTTATGAGAGGTAAGCATGAAGCGAAGTGAAATAGCCGAGTTATTAGACGAGCCAGCTTGCGAGCATAACAGTGGTGAGAAAAGTGGATGCGCTAGACCTGTGCCCGGTGCAACGGCTGGAGGCTGTAGCTTTGATGGGGCGCAAATTACCCTGTTACCCATTGCTGACGTTGCCCACATTGTTCACGGCCCGATTGCCTGTGCTGGCAATAGCTGGAATAACCGCGGCACACGTGCTTCTGGGCGTAATTTATTCCGCTTAGGCTTTACTACCGATTTGAATGAGCAAGATGTGATTATGGGGCGGGCTGAAAAACGCCTGTTGCATGCGATTAAAACGGTGGTAGAAAAGCATCAGCCACCGGCGGTTTTTGTTTATGTTACTTGTGTGCCGGCCCTTGAGGGCAACGATGTGGCGGCCATTTGTCTGTTAGCCCAACAACGCTGGCATATTCCAGTAATAGCCGTTGATGCCGCTGGTTTTTATGGCAGTAAAAACTTGGGTAACCGTATTGCTGGCGAAGTGATGGTTAAGCAGGTTATTGGTCGCGCAGAGCCACCCGCTAAACCAATGATGAAACACGATCCAAGCCGCGCTGTTAACGATATTGTGTTGATTGGAGAGTACAATATTGCTGGCGAATTTTGGCATGTATCGCCACTGCTTGAGTGTTTAGGGTATCGGGTGCTGAGCTGTATGTCGGGTGATACGCGCTTTCATGAAATTCAAACCATGCATCGTGCTAATGCAGCCATGGTGGTGTGTTCGCGGGCGCAAATTAACGTGGCCAGAATGCTTGAAGAGCGCTGGCAAATTCCGTGGTTTGAAGGCAGTTTTTATGGGGTAGAAGATACCTCAAATTCTTTGCGTAGCTTTGCCCGCTTATTGGCCGACCCACAAGTTACGCTGGAAACGGAAGCCTTAATTGCTGAGCAAGAGAGCCGCATTCGTGAGCAACTAACCCCCTATGTAGCACGCCTAAAAGGTAAAAAAGCCCTGTTATATACCGGCGGGGTTAAGTCTTGGTCAATTGTGTCTGCACTTCAAGAGTTAGGCATTAGCGTGGTGGCTACCGGGACCAAAAAATCAACCGCTGAGGATAAGGCTAAAATCCAACAAATTATGGGAGAAGACGCCTTAATGCTTGACGAAGGTGGCGCTCGAAATTTATTAGATATAGCCCAGCAACATGGCGCAGACTTAATGATCGCCGGTGGTCGAAATATGTATACCGCGATTAAGGCACGGCTCCCGTTCTTAGATATTAACCAAGAACGCGAACATGCTTACGCGGGGTATTTAGGCATGCTTACTTTTGCCAAAGAATTGTGCCGTACCTTAGAAAGTCCTGTATGGGATTTGGTTAGCCAACCAGAACCTTGGTTAAATTCAGCTGTTCAATCCTGCGATCAGGAGAAGTAACCATGAGCCAGTTAATCGAACAAAGTCGTAGCCCCTTAGTAGAACAACCCTTAAAAACCAGTGCTGCAACCGGCGCGACGCTGGCCTGTATGGGTTTAGCCGACAGCATCCCTTTAATGCATGGTTCTCAAGGTTGTGGTGCGTTTGCCAAAGTGTATTTAATTCAACATTTTAGAGAGCCAATCCCATTGCAAAACACCGCCATTGACCACATTGCAGCGGTGATGGGGGGCGATGACAACTTAAGCCAAGCGTTACAGTTATTGTGTGATACACATCAGCCCAAATTGATTATGGTTATGACTACTGGCTTAACGGAGATGCAGGGCTGTGATCTAGATAGAGTGATTAGAGAGTTTAGGCAGCAGTATCCGCAATATCAGCAGGTATACATTGTGCCGGTAACGACCCCTGACTTTGTAGGTACTATGCAAACCGGGTTTGCTGATGCTATTCAAGCTTGCGTCAAACAAATGCTGCTGCACAACCCTATTGATAGCGCTACTGCGCTGGCTAAACGAAATAACCAGCAACTGAATGTATTTTGTTCGGTGGCTCTCACCAGTGCCGATGTAGAGCTAATAGAGCATTACTGTGGTGCCTTTGGTTTTAGCGCCATTATGTTACCCAATTTGTCGCTGTCGCTAGATGGCCATTTGGCTGAGCAAGATTATTCGGTTACTGCTACCGGCGGTACTAGCATTAAGCAGTTAGCGGATATGGCCTATAGCGCGGCCAATTTGGTGGTGGGGCCGTCGATGAGTAGTGCTGCGCATGTTTTAGAACAGCAATGCGGGATGCCTAGTTATCATTTGGGTATGGCAATGGGCTTAGCTGAGACTGACCAACTAATTTTGATTTTGTCTAGATTGTCAGGCAAGCCAGTTCCTGCTTGGTTAAGCCGCCAACGTAAACGACTACAAGATAGTTTATTAGATACCCACTTCTTGTTATCAAACAGCACCATTGCTTTGGCCTTAGAGCCCGATGCCGCCTGCGGTTATTCATCATTATTAAGTGAAGTAGGAGCGCAAATTAAGCTTGTGGTTAGCACCTTAAATAGTCGTTCGTTAAAGCAAATCAACGCACAGCGAATAATTATTGGCGATCTGTCAGATCTTAGCCAGCAGTTAGGCTCCATTGAGCTGGTGGTGGGCAATACCCATTGTGCCAATTTGTGTGAACCTGAAACGCCGGTATTGCGAGCGGGATATCCTTGTCACGATAGATTTGGCAATAGTGATGTATTGCAAGTGGGTTATGAGGGCGCGCGCGCGCGCTTATTTGCCTTAGCCAATTTACTAAAAGCTTATCACCAAGACGAAGTGCCAGCGCATGTTAGTGCTTACCGCTTTGGTCCAGAGCAAACATTGACCAATCAACAGTGAGGCGAGCATGCCAGTAATTGAGCGAAAGCTGCGGCTGATTGAAGACGGACAGCAACGGGAGCACAGTTTTAAGGTGGCGTTTGCTAGTGAGAGCAAGCTTAGAGTTGATCAACACTTTGGCAGTGCTCACACCTTTTTAGTTTACGGCTTTGGCCCTGAACATATTCAATTGATTGAAGCGCTCCAATTTGAGCTAAGCCCTCCGGGTCATGACAACAAACGCTTGCAACAACGCATTGACGCCCTAAAAGGGTGTGCAGCGGTATTTAGTACCGCTTGCGGGCAAGGAGCCATGCGCTTACTTAAGCAAGCCAACATTGTAGGCATTATGGCTGATACTGACGAGGACTTAAGCCTATTGCTGGGTGAATTGCATTTACAGTTTGTTCACCAACCTTTGCCATGGATGGTAAAAAATTCAAGCGACGCTGATGCAGAAACGCGATTAAACGAGTTATTAGACGAACCTTGGTAGGGCACAGTTTTAACTAAAAAAGGAAAACGAAATGAGTGATGTTAAATATATGGGGTTAACCAGAGATGGAAACTCCTGGGAGCCACAGTTTGTAACCGAGCTTGACCAAGGTTCATGTATTGGTTGTGGCCGTTGTTACAAGGTTTGTCCGCGTGATGTATTCGACTTGGTAGAGCGTGAGATTGATGAAGATGATGACGCTTATGATGATTACGATGATGATGTTGTGATGGTCATGGAGTTAAAAAACGCTGGCGATTGTATTGGTTGTAGTGCGTGTTCAACGGTATGCCCTAAAAACTGCCACACCCATACTTCGGCTAGCAGTATGGCTTAGTTCGTTTACCTATGTGTGGCGAGTTATACGCCAGTGTAGTCGCTGGCGTTTAATGGTTACGCCAATGTAAGTTAAGCGCAGAGGCAAATGGCTAAGGTTTGCCAGCACTGTTTGGGCCGCAAAGAGGCGTGATTCCGCTTAACTCGTATTGACACCTTTTTAACAAAGGATCTAGATTTTGGCTGACGTGATAATGCAGGTTGTGGCGATAAATGAAGACTCGGTTGAGCTGCAAGGTGAGCGCCAATCTAGCTGTAAGTCTTGCGCGCAAAAAAGTAGTTGTATTAATGTTGCAACAGAAGACGGTGGCCTGTTTAGTGCGCGTTTAGCCAAACAACCGTCTATGGTAGTTGGCCAACACCTGAATGTGTCTTGCCAAGATAGCTTTTTATTAAAGGTGATAGCCGTTATGTTGCTGCCCTCGTTGGCAGGCCTAGTGGGGGGCGCTTTATTAGTGAGTTACAGCTTTGCTAGCTATGTGACCGATTGGCAACACCATGATGGACAAAACACCTTGGCTGGACTGGGGGCACTGGCAGGTTTTAGCTTAGGAGTGATAGTGAGCCGCCGTTTAACGCGTCACTTAGCAGGCAAGGCTAGACAGCAGGTATCGGTGAGTAAACTAAAGTCTAAAGAGCCACAATTTAGAGAGCTACAATCAATGTCGCAAAGCCGACATTAAATTGTAGATGTGATGTAGCTCACACCATGTTAACACCGCCCATGAAATTAAATCTTCGCAAAAACAACACCTTATATACGTTGACCAATGCGGTATCTAGATTGCAATACTCTAGTTAAGCAGTAACTAGGTAATTTGAGTATTGATCCTTCGAGCAAGAAACGCTGTGTTTTAGTTCCCAATGGCATCTCAATACTCAACAGTAAGCATCAATGTTGTCTCAAGCTAGCTAGTTACTGCCCTCATTTAATCATTAACATCGTGGGGTAGCGTATGTGGAACTATTCAGAAAAGGTAAAAGAACATTTCTTTACACCTAAAAATGCCAAAGCAGTAGAGCAAGCTAACGCCATTGGTGATGTGGGATCTATCTCTTGTGGAGACGCTTTACGCTTAACACTTAAAGTTAATCCTGATACCGATGTTATCGAAGACGCAGGATTTCAAACCTTTGGTTGTGGCAGCGCGATTGCCTCTTCTTCTGCATTAACTGAAATGATCATTGGCCAAACTCTTGACCAAGCCATGAGTATTTCTAATAAAGATATTGCCGACTATTTAGATGGCTTACCGCCTGAAAAAATGCACTGTTCAGTCATGGGTATGGAAGCCTTACACGCCGCTGTTGCTCAGTATCGCGGTGAAGAAGTGGCTGAAGAGCACGAAGAGGGAGATTTGATTTGTAAATGTTTCGCCATTGATGACGCATTGATCAAACGTGTTGTGACTAAAAACAAATTATCCACCCTAGAAGATGTGATCAATTACACCAAAGCAGGGGGGGCATGCGCCGCCTGCCATGAAAAGATTGAGTGGGTACTAGAAGAGTGCCTTGGCGCACCTTTAGCGGAGCTTAGCCCAGTTATTACGCCCGTAAGCCCGGCAACCACCATCGTGCAGCGGATCCGCGTGATTGAACAAGCCTTAGACGAGATTCGCCCACAATTACAAGCTGATGGTGGCAATGTACTGCTGTCTGATGTTGAAGATGACATGGTGTTTTTGTCGTTAACTGGCGCCTGTTCTGGCTGTGGATTGTCGGCGGGTACTTTGGCAATGATTGAAGAAAAACTCAGCCAAGCCTTGGGTGAACGCATAACGGTGTATCCAACTGGCTCAGCGAGCTTAGCGTAAGGGAGTAGAACTATGAATGATTACAAAGATTTTGCCTATCTAGACAATAATGCTACCACCCAAGTTGACCCTAAAGTGCTTGCCACTATGCTGCCATATTTGAGCGAGTTCTATGGTAACCCTTCTTCAATTCATCAGTTTGGTGAACAAGTGGGCAAAGCTTTAGAGACTGCACGTCGCCAGGTTCAAGCCTTAATTGGCGCAGAGCATAGCAGTGAAATAATATTCACTTCCTGTGCCACCGAAGCCACTAGCACCGCAATAATGTCGGCGGTTGAGGCATTCCCGCAACGCAAAGAAATTATTACCTCGGTGATCGAGCACCCTGCTACCTTAGAGTTGTGCCAATTGTTGGAGCGTAAAGGTTATATCATCCATTGGATTGGGGTTGATAAGCGAGGTCGCTTAGACATGGATGCTTACCAAAAAGCGCTTAGCCCAAATGTGGCAATAGCCAGCTTTATGTGGGCCAACAATGAAACCGGCAGCTTGTTTCCCATTCGCGGTATGGCTGAATTGGCCAAGCAACAGGGCATTCTATTTCACACCGATGCAGTGCAAGTGGCTGGCAAACTGCCCATTCAAGTGGCTGATAGTGGTATTGATTTGCTGTCTTTATCGGGCCATAAATTTCATGGCCCTAAGGGCATTGGCGCCTTATATCTTCGCCGTGGTGCTAAATTTAGGCCGCTGTTACGTGGCGGACATCAAGAGCGCGGCCGCCGCGCTGGTACGGAGAACAGCAGTGGTATTGTTGGCCTTGGAAAAGCGGCTGAATTGGCTCAGCAATCGGTAGAGCAAGATTCGGCACGTATTGCGATGCTACGTGACCGATTAGAGCAAGGTTTACTGGCTAAAGTGCCTAATTGTTTTGTTACTGGAGACCCGCGCCATCGGGTACCCAATACCAGTAACATTGCCTTTGAATTTGTTGAGGGTGAGTCAATTTTGCTGATGTTAGATCAGCATGGTATAGCGGCATCTTCAGGCTCTGCGTGTACTTCTGGTTCCTTAGAACCTTCACATGTGATGCGCGCCATGGACATTCCTTACACCGCAGCACATGGCGCCATTCGGTTCTCGTTTTCACGTTTTAGTGATGATGCCATGGTAGACCAAGTGTTGGCGGTATTGCCCGGTATTGTCGCCAAGTTACGTATGTTGTCGCCTTATTGGGACGCAGCAAACGACTTACCGGCCCAAGAAAGCTTTAGCCCAGTATATGGATAAATGAAGGGGTGGCTTGATGTTAATCATTAACGATACAACCCTACGCGATGGTGAACAAACCGCTGGCGTCGCTTTCAGCGCTAGCGAGAAATTGCAAATTGCCAGCGCCTTACAAAGCGCTGGTGTTAGCGAGCTAGAGCTGGGTGTACCAGCTATGGGGGAGGCAGAGCGAGAGGTGATTAAAACGATCTGCTCAAGCCTTAGTGGTACTAAAAGCATGGGGTGGAGTCGCTTACATCGAGATGACATTGCCTTGGCAGGGGGACTGGGGCTGGATTACCTAGATATATCTATCCCAGCCTCTGCACAGCAGCGGCAATCAAAGTTAGCGATTAGCCAAAGCCAGTTGCTAAAGCAGTTAGAAGGTCACATTAAGCAGGCTCAAGACTTAGGTTTAGCGGTGTGTATTGGTATGGAAGACGCTTCGCGCGCTCAGCTTGATGATTTATATCAAATAGCCCATCAAGCCCAACAGTGGGGAGCTGTGCGACTTAGGTTTGCAGATACCTTAGGGGTATTAGATCCCTTTGCGACAGAAGTGTTGATCAGCGAGCTAAAGCGACACACTGATCTGCAGATTGAAATGCATGCGCATAACGATTTGGGCATGGCCACCGCGAATACTTTAGCGGCAATTAAGGCTGGGGCTGATTCGGTCAATACTACGGTAACGGGTTTAGGTGAGCGAGCCGGTAATGCTGCCTTAGAAGAAGTCATCATGGCTTTAAGTGTTACCCAGTTGGCCGGGAAACGCGCTATTCCAAGCATTTCCTTAAGCCGTTTGCCAGCTATTTGCGCTTTGGTTGAACAAGCATCAGGGCGGACCGTGGGAGTAAGTAAAAGCATTATTGGTCAGCAGGTTTTTACTCATGAGTCAGGTATTCATGTTGATGGCCTACTCAAAGACCCTAACAACTACCAAGGCTTTGCCCCTGAACTATTGGGTCGTAAACACCATTTGGTATTAGGCAAACACTCGGGTAGCAAAGCCATTGTCTCGGTTTACCAACATTTGGGTATACAGCTGACTGCGGCCCAATGTGGCTTATTAAAATCACTGTTGAGTCAGTGGGCTGAAACTTACAAACGTAGCCCGTCTAACCAAGAGTTACTGGGTTTTTATAACAATAGCATCGCTGGTGTGGCTTCGTTGAATCAGGATATAAATGGCAAGCTTGCTTATAGCAAATGGGCGGATAGAGGGTTAGCGCAATGAACAATACAACACCGCCTGTTGCGGTAGACCAACAGAATATTGAAACAATGGTGGCTTCTTTTAGTGGCGCTGAAGATTTTCTACAGGGCTTTCAGGTGGAATATAAACCTGGCTTGATACAAGCCAAACGTGTTGTGTACTTGCGTTTGTTAGGTCAATTGTTAGCCAAGCAACCAGCGAGTACTTACCAAGACTACAAAGTATTGGTTGCCAAGGCGTATTGCCTGTTAGAGAAGGGGGTTGTGGTCGCCCATTCCACCCCAGCTTGTAGTGCATGTGAAGGATGTTGAACAATAGAGGTGAAGCAGATGAATACCGCAAAGTTTGGTTATGGATGTAAAGTGAGGGTGGTAGAAAACATTCGCAATGACGGCAGCTTTCCTGGTTGCAAGAAAGGAGCTTTGTTAGTGAGGCGCGGCGCGACCGGTTATGTTCGTCAGTCTGGATATTATTTGCAAAATCAAATTGTCTATCAAATACAGTTTCTTAATAAAGGCTTAACCATTGGCTGTAAAGAAACAGAGTTAATTGATGCCGAGTTAGTCTGGCAGCCTAATTTATTTGAGTATGGTGACAAAGCCGCCTTAACCCTGTCTTTATCTCAGCAAGGAGAGGTGGTGGCCGACAAAGGAAGCATTGTTGATGTGCTCGCGGTGCGTCGCAAAGAGCAAGCCATGCCACACTATCGTATTCAATACGGTGAATTAGACGTTGAAGTACCAGAGCGAGCGCTGGCAGCCTTGGAGGAAGTGTCTTATGTCGTATAAGTCTTCAAGCAGCATCGATATCCGTGCCGCCAATTTGACCGAGTCTCGGGCTTATCTAATGATGAAAACCAGCTTATCTTTGTTTGAGTTAAACCCCGAACAGCTGGATAGTCATCAGTGCGAAGAGCTGGCTCGAGTGGTGGGCAAAACCGAAGCCATTCAACAGCGAGTGCTGGCTTCTGCCGAAGCGAAGCAAGTGCATATTGAACAGCATCAGCTCGACAAAGCGATTGAGTTAGTAAGGCAAAGTTTTAACTCTGAAGACGAGTTTAGAACAGCGCTAACGGCTAATCAGATTAGTGTGGATGGCTTGCGTTTGGCAGTCGCCAATGAGCTAATCAATGATGCAGTGCTGGCTTATGTGTCTAAAGACATCGACCCGGTTTCAGTACAACAAGCGCAAGATTACTACCAACAGCATATCGATAAATTTACTCAAGTCGCACGCTGTGAAGCACATCATTTGCTGATTACGATTAACCCGCAGTTTAAAGAAAATACTGCTACGCAAGCGAAAATCAGAATTGGCAAACTGGCTAACACTGTTAATGCAGACAATTTTGAGCATCTCGCCGAGCGTCATTCGGAGTGCCCAACGGCTGTGAATGGTGGTTATTTGGGGTTAGTGGAAGCAGGACAACTGCTACCTGAACTTAACCAAGCTTTGTTTGCGATGAACGATCACAGCTTTAGTCAGCCTATACTTTCTGAGATGGGTTACCACTTGCTATGGTGTAAGCAGCATGTTGAAAAGCACCAAGTGCCCTTTGAACACGCCAAAGAAAAAATCCAGCAGGCCTTATTTCAACATGCTTGTAAACAGCGACAGCGTCAGTGGCTAGCGAAGATCTGCCAGAGTGAGCCTCTCAATTAATGGCCTGGCTAGGCGGTAGTGTATGGTGTAATAGACAGTCGTTGTTGAGGCAAAAAACGAGTAGCCTAAACTACTCGTTTTTAGCAGGATAATTACGCCCAAATCTTAGTTAAACTGCCTAACAAATCTGCGCCACCATTGTCGCCTAAGTACTGCATAATGATCGGTGCAAATTGTTGAACCATGCTGGCGTCTAGGCCTAGTGCGCCAAAGGCTTGTTGTACACTTTCCATATTGGTAATTTGATTGAGCAATTGAGTGCTCATTGAATCGCTAGCGCCTGAAGGAATAATACTGTCGAGTAGTGAACCATCGCTGCTAGATAGTTGCTGTTGAGCCAGCGCCATTAGTGCGGCAGTGCCGCCGGCGGCCTGACTGTCTGTCACGCCCAACTGGCTGGTTAAACTGCCGAGTAAATCACTGCTAATACCTGAGCTATCAGAGCCACTTAATGATGAGGCTGAATCGAGCAAAGAGCCTAAATCGGCACTTTGTGCAGGCATGGCCACACTGAGAACTGAAGCGAGCAATGTTAGGCCAAGGGTTTTAGAAACGTTAGTCATGAATAGTCCTTAATTCGAAAAAAGTCTTAGCCTATAGCTAAGGTTTTGCTGTGAAAGAGCCTGGCTCGACTTACGCGTTAAGCCAATGGATTGTCAAAGTGGTGATAAAAACATTATCAATAGAAGCTAACAACATTGTATGGCGTAAGTGTGTTGTTCACTATATATTTTTTAAGGATTTATCCCCCCTTATGTTCGCCGCACAAAGTGAGAGTCTAAGTGTTTAGTTACTTTTACCTTATGATGCTTTTATCAATTTTAGCTGTAGAGGTCTGTTTTTAATAAAAGTATCTGATAAGCTCTAAACTAACAATAACCGATAAAAGTAATTTATGAATGTACGCCTTATTAGACTTCTATGGCTACTGAGTTGTGCCTGGCTATTACAAAGTTGTTCTGTACTCATATCGTTGACTTTCTACAACAATGGGAAAAGTAGTGTAGATGTATGTAATGTAAACTTGAAAGTTCCTGAATGTGTCACCGTCGAACCGAACTCTATGTTGGATTTGACTTTAGCTGGTGACATAAAGTCTGACTTTGGCCGTTTAAGCATAAGAGACTCGGGTAGCACTCACTTATACGAATTTTTGGTTCAACCACATTATCAGTATTCTTCAGATGTCTATTGTTCTAGGTTTTTAATTCAAAACTGTAATATCGCTGTTCAGTATCAACCTGACGGACTTATATACTGGGGAGGGAAGGGCTCTCTACCTTCAGTTTCTTTGCTTGAACAACCGAAAGGGTTTCCTATTGCTCCAAAGTAAGAATAGTGAATGTATACTCACTTTTAGTTCAATTTGCGGTTAGCTATGAATTTTCAATTTGATCTTTTGCAGTACCAACTATTAGCGACTCAGTTAAGGTTTGTTGCTCGATTATTAATCGTTTTAGGGGCCTTTATAGCATTACTAACAGCAGCCTATTCGATTGCAACCTTGATTATCGGTGTTGGAATAATCGTACCTGGCGCTCTTCTTCACTTCGAAATGCACCGCTTGCCCATTTGTACCCAAAACCGCCTTAAGATTAGTGAGGATCAACTGTTGCTGTCAAATTCAATCACCGATTATGACGTAAAGATAAGGTTGAACAGAGTAAAAAACGTTAAAATGACTGTTTTGTTAGGCTTAGCCTTAGTTTATGTAGATTTAGATGAAAACGAGAGGCTTACTTTGATTGCTTACGAAAATAGTAAAGATTTATTTGCTGAACTTAGCTTGGCCATTCATCGTCGAGCATAAAATTACTAAGCTTTATTTGGCTTGTTTACATAGGAAGCATCAAGGAAAAAGGAAGTCATGAATATTATTTGGCCCAAAAAGCTGTACTCTCCTCATGTAGCGCTTGGCAGCAGTATAGATAGCGCATTGTTAACGCTTAAGGCATTAGACGGTACAATTGAAGAAACACTTAATGAGGATACTCATTCATTTTCAGTTAATACCCCAGAGTTTGGTATAACTATCTATGAGAATAAGGGCATCGTAGCAGGTGTTTGGTATAACGATGCTCTTGGTCGATTATGGCCTAAAGGTAAAACTCTCAAAATAGACCTATATCTTCAGCGTTTTGGTTCACTTAATGAATGGGAAATGACCTTAGACAACGGATGGATGCGTTATTACTCTAACAAAAACTCCGGTGCCTTGATGGTGTATGGCATCCATAAAGATGTAATCCGCTTTAATTTACAGCAAAGTACTTAGGTGACATAGGCGTTGAATTTCCTTCTTTTTTTATCGAATAACTGACTTTCCAAAAGGAATTTTTTAAGTCAGGATAAAGTCAAAAAACCTGCGTGGGTTTAAATAATTTGGTTCTTACTTAGCTTCGCGGTGATACTACTATTGCTGCATACTGCCATTTTGCTGTTCTCTGAGTTACGTAATCAGCAGGTTCAATATGTTGTTGATAGTTGCGGCGCTATAGAAGTAGTAGCGGGGTTCAGACACGATCAAAGCGTTAGCTTAAATCAAGTATTTACTATGTTCATTAAAGGCTCAAAAAAACCGAAAAATGAAAGTGTGTTCTAACGGATCTTCGGAAGTTTTTGGTGCTGTGAAAACAAATCGTTGCATCCGTATCAGTTCAAAGAAAACCCTCGATAAGTCAGTTAGTGAGTTGCCAAATCACTCCCAAATGAAAATAGATGAGAAGGATACTAACCGTTTAGAAGAACCAGTTAGCATTAAGGTTAAACGCTTTTTGTAGGGACAGTGAAGCCAGCTTCGTAGTTACTTATTATTAAGTGTTACTGTTAGCTGTATGCGGTAAGCCTGCGCTCTAGCTTACTAATGGCTTTTAATACCATTTGTCGGTTTTTACTGAGTTTGATCCATTGTGGCAGCCTGCCAAAATATGACCATTTTTCTTGAGCTGATATTCGGTGTTGGGCACTGATATAGGCTTTTAATTCTGCTAAGTGTGGCGCGCTATAAGCCCAAACCACCCCGTGGCGAGTCGGCTCTTTTAATGCTAGTTCAAGCCCAAAAAATGGGTCGACTGCATTATCTGTGGGGGCGGTTCGAGAAAAAGAGAGCTCTATTTCGTTGAGCGACTGACATTCAGGGCACTTTGCATGGCCATGCTTTGATGTTATTTGCGAGGGTTGGTCAAAAAGAAGACTGACTAACACCGATTGATGGCCACATCGACTACAAGGGCGGCTGCCAAAGGCCTTTAATGGGCCATGCCATTTATCCCGTTCTGATGTTAACGAGTGATGGCAACAACCACACATAAAACTTGCGTGCCAGTCACGATGATCAGGCTTACCTCTTATTACGCCAACACCAGCACACTTTGGGCATATTGCTTCAATCAGCTTTGCCCAATAGAGTAGGGGGTAACCCTCATCGATGTATTTGGTGTTCATGCTAGTGTCTCATGCTTGGGTGTGAATTCAACTATGCGCTTGATTTTACCAGTATTGTTGATCCATTAAAGCCTTAACACACTGCGTTTCTCCATCTATAGCTGTCATTGATTTGCCATTCAGTGTTTGCGCTAACCAGCCTTCGGGATAACTGAGTATAAGTGGCGCTTTAATTAATGTTTCACTGATTTGCTTAAAGCCGAGCTTAGAGTAAAAATTGGGGTCTCCATAAGTAAACAGCAGTTCAACTCCGATGCTTTTTAACTGCTCAATGCCAAACTTGATTAACTGCTGACCAATGCCTTTGCCTTGATGCTTAGTGGCAATGGCGACAGGAGATAAGATAAAGGCATGTTGTTGGTTGCTTAAGCTCATGCGGCTAAAAAAAATACTGCCCACAATCATGCCATCGTCTATCGCTAGATAACCAACGATATCTTGCGGAGCTGTCGTGGTAATAAGTTTAGCGACTAAATCACCGATAAGCTTACCCTCAGCTTGATTCGCGGCGTCACTAAATACTTGGCTGAAAAATACAATCAGCTCATCGGTGAATTCTGGGTTAAATGTCGTTAGTTTCATGGATACACCTTAATCGGCTGTTATTTCTCTTTGCTGGCAGGGTAGTTTACACCAGGAAAGCTGCCGGCGAGTTCCTGTTCAAGTTGATTTAACTTTTTACTTGCCTGTTCGGCTGACAAGCCTTGATCTCTTACTTCCCGAGAAATAGCCATCAGTCGCCTACGATAGTCCCAGTGCCATTCGCCACGTTGTTCCCATTTAAAGGTGCGTTGGAACAACAAAATAAATGCGGGAATAGCGGCAATGGCCGCGGTTAACTTGCTTTGGCCATCACCGAATATTTGTGCGAATGCTGGGAAACTACTCGCCACAACTACGATAAATAAGAGGATATGATTAAAAATAAAATCAAACTTCGAATATAAGTAACGGTCAGATATTTCTTTGTTTATCTCTTTGACTATTGCGGGTTCTTGGTCCATTGCTGCCCCCTTAAAAGACGGGTTATATCTTTATGTTTGTTGCAAGGCGTGTTTTTTAAGTTTAGTTAATTTTGAACGTATCAGGGAAAAAGGCTGAAGGGCCTGTTTTTGGCGGAGGGAGTAAGGCCCCTGTGGTCATTGCTAGCGACCATAGAGTGTCTGGTTGTGTTGCTTGGTCGTGGTTGATATGGCACCAAACAGAGAATTAACTTAATGCTTGAGGCAGAATTCCGGCGAGTTGGCCTACTACCGGAATTCTTTGGTATGAGCACTTAAACTACGGGTTTAAACGCCAAATTCTGCTTTAATTTGCTCTAGCCAACCACTTAAACGCTCAGCATGTAGCTCGCTTTGGTTATCGTTATCTAACACTAAACCAGCGAATTTGCCATTTTCGAGTAGCGCTGCAGAGTCATCAAAAGTGTAACCTTCTGCTGGCCATTCTCCTACTAGCTCGGCACCTATGTCGGCGATAGTGTCGTAGAGTTCACCTAAGCCATCGACAAACTCACTGGCATAGTTTACTTGGTCGCCTAAGCCATATAAGGCGACTTTTATGCCCGAAAAATCAGCACTTTCTAGTTGCGGTAAAAACTCGTCCCAGCTTTCTGCTTGGCAATCTGATGCTAGCCCAGGAAGTTGCCCTTCACCCAGTGTTGGGGTGCCTAGAATTAGCATTTTGTAGTCGCTGAGTGTGTCTACGTCAACACGATTAATGTTTAGCGGTTTGTCACTCAGATCGGCACCTAATTGCTGGTGGATCATTTTTGCTATCTTACGTGTAGTACCGGTATCGGTACCAAAAAAAATGCCTATATCTGCCATGGTAGTACTCCTTTAAATAGGTAATAAACTTAACACTGCAATTATCAATCCTTATTTTATTTGTTATTTAACAATGGTTTAGTTTGTATTTTCTCTGTGCCCTAGCTACATTGTAGTAATATGCCATGTAGCAAAACTCACAATGGCTGTTTTGAGTTGACGGGAGAATAATCGACCTTAGTCATCGTCTTCATCATCGTCGTCTAGCAAATCGGGTTGCCAAGTAATTGGCCGGTATATTTCTATTCGGTCACCCTCAACCAATAGGCTTTCTAAGGTGACAAATTTGCCGAAGATTCCCAATTTTTGTTTGTCGAGTTCTATCTCAGGGCACAGTTCTAATATGCCAGATTGATGCAGTGCATTAATGACACTACTGTCTTGCACCACATCTACATTGATACACAGTTGTTGTGCGGGGGTGGCGTAGGCAATACTCACTATCATAGAGGTTTACTCCTAAGCTGAAGTTGTTGGGTCAACACAGCAGCTTGCGTGTGTTTGTTGTTTTTGCTGAAGATACTGCTGAATTAAACGATGAATGCTGAGTAGACCACCTAGCACCAAAAAACCACCGGGGGGGAGTATCACCAACAATAAGCCATGGTAGTCTGGGATAATGGTCAGCTCGATACTGCTAAATGCTGGGCCAAGTAAAATATGGGCATTAGCAAACAAGGTGCCCGAGCCAATAATTTCTCGTATTCCACCTAACAAGACTAATACCCAAGTGAAACCAATCCCCATGGCGGCGCCATCAACAATAGCGGGCAGTAATTTTTGCTTACTGGCAAAGGATTCGACTCGGCCTAAAATGGCACAGTTGGTTACAATCAGCGGGATAAACAGCCCCAAGACTTTATGTAGCGGATGCACCCAAGCGTTTAGCACTAAATCGGTAATGGTTACCAGTGTGGCAATCATTAGAATATTAATTGGGATACGTACTGCTCGGCTAACGTAGTTTTTTATGAGGGCGCTAACCGCATTAGCACATACCATCACAGCAAGAGTGGCTAGGCCAAGCCCTAAGCCGTTAGTGGCGCTAGAGGTAACTGCGAGTAAGGGGCATAAAGCCAAACATTGGCCAAGCACCACGTTATTGTTCCATAAACCATCGGCAATAATTGAAGAGTAGCGACTCATGGTTAGCCTCCTTGCTGGGTAGCGTGTTGGGTTTGAAGCTTAAGATCTAACAAGCTCTGATGAACGGTGTTTACCACCGCCCTAGGGGTAATGGTTGCACCTGTAAATTGATCGAATTCACCGCCGTCTTTTTTCACTTTCCATGCTGATGGTTGGGTATTAGTGAGGCTTTTTCCGGCAAAATTTAATACCCACGAAGATTTATCCACTTCGATTTTGTCACCCAATCCCGGGGTTTCACTGTGGCTTAAAATTCTCACGCCTAGAATGGCTAGATCAGCATCGACACCAATCAGCAAATCAATTGGCCCTGCGTAGCCACTGGCTTGGGTTTGCACCACGTAACCACTTACGTCACTATCTTGATTAAGAGCGGTGTATAGGGTGTATTGCTGGTGCTGAACGGTAAACACCTGTTCACTCGCTAACATCGGGTTTTGGTAGAGCTGCTGTGGCATGACTAAGTCAATAGCAGCTAACTTATCTTCATTTAAACGCTGAGCTATTGCTGGCTCGGTATACATATTTAGACTCAGCAACAATACGCTCGCAATCGCTACCGCAAAGGCCAGCGACAAAGATTGATATAAGGTGCTGTCGATATGTTTTTCTATACAGGGAAGCATCATGATTTGGTTCCTTTCGAACGGCTGAATGGTGCTGGCATACCGAAGATGGTGGGGCGTAAATAATGATCAATCACCGGCGTGCAAGCATTCATAATCAATACGGCGAAGGCCACCCCTTCGGGATAACTGCCAAAGCTTCGGATTAACCAAATCAATAAGCCACAAGCCAAACCAAATACCCACTGGCCACGTGGGCTGGTGGGTGAGGTAACCATGTCGGTGGCGATGAAAAATGCCGCTAGCATCGCGCCGCCGCTAAATAGGTGTGATAGCGGCGAGGCATAAAGGCTGGGGTCAATCAGATGGGCAATGGCTGCAGGTATAACAATGCCGCAAAGTAATGCGCTGGGTATGTAGGGGCGAATAATACCGCGCCAGATCAGAAATACCCCGCCAAGGGCAATCAATAAAGCGCTGGTTTCACCCATACTGCCCGCATGTTGGCCGGTGAATAGTGTCGCTAAATCTTGAATTTGATTGAGATCGGCTAAGGGGGTCGCGGCACTGGTTCCATCAATACTGGTCCAAGCGGAGCTAAAAATAAGGCCGTTATCGCTAAGTATCGGGGGAGAAATGCTACGCCAATCGGTTAACTGCACAGGAAAACAAATCAGTAGCATCACTCGGCCCAACATGGCGGGGTTAAAGGGGTTATGCCCCAGGCCACCATACACTTGTTTGCCTAATAATATGGCAAAGCTAGTACCTAGTGCGGCTATCCACCAGGGTGTTGTGGGAGGTAGGCTCATCGCCAGTAATAGTGCGGTAAGCCATGCTGAGCCATCAAAGCTACGCTGCCAATTTTTATTCTGCAGTAATAAGCAAAACAGTTCACAAAGCCAAGCCGTAACGCAGCAACTGACCATGACCAACAACGCGGGAAGTCCGAACAGCCATACTCCGTAGAGTGCTGCTGGGCTAAGTGCTGCGATCACCCAATACATGATATTGGTGGTAGACGTCCCCGAGTGAGTGTGTGGAGCGGCAATAGGGTTATGGTTAAGCATTAGCGTTCTCCTTGGTTGCGTGGCGCTCTTGCTGGGCGTTTACGTTTGGCGGCTTTTGCTGCTTTTTTAGCTTCTAGTTCTTTAGCCAAACGTTGTTGGCGGGCATCTGTAAGCTGCCTAGCAAGGTTAGATTTTTGCACCATGCTGCGTTGCGCATTTACATTGGATTTAGCATGTTGAAAGTATTGAACTAAGGGGATGCTAGAGGGGCAAATATAACTACAGGCTCCACACAATAAACAGGCGTCGAGGCCAAATTGTTGTGCGCCGCTAAAGTCACCTTGGTTGCTATGAGCGGCCATCTGAAAAGGCATTAAACCCATCGGACATACTTTTACGCAGTTACCACAACGCACACAGTCTTGTGATTCTCGTTTGTTTATCTGGGCATCACTTAAGGCGAGTAAGCCACCAATACTTTTATCTACAGGAACAAACGGAGAGGGCAATACTTGTCCCATCATAGGGCCACCTGCAATCATCCGGTTTGCTTCGGCTTTTAGGCCGCCGCATTCAGCCAATACCTGCGAGACTAAGCTGCCAATAGGTACCGTTAAGTTACTCGGCTTTTCTACCGCATCACCGGAAACGGTGATCACTCTTTCCACCAGTGGACGTTGAAATCTTACTGCTTGGTATATGGCTTTGGCAGTAGCAACGTTGTGCACCAGAATACCTTTAGCGGTGCTGAGCTGCCCCGGCGGAATGGCTAAACCCGTTACCGCTTTAATAAGATGACGCTCAGAGCCCATAGGATAGAGGCTAGGCACCATTTTTAACTGGATATTATGCTGCTGCTCGCAAGCGCTAGTCATGGCGGCAATGGCCTGCGGTTTATTGTCTTCAATGGCGATCACCGCTTTAGTGGCGCCAATTGCTTTTAGCATCATATTGATGCCACCAATGATTTCAGCAGCATGTTCTTGCATCAACCTATCATCACAAGTGAGGTAGGGTTCGCATTCACCACCATTGATAAGCAAGGTATGCACATGGCTTTTACGGGCCAACCTTAATTTAATGCCACTAGGGAAACCCGCCCCGCCTAACCCCACAACGCCGGCATCTAGTACCCGCTGTACAATTTGTTCGGGGGTAAGTTTTCGATAATCGCTAGGCGGGTAATCCACTCCCCAGTGATTCACTGCATTATTCAAGATAACCAAGGTTTGGCATTTAATTCCGGCTGGGTGGCTACTCAGGTAGGGTTTTATTTCTAACACCGTGCCATTAACCGGAGAGTGCAAAGGCACGGTCATCTCGGTGCTGCCTTTGGCAATTAACTGCCCCTTATAAACGCTATCTCCAGCTGCGACCAAGCAATGCAACATTGAACCATTGCGTTGTTGCATGCCTAAATACACGCGGTCAGGACTAAAATGCTTAACAATGCTTTGTTTATTGGTTAACTCTTTGAAGCCCTTAGGGTGAACACCGCCACTGAATGGCCTAGCCTTTAATCTAAACATACTGCCTCCTTAAGCCACTTGTGGTTTGGGCCATTGCCAAGTATTTAGCTGAACGGCTTGTGTTTGCATAGACAAGCAACCCTGTGGGCAGGCTTTTTCGCAGAGACGACAGCCCGTACAAATGTGGTTTATAACGGTATGCATTTGTTTAGTGGCTCCAACAATGGCGTCAAAGGGGCATGCTTTAAAGCAACGGGTACATCCGCTGCAGTTGGACTCATCAATATAAGCAACTAAAGGTGTGCTATTTTCTTCGCTGCTTAACTCAAGCCCTAACAACGAAGCGATAGAGCCGGCTAAGCCCGCACCACCAGGCGGGCAGCTTTGCGCCGATAATCGCCCTGCTACCATTGCTTCGGCGGCTTGCCGGCACCCTGGTTCACCACATTGTCCACATTGTCCACCGGGTAACATGGCTTCTAGTTCGTCAACCCTAGGGTCGCCTTCTACTTTGAGCGCTTTAGAGGCCCAGCCAAGTAAGCCGCCTAAGCTGGCACCGATCACCACTAATAAAAATATTGAAATAATCATCATCCAAAGTGCTCCTATTTAACCATGCCGCTGAAGCCCAAAAAGGCCATCGACAATAGTCCTGCTGTAATAAAGGCAATCGGTAAGCCGCTAAATGCAGCAGGGACCTTTGCCAGTTTCAAGCGCTGGCGTAACCCTGCAAATAGCACGATCACTAAGCTAAAACCGAGTGCTGAGCCAAAGGCGTAACATAATGTGGCTAATAGATTCATGTTGTCTTGAACCACTAACAAGGCTACCCCTAATACCGCACAGTTAGTGGTGATTAAGGGAAGGAATATGCCAAGGGCTTGATAAAGGTCTGGACTGTTTTTTTGTATGAGCAACTCGGTGAGCTGAACGACTGCGGCGATGACTAGAATTAATACTAATATGCGCATCACTTGAAGATTTAGCGGGACAAGGATCAGCGCTTCCAATAACCAGGCTGCCACAGCGGCTAAACACAATACAAAAGTGGTGGCTAATCCCATTCCTAAGGCGCTGTCTATTCGGTTAGACACGCCCATAAAAGGGCATAGTCCGAGAAATTTTCCCAGCACGACATTGTTTACCACAGCAGTACTAATGAAGATTAAGAGATATTCACCCATGTTTTACTTCCAATAATTACCATGACTAGTAAATTGCAGGTGTTGTACCAAGCAGGGCAAATTGAACCATTTTAGGGAGTAAGGCCTTGATTTAGCGTGTTACGCAGGCTTCTGATTGGCATATTTGCCGGTGACTTTTGGTGATAAAGCTGACAAAACCTACCGATAATTTAATCAAGTTTGTTGTAAATCAAACAATCATCGCTTACTAAGCCGTTGATAACGCGGTGTTGGCATGTGGGAATAGCCTTTGCATTATAGCCATTAAGGTCACCATTAGCGTTAATGCAAAGGAAGGCAGTTCATGAGTGAATTAGGACCAAACGCAGAAACAAGCCTAGAGCAGACTCTTCATCTGGCAGGTCAAGAAGGGCTGTCAGGTTTATCTGAGCAGTATTTACAAGTGGTAGAACAAGCTCCGATAGCTATTTCTATTAGTGATTTAGACGCCAATTTTCTCTACGTTAACCAGTGTTTCACTGAGGTGACGGGTTACAGTTCGGCTGAAGTTATTGGTAAAAAGCACTCTTTATTGAGTTTTAAAACCACGCCACACGGTGTATATCAGGGCTTGTGGGAGGCCATATCTGCAGGCGAAAACTGGCAAGGTACGCTGATTAATCGTAAAAAAAGCGGCCAACGCTACTTGGCTGAAGTGTCTATAAAAGGCCTATATAACAAAGCTGGTGAGATTACTCATTATGTAGGTATGCACCGTGACATAAGTAGGCGCCATAACAATCAGACAAAAGTAGCTAATCAAAAAGCCATGGTTGAAGCGGTGCTTAATACCGCGCCGGTTGCGATAGCCTTGATCGATGACAGCCAAACCGTGGTATTAGATAACTTGTCTTATAAGACCTTAGCGTCTGATTTTCAACGTGAGCCTGTTGATCTAGTGGCGGAGCAATTCAAGCCTGGTGAAAATGAAGCTGGTGTAGCGTTCATGCAGTTGGCTGATGGACAGCAGTTTAACTTGGAGGTTGGCAACGGTGGCCATAAACGATGGTTTTCTTGCTGTTTGTCGGCAGTACAGCTCAATGATGGCAATGTAGATGACTACTTTACGCCTACGACGAGTCGTTATTTGGTGCTTACGCTAAGTGAGTTTACCCGCGAACAACGTCGCCAACAGCAGCAGAGATTAATCGAGCTACAACGTTCTACGGCTGAGTCTGAAGCCCTCCATAGTATGCAAGAGGCACTGCATGCTGCTATTCATCAGATCCAAGGGCCGATCAATATGATTGATTCTGCCTTAACCATGTTTTGTGGTGGCGCTAATCGATGCTCTCGCATTGATGCGATGCAAGCGGGCCTAAATGCAGGGAATGCGGCTATCGTTCAGTTGCAAAATGCCTTACCACAAAAGCCTTATGAAGCGATGCAGTCGGTTAATATTAATCAATTGGTGCACGAAGTGACTGAGATGAGCAATCAGCGTTTACTGTCGCGTAGCATTGCCATTCAGCTCAATTTGAATGGTACTTTACCCGCTTTTACCGGCCAGCCTTCAAGGATAAGAGTCGCGTTAAAACAATTATTAGATAACGCTATCGAAGCGATTGATTTCGCTAAGATGAAGCGCAGAGATATTGTATTTTCAACCCAAGTGATTGAAGGCGACATCGAGATATCGGTGGAAGATAGCGGCCCTGGCATTGATAAAAAACTACAACTAAAAGTATTTGAACCTTTTTATAGCACTAAGCCATTGGGCAGCAGCAGCTGTCGAGGGGTGGGGTTAAGTATTGTTCAACAAGTCGTGAGCGATCATAGCGGTACCGTGCAATACCAAGCAACATCTTTAGGTGGCTGTAAAGCCAAGGTTGTACTCCCTCTACGCAGTAATAAGCGGGGTGAATAATGGAATATTCAACAACACGCGAAACACGCATTGCAGAAAGTCATTTAGCTGCTCTGTATGAAGTTAGCAGCGTGCTAACTAATAGCTTAGATTACAAGCAAAGTGTCACCAAAGTTCTACAGGTTCTGCATGACACGGCAATGTTGCAACATGCGATGTTAGCTTTAATCTCAGAAAATGAAGATCAACTGACTATTGATACGGTACATACCCCAAATAACTTCGGTGATTCTATGGGGAAAAATATTCGTTATCGCCCCGGTGAAGGGATTGTAGGTACGGTATTAACCCAAAAGCAGCCAATTGTATTGAGCAAAGTCTCTAATGACTTACGTTTTGCCGACAAGCTTGATTTGTACGCCTTAGATTTACCTTTTATTGCTGTGCCAATTAAAAAGTCTAGTGAGGTATTAGGAGTATTGGCCGCCCAACCGCAAATTGACGATCCTGAAAAGTTGGCCTTGTTCACCCGTTTCCTAGAGATGACCGCCAACTTAATCGCTAAAAGTGTTTTATTAGCTAAAGACGTTGCGGTACAAACCAATCAGTTAGAAGCCGAGAGAGATAGGCTCAGGCGTAAGGTAAGAAGCAATTACAGCTTAGATAATATTGTTGGCCATTCTCAGGTGATGCGTCGCGTATTTGAACAGATCCGTTTGGTATCGAAATGGGATAGCACGGTCTTGATTCGCGGAGAATCTGGAACCGGTAAGGAGCTGATTGCTAATGCTATTCATTATAACTCGCCACGTGCGACCGGACCTTTTATAAAGCTTAACTGCGCAGCTTTACCTGACAATTTATTGGAGTCTGAATTGTTTGGCCATGAAAAAGGGGCTTTCACCGGAGCGGTAAAGCAGCGTAAGGGGCGTTTTGAAATGGCTGACGGTGGTACCTTGTTCTTAGATGAGATTGGTGAGATCTCGGCGGCTTTTCAGGCTAAGTTACTTAGGGTATTACAAGAAGGAGAGTTTGAACGCATTGGCAGTACTCAAACCATTACTGTTGATGTGCGAATTTTAGCGGCGACCAACCGTAACCTTGAGGAAGAGGTGAAACAAGATCGCTTTCGAGAAGATCTGTATTACCGACTTAATGTGATGCCAATGTTTCCGCCCCCATTACGTGATCGCATCGAAGACTTGCCTGATTTGGCGGAGTTCCTGATTGAAAAGCTGAGTAAACAGCAGCGTCGTAAGTTGTCGTTAACCGACAGTGCGATACGCATGATGATGGCGTATGACTGGCCAGGTAATGTTCGCCAATTAGAAAACTTACTGGAACGTGCATCGGTGATGAGCGAAAACGGAATTATCGATCAAGACTTGATCGTCATTGATGGCATTGAGGGCCAAAATTTTAGTCGCCGCCCCAGCGTGGATAAAGCGTTGATTGAAGACCCTGATATGGACGAGCGAGAAAGGGTGGTGGCAGCACTAGAGCAAGCGGGTTGGGTACAAGCTAAAGCCGCGCGTTTGTTAAACATGACGCCGAGGCAAATCGCTTACCGGATTCAGGTGATGAATATTAACGTGCGCCAACTGTAAGTTTGTCGCTGTCGCGTTTACGACAAATGCGACAGCGATGTATATTTACAAAGATTGTTTTTCTATTAAGTGTTTGTTTTATAAGGTTTTGTTGTTTGTTCATATTTGGAATGCGCTTTGCAGAGCTAGTAGTAAGTAAACCAGCTTAGGGACACTCTAATGAAGCTAGATAAAATGACTGATGGCAAACAGCCTGACTCCTCACAGCTAAAGGCAGATACGCAAGCGGCTTTGGTTGCCACTCATCCTTGTTTCTCTAAAGAAGGTCACCAGTACGCACGAATTCACTTACCCGTTGCGCCTGCTTGTAATATTCAATGTAATTATTGTAATAGAAAGTTTGACTGCAGCAATGAAACTCGCCCTGGGGTGGTGTCGAAATTGCTATCCCCAGCGATGGCTGCTAGGCGTTTTGTTAAAGTGAAACAGCACGTGCCCGAAACGAAGGTGGTGGGCATTGCCGGTCCGGGTGATCCATTAGCCAATCCTAAAGCAACGATAGCCAGTTTAAAGGCTATCGCTGCAGCAGATCCCGATGTGCATTTGTGTATCTCGACCAACGGTTTAGCGCTGATTGAGCATTTAGATAAGTTACTCGAGGTAGGGGTTAAGCACTTAACGATAACCATAAACTGTATTGACGCCGAAATAGGAAAAAATATCTACCCCTGGGTTTACTTTAATCAACAGCGTTTACGCGGGAGAGCAGCTGCTCAAGCTCTGATTGATCAGCAACTATTGGGTTTAGAGGCCGCGATTAACGCTGGCATGTTGGTAAAAGTGAATACCGTATTAATACCTGGAATTAATGATCATCATATTGAGTCCTTAGCGATTGAACTGGGGCGATATGGCGCCTTTATTCATAATATTATGCCGCTGATTTCTGACCCCGCGCACGGTACTTATTTTGGCTTGATGGGGCAAAGAGAACCGAGCAGTGAAATGCTTGGCGCGGCACGTGAGAAAGCAGGCCAAAGTATGCAGCAAATGACGCATTGTCAGCAATGTAGAGCAGATGCAGTGGGTAAGTTGGGCCAAGATATTGATATTAATAGCCTAGAGAATGTAGAACCAGCCTTACCACCGCATATTAGGGTTGCCGTTGCTAGTAAAAGCAATCTGCTGGTGGACCAGCATTTTGGTTATGCCACAGAATTTCAGCATTACCTTATTACCGAAAATAGCATTCAAGCCGAAGCTAATTTTAGTTGGCAGCAATATTGCGGGGGTGATGAGCAATGCAACGACGATAAAGCTAATAGAGACTTAAATCAGCTGGCACACTTTGATTTGTTGCTATGCAGCCGAATAGGCCTAGCTCCAAGGCAAGAGTTAGAAGACTTAGGATTGCAGGTCGATACCCATTATGCCTTGCGCGACATATCGGATGCCTTGCGGCAAATTCAGCAACAAATGCAATCAGAGCAAAGCAATCAGCATCATTTATTAGTGGCCAACGCAGCAAATGCTGGATGCGGTGGAAAGGAGTGTAGCTAATGGCATTATCAATTACCCAAGCCTGTATTGGCTGTTTTGCCTGTAAAGAAGTGTGCCCTAAAAATGCGGTGACAGTTGCCGAGCAAGGCTTCATGATCGTTGAGCATCGTTGTGATGAATGTCGTAGCAACACTAATGGACCTCAATGTGGACAAATTTGCCCGGTGGAAACTGCCATTACCGATAATCAGGGGCGGGCGCTTAATCCACCGGGTTCATTAAGTGGTATACCTCAAAAAAGTCATGTTATAGCGATGACAAAATAGGAGCGTTGTTATGAGTAGCACTAACGCTAATGCAAATGCTTATCCCCCTTTTATTAGTCAAAGATGGTTAGGGGCATTAAGTAATATTTTTCAGCCAATATCCGTGGAAAACCGTCGATGGTTTCGTCAGATGAGTATTGCTCAGTTAACTGGCAGCTCCTCGTTACCGCATGGTTTAGGTTTAGATAACGCCAGTTATCTTGAATTAAAACGTGTCATCAATAACAACGAAGTGGAACAGCAAGAGTTATTATGGCTAGAGCCAAGTCATCAATTAATTCGTAAACGGGCAGCGGTATTTGCGGAAGTTTCTGATTTACGCGCCCAAGAACGTAATGAGCTGATCGCTTTACTGATGCAATATGCCAATGATGAAGAACCCTATGCTGTTCAAATGGCGGTTATTATTGCCAGTGCTAGCCTGTCTCAAATTCACTTGTGGCGCAGTTTAGGGTTAAGTAATCGTGCCGAACTAAGTGAACTGATTAGGCATAACTTCCCTATGCTGCATGCCATGAATACCAAGAACATGCGTTGGAAACGTTTCTTTTATCGGCAACTGTGTGAACAAGAGGGAGATTATATATGCCGGGCACCAAGTTGTGTGGAGTGTAGTAGTTATGCCGAGTGTTTTGTTTAGTTAAATACTGAGTGAAATATTGCGAAGCAAAAAACCAATAAACCCTGTTTACTGGTTTTTTTATGTCCATAGCCTAATAGAGGGTGTTTTATCCAGCTGATATTTGAGTGAAGAGTCAGCGTGTAATAGGTAACAACGTTTTGGCTTCGTCATTGCGTTCTCGATGATATAACAACCAAGATGATAGTTAACTTCTGAAGCCGAAAATGATGGATTTACCCGCTTATAGGAGATGTTTATAAAAATAAGAAGATTGTTACTTTTAGGGGCTAAGTGGAATTAATAAGCGATAGGGCTAATAAGTCGTTAATACCTTGTTGCTGATACTCAGTTTGCACCATATTAAACCGTCTGTATCACCATTATGGTGAGTCATTTAAATATTTGTTTAGAAAATGTACGTATCTTAGCTTTTTGATGCTTTTTGGGGCCTCATTTTAAGGCATTGTTTTTGCTTATAAAGTCAAAACAACGGGTAAGTAAATGGACTAGATTAATGGAATTAACGAACCAAGAGCGGAATTGGTTACCGATATTTGGTGCGACTGGCAAGCTAGCAATGCGAAAAGCTTGTTGGTTAAATAGACAGCAACAAAATAATTTAAAACAAACTTTTGATAGCATTGCTCAAACAAGAGTTAAGCTTTTGCATGCTTGGGCCGAAACTCAGTGGGATTTCTTACAGGACGCAATGTTTTATCTTGCAACCAAGCCTGTTGGGCAACAGCAAGAGGTGCTAAAACAATTACTGACACGCAATAGCGATTTTTCAGAGTTGTTTATTACTGACTTAAACGGCAAGGTTACTACCAGTAGTTTTCATCAACATGTTGGGGTGAAGATTGTCGACGAACAAGCGCTGAAGTATGGTACCCAACAGCAATTTTTGCATGGCCCATACCAAGACGCTAGAACCTTATCGGTCGGAGCTTCTAGTTCGGCTTTCCATGATGAAGTGACGCTGATGTTTTATCAACCATTTGAAGTTGATGGGGACATTGCTGGCTGCTTATGTGGCAGAGTTCCTAACGATGTGCTGGGAGATCTGATTCAGCGAGAGGCTGGGCATATTTATAGTGAATCAGGCGATAACTATATTTTTATGGTTGATGCCCATTACGATCGTTCGATTCAAGCCGGAACCGCTTTGTCACGCTCCCGGTTTGAAGATAATACTTTTTCGCATGGTGAGAATTTAAAATCAGGTGTTACCACTAAGTGGGGAACGGTAAAAGTTAGTCGTCATACTGAATTTGAAATTCGTTTCACTGATCCTGCGACTAAAAATCTACACCCTGGAGTGCGAGAAACCATAAAGCATGGCAGTAATCTATTTGTTGAGTATCCCGGTTATTCTGATTACCGGCATATCCCTGTTATTGGTAAGGGCGTAACTTTTCAGCTTAAGGGTTCGTTAGACCGCTGGGGAATGATGTGTGAAGCTGATTTAGAAGAAGTTTATCGTCATCGGTCATTAAGCCAAAAGTTAACCAATAAATACGCTGTAAGCCTTATTTCAACGCTGGTTCCGCCGTTTCTAATCGCTCAATACATGCAGTTGTCGATCGGCCAAACAGCGGCTTTAGTTGCGACTTTTTCAGTAATAGGGATGGCTATATTCAATGGGTTAGTGGCTCAACCTATAGCCCAACGTTTACAGCAAATGAGCAAAGTTATTCAAACTATTGCAGAAGGCGATGGCGATTTAAAAAGGCGATTGGACAGTACTAAGTTTCGGCCAGATGAAACAGGAGAGCTAGGGCGCTGGATCAATAGTTTTATTGATAACTTGGAAGGCGTAGTCAGCGGGATCATTTATGCGTCTAACGAAGTGAAGCAAGTCAGTGGTTCTATGTTACGGCGTTGTGGGGTGGTGGACGACTGCACCCAACAAACGTCAAACTCAATCGATTCTTTATTGAGCTTAGCTCACCATCAACAGTCTGAGATTATCAAGGCCACCCAGTCGGCTGAAAGCTTGCAAGATGTGATGCAGGAAATGGTGGCTAACGCTGAGTTGGAATATCAAAGCGCGGTTAAAAATACTCAAGATATTAAGCAGATTGTAGAAGCCTCGGCGAAAAGTGTTAATGATGTAAACAATGAAATGAAACAGATAGAAGACATTGTAAAACTGATTTCTGAGATCACTGAGCAAACCAATTTATTGGCTTTAAATGCCGCCATTGAAGCGGCGCGTGCTGGTGAACACGGTCGAGGTTTTTCAGTTGTCGCCGATGAAGTGAGGAACTTAGCGACCAAAACATCTCAAGCCGCTAATCATATCGGCCAAACAATGGGTAAGTTACGGGTTCAATCAGAAACAGCGGTTAATTATATGGAGCAAGGGGTGAAGAATGTAGATCAAAGCTCTGCACTGTTAGATTCAGGTTCACGCAGTGCTAAGCTTCAACAGGCGGTAGAAAACATGTTTACGACTATTAATGAGCTAGCGGGTAACAGTGTGCAGCACAGCGAAACTGCGCAACAGGCCCAACAAACGACGTCTTCACTAGACCTGTCGTCACAACAGTTAATTCGACGAACAACCTTGGTTAAAAACTCGATTATTCGTTTACATCAATTGGTCGCCCGCTTTGAGGTGTCGAAAGCAGCTTAATACAAGGGCTGCTTTTTAATAAGCACTTTTAAGTTAATAAATACAAGCTGCTGGTTAGCAGCTTGGCTAGAACTTTCCTGATATCTACATTGGTTTATGCCAAACATCCTCGCTATTTAGCTTACAGACCCAACGACGTCGTTAACCGTTAACTCACACAACTATTGGTCGTTTTTACGCAATAGCTAGCGTGAACACGTTCTTGTCTGTGTACTAACTCTCAACAAGTACAACTTCTTCAATTATTCTTTTCCCCTCTTCTTTTGTATTATTTTATCGTGTTTTTACGGATGCCTTGATGTCAAGTTAGCGACGATGCTCAGCCTCTCAAAGTTAGCGAAACAGCTACTGCCAATAAGATTAACGTGAGCGAGATCGTTTATTTAGCACACAGCGTTTGACGCTTATATGTGATTATCATTTAATAATACATAACAAGACGGTTCATTTAATGGACGCACACTTAAATATAATGAAAGGGTTAAATATGGACTTTAAACTAACAAAAATAGCAGCGGCGCTAGCAGCGAGTGCATTATTATTTGGTTGTGGTGGTACTTACGATCCGAATGCCGGTACAGGCCCAAATCCCGATCCCGATCCAGATCCGGTTACAGGTCAATATGTTGCTATTACCGATACCTCAGCTGATACTTCTGGTTCTTTCAAATATAGCATTGTAGATGGACACGGTTTCGAACTTGACACGGGTGCCGTAAGTGTTGATGTGATGTACCCAACTAACCAAGACCAAGACTTCTCCATTGGTGTGTATGATGAGAGCAATAGCACTAGCTCTATGCTCGTTGATATTATCCTAAAATCTGATGGACGAATTGTTACAAGACAAAATGGTTCTGCGGATAATACTTTAAGTGTTGAACATACTCCTGGTGAAACGGCGACTTACGCAGTGACTTGGGATGCAGCGACGGCTACTTATACGTTAAGCATTGATGGCACGTCTATCTTAACTGCGCAGCCGTTTAACAATACAGACGCTACCGGTGCAGCGTACTTTGGTGTAAAACTCGGCTCTAATTCTAAAATAGCAGCGGGTATTTCAACCATAGACAATTTAGTTATCTACTCTGACGTAGCAATGACTACAGAGGTGCTAAACGACGACTTTGAAGATTATGATTTAGACTATGACCTAGATGGTGAAGCTTTCTATAGTGCTGTTGAAGCGGTTGTTGCTGGTGAAGATGACGATGGCGGTGAAGAGCCTGGTGATGGTACAAGCTATGATTTTGAAGACCAAACTGTAGGCACTGCTATTAGTGATGTGAGTGGTTGGAGTTCTTCAAATATTGGTGATCAAGAAGCAGGTACTACTAGTGCAGAGATAGCTGAAGACCCAGCTGATGCTGAAGGCAAAGCACTATACATTGCCGATGAAAGTAGCTCAACCAAACCTTCTGCTTGGGTGGCATTCTCTGAAGCTTCTGCTGCGGGTTCGGTTTCTTTAGATGTTTACATCCCTGAAGGCAATGCAAAAACTACCTACATTAATGTTGGTTCAGGTAAAAATAATTCAGACCGCTATTTCGAACTTCGTATTAGCGGCAGCGGTAACTTCCAATACGAAGCTGGTTCTGACGACATTGACTTAGATGGCGATGTTACAATAGGCGAATGGAATACCGTAGATTTGTCTTGGACTGATGCTGGTATTTTCACTGTGACTCTAAACGATACCGTTGTTGGCTCGGGTATTGACCAAGCTGATACAGGTTTAGATTCTGCGAATACTCCATCTCAGGTCACTCTTTACACGGGTGACACGAGCGGTGATGCAAACTACGCATACTTTGACAATATAACGTCAAGCTTGTTCTAGGCGTTAGGTGCCTGGTTATTGGTAATCAACCCGTAGAGGCCGACTTATAAGTCGGCCTTTTTTTATAAACAATTGCTGGTTACACCATCCTAAATTCACACGGTTGACAGGCCGTTCTTGTTTTCTTGCCAGCAACAGTGTGCGCCTCATTGTGTTGTATTGCTTGCTTTGTACTCCCAATCAGTCATTAAGCCGTCTATATTTTGTATAAATGCGCTTTATGCATGTATTAAATGATAAAAATTCATTTAATACATAGAGCTATAGCGACTACACTCTAGCTATGCAAATCACTTTAGTCAGTTATTCGGAGCACAATAATGTTTAAGGCACTGGTGTTAGACCAAGTTGAAAAAAGCACAATAGCTAATATTCGCCAACTTAATGATTCTGATTTACCCGAGGGCGATGTTGTTATCTCGGTAAGTTACTCATCGTTAAACTACAAAGATGGTTTAGCCATTACCGGTAAGGGAAAAATAGTCCGTAATTTCCCTATGGTGCCCGGCATTGATCTTACAGGCACGGTAGAACAATCTCATGACCCTCGTTATAAGGTTGGTGACGATGTTGTATTAACCGGTTGGGGTGTTGGTGAAGGACATTGGGGTGGAATGTCCCAAAAAGCCAGTTTAAAAGCCGATTGGTTAGTGCCTTTACCGGCGGGCTTAGATGGCAAGCAAGCCATGATGATTGGCACTGCGGGGTTTACCGCGATGTTATGTGTACAAGCCTTGATAGACGCCGGTATTACACCTGAATCTGGTGAGGTGTTGGTCACCGGTGCGAGTGGTGGCGTGGGGTCGGTAGCGGTATGTTTATTGGCCACCTTAGGTTACAAGGTAGCCGCGGTAACGGGCCGGGTAGAGCAAAATGGTCCATTGCTAACTCAGCTTGGGGCGTCGCAGATTATTGATAGAAGCGTATTTGAAGAACCTGCAAGAGCCTTAGAAAAGCAGGTGTGGGCAGGCGCTGTAGATACCGTAGGTAGCAAGGTTCTCGCAAAGGTCCTAGCGCAAATGGATTACAATGGTGCTGTTGCAGCGTGCGGTTTAGCGGGCGGCTTTGATTTGCCAACCACTGTAATGCCTTTCATTTTACGTAATGTGAGTTTACTTGGTGTTGACTCTGTGAATTGCCCGACTGAAAAACGCATCAAAGCATGGCAAGGTTTAGCCGAGTTATTACCTGCTAGCTATTACCAACAAGCTTGCACCGAAATAGAGTTAGAGCAGGTGACAGGCTACGCCGACGACATTACAAACGGTAAAGTAACTGGCCGGGTAGTCATCAAGCTTTAAGCCTTGGGAAAAAATCGGCCCTGTTGATACCGATAATTTTTATATAACGCTGGCACTGCCAGCGTTTTTTTTACTTAGTTTGGGGCAAATTACGTGGTAGGGACTGGCTCAAGGTTATTCTAGCGGTGTCTAATTTTCCGCTAATCCCATGTCTTGCACGCGTTTGCTAATTAAGCGACTGCATTCTTGCTTAATAATATTACGCAGCCACATGTGGGCAGCCGAATGCTCACAGCGAGGATGCCAGATTAAGGAGTAATCAAACGGTTCAAATTCAAAGGGTAAGGGTTTAATCACTAAGTCATTTTTATCTGCGACTAGATAGGCTAAGTCGGCAGGAACAGTAATAATAACGGGGACTTTGTCAGCGATAGCGGTTGCAGCTTCAAGGTGGTAAGCCCTTAGTAACATTTGAGGCTTGGGATAACTAGCAAGAGCATTGTCGATTAGCGATTTAACCCCATCACTGATCGCAATCATCGCGTGAGGATATTGCAGGTAATCTTTTATCGTTAGTGTTTTTTCGGCTACTGGGTGTTGTTTGGCTACCATACAAAAAACCCCAACTAAACCCAGACTGTCTTTTTGCAAGGGTTTAATGCTTTGAGTTGGCCGGCAAATTGCCATGTCGCAACCATTAAAACTGAGTTGAGAATGGATATTGTCATGTTGAATTGGGGCAAATTCTAACGATATATTTGGCGCTTCTTGATAGATGCGCGGCAAGGCAAAGGGCAAAATGGTTTGCATCGCATAGTCAGTAGTGGCAATCACAAAATGTTGCTGGCAATCTCGAGGTCTAAAATCGTTCGGGCTTAGTGTTTGTTTTAGTGCCTCTAGAGGCGGTGCTAATTGCTCGCAAAGTTCTATCGCTCGCTGTGTAGCCACCAGATGTTGACCTTGGCGTATAAATAAAGGGTCGTTAAGCAGCTCACGTAAACGATTTAGCACTCGACTCATTGCTGATTGGCTTAAGTTTAAGCGAGTAGCCGCTTTGCTAACACTGCCTTCTTCCAATAGAATTTTTAACGCGACCAGTAAATTTAGATCTCTGCGATAAATTTCTTCTAATTCCATACTGAAGGGTACTCATATGCTGGGCAGTTAAGGAGAAGCAAATGCTTATAGGGCAACTATAATAATGTAAAAGTACAGGGGCACATAGAATAAAGATTATGGGTAGCCAAGCCTAAATGCTAAGAAAGCACATACTAGACTGTGGCATCAGAGGAGCAAACACTGAAAACTAAATCGCTGCATATTACCGTTGAGTAATTGCAGCAATGATTAAATTTAATAGCAAACAAGGCGGTACACGCTTGTCTTGTTAAGCGCTGTTACTGTATTCGGGAAATCGTTTAAAAGCGATACCCCAGTCGAGTTGCAAGTTCTAAAGCTACTACATATACAGCTATCAGTGCTAGAAATAGTCCTACTAGTATCATATTGTGTTCTCGCGTTTAGTGTCTTTTATTTTGTTTTAATCATGTACGAGTTAGCAATTTGCATTGGTTTTGTCGATCTTATAATTGTTATGTTTGCTGACTTGTAATGCTATTTTACAAGTTAACCAGCTAAGTAATGATCTTACATTTTGGCGACATTTGTAATTGGAATGTGCAAATAATGTGATGCGTTTGGCGGAACATTGACTATTTTGTAATACAGATCATAAAAATGATTACTGCTCAACCGTCCTTTCATATTGTGATAGCTAGCTCAATAAGCGTCATGTTATCAATGGTTAGCGTTAATAGTGTATAAATAAGGAACTATTTTTCTTTAAGTTGACTGTATCTATAGTAATCAAGTGATTAAAAAATATAATACTACTATTATATCGCGTAGGTTGAGCTCATGCCGCAAACACTATTACCAAATATCATAGAATTTCTTTCTCTGATTCATCCCTTTAATTTGCTGCCGCCGGCGGTTCAAAGAGAAGTGGCTGACTCCGTTCAAATAACCTACTTGGCACGCGGTGAACAAATTCACTTCGACGCAGATAACAAACAGTGTTTTTTGTACATTATTCGCACAGGATCGATGGAGCAGCGTAAACCCGATGGGGTCTTACGCTCCAAGCTTGGCCCTGAAGATTTGTTTGGCTTTACATTTCTGGAGCCGCTAAAGGATGCCTTGGATGGTTATAGCGCCACGGCGATTGAAAATACTCTGTTATATATGGTGCCACATGCAGAGCTAATTAAACTGCTCGAGCAATATCCTGAATATGCCGAGAGCTTTGCCTCTCAGGCTCGAGTTCGGCTGCAATCAGCACTAAATGTTGTTTGGTCAGATAACGAAAAAGGCTTATTTTTTAAGAAAGTGTCTGAAGTCGCTAGTGGCACTGTTGCGGTGGTCAATGCTGATATGTCTATTCAGGCGGTGGCCAAAGCAATGCGTGAAGATTGCCGCTCTTCTACTGCGCTAATTAAACAAGACGGTATCATCACTGGGCTCATAACTGATCGGGATATGACAAAACGGGTGATCGGTAAAGGCTACGATATTACTAAACCTATCGCTGATGTGATGACATCGCCAGCAATAACCATAAAACCAAATGACCTTATTTTAACTGCCGCATCATTAATGATGGAGCATAGCGTTAGAAGTTTACCAGTGGTTGACAATAATCAGGTATTAGGCTTGCTAACAACTTCACATTTAGTTCAAAAGCATCGTGTACAAGCAATATTTTTAATTGAAAAAATCAAATATACCGAAAGTGTGGAAGGGTTGGCGCGGTTAACGCCTGAGCGGCAAGCGATCTTTGAAGCTTTAGTTGAAGGGAAGGTGAGGGTAGAGGTTATTGGCAGAGTGATGGCAATGATCATGGACGCGTATAGTCGCCGCCTTATTCAAATGGCAGAGCTAAAACTTGGCGAGGCTCCTTGTAAATATACCTGGGTCGTCGCAGGCTCACACGCTCGTAATGAAGTTCATATGTTGTCAGACCAAGATAGCGCAATCATATTGTCCGATGATGTTTGTGATAAAGACCGTGTGTATTTCACCCATTTGGCGATGTATGTTTGTAATGCTTTAGATGCTTGTGGTTATCCCTTATGTAGCGGAAAGTTTATGGCTGCTACGCCTAAGTGGTGTCAGCCACTAAAAGTATGGAAAGAGTATTATCGTAAATGGGTGTCGAACCCAGAATACAGTATGCTGCTAAACGCAACGGTATTTATGGAGGTAAGAGCTATATACGGTGAGTCTAGTTTATCCGAGCTTTTGCAAAGCCATCTATATGGTTTACTGGCAGACAATAAGAACTTCCTTACATCCTTGGTTAATGACTCGGTATCGGTACAGCCACCGCTGGGTATATTTAATAATCTCGTATTAGAAAAGGGTGGGGAACATAGCGAAATGCTTGATATTAAGAAGTATGCGCTGTTACTTATTGTTGATTTAGCGCGCATTTACGGTCTCGCAGTTAATTGTGATGAAACAGGCACTGAGCAACGTTTTAACAATGCCGCCAAACAAAAAATACTCAGCGAAGATTCGCTGAAAGACGTGCTTGGAGCGTATCGCTTCATCACCCAATTACGCTTTCGTCATCAGCTTTCGGCGTTAAAACAAGGACTAGAAGCAAATAACTATATTGCTCCAAATAGTTTTGGCAGTTTTGAACGAAAGCACTTAAAGGATGCATTTCGCATTATTGGTAATTTACAGGACGCAGCAAAACTGCGTTTCAGTGAAAAGTAGGTGCGTTATCATGTTTAAACGCTTTACGCCTCTATATAAGCTAAACAGAGAACGAGAAAAGCTACTGACTAATATTAGTTTAGCGCCATGCCTGCGCGATGTGTTAAGCCATCCTATCCCCCAAGCGGGGACCCCGTTAGCTGAGCTAGAGTTTTTAGTGTTTGATATCGAAACAACCGGCTTAAATGCCGCGGTAGACAACATCTTGAGTGTTGGATATGTAACCTTAAAACAATCGGTTATTGATCTTAAAAGTGCCAAACACTTTTATGTTAGTAGTCAGCAAAGTGTTAAAGCTGAAACCGCCGTTATTAATCATATCGTTCCTGAGATGTTACAAGATGGGCTTGCTATAGATGAAGTGATGAACCATCTGTTCGCTGCAATGTGCGGTAAAGTATTAGTGGTGCATGGGAGTAGTGTTGAAAAGCAGTTTATTGAGCGATATGTACGACAGCGGTATTTTTGCGAAAGACTACCGCTATTGTGGCTAGATACTTTAACGCTTGAGAAGTCTCTCATTGCCAATGCTAATCATCAAAAAAACGGTGATTATCGTTTAGCTTCAGTAAGAAGTCGTTATGGTTTACCTGAATATAACGCACACAGTGCACTGATTGATGCTATTGCCACCGCAGAGCTTTTTATGGCTCAAACTAAGCGAATATTTTCTAATACTCCGCAAGTACTGAATGGTGTTGTTAAGCCACAAGTCTAGTTCTATTTTTAAGCGATTTCTGTATTCACAACATTGGATTGGGTTAACCATCTTGTTAGTAATTCGCTAAAGGTAGCCATAGCGTAAACGGCGATGTTTGCATTGTGCTGGTGATAGAGTGCTGGGACGGCGAGTCACCGCGACTGATAAGCCATCATGGTGAGGAATTTAGTACACTGGGTTAGAGGTGGTGCAATTCAGAGAGTGGTCAACATTGCCAGATTAAACGACTGGGGATGTGCATGGTGAATGGGATAAAAAAGCAGTGTTCAAGCCAACACCTCGAACACTGCAAAAGGAATGGTCAGTTCCGGTCTTACTTTAGTTAAGGACTTACTATGAATCAGACTCTATAGCATCACCCACATTAGGCTTATTGGTAGTATCGGCTTTTATCAGCAATATACCTACAGCCATGATGATGGCGCCACAAAGAACAAATACCATGCGGTCTCCAAAAGTATTAGGCAAGAATACCAGTAGGGTTACGAATCCACCTGCTGCTAAAATCAACTTGCCCAACATGCTACGCTGTTTGTTATCTAACACTTCTTGCTCAGCACTTTCGTTCACTAACGGTGTGTGTAAGTTATTAAAGAACTTATCTACATCTTTAGAACGCTCTTCGCTTAAGCCCTTGTAGAACAATTGAGACACGATAAAGAAGCCACCAGTCAACACAATGTGACCAATCAAAGCGATAGCAACTTTAAGATCTTTCCACTCTCGGTTAGTTAAGTCTTGGTCAAGGTTAAAGATGTCTTGAATATGTTCAGGACCAATCACAAAACCAACAACGTAGGATACACATGCGCCTACTAGCAAGGTTCCCCAGCCTGCCCAGTCGGGTGTTTTCTTAATAAAGAAGCCTAAGAATGCTGGAATAGTCATTGGGAAGCCTAACATCGCGCCTGCAAACATCATTGCATCAAATAGGCTTAAGCCTTTTAACGAGTTAATGAATAGCGCGAACAAGATAATAAGAATACCAAACACCGTGGAGGTGATTTTAGATACTGCCACTAACTCGTTTTCTGACGCTTGAGGACGCAATATTGGTTCGTAGAAGTTTTTAACAAAAATACCCGAGTTACGGTTTAGACCTGAATCCATAGAGCTCATTGTAGCGGCAAACATGGCAGCAATTAATAGACCGACCATACCGGCAGGCATATATAGCTCAACAAAGGCTAGATAGGCTGCGTCAGCTGCTTTACTGCCCATTTCTGGGTGCATAGCGGCTAAATCAATCCCTTGACCGGCCAAGAACCATGGCGGAATAAACCAAATTACTGGACCTAAGGTCATCAAACAACATGCAAGTAACGCGGCCTTTTTTGCATTTTTTGAATCTTTAGCAGCCAAGTAGCGGTAGGAATTTAGCATATTATTAGTAATGCTGAACTGCTTAACAAAGATGAAGAACGCCCAAATCGTTAGAATGCTTACATAATTAAGGTTGTCACCAATCACGAAGTCACGTGGGAATTCTTCCAGAATGTTGCCTACGCCACCAGAGTGAATAATCGCAACGATACAACAGGTTACCGTTACAGCCATGATCACGACCATTTGCATAAAGTCAGAAGCAATAACCGCCCATGACCCACCGGTAACTGACATTATCAGTACAACCAATCCCGTTAGGATAATTGTCCAAGTCATATCAAAACCAAAAATACCAGAAGCAATAATCGCCAAACCATTTAGCCAAATACCGGCAGATACCACACTGTTAGGCATACCAGACCAAGTGAAAACTTGTTCATTATGTTTACCAAAGCGCATGCGAATGGCCTGAATCACCGTTACTACACGAAGTTGACGGAATTTAGGTGCAAAGTAGGCATAGTTCATAAAGTAACCAAAGGCATTGGCTACAAAAATAATCGCAACAGCGAGGCCGTCGTTATAGGCTTTACCTGCGGCTCCAGTGAAGGTCCATGCACTAAATTGTGTCATGAAGGCGGTTGCACCCACCATCCACCACAGCATTTTGCCGCCCCCTCTAAAGTAGTCACTGGTATTACTGGTAAATGTTCTGAACATCCAACCAATTGCGATTAAAAAGCAAAAATAAATGAGTACAATAAGGACGTTTAAATCCATCTGTGTAATTCCTCTTCCATAGTAGATAGCGCTACCTTAACAACCACAATGGCAATATTGTATGACATATGGGGCTAAGTGCGATTTTGATCTCATTTTTATATCTACTCTCGCTGAAAACGTTATCTAGATCGCATCTAAAAACAGCTGAAGCTAAGTATTTACAGAAACCTAATTGAAAATTGAAAGTAGATGACTCTCTAAGCCACATTTTGGTTTGTTTAATGATGGCGTTTAATTGTAATACATGATTGGTTTTTTTGCGCTTAGTGTGTATTAAAAAAAGCTGTAAATAAGACCCGTTTATGCCACGGGTGTAATAAAAAAAATACAGTTATATCAGAATGATAAATGGTTTCTCATGAAGTGCTAATGAAAATCTGTTAGGGTAAGAGCACTAAAAGAGTGCTGAATTTTTTATCCCGCACTAGGTTAATATCTATGGTTTATTTCATAGGAAAGTAAAGGAACACCTATGTCTAATGAATTTGCAATAATAGAAGGCGCTTCTCGCAGTTTACACCTTCAAGTCGCGAGGGAAATTGCCAAAAGTATTTTATCTGGGGCCTTGCCGCAAGAGAGTATTATTCCTTCAGAGATGGAACTATGTGAGCAGTTTGGTGTTAGTCGAACGGCATTGCGTGAGGCAATCAAGCACCTTAGCTCAAAAGGATTACTAGAATCTAGGCCGAAAATAGGCACCCGTGTTAAGAGCAGAGAGCATTGGAACATGCTTGATTCACAGCTATTAGGGTGGATGGCAGGCATTGGCGATTTACAAGATACTCTGGCTGAGTTCTTGGCGTTACGCCGCGCCATTGAGCCCGAAGCTGCAGCGTTAGCTGCGATAAATGCTACTGCTGAGCAGCGCGTTTTACTGTCGGAGTATTTTCAAAAGATGTTAGCGATTGCTAAGGGAGATGATTCTTCAGATTGGGTCGAGGTCGATTTGCAGTTTCATCGGTTAATCTATCTTGCCACCGGAAATAATTTTTATATTCCTTTTGCTAACGTACTCCAAGTTATGTTCATCGGATTCTTTAAACACTCTTCAAAAGAAGGTGGTACCTGCATCGAAGAGCATACTGCTATTTACCAGGCAATAATGGCTGGTGATGCAAATAAGGCCAGAGAAGCGAACTTAGCATTACTGAATAATAGTAATCACCGATTACCTGCAGAAGATGTTGCTTAAACGCCATTCGTGAGCACATAAAAAAACCTCGCCATGCGAGGTTTTTTTATGTTTATAGATGTAAGCCATTCTCTGGCCAATATCGTATAGCAACTTGGCCATTGCTACAGGCTCATTTGTCAGACATATAGCGTTCACCCATGAATGCAACTTGGCCTTCCTAAATAATTTCAAGTTTTTCAATTACGATAATTGTTAGCCGAATGCTGTTAATTCTTTAGTTAATGTCTAATTAAACTTAAATTCAATTAGCTATTGAAATTTATGCTTACAAGGTTTATATGTATTATTATATAATATTTATTTTATGTTTGTTTTAGTGAAAGCTCGGTTTCACTATTACTGGCGAGAAACCATAAATCAATGGAATGGAAATTATGTATAGTGGTACTTTTTTTAGTTCGGAAGATACACCTTGGGAAGATTTAGGCGAGGGAATTAAACGGAAAATAGTGGGCTTTACCGATACTTTAATGGTGGTGCATGTTTGCTTTGCAAAGGGGGCTATAGGCACTGCACATAGCCATGAACTTCATGACCAAATTGCCTATGTCGCAGCGGGAAGCTTCGAAGCTGAGGTTGATGGTGAAAAGCAGACGCTACAAGTTGGTGACGCTTTTATTGCGCGCAAACATTCTAAGCACGGCGCTGTTGCTTTGGAAGAAAACAGTGTTTTAATCGATACATTTTCTCCACCAAGGGCAGACTTCTTATAGGGATGGGCTAAAGAGGTTAATCCTGCCTTAATAATGTGGCAGTAGCGGTCTAACCTCTAATGGCTTAGCCAACTAATGGGCCATGTTTACATTAAGCTATGCTTAAGACCTGTTGCGCGAACGGCCCGTATATATCACTGGCTCACTGTCGCAGTGGCTTAAACATGAACCATTGAGTTAATCTGCTGAATCCTTCTTTTTTAGTAGCGTCATTATGTCGATTAACACTAGGCAAACTATAATAAACGCTAGAAACACGCCTATATGTATCATGGTTTTTCTCCTTCGCTTGCTTTTCCCTTGTCAATCACAGTGATTGAAATTAATTTTATTTATCGTTTATCATTAAATAATGAATGTTTTGTAGTGATGTGTAAACAAGTGTTTAATCCTATTTGCTGTTTTTGTGAGCGCTGCTGAATGATAGGTACTTTATCGTCAACACAATGAGGTCATGATTACAGCTCTAGAATGGTTAGTGGCTTAAGCTAAGTCACTAACCAATTTAATTTTTAGTTATAATATTACAATTTATGTGATCGGAATAAGTATTCGTCTGTGAGTCTGGTCTTGTTTTTCTGCTACTCTAAAGTCCACTAACCATTCTTGCGGTACTCAATTCTTGTCATTTGGCTGTTTAACTGCAGTATAGTTAACCACTCTGATATGACAGGCTTTATAAAAATTGTCTGACAGTATTGGCCGTGATTCTTGCCGCCTGGCTTGTATTACGACGACTTATGTTTCAGATAATCTGAGCACTTTTAGTGGGGGCGTGCCAGACAGCTGGGGCCCTAAAATTAGACTTATTACCTATTTCAACATTGTTACCGCCTATGCCTTGGCTGCACTTGCAATAGCCCACAGAGAGCCCTAGAGCTCATTATCGATAACAAAGCACTGCCTTTATTGATGGTATGACCAAGCGTGTTACTGCTATTAGCTTCAACGTGGAAAATGCAAATATGATTTCTATATCACCTATAACAGGTAATGGTGAGAAGCGGCAATTGAACATGGTTGTCTGTTGTTAGTGGTGATCCTCTGGTTTGGGAGGGCAAATACCCAACAGTGTTTGTTGTGGCAAAATAAGCGCCACAAGATGTCACAATCAGCGTACTTAAATCATTCATTTGTGACTCAGTTCATATTGGTAGTAATGTAATACAAATAATTCTAGCCTTTATCGTTTCAAGGATTAAAATATAGTTGATTGGGCTGCTCAGCTATGTCACTGACTGCTCAATCAAAAATTGAATGTTCTGATTTTGAATTTCATAAAGCTTAAATAGAAAATGGAAACGTCGCCGACCAGCGTTTTGAGATACTTGAAGCTAATTTGTCTGAGGGTATACATTCCAAACATTGTGAGTTCATTGTTCATAGCCTTTCAGTTTTTCCTAGTTGGTTTACGCATTGCTTAGGCAGTGCGTTTTTTTTGGGAGTTCTAAAATGACAAATAATAATGTAGCTCACCTTGTAATGCTTACCGTAACGCTGGGCTTGTTAGCTGGGTGCGGTTCAGGCTCTGACAATTCGGTTGTTTTGCCGCCGGTTGACCCTGATAGTTCATGGGCCTTAAGTCAATGGAAATTAACCCTGCCAGAAAGTAAAGACAGCTACTTTGGTAGCGGGGGAAGCGGAGCCGCAGAGGTAATTCCCGGTGGTTGTAGCCTTGATGGTAGCTCTCTGAATGAAGATTTGTCTAATGACTATTTTTGGGTAACCGAGGATGCGCTTCATTTTCGAGTACCTCTAAATGGTGGTGTTTCTACGCCGAATTCTAGTTATCTGCGCTCAGAGTTGAGAGAGTTATTTACATGGTCTCCTTGTGAAAGTAATGGTGATGCAGCGAGCACTTGGCCTGTTAGCGGACAGCATCAGTTGTCTGCGGTGCTACAAATTGACGACTACGTGCAGAACACCCGACCAAAAGTCGTCGTCGGGCAGATACACGCATTAGATGTTGACCAAGCTTTGGTTAAACTATTGTGGGAAGGTTATGACAGGCCTGTACGAGTAATTTTAAATCAACAACCAGGAAAAGACAGTGCTTTTAGTGTCGACTTAGGCGTGGTGAATACTGATTATTGGAGCTATGACATTACCATGACAGCGACCGGTGTGATAGTTACCGCAGGGGGGGTCAGCCAAACGCTGAAATTCAATGGTGTCGATTTAAGTACGGATTGGTTAGCGCTGCAGTATTACTTTAAAGCGGGGCTATATCCCCAAGTGGACAAAAACAATGGTGGTGTTTTTGAAGCCAGCTTTCGACAAGTGGTCATAAACCATCAATGACCCCAAAACACCGTTTTTAGTACTAATTTTATGTGAATAACCAGCATTATTGCTGGTTTATTTGAATATAGTCCCACTGGCATTTATCTCTTCACCAAATGATTGCTCTGTAATATAGGGGTTAACTGGGATTTCGCGTTGAAAATTCGTGATCTTAAGCAATCTTTAACTAATTGCTTGATGAGTGATCACAAAACCATCAAAAAAAAGTTGGACTCGCCTGTAAATAGTATTGTAATACAATTGATGATTACTAAATATAGAGAGAAATATGAAACCTAATAGCCTAGTTTTGTTGGTCGCTAGTCTTGGCTTCGTCAGCGCCAATGCAGCAGCTACTTCGGTAGACTTTCGTCACGAATACAAAAGTGACACAAAGCAACATGCTAGCCGAGTGAAAATGGCTCACACCTTTGACAACAATTTTGCTTTAGCGCTAGAGCTGAAATTTAAAGGTGAAGAGGGCAAGTTCATGGAAGATTTACAGTCAAACGGATCAGAAATAGATCTCGGTTACCGTTACAAAATTAATGACCAGTGGGCACTAATTCCTGGCATGCCTATTGAGTTTAGTGACGCCGGCACGACTTTTAAGCCGCAATTACGTCTTACCTATACCCCTGAGAATCTAAGTGGCTTCTCGCTTAGTGGGCGTTACCGTTTAGATATAAAGCCTAGCGAAGATATCAATAAGTATCGCCATCGTTATACCGCTAATATAGCGTATAAATATCAACAGTGGGCCTTTGGTCTAGAGGGCAACTATTATTATTCAGATAACCCTGAGTATCTGCTGTTTGACAATGGCCGCACCAATTACGAAAACAACTTTACCGTTCATTACTCAATGGGGGATTGGACACCGTGGTTGGAGTTTGGTGACGTTTCTGTATCGAGTAACTCTAGCCAAAGAGAGCTTAGAAGCCGCATTGGTTTACGTTACAGTTTTTAAAATGTGATCTAGGTATTTGTAATACAATAAATAGTTTTATAATCTTATTGTATGAATAAAGGGGCTTACTCTTTTAATTGAGATCACTATAAACTAATCAATGAGAGCATAAATATGGCTAATAAAATCGCATTAATCACCGGTGCAACCGGTGGTATCGGCTTCCAAGTGGCTAAACGCTTAGGTCAAGAAGGTTATACCGTTATTCTAAATGGTATTGAAGACGAGCGGGGAGCCGAGCGTGTTGCTCAGCTGACCGCTGCGGGTATTGAAGCGGAGTACTATGGCTTTGATGTGACCGACGATGCTGCTGTGGCAGAAAACGTGACTAAAATTGGTGAAAAATTCGGTAAAATTGATGTCGTAGTGAACAATGCTGGAGGCCTAGGCGGCCGCAGCCCTATGGAAGAAATGACCACTGAATTCTACCGGTTCGTGATGGCGCTTAATTTAGACAGTGCCTTTTTCGTGTCGCGCGCCGCCATTCCATTTTTAAAGAAAGCTGAAAATGCGTCAATCATTAACTTTACATCAAATGCAGCTTGGAATGCCGGTGGTCCTGGTGCAGGAATATACGGTGTTTCTAAGGGTGCAGTTCACACCTTAACGCGTGCTTTAGCTAAGGAATTAGCGCCAGCGGGCATTCGTGTTAATGCTGTGTCGCCCGGTACCATTGACACGCCATTTCACGCTCAAATAAAAGAAAGTAAACCCGAAGTATTCGCTTCATGGAAAGACAGTATCATGCTCGGTCGTTTAGGCCAACCCGAAGAAGTTGCCTCTACGATTGCTTTTTTGGTCAGTGACAACGCTTCTTTTATCACTGCTGAAACGGTGCAAATCGGAGGCGGACAAGCCTTAGGTATCTAGGCATTTAGTTGCTTGGGCGGCTAGAAACGCTATTAATAGTAATCCTTGCCAGTTCTAAAAGACCACACAGTAAACGGTGTGGTCTTTTTGTTTTTAAGACTGAAGTTTGGCTCGGTGGTCACAAAGTAGAATGCACTGCTATGTTTGTGCTTGATTGACCGCTATATACAACCTGATTTATGTTCTAACAGTAAACATATTGTAATATCTTTCATTAATTTCTCGCAGCTTTCAAGGTAAAGCAATATTGATTATCTTTCTAATGGACGGCCTTTGAATAGGGCCTTAAGTGTTATAAATAAAGCGATCAAGCCAGCAATTGCTAGCTTTTTTTGTTTATGATAGCGAGCAAATCAGGTAGGATTAATAATACTTAATGAGTAGCAGTAATCTCAGATCGATTAGTCTGGGATTACTAATATTTATTTTTTAGGGTTTTTTCATGTCTAATGAATTCGATTTAATCAAAGGTTCTTCCCGTAGCCTTCATTTACAAGTTGCCAGAGATATTGCTCGTGGCATTCTATCCGGCCAATTACCGCAAGGAAGTATCATTCCAGGTGAGTTAGACCTTTGCGAGCAGTTTGGGGTGAGTAGAACGGCCTTAAGAGAAGCTATTAAATTATTGAACTCGAAAGGTCTGCTCGAATCTCGTCCAAAAATCGGCACTAGAGTAAGAGACCGCGAATATTGGAATTTTCTCGATTCCCAATTATTAGATTGGATGATGGGCTTAGAAAATACCGAGCGCTCATATCAAGAATTTTTGGCGCTACGACGGGCAATTGAACCTGAAGCTGCAGCGTTAGCAGCTAGAAATGCCACGGCTGAGCAGCGCATGTTGTTATCTGAAGTTTTCCAGAAGATGGCTGACGTAGCGAGCGGTAAAGATGTTACTCACCAGTGGACCGATGTTGACATGGAGTTCCACCGGTTGGTTTTCCTCTCTACCGGCAATAGTTTCTATATTCCTTTCGCGAACGTATTACGTACTATGTTTGTGGGCTTTATTGACCATTCATCTAAAGAGGGTGGCACCTGTATTGAAGAACATAAAGCTATCTATGATGCGATAATGATAGGCAATGCCGACAAAGCACGTGAAGCAAACTTAGCGTTACTTAATAATAGCAATCACCGTTTGCCTTCAAATAATGCTGCATAGTTATAGTTAATCGCTCCATTCCCCCCATCTCAATGCCGAACTCACTCTGTGATTTCGGCATCTATTTGTTGCCAACTTTGTAACGCTTGTGCTTTCGGTTTTGGCTAGTTGGCCAGAATAACCTGCTTAATACGGTGAAATAATGTCGGTGTTACTCACAACATTAATCGAATATTGTTCGTGGCGTACATTGTCGTTCACCTAACACACTCGATGACTAAACCCACACTGATAATGCCCCTTGTCAGTGCTGTTTGGAAATCGGCAGCCACTAAGATAGCTAAACGACTTAGTCTTATTGCGGCTGATTTTGTGGAGTAGGGTATTGTTACTTGTTGACGATGTACCAACACCTTCCTGCCCATCAGGGCACCGTCTGCAGGGGCGAAATGTCGAGTGCTATTGGCGAAGTGTCGAGAGCTATTTACAGTAGCCTTAAGAAACACGATATGACATACAAGTAGATGTGAATGACCGCTAAGTATTGTTTGCCAATGATTTGAGACTTAGGTTTGCTGATTATTAAACACAAAAAAGCCCCGCGATGCGGGGCCAAATAAATAAGCCAGCAAGCTTATTTCACTAGTATAGGACCACTCCAGCGAAGCGTTTCACCATTAAGCTCTAATTGGTGTTGGGTCGCCTCTTGTACGTTGGCTTGGTTAGATACACAAACCAAAATTTGCTTTCCTGACAGCAAATGAATAGCTACTGCCGATGCTACTTTGTTATGTGCCAATACTTCTACAGATGCAACTTGTCCACGCGCATCGGTGCTTGCTTCAATTGCTTCATTGAAATAACCGTGCGTTTCAAAAACGTTTGCGAATAGATGTGATTTACCCTGTTGACGTAATATCAAAACAGGTTCGCTGCGTAAGTTGAAGTCTGGGTCATTAGCGCCAGTGCGCGCCATAATCACTTGGCTATTGTCTACTGCTGAACTAATCATTGAGTAGTAACTGTTGCCTTGCAACCAAGTGACTAAGCTAGAACCGCTTACTTCTGCGCTAGCTTGGTTCCACAAATGCTGGTAACCATTACTATCACCTAGGGGTTTTAAGCGGGCGTTACATTCGTAGTTAAAGTCGCTGCGAATAAACTGACCTGAATAATGTAAGGTGTAATCGTAGTTGTGCTGTTCTTCGCTGACTAAGCGAAATAAATCTAGCACTAATGGTTTGGCGAAACCTTCAGCTTCAAACATAATCACACTGCGCTGCTGGTCTACCCCTGGGTAGTAGTTTCGTACTATCGCACTCATGGCCTGCAGCTTGCTGTCGTCGGTAACGAAGAAGTGTTTCTCGCCCCATTTTTCTTCGGCGGTGGCGGTATCGCCTTGGTTTTGGCTTTGAAAATCAACCACTACAGTGTTGTGAGCAATAGTTTGCTTGGCGTAGCTTTTGTTTTCAGGGATGTATCGACCACCAAACTTAGGCTCAACATTTACCCAGCGACCAAAGCCGTAATCATGCAGGACTTCTTGGCCACGGTTGAATAGGTTGAAATGCAAACCATCGAAGTGCCCATGGTCTAGCGCAGAGTGCAATTTGTGGTCACTGCCATGTTGGCCAAACCACAATAGTGCCATGCTGTCGTCTTGTGTTGCATCGCGGTGACGCAAAATAGCTACGCCGCCACGGTCGCCTTCGGCGCCATCGCTGAGTATTAAGCTGCCCCAGTTAAAGCCACCAATGTTGTCGGCGTTGTCACTGGCTTCAGACAAACTTGCACCTGAGGCATGAACCCATACTTTAGCTTGATGTTTGGCCATTGCTACTAGGTTGGCATCACGTTGATAGCGGCTAAAACACATGCTGGTAGCGATTAAGATACCCTCGTCGTTGATGTCCATGGTTTTAGATGAATCATTTAACGCTGGTAATACACCATTTGGAAAGGCTGTTGCCATTACTGCATAGGTGGTGGTTTTAATTACTTGGTCTTTAAGCTGGTAAATGCCTATTTCTGGTTGGCGACGCTCAATAGCTTCGGCAAATAAGAAAATAGGGCGCAGTGAGAAACGGTGATAATACGGGCCTTCCATGTAATAGCCGTCTGGCGAAAACAGTTGAGTAAGTTGAGCAATAAAGCCACCGCTTACACTGTCGCCTTTTAAGCCATACATTGCTTTGTCTACACTGGCTTGGTCTTGAATGGCATAACCACAAATGCCTACACCTGCAACAGCCCATAAACCATGGTTGTGTACAATGTCGAAATCATGCGCATATACATCAACAAATAGCTCAATCATTAGTTTGAACAGATCGTTTTCGATCAGTGTTTGTTCGTCAGCAGGCAGTTTATGGCGAATACACGAATAAGCACATGAGGCATACAACATCCACATGTTCTCGTTCAGCGTTTGGTGGAATAAACGCCCAGGAGGATTTGAATCTCGGCTAGTGTTTAGCTCTAAAGTAGGGTACACCTTGGCATATTCAACCAACATGCTACGCGCATAATCAAGGTAGCGTTGGTCTTCGGTAATCAAGTACAAACGGCCCGCTAAATCCAAGTGGATGTAGTTTTGCTTGTGGCGGTTGTGTTCGTAACCGCCAGCTTCACCGTGGCCTGGGATCTCAATGCCAATAGGCATGTAGGCTTCTAAAGCGGCCATTTCGGCTGCAATCGATTGGCCGATTAGCGTGTCGGTATTTAGGTGCTTAGCGAGCTCTTTTGCTTCTTCAAAGCTGATCAATAAGGGTTGGTAAGTCATGATTAACCTCGGTTCTTTAGTAAAGCCAGAGATCCCTGCCAGCAATAGGTTTGTTGATTAAATTCAATAGAGTGTTGTGTATTGGGTGTAACATCGCGCTGATTACTTATCATAATCGTGAAGTTGATGTCTTCCCCCTGCACAGTAATAACACTGCCGATGTCATTGCTAACAATCACCGTCACTTGGTTTACTTTACCGCGAGCATTGGTACTTGCTTCTACCGCTTCGTTAAAGTACCCGTGGGTTTCTAATACGTTAGCAAATACCGTAGATTTAGCCTTACGGCGTAAGATAAAACTGGTTTCGTTACGCAGGTTAAATTGTGGGTCGTTAGCGCCAACACGCGTAAAAAACAGTTCATCGTTGGCTTCACTCGCACTAATCCACGAGTAATAACTGCTGCCTTGTAGCCAGCTAACTAAGCTGTTATCCGCGGCTTTACCTTGCGCTTCATTCCACAGGTGTTGATAACCATAATTGTCACCCATTGGGGCTAATTCAGTGTGGGTTTGGTAGTCGCTATTACAGCGTACAATTTGCCCTTGGTATTGCAGGGCGTAATCGTAGCTATGTTCTTGTTCGCTGCTTAAACGGAATACATCAACTAGCAAGGGAGCTTCAAGGGCTTCATCGTTAATTAGTACTAAACTGCGCTGTTGTTGAACGCCGGGGTAGAAATCATCGGCAAAGGCACTGACGGCCTGTAAGTCTTGATTGTCTGTATTAAAGAAATGGGGAATACCATGTTTGCTGTCGGCTAACTTAACGTCAAAGTTATTTTGACAGCCTTGATCTACCGCTACTGCATTATGGGCTATGGTTTGGCGTGCGTAAGATTTATTTTCGTCTAGGTAACGCCCACCAAATTTAGGCTCTACATTTACCCAGCGACCAAATCCGTATTCTTTTAACACTTCTTGGCCGCGGTTAAAGAAGCTAATACCCAAGGTATCAAAATGGCCATGGCCCATGCCATGTTGGCCATAGTTCATCACTAACTGGCTAACGTCACCACCTTTGCTTTGCATACGAACAAAACCTTGAGCTCCGCGGTCGCCATTGGGGCCTTCGTTTAACTCTACGCTTGGCCAGTGTGGCAGGCTTGGGTTGGTGCTTTGCTCATAAGCATCGGAAAGTGTTAAGCCACAACTATGTAGCCAAACGCCTTGCTGAATCTGTGCCATAGCTAATAAGCGTTCATCATGACCGTAATGTTTGTAGGCTAAGCTGACGGCAACCACCACGCCTTGATCTTTGATATCCATTGATAATGAAGCATCATTTAGCGCAGGGAATACGCCATTAGGGTAGGCGGTAGCAAGCATCGCTTTTATGGTTTTGCCGATGACTTGATCTTTATATTCAAAGATATTTAGTTCTGGGCGGTGGCGGTGTAATACCTCGGCAAATAAACACAGTGGTCTAATGGCGTAACGGTGATAATAGGGGCCTTCCATATAGTAGCCAGAGGGAGCAAATAGTTGGCTAATTTGAGCTAGAAAACCGCCAGTCACATCATCGCCTTTCAAGCCATGCACTGACATCTCTATGTATTCGGGTTTATCAATGGCGAGCCCACATATACCGACGGCGGCAACAGCCCATAAACCATGGTTATGAATGCGGTCAAAGTCGAAGCCATATTTGTCGGTGAACATGTCCAGCATCGGTTGAAATAACTGGCCTTCGATGTGTTGGCGCTGTTCTTCGTTTAACCAATGTTTAATACAGCTGTATCCTAGGCTGGCATATAAAAGCCAAACGTGTTCGTTTAAGATCTGGTGGAACAAGCGCCCAGGAGGATTAGTATTACGCTGAATATGGAAACCAAAACCTAAATATTTGTCAGCGTATTCACTTAACATATCAGCTGCGTAATGAGCGTATTGGTCTTCACCTGTAATTAGAAATAGGCGGCCTGCTTGGTTAATATACTGGTAGTTCTGTTTGTGGCGGTTATGCTCATACCCGCCAGCTTCACCGTGTCCAGGCACTTCAATAGGATTGGCCATGTAAGTTTGGGTATCGCTAATCATGCTAGCTAAGGTTTTACCCATTAAGCTATCGCGCCCCAGTTGATTACGCATATCTAATATTTCGTGATGACTCATTAACACTGCATTTACGTTCTCAAGCATTGTAACCTCGTAATACTCATATCTATTGGCTATAAAGTAATACAAATAGACCAACTAGTCAGCATAAAGATTTAAAAGAGTGAGCTTACTCACAATATATCTAACAGGGAGCTTCGAGCTGTCTCTAAGCCCTTTTATACGGGGCTTATACGGTACTTGATTGCAAATAACTTTTCTGACAATTAAAAACAATTCGATCTCCATCACATATAATGTGCTTTTGTATTACAATAAGATGATATTGCTTTTAAACTACGTCTGTTCTTTAATTTTCAGTTTCAATTAACCTTCAGAGGCAGTTATGAGTATTGATATCGTTGTTGTACTAGCCTACTTCGTATTTTTGATTGCGATAGGCTGGATGTTTCGTACTTTTACCTCTTCCACCAGTGATTACTTTAGAGGCGGCGGTAAAATGCTGTGGTGGATGGTAGGTGCGACAGCATTTATGACTCAATTTTCAGCATGGACCTTTACTGGAGCAGCAGGGAAAGCATTTACCGATGGTTTTGCCATCGTTATCTTGTTCTTGGCCAACGCGTTTGGCTATTTTATGAATTACATTTATTTCGCACCTAAGTTTAGGCAGCTTCGCGTTGTTACGGCCATTGAGGCGATTAAAAAGCGCTTTGGCCGTACCTCTGAGCAGTTTTTTACTTGGTTAGGTATGCCTGACAGCTTGATTTCTGCGGGTGTCTGGTTGAACGGTTTGGCCATTTTTGTTGCCGCCGTATTTAACATCCCGATGGAAACAACCATTATCTTTACCGGTGTAGTACTCGTGATTATGGCCGTAACTGGTGGATCTTGGGCCGTTGTAGCTTCTGATTTTATGCAGATGTTAGTGATTATGGCTGTGACAATTACGTGTGCTATTGCCGCTTACTTCCATGGCGGCGGTTTAACCAATATCGTTAGTAATTTCCATGGCGATTTCGTTGTAGGCAGTAACTTAAACTACATTAGTATTTTCTTACTTTGGATCGTGTTCATCTTTGTTAAGCAATTCGGTGTCATGAATAACAGCATTAATGCCTACCGTTATTTGTGTGCCAAAGACAGTGACAATGCGCGTAAAGCTGCAGGTCTTGCTTGTATCTTAATGATTGTTGGTCCGCTAATTTGGTTCTTACCGCCTTGGTATGTGAACGCGTTCATGCCTGACTTTGCCGAAGCTTATGGCTCGGTGGGGGGCAGTGATGCAGCTTATTTAGCCTTTGTTCAAAATGTGATGCCTGCGGGCATGGTAGGTTTGTTAATGTCGGCAATGTTTGCGGCTACGATGAGCTCAATGGATTCAGGTTTAAACCGTAATGCAGGCATTTTTATACGTAATTTCTATTCGCCGATCGTACGAAAAGAAGCGGCCAGTGAAAAAGAGCTGATTGTAGCGAGTAAGTTAGCCACGATATTTATGGGCTTTGTGATTATCGCAATAGGCTTGTTTATAAATTCATTACGTCATTTAAGTTTGTTCGATATTGTGTTGAACATTGGTGCTCTAATTGGCTTCCCAATGTTAATTCCTGTGTTATTAGGCATGTGGGTGCGTAACACGCCTGATTGGGCTGGATGGGCCACCTTGATAGTTGGTGGTGTGGTGTCTTACGTATTCGGTGTGGCACTTACAGCAGATGATATCCAAAACTGGTTCGGTTTAGAGCAGCAACTAACAAGCCGCGAATGGGCAGACCTTAAAGTTGGCTTAAGCTTGGCTGCACACGTAATTGTTACCGGTGGATTCTTCCTTGCAACAACCAAGTTCTACCGTGGCCGCACCCCTGAGCGTCAAGCTGAGGTTGATGAACTATTTCGTGATTGGAATACGCCGGTTTATGCAGAAAGCGAAGAGCAACAAAACCTTGATACTCGCCAACGTTCAATGTTGGGCAACCTCATTAGCGTAGCAGGCTTCGGAATTATCGCGATGGCTTTGATTCCAAACGATATATCAGGCAGAGCTTTATTCGTATTATGTGGAACTATCGTGTTAACGGCGGGGATACTGTTGGTTCAAGCAGCACGTAAACCTAATAAAACCTTAACCGTTGAACCTGCAACTGAATAATTCAATTAACAACAATCGAGCAGCAAGGTCGCGCGCGGCCTTGCGATTCGATAATTAGATAGCCGTCTATCTATTGATAGGCAGTAAGTACAATTAGATAATAACGAGAAACACTATGACAGCATTTTTTAATTCAGCAGAAGCCACTTGGGACGACCTTGGCGATGGCATCACCCGTAAAATTGTCGGTTATACCGAGCAGTTAATGGTTGTTCATGTTCGCTTTGAGAAGGGGGCCATTGGTGTACCTCACGCTCATGAACTACATGATCAAATTGGTTACGTTGCTGAAGGCAGCTTTGAAGCTGAAGTTAACGGCGAAAAGAAAATTGTTAAAAAAGGCGATGCCTATATCGCTTCAAAAACCTTTATGCATGGGGCCGTGGCGCTTGAAGAAGGCAGTGTACTAGTAGATTGTTTCTCACCCCCGCGTGAGGATTTCTTGGCTTAAGAGGAAACATTCATGACTGAGTTAAAAGTCGCTTTTATTGGCGAATGCATGGTTGAGTTACAACAGCAACAGCAGGGCTTACGCCAAAGCTTTGGTGGTGACACCTTAAATACAGCGGTGTATTTTTCGCGGTTAGTGAACAGTGCTACCGTGAGTTATGTTACTGCCTTAGGTACCGATCAATTAAGCGACCAGATGCTTGCTATATGGCATCAAGAGCAAATTGACACTCAATTGGTACAGAGGTTGGGTGACAAATTACCTGGTATTTACATGGTGCAGGTTGATGAGACCGGTGAGCGTAGCTTTCTATACTGGCGAAATGATTCTGCGGCCAAATACTGGCTGGATAATGTAAGTGATGCATTGTTAGAACAATTGTATGCTTACGATGTTGTGTATTTATCGGGGATCAGTGTCGCTATTCTCTCTGAAGGGATGCGCGAGAAACTTTACCATGTTTTAGCTCAGTGCCAAGCTAATGGAGCTAAAGTAATGTTTGATAACAACTTCAGACCAGCACTTTGGCAAAGTAAGCAACAGGCGATTGATGCTTACGCAAAAATTTTAGCTTGTACTCATACAGCGATGCTTACCTTTGATGACGAGCAAGCTATTTATGGTGATGAACACATAGAACAATGTATTGAACGTACCTTAGCGCTAGGTGTCAGTGAGTTGGTGATAAAGCGTGGCAGCAAAGACTGCCTAATTGTCACTGAAGAGGGTGCTATTAGTGTGCCTGCCACCAAGGTAGCCAATGTAGTGGATACTAATGCAGCAGGGGATTCTTTTGCAGCTGGTTATTTGGCGGCTCGTCTGCAAGGTGCTAACGCTAAACAAGCAGCGTTAACCGGCCATAAAATGGCAGGAACCGTTATACAGCATAAAGGTGCCATTATTGATGCTAAGCACATGCCTACCATTCAGCTATTATCTACCGCAGATGCGGTATAACTATTAGGATAGAAAAATGACATTAAATGAACAACTTCAGAAGCTTAAAGTAATTCCTGTTATTGCCATTGATAACGCCGATGATGCAGTACCGCTAGCAAAAGTTTTGGTTGATAACGGTTTACCTTGTGCCGAAATTACGTTTAGAACTCCTGCTGCAGCCCAAGCCATTGCCAATATGCGTGAAGCCTACCCTGATATGTTAATCGGTGCTGGTACGGTGTTAACGAGTGAGCAAGTAGACCAAGCTATTGATGCGGGTGTAGATTTTGTTGTAAGCCCAGGTTTTAACCCGACCACCGTTCTTTACTGCCAACAACGAAATATGCCAATTATTCCAGGTGTAAATAACCCTTCGTTGGTTGAGCAAGCGATGGAAATGGGCTTAGATACCTTGAAGTTTTTCCCTGCTGAGCCTTCTGGCGGCGTAGGCATGTTGAAAGCATTGACTGCGGTTTATCCTGTTAAGTTCATGCCTACGGGCGGAGTATCAGTAAAAAACATTAACGACTACTTAAGCATTAATGCAGTTCTTGCTTGCGGTGGTACGTGGATGGTACCGGCCAATTTAATTAAAGAACAAAACTGGGATGCCATTGCGGAGTTGGTTAAAGCTATCGACTTAAGTTAACAACGCTAATTCTTCGTTTTCAGAAGCTCTAAAGGTTAGCCCTTTAGAGCTTTTTCATATCTGCCGTTTGAGCTTCATGTACCCACACATTGTTTGGCTAGGTGTGGTGATTATTAAGCTGACATTATGTTAACAATGTCAAAGAATGTTTAAAAATCATCGTTGTGTAATGTCATTTTATTGAGCAAGTTAGCAGTATTTCAACAGTTATCCGATATACAATTGCTGGATATATAATAATACAAATGTGAGGGTGTATGAAGCAATTGGGATTTAAGGCTAGCCTATTAACCGCAATAACCAGTTTGATGATTTTATCGCTTTTAGTAAGTAGTTATTTGTCTTATAGTCTATTAAAACAGCAAATAACACTCGGCTTAACAGATGATATACATCATACAATTGATACTAAGGTGAGTGAGATTCAGGCCTCCTTTAGTAGAACCACTGCTGCGGTAACTGAGCTAGCAGCTTTGTATAAGCAAGGTGAACATAGCAACGACCATGTAAAGATGACTCAATACACTGCAAAATTAGGCGGAGTAGTTAAAGTTATTATAGGTTTTGATGATGGTTCGTCTTTTGTATCTAAAGCTTCTGAGTCATTTCCTGATGGCGTTGGCATTCCGAGTAAATACGATCCTCGTTCAAGACCTTGGTACCAAGCAGGCAAACGTAATGGTGTACTGTCTTTGAGCGATGTTTTTTTCACTCGCTCAGAGGGGATCCCGATGGTGGGCGTAATGCACCCGATTCAAGATGGGATTATCATGGCTGATCTGCGCTTTGACCAATTACAGCAGCAACTAGATTCTTTAAGTGAGATTGAGGGTGCCACTGGCTTTATCATCGACAAGCAGGGCTTGGTACTCGCTTCGAATACCCGTTTTATAAACCAGAAAGACAATATTAAGCAAAGTGAAAATTTGCTCGATGTGTTTTCTGCGGTGGTTGGTAGAGATGAATCGTTTGAGACCGTTGAAATTGAAAGCATTGCCACTTTGATCGCTAGTCAGAAAATACCATTACTTGGCGACAACGAGTGGTATGTGGTTACGGTTGTAGATGAAGCCGTGGCGTTTGCTCCATTAACGGCTGCAACCTATAAGTTAGCGATGATCATCGCTTTAGCAGTGATCGTATCGGTGTTAATTTTGCTGTTTGTCATGAATAAACTCTATCAGCCGATAAATAAACTGAGAGACTTAGTGACTGAGTTAGGCCAAGGTAATGCCGATTTAACACAGCGACTAGAGGTCAATAACGACGACGATATTGGCAAAATAGCGTCGGGCATCAACAACTTTATTTCTCAATTACAAACCATGTTAGTTGATATCAATAATGCCACATTAAAACTGTCTAATGGCGTTAATACACTTCAACAGTATAGTCGTAGTAGTGAGCAAATTTTGGTACAACACTCTAGTGAAACAACACAAATTGTGACTGCCATAGAGGAGTTATCAAACACCGCGGTGATGGTTGCCGAACATACCAGCTCTGCAGCGCAATATACCAGTGATGCCAATCAAACGGGTGAGTTGTCAATTGATACTATCAAATCTACCCAGCAAAAAATTCAAGCGCTGGCAGCACAAATTCATGAAACTTCTAGCAACATTGAGAACATGAACAATGAGACCAGCAGTATTCAAAGTATTGTTGAGGTGATCGGTAGTATTGCAGAACAAACTAACTTATTGGCCTTGAATGCTTCCATTGAAGCGGCCAGAGCGGGCGATCAAGGCCGTGGTTTTGCGGTAGTTGCAGATGAGGTTCGTGCATTGGCAAGCCGCACTCAAACCAGCACTAGTGAGATTGAAACCGCACTTTCAAAACTTAAAAATGAAGCGTCGTTAGTTGTCTCTTCTATTGGTAGCACTGAGCACACTTGTAACGACACGGTAGGAGAGGCGGCTAATACCTCTGATAATTTACAGGAAATGAGCGTTATTGTTACTAAAATCAACGAACTGAATTCACAAGTATCAACCTCAGCTAATGAGCAAAATGTGGTTATTCAAGACATCAACAAAAGCATGCACCAAATCCATGACATGGTTGAAAAACTGAATAATGAAGGGAGCTTACAACGCGTTGAAACTGAAAATATCGCCACAATCAATCGTGATTTAAGCGACATGATCGGAAAATTCAGACTATAAAAAATCACAACTGCCTATGTGTAGTGAATGTTGCTACACATAGGCTTTGTTTATTTCGCGATTAATTATTTAGCGCAAAGCCTATACCTAAGCTTTGGTTGTGTTTGTTGTAGTCAATCAGCGATTCACCGTAACCATTGAAATATTTTAAGTATAAGGCCAGTTCTTTGGTGATTGGGTAGGCCCACCTCACGTCAATAGCACCTTTATTATCTGTTTTTAGATTGTTGCGAGCCATCAAGCTTAAGCGATGATTGTCGTTTATTTGCCAATTTGCGGTTAATTCTCCGTAGCCATAATAATCTTCAATATTAGGGTTGTCGTCTTCGCTGGCATCTTCTTTTAGTCGGTACCAAGGTTTAATGCCAATAGTGACCGGCTTGGCATCAAAGCTAAGTTCGGTATAGATACGATTCCAAGAGCGCGAACGTATCTGAGTTTGACCATTTGACTCATGTACGAATCCAAACCTTACCCATTCTGGAAGCCACACGGAACTGTCCTGCTGCTGTTGCTGGGCATTCCACTGGTAAAACAATTCTGGTTCGTAGTTGGTTTCTCTAATGGCATCTCCATCGCGGCCATAAGGTTGCCAGAATGTTTGCTGGCTATAAGCGAAGCTTAGATTGTCACTGCTGGTAAATAGGGTAAAAGGAAACGTGAGTCGAAAACTCAACTGAAACTCAAGCTCAACTTTCTCGGGCGTGTCACCTGTAAGCCCTCCGGCTAGATCTGGCGCTGCAGGTGAAGGGTTGTACTTTACGGGAAGTATATAATTGTCTCTAAATATGCTCATGCCGGCAAAGGTCCATTTGCTGCTTTGCGATGCCATTTCTCGCCTGTCGCCGATTCGATTTAAGGATACCCCTAAACCAAAAGATTGATTATGAATATTGTAATCAATCATTGATTCGCCATAACCGTTGAAGTACTTAGCATACAGCGAAATAGTTGGAGACATACAGTAGGAGAAGCGCAGATCAATCGCCCCTTTGTTATCAGACTTGAGGTTGTTGCGCCCCATCGCTTTAATCGCGTGGTTGCACTGGTCGTCGCCAAACAGATAAGCGACAGACACCTCTCCATAGCCATAATAGTCAGTGAATGATTCGCCAGCGTTGATTTCTGGACCAACGGGTAGCCAAGGTTTCACGCGAAAAAGCCAACTATCATAGTTGGCATCTAACTGTGCGTAAATTCTGTCCCATGAGCGGTCGAATTCATCATATGAGCCGTTAGCTTTGTGGCTATAACCAATGCTAACAGCACGGAAGTGTAATTTATTTTGGCTTATCGCGAACTCTGAAGGGCGCCATGTATAAATAAGCTCGGGTTCGTAGTTGGTATCTCGGAAAGGAGAAGAGAATGGCTTGTTGTAGACTTGCCAAAAGCTTTGTTGGGTATAAGCAAAGCTTAAATAATCACGATTAGCTAACATGCCCTCGGCGACAATCAATTTACCACTAATTTGAAATTCTGCTTCAAGATTATCTAGTCGTTGACCGTCACTGCCATCTTTCGTAGCAAAAACGCTTGAATACTCACTTAAAGAAGGAGGGTTAGGGTTGTATTTCGCCAGCAGAATATAGGTGTCGTGATGAGCTACCAGTCTGGGTCCCGCGGCTTCAACAGAGAGAGCCAAAGTGGAACCAAACACAGCCAGTGCTAAATAGCATTTTTTCATATCGTCCCTAAATACTTAATAAGCCTTACATGGCGTTTACTCAACGAAATGTTTTTTGCATCGCGCGTTTGTTTTATTTTATGTTAGCGATATATAACCAAATAAGCGAGAAAACCTAAGCTTATAAAGTTTATCGCTCATCTTGCTAAGACCACAAGTCATAGAGAGTAAAAAGAGCGTATCATGAAGGAGGGTTAATTCTTAGCGTTGACTAACCCTTATATTTAGCGCTTATCAAACAACTCACGTTTTAAGGACATAATGGCAAAAATCTATTTTATCTGTGGATTTATTGGATCAGGCAAAACCACTTACGCTAAAAAACTAGCGAAACAACAACCGGCTTTTCGCTTTACCATCGATGAGTGGATGATCCCCCTTTATGGTGAACATATGGAACGCGAAGTGTTTGACGCGCGTTTTGACACTCTCACTGCGTTGTTCAAAGCGTCGGCCGAAGAACTACTCGGTTTAGGGACCTCGGTAATTTTTGACTTTGGGTTGTGGGGCGAGGCTGAAAGGCGGGCGATGTCTTGCTGGGCTAAGTCAATTAATGTGGAGTATGAGATGATTTATCTTGATGTAAGTTATCAGGCGTGTTGTGAAAGAGCCTACTCCCGCAACTTAAAAAGGGGCGACCAAGCCTACGAAATGACCCCTGAAATGATGGCCATGTTTTGGGATAAATTTGAAAAACCCTCTGCCAATGAGAAAATAACTTGGCTTGAACTATAAGCCGTAAGCTTCGGGACATAAGCGACATTCATGTCGTTTTACAAAGCAGCGATACAGACATTTAGCTTTAATGTTACAGATGTTGTAATTTAGTTGTATTGCTGCTGATTAGAAAACGACTTTGATGCTTAAACAACCTAACGACACCGCCCAAGCAAGTGATTTTAAGGTGCACGCTAATCTAAGTGGCGTCGCGCTTCAGTCAGTTGAGCCTAGCTCTCCGTTTAGTAACCCTATTTTTCTTATCGCTTTAGAAGAGCAGAGGTGTGTAGGTGAAAATAGCGGATGGGTTGCCAATCATATTGAGTTACCCGATCATCAGATTGTTATTCCCAGCTATTTGAAGCACCACAGTTATGGAGAGTATGTGTTTGATTGGGCCTGGGCAGATGCCTATCAGCGGCATGGACTAGAGTATTATCCCAAGTTGGTGACGATGCAGCCGTTCACCCCTATCACCAATGCTAAGCACTTTGGTCCAACTTTAAACAGTAAAGCCATAAAAGCTTGGGCTGACAGTGTGTTTGCTATCTGTGAGCAACAGCAACTCAGCTCTTGGCATTGTAATTTCATTCACCAACAACTGGCGAATGAGTTGGCAGAGTCAGGTTGTATGATTCGCCATGGTGTGCAGTTTGAATGGTACAACAAGGGGTATCAACATTTTGACCAGTTTGTTGCAACCTTTACCTCTCGCAAACGAAAAAACACCAATAAAGAGCGACGTATAGCTCAGGCTAGTGTTGACCAAATACACTGGAAAATAGGTGCGGATATATGCCAGACCTCTTTAGAGGCCTTTTATCTGTGTTACCAATCAACCTATTTGAAGCGCGGGCAGCAAGGCTATCTAAGTTTTGAGTTTTTTGATCAGTTAAGTAAACGGATGGGCGACTCCATGTTGTTAGTCACCGCTGAGAAAAACCAAAAAACCATTGCGTCAGCGTTGTTTTTCTTTGACAAAGACAACCTATATGGGCGCTATTGGGGCTGTATACAAGACATCGATATGTTGCATTTTGAATTGTGTTTTTACCAAGGGATAGAGTTTGCCATATCACGCCAAATTAAACGCTTTAATCCTGGTACGCAAGGGGAGCATAAGTTGTATAGGGGGTTTGAGCCGACCACCACTTATTCAGCTCACTATATTAAGCAGCCTGATTTTGCTGCAGCTATTAACAACTTTTGTCAGCAAGAAAAGCAACAAATTTTCCAATATAAACAGCAATGTTTACAGCTACTGCCATTCAAGTCTGTGAGCAGTTAACTAACATTCATAAAAATGGGGTACTAATGACGGATTTATCTTTACAGTGTCAATGTGGAAAAGTGGCCGGTTCGGTGAGCAAGGTTAAACGTAGCTGTTGCAACCGAATAGTATGTTATTGCAAAGATTGTCAAAAGTTTGCTCACTACCTATCCAGTGAAACAACGACTTTAGATGCTTATGGCGGTACAGAGGTTTATCAACTCGCTCCGAGCTCTATACACATCGAGCACGGTATTGAACAACTGAGGTGCGCAAGGTTAACCAGTAAGGGCATTTATCGTTGGTATAGTGCTTGTTGTAATACTCCTATTGCCAATACGGTTGGCTTAAAGGTGCCTTTTGTAGCCATTTATCATAACTTTATTGTTTCTGAGCCGAATGCAGAGGAGGTTTTGGGACCGGTAATTGGCATGTTGTACCCTGAACAAGCTCTCACCCCGATCCCGAGCGAGCAACAAGTGACCACCTCATCGTTCATGCTAAAAGCTAAAGTGCTTACCAAGTTATTTTTGTGGAAACTAACAGGGCAAGGTAAACCAAGCCCATTTTATCAAGCTTCGGGTAAAGCCATTGTTAAGCCGATAGTGCTTGAAAAACAATAGTTAGATCACTTCCTATCCTGGCTGACGCTGTTAGCGGTTGTCAGCTAGGTCGATGTTTCTTTCTTCAAAAACGTGTTTGGCGACTAACATGCCGTTAATCGCAGCAGGAAAACCTGCGTATACCGCCATTTGAAGTATCACTTCGGTTATTTCTGTAGGCTTACAGCCTACATTAAGCGCGCCATGTATGTGTACTGCTAGTTGCGGGGCGCTATTGGCCATCGCTGTAAGGGCCGCTACCGTTGCTATTTCTCGGGATCTTAAGTCAAGCTCTGGGCGGCTATAGATATCGCCAAACGGAAATTCGATGGTATATTTGGCCAAGTCTGGAGATATTTTAGCGAGGCTTTCTATCACCTTATGGCCTGCATCTCCGTCAATTTCACTGAGTTTATCTAGGCCTTGTTGGTATCTAGTTTGTTGCATAATAACGTCCTACTATTTATTGACTAAATAAATAGTGTAAACCTTGGAGCTTACTCCCAGTCAAGCCAGATTTTGGTCGGCTTGCTTCGCTTACAAATTATAGGCTTAACCTTGGCTGGATAAATTCTATAAAGGCGCTGATTCTACGGGCTACAGCAGAAGACTTGTAATAAACCGCATTTATTTGTTCGCGGCTGGTATGGGTGAGTTGTTGGTTTTCTAATAATGAAATGAGTCGACCTTGAGCAATATCTTGCTTCACCATAAAGCCAGATAAACACGCAACGCCATTATTGCTTAGGGCTAGCTGGCGAACCGCTTCACCGTTACTGGCACTGATGCTAGGCGTAAACGCACTAAAGCCTTTTAGCGGCCATTGATTAAGTACCTTCGCACCGCTAAAACCAATTAAATCATGCTGACTAAGCTGCTCAACGCGAAGAGGAAGGCCTCGTTTGCTTAAGTAGTCTGCTGACGCCACTATGTATAAGGGGCTAGTACCTAATGGGCGGGCATGTAAGGTCGAATCGCTTAATTTACCGATACGAATAGCAAGGTCAGTTTTCTTTTCTAATAAATCTACATAACCTTCATTCGAGCTTAGCACGAGGTCGATGTTTGGAAAGGTTTGTTTAAATTCGCTGATTAGCGGTATTAGTTGGTGCAGTATAAAGGGGCTGGCGGCATCGACTCGTAAGCTACCTTTGGGTAATTCTCCGCGCGCAATGATGTCTTCTTCCGCTTGCTGTATGTGCGCGAGTCCTTGGCGAACCGCTGCTATAAAGTGACGACCTTCGTCGGTTTGCTCAATCCGGCGGGTGGTTCGATTTAAAATGCTGGTGCCTAACTTTACCTCTACTCTTTTCACTGCCCGTGAAACTTTAGCGACTTGAATGTCCAACGCTTCAGCAGCAGCAGAAAACCCACCGTGGTCTACCACTGCGAGTAATATTTCCAATTCATCTGAACGGTTCTTGAGAGAGAACATCTCACTTCCTATTTATATGTATGGTCAATTTTAAGGGGAGCCAGTGACCTTTTTGGCCAAGCTTTTACGATTACCTATAAATTATACAAAAGTATTTTGTATTAACCGCTATTTTTTACAATGGTTTTTTGGCAAATAATGTTTACCTTCAATGGTTGCTGATAGCAACATTAACCTAGAGATGAGTAGAGATTACTATTATGCCATTAGCTTTATTTGCACTGACCTTAAGTGCTTTCGCCATAGGGACCACTGAGTTTGTTATTGTGGGGCTTATACCGACCATGGCTCAAGACCTTGGCGTATCGGTACCTTCCGCCGGATTATTGGTGAGTTTATACGCCTTGGGCGTGGCGATTGGTGCGCCGGTGTTAACTGCACTGACAGGTCAGTGGAATCGAAAACATGTACTACTGGCGGTGATGGGCCTGTTTGTCGCCGGTAACCTGTTAGCATGGCAGGCGCCAAGTTATGAAACCTTGGTGGGGGCGCGAATTCTTACCGGTTTAGCTCATGGTGTGTTTTTCTCAATTGGTTCAACGATAGCAACGGGATTAGTAGCGAAAGAAAAGGCGGCGAGTGCGATCGCAATTATGTTTACCGGATTAACGGTTGCCTTAGTCACTGGGGTACCACTAGGTACTTATATCGGTCAAAATTTTGGCTGGGAAACTACGTTTTTGGTGGTGGCTATACTCGGCCTTATTGCTTTGATAGGCAGTGCTTTTTTGGTACCCAATAACCTAAAGCAAGCGCCTGAAACCAAACTCAAGGATCTGCTCAGTGTAATAACGCAACCGCGATTGTTATTGGTATATGCAATTACAGCCATAGGTTATGGCGGGTCGTTTACGGCGTTTACCTTTTTAGCGTCAATTTTGCAGGATGTCAGCGGGTTTGATGCCAGCGCGATTAGCTTAATTATGTTGGTTTACGGTGTATCGGTTGCGGTGGGCAATATTTGGGGGGGCAAAATGGCTGATAAACTTGGCCCGGTTAAAGCGCTTAGTTGGATTTTCTTGGGTTTGGCTATGGTGTTGATGGTGTTTAATTTTACTGCTTATAACCCAGTAGCCGCAGTCGCTACTATTTTAATATGGGGTGCCTTTGCTTTTGGCAATGTTCCTGGCCTACAAGTCTATGTGGTAAAACTGGCAGAGCAATATACACCGAACGCCGTTGATGTAGCTTCGGGATTGAATATCGCGGCCTTTAATGTAGGGATTGCTTTAGGTGCTTGGGGGGGAGGGATGATTGTTGCCAACGCTGGCGTCATGCACACGCCATGGGCGGGTTCACTAATAGTGTTAGTGGCTTTGTTATTGACTCTGGTCAGCGGGGCATTGGATAAACGGGCTAAGCAGCTAAACGCCTCTAAGCTTTGCCCTCAGGCTTAATTTTTGATAAAGGTTTCAGTCGATTGACTGCTAGATAACGCGAACTCAATCCCCCTTTAAGGTTCTTGGCTTAAAGGGGGATTGAGTTATGGATTATCTAAGCTTTGAAAATACTCATCTTGTTGTGGTTCCCAATCTTCGGGATCCAGTTCCACTACTGGCACTGCTTGGTTGGCACTAAAGAAAATGCAAGCTGGGGCTGAATATAATGGCACGCCATCATAAGAGAATACTGAATAGTACTTAGGAATATTCGGGTTACCAAAATCATCAAAGGTATATTCGTCTTTACCACCGTAAATTTTAACGCCATCTTGAGGCGATCTAGGGGGATGAAATCGATTTCGAACAACAAAAGCACCGACAAAATCCGCGTCATCTGGGTTCTTCCAGGTCAGTTTTGCCAAGTTTTTCTCTAGGCTAACAGTGAAGCTAGTGGGCGCGTCTAAGGGTGTTTTAGGTCTTTCTATATATTCAATGACCAGCTTGGGTTGCTGTTGTTTACTGGGCTTATTTAACCAGTGAATTAAGTCATCTTGGCCTTTTTTGCTCGCTGATGTTGAGCGGATCAAAAAACAAATAGGGCTATGTTCACTGTACAGTCGTTCTAGTTCACTTCGGCTAAAGCTGTCGAAGTTAAACACTTGCGGCTTTTTATCCCGTAGCTCTGAATTGCTGACTTCATAACCAATGTACTGGATGCGTTGGCGTTGTTTCACCGCTTCATAACTCAAGTTATCGAACTCAGCCAGTTCTACGGTGAAACGAATATCCTTTTTGGCCGCCAAAGAGTTGGTATTTTGTAGCAGTAAATAGGCATCAGTAATTATGGTGCGCTGTGGATCTGGCATTGCTTGCATCGCAAAGGCCAATTGCCCATATACTTTTTCACCTTGCGGATCGTAACCCGCAGACAACTTTCCGCTTTCGGTGCCAGCTTGGTAAATACTGTTGACCATTGTGGGGTAAAGTTCAGCCACTTGGGGGCGTCGTGTATAGGTCAATTCTATGCTTGGTCGGTAATGGATTCCTGATCCGAAGCGGCCAAAACCGATGTCAAATTGCATCATTTGCGACTCATGACCCCGCGGAAGGGTGTTGGGGCCATCAATACGGATAAGCACACTGCCTTGCTCTATCTGCTGCTCGAACAGTTTACGCTCTGCGCCGTTAAACGACCAATTACTCCAAACGCCTTGGGTGAGTTTATCTGATTCAATTGCTTGGCCTGTATGTAATACCTTCGCATTTTGGATCGCATCGAAATCGCGAATGTCAGAGACACTTGTAGGGTCAAGTATGGATATCCCCCATTCTCCATAGTTCTCAATTTTTGCGCCTACTCGATTAAGTGGGTAGAGCGAAAATGATGCGGCTTCGATTTGTGCGTCGTCGGGTATCCGGTCTAATTTAAACTCGATAACCCCATAGCAAATGCCTCGCGATTTATTCACGCCAATGAATAAAGAGTTATTACCAAAGTGATCGCGGTTTTTGTCGAGGGTATATTCTCCTACATAGCCAACATCGCTGCGCAGTGGAAATAAGGTTCTACTAAATTGGTGATGAGCAAGATTGGTTTTTAGTTTGACTTCTGGTGCATAAGGTCCGCTGATTTTTTGCCTGGCATCAACGGCTCTTATTTTGTAGTAATAGTAACTGCCACTTTGTAATTGTACATCGGTGAAGCTGGTAGACTTGGTTAAGCCCACCAAGTTGTCGTCGGTGCAAGGGCTTTTATGTTGTTGATTACGATAAACTTCAAAGAAAACGTCCTCATCGTTTGGATATTCCCACTCCAACGTGGCTTGGTTGTCTGCAATGTCTTTAATGGTAAAGTTGGTTACGCGAGCGGGTGCTAGCGGTGAATAGCTAATCGCACAATCGAGAGCATGCACCAGTGCAGGGATATTCTCATTAACACTTTGCGCCATGTTTTCCATGTAGTCGGGGATGTTACGGGTGCCCACTTCTACAACAGTGGCGATGATGCCTTTATCATAATAATACTCGCGACCACTGCCGTTGATTAAATTGGTGGGGGGTTTACCTCGATGAATACCGTATTTAGTGCCCGAGACCTTGTTAATTTCGTGGGCCATGTTGGCGCAAAGGGTATTCAGATCAGTGGTGTCAACTTCAGCTTCATGATTAAACTTATGCGCTGGGAAAAATACGTTACCTTGAGAGTGGTAATCTAAGGCCACTGTAATATTGCTATGGGCATCGACAAAGTCTCTAATGGCCCGTGTTTCTGGTTCAGAAAAAGCCTCTGGACCACCGTAGGTGGTGGCGTTGGTATCGTTACGGCGTTTAAAGCGTGTGCCAAAATTTCTGTTCAGGTCTACGCCAAAGGTACCATCTCCATTATTCCGACGGTTTTTTCGCCAAAAAGAGAAGTGAGTACGCGAAAACTCAAAACCGTCGGGGTTAAGACAGGGCACTATATATAAAGTATTGCGACTTAGGGCTTGTTGTAACTTAGGGTTAAACTGATGATTATCAAGGATGTATTTGATAAAGCTGTTGGCCAGCTCAATACCTATCCATTCGCGCGCATGAATAGTTCCAGTATACAAAAGCGCGGGTTTGCTGTCCGCATTGGCTAAGCCTAAAGATATCGTTGCAAGTAATATTGGTCTACCTTCCCAGGTTTCTCCGATACTTTGCACCCGGATTAAGTCGGGATATTCAGCCATAGCTTGATCGAGAAATGCCATGGTTTCTTTGTAAGAAGTATATTGTTTTTTCATAGTTGGCCTATTGCCAGGATTTTCGCAAAGCCTGTATTCTTTCCTTGAATATGTCGCATGGCCTAGCGCAGCGTAGTTGTCTGTTGCTAGGTTTACTATTTTGCATCCCCTATTTTATAGAATAAGGGAAGCAGATAGTTAACTTTTTAGCTAGATGGATGTAAAGGACTTGATTCATCAGCTTCTTCTAGAGAGGGTATGTCTCCTTGGTCTGGTTTCTCAGCCATTTGGGTCATTACCGTGGACTGGTTATGGGGCTTTATTAGCCGATAGTTGTCTTGCCTATTCCATGTTTCACTGGGCCATTCTTCATCAACAGGCGCGGTATCTAATGAAACGATTGGGTAATTGTCTTCGCTAAGCTGGTTAAAGGTTTCACCGCTATCACAGCTTGGAAATACTTCTTTTCCAAAGGTAATATATCGCATGGTTCGTAGAATAGATGAGCTCATTTTGCCCAGTTCTTCCCAGTTATATAAGGGGATGTTCGGTAGCTTGAATTGTCCCTCAGATAAATGCCACATCAGATATTGGCCTATCCAATCTCTAATATAAGGGAAGGCCGCGAAAGCCGTGGCGCATTCGAGTATACGCAATTTTCCATCTATACCCACTGCCACATCACAAGCCCAATATTCAGCGTTAGCCGCCTTTGATACCTTAACGGCTAAATCTAATACCGCTTTGGGAACATCTTGGTAGTCCATGCTGCCACCTTGGCTAGTATTGGTTAACCAATCGCCTTCCGGTGGTCTACGCCAAAAGGCACAAACTGGTTTATGGCCAATTAACATCACTCTAATATCCGCGCTCATTGGCACAAAGTCTTGCAAGTAGACTGGGTAATACTTTTTCTGTTCTAACAACTGGGTTGCTTGTTGGTAGCTATCAACTTTATGTACAAAATAGCCGCCATAATTAGACGGTCCGTAAGATTTTTTAATGATTTTTGGATAGGTGGTTGCTTGTAAGAAAGCATCCGCGTCTTTGGGTTCATAAAAAATGTTAGTAGGGGGGATTGGGATCTGGTACTTTTCGCAAAAGTGAGTCACATTTTCTTTAGACTTGTTGCTAAATTGGGTATCAAGAGAGGGGATAAATCTTACCTCGGGTAGAGCCCGAGCAATTTCTCGAAAGGTTTCATAGGCTGTAGCGGGGATATTACCCACTAATACCTCAATATTCTTTTGTTTTACTTCTTCGATGAATCGTTGTTTGTCATTGCCCCAGTGATATACCACTGTTTCAATTTTATTTGGCCATCCTTTGAAGTTCGACTTATCAAAAAATCGCAAGACGTGATCAAGGTAAAGTAAACCTAACTTAGGCAGTTTGCTGTTGCTCATATATGCTGTCTTCTATTCGGTCTAATAAGGGGAGAGGCTGTGCTTTGGTGAACACGGTACGCTCTATTAATTCAACAATGGCGTTGATTTTTTTCGGGTTAAAATCAATACCTAACTTTTCTTGTTCTGGTGTGGCGAAGGCGGGGATGCCGTTAACCTCTAGCACCACGTACTCTTCGGCATCAAGATCATAGAGTAGATCTACGCCGGCCACTTCCAAGCCGGTTACTTTGGCCGCTTGTATTGCCAGTTCTATCACATCATCTGATGGGTGGCGTGTAATCACACTGCCGCCGCTGGTGATGTTTGTTTTCCAGCTGTCGGTAGGGGCTTTTCTGCCATAGCAACCGATATACTGACCATCGACAATGTCTACTCGATAGTCAGATTTATCATAATTAATGTACTTCTCTAGATAGAAATGCGGAACATCTAAACGATTTAAGAAGGGGACTAATACGTCTAAAGAGCGCTCATCTTCTATTTTTACAATGCCAGTGCCACCCCAACCGTCAGTAGGTTTGTAGACAACTCGGCCGTCCCATTCTCTTACTGTTTCACGTAAACCTGAAATATCATCTCGGTTAAACAGTCGATAATCGGGGCTGCGGATCCCCGCCTGGTTAAGTGCATAAGCGGTTAGAAACTTGTCCTCACAAAGTGAGAAGGCTTCATAGTTATTAATCGTTGGCACTAGCTTGTTTATCGCTTGGTATAAGTACAATTGATAAGGTGTTTGTTCACCAGCATTATAAGAAAAAAATAAATCGAGCTGTTCCATGGCTATGCCGTTACAAATGATCTCTCCATTTTTTGCTGATGCGTGGGCTAAATCTAAGCCGGTAATGACACTAATGCCTCGTTTGGCTAGCTTGCTAATTATTTGGTTTTGAATATCTTCGCCGCCACTATTTTGGTACATCCACATCCCTATAGTAGGGCCACTATTAGCTATTAGCGTTCTATTCATACACACCCCTTAAGACCAAAATATTTCGTAGTTACAAGGCTTAACCCCTTTTAAACCTTGTATCTAAAACAGCAATATTAGTGCCATCAGATGTCGTTAGTATTTCACTGGTTCACTTTTTGCACCGCCACTGTGTTGTTCGGTGGCAATAATCACTTGCAGCATAATGTGTTTGTAGGGAGTGGAACTCGCTGCTGTGCTACCTCATAAGGGGTATTGACTAAGTTTGAAAGCATTGAATAGAGATAAGGGTTACTGCGCTATGGTTAACTTTACCCAGCTAAAAAGCATCATTGATTTAAACTCATATACCAAAAATAAACAGGGTGTGGACCAAAATGGTGCAATGTTCCGTTCTTGGATGGAGCAGTTAGGCTACTGCACCGAAGTATTTGTCCGGGAAAATATTGGTAATCACTTACATTTTCGTAGTGCATATAATCCCAAATTACCAAGGGTATTGCTGCTTGGTCATTTAGACACCGTATTTCCACCAAAGACCTTTGAAGGCTTTCGTGAAGATGCCGAGTGGGTTTATGGACCTGGTGTTTGCGATATGAAAGGAGGCAATATTGTCGCATTGGAAGCCTTAAAAGCGGTGAAACAAACACGTGGGACCATCGCAAACATTGATATGTTATTAGTGAGTGATGAAGAAAGTGGCAGTGATGACAGCAAGTACTTAAGTGCCGAATTAGCCAAAGAGTATGATATCTGTTTAGTGTTTGAAGCCGCTGGGCCAGACCATGAAGTCGTGATAGAGCGCAAAGGCGTGGGCACTTTTACCATTTCATTAGAAGGTAAAGCCGCGCATGCCGGTAATCACTATGCCCAAGGATGTAACGCGAATTTAGCGGCTGCCCATATGATTATAGCGTTGACTGAGCTCACTGATCTAACGCAGGGCAGCACCGTAAATGCGGGAAAATTTTCAGGTGGCATCGGTGCCAACACGATTTCCCCTAAAGCCTCGATAGTGGTTGAAGTTCGCTATACCCAAACAAAAGAAAGAGATCGCTTGTTAACCGCACTCAAAGAGATTGTAGCTACACCTAAAGTGCGCGGGGTGAGCGCTGAGCTTGAAGGAGGCATTCAACGAGACGTTATGCAGGCATCCGCTAAACAAGCTGCATTGCTGTCAAGCATTGCTGAGATCTTGGATTATCCACTAAAGACTGAAAAACGAGGAGGGGTGAGTGATGCCAACATAGTGTCTTCGGTGGGGGTGGCAACCTTAGATGGCTTTGGTCCTTTTGGCGACGGTGACCATACGATACATGAGCGAGCGAATAAACAGAGTTTTGTAAGGCGCATCGGCGAAGTTACCCAAATACTCTTAGCCTTTAATGCTGAAGTATCAGCTTAAGGTTTTTATAAAAACGGCAAGTCTTAGCTTGCCGTTTTAACGGGACTAAACTGTCTGACGTTGATGTAAGCGCACATTAAGCATACGTAGGGTAGCTTGAATGCCGGCAAATACTTGGTTGGAGTTAATCCCGCGAGTGTGGAATTGTTTGCCTTCATCACGCCATTGAATGACACATTCGGTTAAGGCATTGGCTTGCCCACCGGGTGGAATTCTCACTTCGTAGTCAATCAATTCTGGCAAAGAGAGATCAGCGTCTGATAAGGGATAAGCTAGGGCTTTCATAAACGCATCGAAGCCCCCGTTTCCATGACCGGAGCTTTTGTAAACTTCATCACCAATACGCAGACGAATGTTAGCCGAAGATTCTAAATCTAAGCCACTGGTTATTGAACAGTTTAGCATTTCAATGTGGGCAAAGTCGTTGCTTTCCATAATGTCGGCAATAATAAAGGGGAGATCCTCTTGGGTAATCGTGGCCTTTTGGTCGCCTAATTGAACGATTTTTTTCAATAATTTTTGCTGATTTTCAGCAGACAGCTCTATCTCCATGGCTTCAAGGTTTTTTAATACCGACGCTTTACCAGCCAATTTACCTAAAGCATAACTGCGCTCACGGCCAAAGCGTTCTGGGCTAAGCTCGGTGATATATAGGCCACCTTTTTGATCACCGTCGGCGTGAATTCCCGCTGTTTGGGTAAATACATCGGCGCCCACAATCGGCGTGTTGGCCGCTAAGCGTTTACCAGAAAAGCTCTCTACTAATTTGGCGATATTGTGAATTTCTTTCTCATCAATATTTAACTTAAAGCCAAGTTTATCTTTTAGCACTACCGAGACTTCGGCTAAGGAAGCGTTACCGGCACGCTCGCCTAAACAGTTCATGGTGCAGTGCAAAGCGGCTACGCCAGCTTGGGCGGCTGCCATACTATTGGCTGTCGCTAAGCCGTAATCATTATGTGGATGAAAGTTAAACTGAATACCTGGAAAACGAGCTATCATGTCGCTTAAGCTATCGAACACTTCTTTTGGTGCCATCACACCGAGGGTATCGGGTAGCATGAAGTGCTGTATGCCTAAGTCTTTTAACGCTGCTACTAGCTGATAGACATAATCGGGGCTATTGGCGTAACCGTTTGACCAATCTTCAAGGTAGACATTTACGTTTAAACCTTGTTTTTTCGCGTAAGTGACCGTTTGTTTAATATCGACAATGTGTTGCTCAAGGGTTTTGTTGAGCTGGTTAGTGCAATGGTTTAAGCTGCCTTTAGTGAGTAAGTTAATCACTTTAGCGCCAGATTGTACGATCCAGTCAACACTTTTAGTGTTATCAACAAAACCAAGAATTTCAATTTGATTTAAGTGGCCCGCATCTTTAGCCCAAGCGGTGAGTTGTTGCACGGCGGCTTTTTCACCGTCGGAAACACGTGCAGAAGCGACTTCAATACGATCGACTTTTAACAACTGAAGAAGGGCTTTGCCGATGGCTACTTTTTCTTGGGGGAAATAAGACACACCTTGAGTTTGCTCGCCGTCGCGAAGGGTAGTGTCCATGAGTTGTATTGAGCGGTTCTGCTCCATAAACCATGTCTCGCAGTAATGAAAATTGCTAAAAAATAGACGCAGCCTAAGCTGCGTCTAAATTACAACTAGGCGCTTGGCCACAACCAAGGTAGTTGTTGTTTGTGTTTTGCTTCAAATTCAGTAATTTTATCTTCGAATTTTAAAGTCCAACCGATGTCATCAAGACCCTTTGACAAGGTCTCTTTACGGAAGGGGTCAACATCAAACGCAATCTCTTTACCGGCAGGGGTTTTAATCACTTGATTCTCTAGATCGATAGTAATTGAAATTCCCGGTGCAGCTTCTACTTCATCCATTAATGCTTGCAGTGTTTCGGCATCAACTTTAATTGGCAATATGCCATTTTTAAAGCAGTTGCTAAAGAAAATGTCAGCGTAACTAGTTGAAATGATGGTATTAAAACCATAGTCGGCAATTGACCAAGGTGCGTGCTCACGTGAGCTACCACAACCAAAGTTATCACCAGCGATTAGGATTTTTGCGCCTTTAAACTCAGGGCGGTTTAACTCAAATTCTGGATTGTCAGAACCGTCTTCTAGGTAACGCCAATCGTGGAATAAGTGGATACCAAAACCGGTGCGCTCAACCTTTTTCAAGAATTGCTTTGCAATAATTTGGTCGGTATCAACGTTGCTGCGGTTCATTACCGCGGCAATAGAATCGTGTTTATCATATGGTTGCATATCTAACTCCAAAAATTTAACTCACATCGATTAACTCAATGTGTTTACATTATTTCCAAGTACGTAAATCGACGAACTTACCTTCTACGGCAGCTGCTGCGGCCATGGCTGGTGAAACAAGGTGGGTACGACCCCCTTTGCCTTGTCGTCCTTCGAAGTTTCGGTTTGAAGTAGAAGCACAACGTTGCTCAGGCTGAAGGTAATCACCATTCATAGCTAAACACATTGAACAACCTGGCTCACGCCATTCCCAACCCGCATCAATGAAGATTTTATCTAAACCTTCTTTCTCGGCTTGTTCTTTTACTGGGTAAGACCCTGGTACGGCAATAGCTTGTACGCCTTGGGCAACCTTTTTGCCTTTGGTCATTTCAGCGGCTGCACGGAAGTCTTCGATGCGACCATTAGTACAAGAGCCTACGAATACCACATCAACTGAGAAATCTGTCATTTTCTTGCCAGCTTCTAGGCCCATGTAGTTAAGGGCGCTTTTAGCGGCGAGTGACTTGATAGAGTCTTCGATTTGAGCTGGATCTGGAATGGCTTGATCCACTGGAAGTACTTGCTCAGGCGAAGTGCCCCAAGTGATTTGCGGAGCGATGTCAGCGGCAGCTAATTCTACTACTGCGTCGTACTCTGCGCCTTCATCGGTGGTTAGTGATTCCCAGTAAGCAACTGCTTGTTCCCAGTGCTCGCCTTTTGGCGCAAATTCTTTACCTGCTAAGAAATCATAGGTTTTTTGATCTGGAGCGATAAGGCCAGCACGTGCGCCGCCTTCAATAGCCATGTTACACACGGTCATACGACCTTCCATGCTAAGGGCTTCAATAGCGCTACCGGCAAATTCAATAACGTACCCAGTACCACCAGCAGTACCAATTTTACCAATAATGGCTAACACTATGTCTTTGGCGGTAGCAAATGACGACAGTTCGCCATCTACTTTAACTAACATGGTTTTTGACTTTTGCTGCTGGATAGTCTGAGTAGCCATAATGTGCTCTACTTCAGAAGTACCGATACCGAAGGCTAGGGCACCAAAAGCACCATGGGTAGCTGTATGGCTATCACCACAACACACTACCATACCTGGGTGAACGAAGCCGTGCTCTGGTACGACGATGTGAATAACGCCGTTGTTGACACTGCTCATGTCGTAAAGATTAATACTGTTATCGGCACAGTTTTGCGCCATAACTTCAATTTGTTTCTTGCCGATTGGATCTGGCAAGTTGATGCGGTCGGCAGCTTTGGTTGGCACACAGTGGTCCATTGTTGCCAGAATGCTATGGGGGTTGCGAACCGGGCGATTAGCAATGCGCAAGCCTTCAAATGCTTGCGGGCTAGTTACTTCGTGCATGAGGTGACGATCAACAAAAAGGATAGATGCGCTACCTTTTGGTTCGTGGACTACATGCGCGTCCCAGATCTTTTCGTACATTGTTTTTTTCATTGCTTCCTTTACACCCTGTCTGTTGCTCTCTACTCGCGCTGTTTCTATTTCTTTGTCAAGATTTAAGCGACTACTATCGTAAACTGTTTCTTTTATTTGTTTGCACATTACGGTTTCTGAACCAACACTAAGCACTCAAATAACCACAATTAAGACCCAACATCATAAAACAACATCTTAGGTCCAGCAAGGGGCACGAGGGAATCAGTGTCGATATGATGGCGAACTTGTTGTTTTGCCAAATGAAAGCGCTGTCAGTCATAAAATTAACAAATAATCATGCTTTGTTAGTGAAAACTTCAGTAGCTTTTGTTTTCATCAATTCAATTAGTTGAACGAGGGGTTTACTCGCGGTTTGCGATGTACAAATTCCATGGAGGTTGAATGAAAGGTTTTAAACTAGGTTTATTGAGTGCGGCGCTAGTTATGGCGGGTGGTTCGGCGGGTGTGTCGGCAGCGATGATCAAAACCCCTTTGTACATGAATTATGCTGAAAGCGGCGTAAATGTTGAACAACGTTTAAAGTTTGCAGGTAAGAGTCGCTATAAAATCACGGTTCCTTTAGAGAAACGTATCTACAACATCCAAATCTCAGATGAAGGGCAACAATGTGGTTTACGCTATGGCCCTGTAGACGAAAGCAAGCTTCGCTTCTCAAAAGCGCAAGGCCTTGATGATTGTGCTAAAGACAAGTTTTTTGAGTTGAATATTCGGTTTGCGGGTGATTATGAGTTAATTTTGGATAACTCTGACGCCGACAAACCTACGTTACAAGTATCCCGTAAGGCGCAAGCTTCGACGTTTAAACGTAAACCACCAGCGGTTGAGTGTATCGCTTGGGATGGAAAGCCAGTAACTGTTGATGTGAGCTCTACCTTTAAAGATGGCCAAACCGTTAAAGACTTCTATTCAGGCCAAACTCAAAAAGTACTTAACGGCCAAGTCAGTATGCAACCAGACCCAGCCAGCGGTGGCGTGTTGTTGCTTGAAGCCGCCGACGCTAAAGCCAGTGAGTTTTCTTGGGATAACGCTAGCGTTTATTTCATCATGACTGATCGCTTTAATAACGGCGATACCAGTAATGATTTTCCGTTAAACCGTAAAGCAGATGGCAAGCAAGAAACCGGAACTTTCCAAGGTGGAGACTTTAGCGGTATTACAGCCAAGCTAGATTACATTAAAGATCTTGGCATGAACGCTATATGGGTAACCCCTATAGTAGAGCAGATTCATGGCTTTATTGGTGGTGGTGAAAAGGGCAGCTTTCCGTTTTATGGCTACCATGGGTATTGGGCATTAGACTTTACTAAGATTGATCCTAATTTGGGTAGTGAAGAAGATTTTGGCCGATTTGTAGATGAAGCGCACAAGCGTGGAATACGCGTATTGGTCGATGTAGTGGTAAACCATGTGGGTTATCCAACCATGGATGACATGCAAACGTTTGGTATTAACGCTATGGCGCCTGGTGCCCCAGTGCCCAAAAAATGGACTGATTGGCAACCCGATTTTGATAAAGGCCATAACTGGCATCGTTATAACAACTTCATTCGCTGGAGCTCGAGCGAGTGGGTAGAAAATTGGTGGGGCCCTGATTGGGTGCGCAGTGGTATGGCTGGATACACTCCTCCTGGCGGCGACGATATCACCATGAATTTAGCGGGCTTACCAGACCTATTAACAGAAAGTACTAAGCATGTTGGTTTGCCGCCAATCTTGAAAAACAAGAAAGATACTAAAGCGGTAGAGCGTGAAGGTTATACAGTTTTAGATTATTTGGTTGAGTGGCATACCAACTGGGTTCGAGATTACGGTATTGATGGCTTTAGGGCTGACACAGTAAAACACGTAGAAGCCGAAGTGTGGGCGCAGCTAAAAGACACTGCTACTGAAGCCTTGGCAGAATGGAAGAAGAATAATCCTGAAAAAGCCTTAGATGACAAGCCATTTTGGATGGTAGGCGAAGTATGGCACCACGGAGCTTATCGAGACTTCTACTTTGACAATGGCATGGATAGCTTAATCAACTTTGAGTACGCGGGTGACAGTGCAGCACTGAAAGGCTCACAATGCTTAGCGCAAAACGAAAATATGTACGCTACTTATGCGAAAGACATTAATAGTGACCCTACTTTCAATTTGTTAACTTACATTAGCTCACACGATACTAAGTTGTTCTACTCGAACTACGAAGATATTCCGCTACAAGCGGGTGCGGGTACCGCCTTGTTGATGATGCCGGGTGGTGTGCAGTTGTATTATGGCGATGAAAGCGCAAGGCCTCGTGGCCCTCAAACCGACGCTTTCGATTCGCCGACCCGTTCTTTTATGAACTGGGCGCAAATAGAAAAAGAAGCGGATCGCCAAGCCTTGGTTAAACACTGGCAAAAAGTAGGTCAGTTCCGCGACCGTCACGTAGCGATTGGCGCAGGTGAGCATAATAAGATTAGTGACCAACCTTACGCCTTTAGCCGCGTTAAAGGCGACGATAAAGTGGTCGTCGTATTCGCAGGTAATAAACAATAACAGCAAATAGTAAACGGTAATAGCAAAGCGACGCCTTGGTAAAACAAGCGTCGCTTTTTTTGTGTTTGGTTGTTAGTAAGACTAAGGCCAACGGGTTCGTGTCGACTAAATTTCGATCTGGGCGACCCCATAGATGTAGCGACGAACAGGGCATCATTAGACGGGGGATAGGGGTACTTGTGGCTCACTATAAGCCGGGGTGGACCGGCCAAACCGAGGGTAAATAAACGATCGGTTTTCTTAAAGGCCGTTGATTTTGCTAAATTAAGCCGTTTCTCAGTAGGTCAATAACCACCAACGCGATGACTAACCATAGGCCATATTTAATGCGTTGGTATTCTCTGGCAGTGAGGTCGTTAACAGGTTTAAAAAAAACCAAGAAAGGTCGCAGCCACTCTTGGTGGCGTTGAGAGTGCCAATATATTGCTTGCAAGAAACACGCTGTTGAAAGCGCAACTAGAACAACTTCTAGTCCTAAAATAAGCTTGTTCATTAGCACCTTAACCGCTTAAGCCATGTGCTCTAGGTACATAACCGTTAACTCTACCCGAGATTTAGCGTTAAGTTTTCTGAGTAAACTTTTTACGTGAACCTTGACAGTACCTTCGGTTATTTTGAGGCTAGATGCCACTTCTCGATTACTCGCTCCTTTAGCTATCTCATTGAGTGTTTGCAGTTCTCGTTTGGTTACGGTAGCCAATTTGTCTGCAAATTCATCATTCTCGTGCAAGCAATTTAAGTAAGGGAGTAATTCGTCGCTAAGGACTTGTTGCCCTGCTGCGGCTTTCTTCAGCTGTTCATGAAGTTGTTCTGGCTCCATATCTTTTAGCAAGTAGCCATCGGCGCCAGCATTAATCAATTTAATCACATCTTGTTTTGCATCGGACACGGTTAAAATAATGATGGTAGATGATATTTGCTTTTCCCGTAATAGCTTTAGTGTGTCTAAGCCAGACAGGCCTTTCATATTGAGGTCTAACAATATTACATCAGGCTCTAATTCGTTACATAACTCGACTGCTTGAGCGCCACTTCCTGCTTCAGCGATTACATTGAAGTCAGGTTCAATACTTAAAAATTGTACGATCCCTTTACGCATAAGAGGGTGGTCGTCGACAACAAGAATGCTAATAGTATTGCTCATAGTTCGGTAGTTCCTTGTTTACTGAGAAGCGGGAAACTTAGTTTAACGGAAACTCCGCCACTTAAAGATTGATCGAAATTAATTTGACCGTTTAAACGTTGAGCTCGTTCTTGCATTATCTGCAGCCCGTAATGGTCATTAACTTGTTTTAGTTTATTTCCTCGTAGTCCATCATCAGAGACTTCTAAGGTTATTTGTTCAGTATCACCAATACAAGTGACTGAAATTGTATCACAATCAGCATGTTTGAGAGCGTTAATGATAGCTTCTCTAACGATTTGGATAATATGGATTTGTTTATCTGCTTCCACCATGTCATTACTCAGATCACTGGATAATACAATGGTTTGGGGGTGCTGATTGTTAAGCTCTTTCACTAATACTTTTAGAGATTCGGTAAGTAAGGCATTCTTAATGGTCAATCTGAAAGTGGACAGTAGCTCTCGTAGCTGAGCGTAAGCCGCGCCAAGTACATTTTTTATTTCTTCGCTGATGATCCAGCTTTGCTCGACATCTGCAGGGTGGTTTTTAAGTTGCCTCTGTAACAAGCTGGTTTGTATTTTTAAATAAGATAGAGTCTGAGCGAGTGAATCATGCAACTCACGCGCGATAGTGGCACGTTCTTCCATTAACAATAATTTTTGTTTTTGCAGTAAGCTCTGTTCAAATCTTAAAACTTTGGTCACGGTTCGACTGTAGCTATTTACAATAGCTTGTTGGCTATGGGCAATAGCGGGTAACTGTAAATACCCGTAATGTTCGTTTTCAAGTCTCAACTCTCTAGGCGATACCAAGCTTTCATTCGTTTCACCAATTTCTATGCTTATATCCAATTTTTCTAAGTAAAGCTTCGCATCACTAACCGCTAAGGTTTCGCATAGTAATTTTAACGATCGCTCTAGATGCTGTTGGTTTAAGTCGCTGTTAAACAACTCTTGTTCTAGTTGGTATAAGAAGTTTAGGTCGCGATTTGCGTGCCTCAATTCTTTGGTTTTATCTTTTACTTGGTTTTCTAGGTTCTGGTAAGAACGTTCTAAGTCTTTAGACATAGAAATGATGGCTTTAGACAAAGTTTCCATTTCGATACTGTCATAACGGGTTGCTAAATCTAACTTAAAATCACCGTTTTGCACTTGCTTAGCTGCTTCAACTAGCTTGTATATAGGCTTGGAGATATTTCTTCGCATATACCACAAGGTATAAATAGCAATAATGGTGATAATTGCGAAGGCGATGAGCTGTAGCAAGGTTAAAGAGAACACTTTTTGTTCAGAGCTATATTGCGTTTGGGCTACAAAATCGTCGATAAGGTCGACAAAAGCGACGATTTCTAAATCAAAAGCGGCTACATCGCGAGAGCTTACCACTGGCTTCAATTGTTTCCATCTGTCTTGTACGGCTTGATAATGTTGCAAAATCGTATCGTCTTGTTTGGCAACTTTTTTCAACGAAGGGCTGTTTAGAGAGTTTTCAAATTGGCTGATCTTTGGCTTAATATCGGTAGCGCCTATATTTAAAGCGTGCGCCATACGGTAGCTTTGCATGCGCAGTGAGCCGGCAACGTTGATTGCTTCGGCATCTTTTAAACTGTTTACCAAAGTGGTTAATGAACTTACCGCTACCAATGCAAATAAAAACATCATCAGGCTAAGTAAGCGAATAATCGCTATGCCAATAGAGCGTTTGCCAAAAAAACGTTTCAAGCTGAAATCCTTGTATTTATGAGAGATTAGCTAGCAGTATCAAGATTTATAATTGTATCTTGAACACAAAGCACTTAACAAATCCGGTTTTATTGCATAGCATTAAACCTATCACCGAAGTCTAAAATGACCTAAGTCAGAATGATATGGCGTTTAGACCCTTAGCAATAGACTAAGCAGGGTAGAGTTCAGAAATGGCTTTGCCTCCCGCATTTGGAAAGGTTGATTTATGTTATCGGATTCGTTTGACCGAAAGTTTTTCTATTTGCGTCTTTCTCTGACTGACGTCTGTAACTTTAAGTGTGATTATTGTCTGCCCGACGGTTATCACTGTGAAACACCCCATGCCAATTTGTCTCTATCAGAGATCGAACTACTCGCTCGTTGCTTTGCGAAGTTAGGTACCAATAAAATCCGTTTAACCGGAGGCGAACCTAGTTTGCGCAAAGACCTCGTTGAGGTAATGCAAATTTGCTCTCAAACCGAAGGTATTAAGCAACTCGCCATGACCACTAATGGTTTTAAATTGGCCAGTCATGCCAAGCGATGGAAAGAAGCAGGCTTAAGCCATGTGAATGTTAGTGTTGACAGTTTAGACCCTCGCCAGTTTGAGTTGATAACTGGGACTAAGACCTTTAGTAAAGTAATGCGAGGAGTAGACGAAGCCTTAAATCAAGGGTTTGAAGCGGTTAAGCTTAATGCCGTTCTTATTAAACACATGGCTGAAACGAATTTTATAAAGTATCTCGAGTGGATTAAACACCGCCCCGTAGAGGTTCGTTTTATTGAATTGATGCAAATGGGTGATCACCCAGAGTATTTTGAACAGCACCATATAGCAGGGGATGGCTTCAAAACTCTCTTGCTACGACAGGGGTGGGAGCAGCAAATTAGAGCTCACAATGCCGGCCCTGCTCAAGTTTTTCATCACCCCGATTACGCCGGTAAAATTGGTTTAATCATGCCATACTCTAACGATTTTTGTGCCAGCTGCAATCGCTTAAGAATTTCATCACTTGGAAAATTACACCTTTGTTTATTTGGTGAAGAGGGCGTCGACTTACGAGATTTATTGTCAAATAGCGCCCAGCAAGATCAGTTAATGCAACGAATTGAAACCGCCTTGCAAACCAAAAAAGTGAGTCATTTCCTTCACGACGGCAACACCGGCGCTACTCCCCACCTCGCTTCTATCGGCGGCTAAGTTTAAGTGCGTGATAGAAATCACGCACTATACTTGATCTAAGTCAATCATTCACACAAACACCTCTTTAGAGGTATGTTATTGAATGTTAATAACTTCTACGCTTATTCCAATAGAAACCTAAGGGGTTTTGTCGTTTGGGTAAAGCCCAGTTTGGAAAGGAACGAGGATGTCGGTAGATCTGTCTAAACGGCGTATGTTTGGAAGCAGTCCAACGGCTCACAATAAACAACATCACTCTTTGCCTTGGTTAATCGAAGCAATCGACAAGGGCTGTAGCCAATGTGGAGAATGCTCAAAAGCGTGCCCAGAGAAGATTATTGTCAAAGGAAGTGGTGGTTTTCCTACCATTGATTTTACAAAAGGTGAATGTACGTTTTGTTACCAGTGTGCCGAATCTTGCCCTGAATCTTTGTTTCATCTTGAAGAACACCCCGCTTGGACTAATTCAGTCGTGGTTAATGGCGCTAACTGCTTAGCTCAAAATGGCGTTTATTGTCGTACTTGCAGTGATAGCTGTGATCAACGAGCGATATCGATTAAACCATTGTTAGCCGGAAAAGCTGAGGTCAATATCGACTCGGTAGAATGTAATAGTTGTGGTGCTTGTATTTCTGTATGCCCCAGCAATGCCATTGAAATTAAGGAAGTTGGATGAACGACGAGTACCACATTAGTAGCGCAGTGGTGATGTGTCAGCCTGACCGAATCACTGAAGTTATCGACCAAATAAGCAGTTTAGCTGGATTAGAGGTACATGGTTTTAACCCCGAGGGAAAAATTGTTGTCTCTATCGAAAGTGAAATGCGCAACAACATCGTAACGACCCTAGAAGATATCGGAAAGTTGGAAGCGGTGCTAAGCAGTAATTTAGTATTCCACCAATTTGAATCAGCCAATGAGGACGCATCATGAAATGGACACGCCGACAATTTGTTAAAGCGAATGCGGTCAGTGCCGCCGCCACCGTGGCCGGTATCACTATACCGGCCAGTGCGACAAATCTAATTACCACTTCTGAAGAAACAAAAGTGACCTGGGATAAGGCCGCCTGTCGATTTTGTGGTACTGGTTGTAGTGTGTTAGTCGGCTCGCAAAATGGCAAAGTAGTCGCTACCCAAGGTGACCCTGAATCGCCGGTAAACAAAGGTTTAAACTGTATTAAAGGTTACTTCCTTTCTAAAATTATGTACGGAAAAGACCGCTTAACTACGCCTTTATTGCGTATGAAAGACGGTAAATTTGACAAAAATGGCGAGTTTGCTCCGGTTTCTTGGGACCAAGCTTTCGATATTATGGCTGAAAAATGGAAACAGGCGCTTGCTGATAAAGGGCCAACCTCTGTCGGTATGTTTGGTTCAGGCCAGTGGACTGTTTGGGAGGGTTACGCTGCCGCCAAGTTACATAAAGCGGGGTTCTTAACCAATAACCTCGATCCTAATGCACGCCATTGTATGGCTTCAGCAGTAGGGGGCTTTATGCGTACCTTCGGGATCGATGAGCCGATGGGTTGTTACGATGATCTTGAAGCGGCTGATTCGTTTGTGCTTTGGGGCTCGAATATGGCCGAAATGCATCCGATTCTATGGTCACGATTAACCGATCGTCGTTTATCTGCTCCTCACGTTAAAGTTCATGTCTTATCTACCTTTGAACATCGTAGTTTTGAGTTGGCGGATAACGGGATGGTATTTACCCCGCAAACAGATTTAGCCATTCTCAACTATATCGCCCATTACATAATTGAGAATGACAAAGTTAACTGGGATTTTGTTAACAAACATACTCATTTTAAACGCGGTGAAACGGATATCGGTTATGGTTTACGCCCAGAACATCCCTTGCAGAAAGCCGCTGCGAACCCCGATTCTGGAAAAATGACCGATATGAGTTTCGATGAATATCGCGAGTTCCTAAAAGACTACAATCTAGACGCGGTGGTTAAACTGTCAGGCGTACCAGCAGAAAAACTCGAAGCGTTAGCAAAAGATTACGCCGATCCCAATGTCAAAGTGACGTCGTTCTGGACTATGGGCTTTAACCAGCATACCCGTGGCGTTTGGGCAAACTGTTCTTGTTACAATATTCATTTGTTAACGGGCAAAATTTCCGAGCCGGGTAATAGCCCGTTCTCGTTAACAGGGCAACCATCGGCCTGTGGCACTGCACGCGAAGTGGGAACATTCTCGCATCGTTTACCTGCCGATATGGTGGTGAATAACCCCAAACATAGAAAAATTGCAGAAGATATTTGGCAGCTTCCCGAAGGTGCTATTCCGCCCAAACCTGGCTACCACGCCGTATTACAAAATCGGATGCTGAAAGACGGTAAACTTAACGCATATTGGGTCATGTGTAACAACAATATGCAGGCCGCACCCAATATTAATGAGGAAGGTTTACCCGGTTACCGAAATCCTGAAAACTTTATTGTGGTCTCTGACCCGTACCCCACGGTGACAGCTCAAGCCGCGGATTTGATTTTGCCAACCGCCATGTGGGTTGAAAAAGAAGGCGCTTATGGTAACGCTGAACGTCGTACTCAATTCTGGCATCAACAGGTGTCACCACCAGGTGACGCTAAATCTGATTTATGGCAGTTAGTTGAGTTTTCGAAACGCTTCACTGTAGAAGAAGTATGGCCAGCTGAGCTAATAGCTAAGAAGCCTGAGTATAAAGGTAAAACCCTCTATGATGTGCTTTACCGTAACGGTGTGGTGGATCAATATCCAGTCGAACAGGTTGATGCTAAGTTAAATGATGAATCAAAAGACTTTGGTTTTTACCTGCAAAAAGGGTTATTTGAAGAATACGCCTTGTTTGGCCGTGGCCATGCCCATGACTTAGCCCCATTTGATACCTACCACAAAGTGCGTGGACTACGTTGGCCCGTCGTGAATGGAGAAGAAACGCGGTGGCGTTTCCGTGAAGGCTCAGACCCTTATGTAAAACCAGGTCAAGAAGTACACTTTTATGGTAAGCCAGATGGTAAAGCGTTCATTATTGCTACGCCTTTTGAGCCTGCTGCAGAGTCTCCAGATGAAGAGTTTGATTTGTGGCTAAGCACGGGGCGTGTTTTGGAGCATTGGCACTCTGGGTCGATGACACGACGTGTACCGGAACTCTATCGAGCCTTTCCTGATGCAGTGTTATTTATTCATCCAGAGGATGCAAAGCAACGTGGATTTAAACGAGGTGATGAAGTACTCATTCAATCACGCCGCGGTGAAGTTAAATCACGTATTGAAACTCGCGGCCGAAACCGTCCGCCAAAAGGCCTTGTATTTATGCCTTGGTTCGATGCCAAGCAGCTAACCAATAAGCTCACTTTAGATGCCACAGACCCTCTCTCAAAAGAGACTGACTTTAAAAAGTGTGCCGTGAAGTTAGTGAAGGTTTAACGCAATTGAGAAGTATTGAGAGCCCCTCGCTGTTAATACTTCGTTAGAAAAGTTTGCCAAGGTGGCGGAGAGAGTATTATGAAAATGCGAGTATTAATGTCCGGCTTTATAACCAGCCTTCTGCTTTGCGGAGCCGTTGTAGCCAATGATTACGTAAGTAATGGTGGGGTCGCCTCATTAAGAGGTGATACTGAGTTAAATACTCAGAAACAGGCCGCCAATCTAAAACATGTCGTAGAACAGGATAAACCTTACGAAAGTGACTATGTGTTTCAACCACCGTTGATACCGCATCAAATACGTCACTATGAAATGAGTTTAAACGCCAATAAATGTTTGTCTTGTCATAGTTGGAAGAATGCTCGCGAAAGTGGAGCAACTAAGATCAGTGTGACTCACTATGAAGCTCGAGATGGTCAAGTGTTAGCGGATGTGTCTCCTCGTCGTTATTTCTGTTTACAGTGCCATGTGCCTCAAAATGAAGCCGCGCCGTTGATAGAAAATGATTACCAACGTGTTGAGTCATTACGCTAAATACAAGTTTAACCAGAGGCTAAATTATGAAGTTACTAAAAGCATTTTGGCGAAAACTCAGTACACCCAGCAAAGCTGCTGTGGGTGTAGTGTTAGCGCTCGGTTTTACCGGTGGTATTCTATTTTGGGGTGCCTTTAACACGGGAATGGAAGCCACTAATACCGAGGCTTTTTGTTCAGGTTGTCATGCGCCGATTGTTGCTGAAATTCAAGAAACTATTCACTACTCTAACCGTTCAGGAGTGCGGGCTATCTGTTCCGATTGCCATGTACCACATAATTGGACCGATAAAATTGTTCGTAAGGTACAAGCCAGTAAAGAGTTGATAGCCTTTGCTATGGGAACAATTAGCACCCAAGAGAAATTTGAGGAACGGCGCGGTTACTTAGCTGGCAGAGAATGGCATCGTATGAAAGAAAATGATTCACAGGAATGTCGTAACTGTCATGAGTTTGAATTTATGGACTTTTCTGAACAACGCCCCCGAAGCGTGGCGCAACACTCAGACGCTTTAGCTAGCGGAGAGAAAACCTGTGTAGATTGCCATAAAGGAATTGCACACCGCTTACCCGATATGAGTGGCGTTGAAGGTTGGCAGTAAATTAAGGAAAACACATGAGTACTTTAGAATCAGTTTTTTGGCATGTGTTAGGTTATGCCGCTATGCCGACTATTTTTGTGATGGGTTTTGTTGGAGTTGCGGTTATTTCTCTAGCTATTCTATCTAAATGGGATAAAGACCAATAACTTAGGCTTGATTAAGCCTTTTCATCCTAACACTTAGTAGGCATTATTGGCCTACTAAGTGTTTTTACTTTTTAGAGCATGCAAAAAAAAATTCATACAATCATTCATGGGGTGGTGTTAGCCGGCGGACAATCTCGCCGTATGGGCACCGACAAAGCAATGCTCTCATTAAAGGGCAAAACCCTATTGGCGACGAAAGTGAATCAACTTGAAGCGGTACTGGCTAGTCCCTGTTATGTTAGTGGTTATTATCCAGCGTTTCGCTGCATCGCGGATAAAGGGGAGTCACATGGTCCTCTATCCGGTATATTAAGTTGTTTAGAAACCTTAGAGGGCGATGCCTGTTTGATTGTACCGGTTGATATGCCTTTGCTAAGTAATCAGGTTATCGACTGTTTAGTTCAGCACTACACTGACCAACCAGCTAACTATTCTTGTTTGAATAGCGTTTTCCCTTTAGTCGTTCAAGCGAACGCTAGTAATATTCAATTACTGAAAGATGTTCTTGATTATTCAGAGCAAAAACAGCGGTCAATTAAAGCATTTTTGTCACTTATTCAAGCAACTGCCGTAGATTTACCCCAAGCTATGCAAGCTTCTTTGATAAACACCAATACACCCGAGCAATGGCAGTTCGTTGTAAATTCACTTGGAGAAAATTCATGAGCCATTTGGCGAATAATACTCAAACATTCCTAAATATTGCCGTACTGACGGTTTCAGATACTCGAGATGAACAAACAGATACCTCTGGACAGTACTTAGTCAGTGCATTGCAACAGGCTGGGCACAACTTAGCCGATAAGCAAATTGTAATCGATGACGTGTATAAAATAAGAGCTGTGTTGAGTCAATGGATCGCAGACCCTGAAGTGGATTGCGTTATTTCGACCGGCGGTACAGGGTTTACAGCAAGAGATAATACGCCTGAAGCGGTGAGTGTGTTATTTGATAAAGACATTGAAGGCTTTGGCGAATTGTTTCGTTATATCTCGTATACCGAAATAGGAACATCCACCGTTCAAAGTAGAGCCTTGGGTGGCTTTGCCAATAAAACCGTCATTTTTTGTGTACCCGGCTCAACCAATGCGTGTAAAACAGCGTGGCAAAAAATACTGTTAGAGCAACTGAATAGCACTCACAAGCCCTGTAACTTCGTACCGCACATAGGGCAAAAATAATGAGCGACTTTAGCCATATCAATGCATCAGGAGAAGCGATTATGGTCGATGTTTCTGATAAGTCAGAAACAAGCCGAATAGCCAAGGCTCAAGCTCTAGTTGAAATTAATCAACAAACAGTGGCTAGCTTAATCAGTGGCGAGCAACATAAAGGTGATGTATTTGCTTGTGCGCGTATCGCGGGTATCCAAGCGGCTAAAAAAACCTCAGAGTTAATTCCGCTTTGTCATCCTTTGATGCTGAGTAAAGTCACGGTTGAGTTGGACTTGAACGAAACTGCAGGACTTATCACCGTAATCAGTACAGCCAAATTAAAAGGGCAAACGGGCGTAGAAATGGAAGCACTTACGGCCGCCAGTGTTGCAGCTTTAACCATTTACGATATGTGTAAAGCGATCCAAAAAGATATTGTGATTAAAGATATTAAGCTTCTGGAGAAGCATGGTGGAAAATCAGGATCTTTTTGCGCCCAATAATTAAGGTGAGCTTATGTTAATCAAGGTACTATTTTTTGCTCGGCTAAAAGAACAGCTTGGCTGCTCAAGTATAAATATAGAGCTGGTAGAAGGCAGTAATACTGAAAATTTAACTGAACAGTTAATTAACACTGGCTCCGCTTGGTCGGTGTTAGCTGATGATTCCGTGCTTGTTGCGCTAAATCAACAACAGATAAATGATGTACAGCGACTTAAAAATGGTGATGAGGTCGCTTTTTTCCCCCCGGTGACAGGAGGCTAAATGATTCGTGTACAACAACAAGATTTTGATGTTGGCGAGGAGTATCAACGCTTAAGAAATCGAGCCAGTGCGGGAGCGATAGTGTTTTTTGTTGGTTTAGTCAGGGACATGAATTTGGGTGAACAAGTACAAGGCTTGCACCTAGAGCACTATCCTGGCATGACTGAATCACAATTAGCTCGGATTGTAGATCAAGCTCGAACGCGGTGGCCAATTCAAGATGCTAGTGTTGTGCATCGAGTGGGAGATTTAGATGTTAACGAGCAAATAGTATTTGTTGGGGTTAACAGTGCGCACCGTGAAGCATCTTTTGAAGCCTGCCACTTCATTATGGATTACTTAAAAACTCAGGCAACGTTTTGGAAAAAAGAACGTACTTCACAAGGCGATATTTGGTTAGATGCTAGAGAGTCTGATCTAAAAGCGAAGAACAAATGGTAAAACTGTTGGTTACTGTGTTACTCATGGTCATGGCTAACATCGTCAATGCAGCTCCGGTTACGATGGCGGTTGCTGCTAACTTCAAAGCCACGCTAGAATTGCTAGCGAAAGATTACCAAGCAGTAAATTCCAATTTTGTTTACCGCATTTCCAGTGCGTCTACTGGTGTACTGTATAATCAGGTGCTGCATGGCGCGCCCTTTGACTTGTTTTTTTCAGCAGATGAGCAGCGTGCCAAATTGCTGTTTACAAACCAATACGCATTAGCACAGAAACCATACGCTGTTGGTCAGTTAGTGTTTTGGGCCCCTAACTATACCAATGCTTACGGGCAGCCTGTAATGGGCGAACAATTATGGCGAGAGTGGCAATTTGGTGTTGCTTATGCCAATCCTAAACTGGCGCCGTACGGCTTAGCAGCAGATCAATTAGTGAAACAAAAAGGCCTAACCAGCAAGCTTATTCTCGCTAACAATGTCTCACAGGTTTATCAATTTATTGTAACCGGTAACGTAGCGGGCGGTTTTGTCGCTCGCTCAACGCACGCGTTGTTTGATGGTTCTTATTGGTTGGTGCCTACCCACTTTCATCAAAGGCTTGCTCAACATGTTGCATTGCTTGAAGATACTCCACAAGCTTTGGGCTTTTATCAATATTTATCGAGCGCTAAGGCGCAGACTATTATTACTGACAACGGATATTTATTACCTTAAGCAATGACCGAAGCAGAATTTCAAGCCATCCTATTATCGATTAAACTTGCTTCACTAAGCTGTTTAATATTGCTGCTGCTTGGTACGCCTTTAGCTTGGTGGCTAGCGAGAAGCGAATCTAAGTTAAAGCATATTGTGGAAGCGATTGTCGCGTTACCGATTGTGTTACCACCCACCGTCCTCGGTTTTTATCTACTTATTGGTTTCGCCCCAGATAGCATGCTAGGCCAATGGTGGCTGCAATTGACCGGCAATCAACTCGCGTTCAGTTTTTCAGGTTTGGTATTTGCTTCTTGTCTCTATTCCTTGCCATTTGTGGTTCAGCCCATACAAAGTGCATTCAAACAAATAGAACCTGGCGTATTAGATGCCGCTAAAGTGCTGAGAATGGCCAAGTGGAAGCAACTAGTCGCAGTAGAATTGCCCTTAGCTAAAAATGGGTTTTTGGTGGCAATGGTTTTAGGCTTCGCTCATACTTTAGGCGAATTTGGGGTGGTATTGATGATTGGCGGTAATATTCCTGGTGAAACCCAAGTTATTGCAATCGCCTTATTTGACCATGTAGAAAGCCTGAATTTTGCGGCTGCTCATCGTCTCGCTATTGTGTTGCTAGGTTTTTCGTTTGTTGCTTTGCTGATGACTTATTTTTTCTCTGCTAAAAGCAAGCGAGTAGGGAGCATCGGTGTTAAGTTTTAGCCTAGTTTACCGCAGAGAAGATTTTCTTTTAGAAACAAGTAAATTAGATTTACCCTCTTTAACTGGCGTTTTTGGCGCCTCTGGAGTGGGTAAAACAACCTTACTACGAATATTGTCTGGCTTAGAATCGCCATCTCGTGGTGAGATACAGTTTAATGGGCAAAGCTGGTTAAACGCTTCCTGTAATATCCCACCCCACCGTCGACCTATAGCCTTTGTGACTCAAGGCAGTCATCTATTTCCTCATTTAAGTGTTAAAGCGAATATAAAATTAGTACAACGCGTCAATAATGAAGAGCTGTTACAGCTTATCAATTTATTTGAATTAGTCCCTTTATTGGATAAAAAAGCGACTCAGTTATCGGGTGGACAAGCACAGAGGGTGGCGTTAGTGAGAGCGTTAGCTAGCCAACCCAAATTGTTGTTGCTAGACGAAGTATTCTCTGCACTGGATAGGAGCAGCGCGATAGCTTTACTCAAAGGTTTAAAAAGGTGGTTAACCGCTCGCCACATTGATTGCTTAATGATATCGCATAACCCGGAGGACTTAGTCTATTTCAGCGACAAAGTATTGCTGTTAACTGCGGACAAGCCCGTAGCACTGGGTGATAGTTTACAGATGATTAATCGATACAACGATCAGCAGCAACAGGCTTTAGTTATCAAGGTGGTTCAATCGGATAGAAAAGCCGATCGCGGCTGGCGATGGTTTAAGTTCGGACAACAATACCTACTCGCTGAGAGCGATCAGCTATTAGATCAAAGCTTTCATTTAGTTAGCTTTAAACCTAAAAATTTGGTGATTTCTAGTCACTTTGTAGAAAACTGCAGTGCGCAAAACCAGTGGCAAGCAAAGGTTGTGGGGCTTAGTCAACGAGCGAATGAATGTTTAATCGAAGTGGATTTAGAGGGGCTGGTATTTTCTGTACCTATCTCTCCAAGAGCCCAACAAACCTTATGCTTGGCTAAAGACCAAATGGTGTTTTTGCTGCATAAGGCTGTAAAATTACATAATCAGTTTTAACTAGGTCATTGGGTTGGCGAACATTTCGATATTCACTGGTTCGCCAGCACTCACTTTACCGCGGGTTTCTTCTAAAACAATAAAGCAATTGGCGTCGGTGAGACTGGTGAAAATGGCACTTCCTTGAGCACCCGTTGAGCGTACTTGGAGCTGACCTTGTTCATTGATACTGGCGTAACCCCGCTGGAAGTCGGTGCGCCCAGGAGACTTTTTAAAACTTTGTAAAGACGTAGCTTTTAGACTTAATGGTTCTTGGTAGTTCCAGTCACTGGCTTTTGCTATCACCAACATCGCAAGTTTGTAGAACGTAACGAAGGCTGACACTGGATTACCTGGTAAGCCGACGAAATAAGAATTTGCTAACTGTCCAAATGCGAAAGGTTTTCCAGGTTTAATGGCTAATTTCCAAAAACCAATATCGCCAATTTCATCCAGTACTAATTTAGTGTAATCAGCTTCGCCAACGGATACTCCGCCACTACAAATAACAATATCGGCCTGTTGATCAGCATTAATGAAAGCCTCGTTTACCTGCTGTTTATCATCGGGTATCACCCCTAAATCGATGATTTCTACAGGCAATTTATTTAGTAGCGCTCTTATTGCAAAGCGATTGCTATCGTATATCTGGCCGTGTTTAAGTGGCAGCCCTGGTTGGATTAGTTCATCCCCGCTAGAAAATATGGCAACTTTCAACAGGCTTTGAACAACAACATTTTTAATACCTAAGGTTGCAAGTAATCCAATATGGCTTGAATTTAGGCGTGTTCTCGCAGGGATAACGACCTGCCCTTGCTTGACATCTTCTCCAGCAAACCTAACGTTTTTCCCCTTGGTAATTGGCTGTTTAAAATGAACTAAGTTACCGACTGTTTCGGTGTTTTCTTGCATTTCGACCGCATCACAGTCCGTCGGCAAAGGGGCTCCTGTCATAATCCTTACACAATGACCGGCTTCTACACTAAGTTTGCGCGTATCGCCGGCAAATACTTTGTGGCTTAAAGGGAGTTGCTTATCTTCTGGTAATTGTTCAACGCAAATAGCGTATCCATCCATTGCGCTGTTATCAAATGGAGGAATATCTAATGGAGAAACAATATCTTCAGCCAAAATTCTGTCCAAGGCCTCATCTACACCAATTGTTTGTGGTGTTGTTTTGATGTTAACGCTGTTGGTAAGCGTTGATTTGGCTTGTTCTATTGGCATAAGGCCTGGCTGACTGCAGCAATCCATTGAGTGTGTTACCTCGGTGTTGTTGAGTGGTACTAATAGCGACACTTACTACATATAAGACTGAATTATCACATTTTTATTGAATATTATCAGTTACAAAATGCAATATTTACGACAGATGATTGCGTTTTATAGGTACGCTCAGACATCACATTTAGTCTGCAATATAAGCATAGCTTAGCCGTTTTATTGGTTTTAGCTTGAATTTACTGATTTTCCCATTTAGTTGGTAATATTAGAAATAGCAAATCTCAACGTTATTTAAGCTCACAGTTCTTTTAACTTATACTTAATGTGTGTAACATAATCTTCACAACTGGGTGTTGGTCACAGTTTGGGCGTTTATCAAGGGAGTTGATATGTCTTCAAAAGCCACAAGCCACATGGTGGTTCGTGCTATATCAAGTATAGAGTTATATCAATTTTGTGAGTTACTTATGGAGGCCGCTAGCTGGTTCGAATCACGAGGTGAGCCACTGTGGAAGTTAAATCAAATAACCCCTCATTCCTTACTCGCTAATCATCGATTAGATGAAATGTTTATGGGATATGTGGCTGGTAGGCCGGTAGCAGCAATGATTTTGAATACTCGTTGTGGAGCCATTGAAGTAAACAGTGAAGTAAAAAATGAAAGCCTATTTATGCATAAACTTACAGTTTGCCGTAATAGTGCGGGGCAAGGTCTAGCAAAGCTGATGGTCGACTGGGCGCGCTGTTATGCATTAAAGCAAGGTTATAGTTTGCTTAGCTTAATCTGCAATTGTCGAGATGAGAGGCTACGCTGGACATTGAGTCAGTTTGGCTTTGAAGAGGTTGAGCAACTCAATGCGCAATATCAATTGCAACGATATTTTTGTTTAGAGCTGGATCATTGCAAAGTACCTCTAGACGCTTTACCCCTTGAATCGATAGGCTTTGACTTTTCTATTTTAGGTAAACCAAAACCATTAATGGGGTGATATGTCGTTAATCCGCTTAACTGTTTTAGCCAAAGGAAAAGTACAGGGCGTAGGATACAGATACCATATTATGCTCAAGGCAAATCAGCTATCAATAACCGGTTATGCCAAAAATCTTAGTGATGGTGATGTTGAAATTGTCGCTGAAGGTAATGAAACAGACGTGATGGTTTTAATGGGGTTTCTGCAAACAGCTTCTCCGTCTTCGGTGGTTGAAGATATCGTCACTGAAGAGCTAATTAAGCTAGATACCTTAACGTTTAGTCAGTTTAATAGTTATTAAAAAAGGCGCCATTGGCGCCATTTTTAGTGCTGAATTACATTACTCGCATACCGGGCTGGGCGCCGTCATCAGGGCTTAATATCCATAGTTCTTTACCTCCAGGTCCCGCCGCTAATACCATGCCCTGAGATTCGCCAAAGCGCATTTTTCTCGGCGCTAAGTTTGCGACCATCACCGTCAATTTACCTTCTAAGTCTTCAGGCGCATAGGCAGATTTGATGCCTGCAAATACTTGGCGGGTTTCGGTGCCTATATCTAGCTCTAAACGAAGTAGTTTTTCAGCTTTTTCTACATGTTCAGCTTTTACGATACGGGCGATACGTAAATCAATTTTTGCAAATTCGTCAAAACTAATTGTTTCTGCGATAGGTTCGAACGCGGCTTTTTCAGTTTTGTCTATTTGAGGTTTCTGTTCGTTTGCAGCCGGAGCAGCAAGCAAATTGTCTTTTGACGCGTCTACCATTGCTTCAACTTTCGTCATATCAATGCGTTGCATTAAGGCTTTAAAAGTTTGGATTTCATGGTTTACCAAGGTATTACCAATATCAGACCATTTTAGCTCTATGTTTAAGAATTGCTCAACTTTGCCACTTAACTCTGGTAACACCGGTTTTAAATAAGTGATCAGAACGCGGAATAAGTGAATACCCATTGAACATACGTGGTGAGCACGTTCTAAGGTTTCTTCATTTTTCGCTAATTGCCAAGGTGCTTCTTCTGCTATGTATTGGTTAGCTTTATCTGCTAGCGCCATGATTTCGCGCATGGCTTTACCAAACTCACGGCCTTCGTATAACGAGGCGATGGTTTGCTCAGCTGCAATAAATTCATCTAATAGCGCTTGGTTACTTACTTCATTTGATAAGGTAGAGTTGAAACGCTTACTGATGAAGCCAGCTGTGCGGCTAGCAATATTGATTACTTTACCGACTAGATCTGAGTTAACCCTTTGAGCAAAGTCTTCTAGGTTTAAATCTAAGTCATCAATTCTGTTGTTCAATTTGGCCGCGTAGTAATAACGCAAGTATTCAGGGTCTAAATGGTCTAGGTAAGTGCGTGCTTTAATAAAGGTGCCACGAGACTTTGACATTTTAGCGCCATTTACCGTGACGTAACCATGTGCATATACACTCGTTGGTTTGCGGTATCCGGCTCCTTCGAGCATTGCTGGCCAAAATAAGCTGTGGAAGTAAATGATGTCTTTACCGATGAAGTGGTAAACCTCTGCGTCAGAGTCTTTATTCCAGTAACTATCGAAATCTAGATCGTCACGTTTGTCACAAAGATTTTTGAAACTCCCCATATAGCCGATAGGTGCATCTAGCCATACATAGAAGTATTTATCTTCTGTACCTGGTATCTTGAAACCAAAATAGGGGGCGTCTCGGCTAATATCCCACTGTTGTAATCCTTGCTCAAACCATTCGTTTAGTTTGTTTGACATTTCGTCTTGTAAAGACCCTGAAACAGTCCAGTCTTTTAACATTGTTTGGAATGCAGGCAAATCAAAGAAGTAATGTTCTGAATCTTTCAGTACCGGTTCAGCGCCAGAGATAACCGATTTTGGCGATACCAAATCGGTTGGACTATAGGTTGCACCGCAATTATCACAGTTATCGCCATTTTGGTCTTCGCTGCCACATTTGGGACATGTTCCTTTGACAAAACGGTCGGGCAAAAACATGTTTTTCTCAGGGTCAAATAACTGAGAAATGGTTCTGGTTTTAATATGCCCAGCTTCATTCAACTTATTGTAAATGCCTTCAGATAAGGTTTGGTTTTCTGGGCTATGGGTCGAGTGATAGTTATCAAACTCAATATTAAATTCTTTGAAGTCAGCACTGTGTTCAAGGTGAACTTGATTGATCATTTCTTCGGGTGAAATTCCCATTTGCTGAGCTTTAAGCATGATCGGAGTGCCATGGGCATCATCGGCACATACGTAGGTGCAGGTATTACCACGAAGTTTTTGGAAACGAACCCAAATATCAGTTTGAATATATTCCAGTAAGTGTCCTAAGTGAATAGGACCATTTGCATAAGGTAAGGCACTGGTGACCAGTATTTTTCGTTGTTCGTTTGTCATGTGATCTACTGTAAGCTCAGTCAATTAACAGGTGATTCTAGGGAGCCAATCTTACCCTAAGCGGCTGTTGATGCCTAGTGGGTGAGTAGCCAGCTGAATAACTTATGGCTAATCAGCATCAAATATTTATTTGTAGTCTAATCCAGTAATGACTAATAGTGGCTTTGCACCTATAATTGCCGCAAAAGTACTAGGTTAATTCTATGAAAAATCAAGATCATAATACTGTCGTTATCGGCATCTCTGGAGCTTCAGCCTCAGGTAAAAGCCTTTTTTCTAAAACCATTGTAAACGACATTCGTAGTGAGCTTGGTGATAGCTGTATTGCCGTTATAAATGAAGATAGTTATTACAACGACCAAAGTCATATTACCCCTGAGCAACGAAAAAAAACCAATTATGACCACCCAAAGTCGATGGACCACGCGCTATTAGTCAGTCACCTTAAACAGCTAAAACAGGGGCTTACGATTGAGCAGCCTCAATATAGCTACACTGTAAATAACCGAATGGAACAAACTAAAACCGTTCAACCCACAAAAATAATAGTTCTGGAGGGGATCCTTCTATTTACCGACCCGGCGATACGTGACCAATTAGATATTAGCATTTTCGTTGATACCCCCCTCGATATTTGTTTGGCGCGTCGCATTCAACGTGACCTTAAAGAGCGCGGTAGAACATTAGATTCAGTATTGTCTCAATACCACCATACGGTTCGCCCTATGTTTTTACAGTTTGTTGAACCCTCAAAACAGTATGCTGATGTAATCGTCCCACGAGGCGGAAAAAATCGAATTGCAATTGACATCATTAACGCAAAAATAAGACATCTGCTGGCGTCGTAGAGTTGTTTAGTAGACGCTACAGGGTAAGAAAGTTTATCTAATCAAGCGAAAAACAACGCAAACCCAGCTGAATGTGATTATTATAAATTAATTACATATTATTCAACGATTTTGATAAATAGGGAAGATCATGAAAAAGCTGCTATATGGACTAGCCATTGTATTTGTTGTAATTATTTTAGCGGTGGTTATAGCCGTCTCCTTAGTGAATACCGATGACATCAAGCAGTTGCTTGTAGAAAAAACTAAACAAGCAACGGGGCGCGAGCTGATCATTGAAGGTGATTTAGGCTGGCGGTTCTTCCCAAGCATTGGTTTTGAGCTTGGAGAAGTACGTTTACTTGATCACCCTGAGTTTGGCGATGGTGATACTTTTAGTATTAACAGTGCCGAAATGTCAGTGGCTTTGATGCCTTTGTTTAGTAAAAACGTAGAAGTTGGCGATATTTCAGTTGAAGGTTTACGCTTACGCCATCAAACCAACGCTGATGGCTCTAGTAATCTTGATGATTTAACTAAGGGTGACGCACAACCCGCGCCAACAACTGGGGAAACAGCTGACACTTCAGCTTCTTCGGCTACGAGCGAATGGAGCATTAGCCTGTCAGGTATTACCCTCAGTGACGCCAATATCGAGCTCATCGATCTTAAACAAAACAAAACGCAGAAGCTTGGCCCAGTAAACTTTGCCCTTGAAGGCTTGGAGCTCGACCAAGATAACAAATTTACTTTTTCGTTAAACTTCAGTGATGGCCAGTTGGCGGTAGAACAACAGGCTGAGGGTTTACTGTTTGTCGCAAGTGACTTTAGCAAAGTAGCTTTAAAAGCAGTCAGTAACAGTATCTCACTAAAAGGGGAAACGATTCCTAATGGTGCGATGAAAGTTCAAACCGATTTTAGTCTTGCTTATCTTGTTGAAGCAAAAACTGTCGAATTGAGCGATCTTGCGGTAGATATCGATGGTAACACTCAACTAAACGGCAGTAGCCGGGTCGTGTTAAATGAAATTCCCGACATTTCATTCGACCTAACTATTCCATTACTAGATACCGCTAACTTTATTGCTGAGACTGATAACACAACATCTAATAATGACAGTAATGATTCCGCCAAACCAAAAAATGAACCAGAACAAGAACCTGACCTTAGTGCGCTTAACACCATCAATTTGGATGGCGTTCTGAGAATAACTCAATTTCAACATCAAAAATTGCATATAGAAAATATCAAGCAACAGTTGAGCATTGATAAAGGGATCTTACGTGTTCAAGAGCTAAGCGCCGATTTGTATGATGGTAAATTGGCAAGCAGTGCAGTTATTAATGCCCAAAAACCTGTAGCCAGTTATTCTATGAAGGCTACTTTGTCAGGTGTCCAAGCTAGGCCTTTGCTCACAGATGCTGCTGATTTCGAATTTATTGCTGGAGGCTTAAACGTCGACCTCAATCTGAAAGGTGTGGGTTTAACGCCTACGGCGGTAAAACAAAAAATTTCTGGTCCGATAAACGCCACCTTTACTGACGGTGCAGTGTATGGAGTGAATATTCCACAAATGATCCGTAGTGCCAAAGCATCAATGAAAGGTGGGGATAAACAGCAAGCTCAGCAAGAACAAAAAACCGATTTTAGTGAGCTGCTAGTCAAGGCGACGTTGGGAAATTCCTTGGCTAGTGTAAAGCAAATGCAAATGTCTTCGCCGCTGTTACGTATTGATGGCAAAGGCAACTCGCATCTTATTAAAGAAAGTTTAGACTTTAGTTTCGTCACCAAAGTCGTTGCCAGTTTAGAAGGGCAGGGCGCCGACAATGATTTGGCAGGATTAGATATTCCTATCAATGTAAAAGGTACTTGGTCGGAACCCAAAATAAACCTAGATATGAAGAAGCTATTTGAAAGCCAAGCAAAAGACGCGGTTAATAAAGAATTAAATAAAGCGTTAGGCGATAATGAAGATAGTAAAAAGCTACTGGATAGCTTAGGTGGTTTTTTCAATTAAACATGATGGGGCTTTAGTTGGCCCCTTTGTTTTACGGCGAAGGATGCATAGTGAATAAAATACCTGGAGTTAAATCTATTCTAGTGGTTTGCATGGGCAATATATGTAGGTCGACCACAGGCGAAGCTGTATTAAGAACCAAGCTTAAGCAGAAAAAACTGAAAATAAAAGTGGACTCTGCGGGTACCACCGATTACCACCATGGGGATAAACCCGACCCCAGAGCGGTTCGAGTTGCCGAAGATAAAGGCTATAGTTTTAAAGGTATACGCTCTCGAAAGGTTTTGATTAAAGATTTTGCCAAATTTGACCTGATACTTGCTTCAGATAATAAGAACTTAGCTTACCTAGAGAAACACTGCCCTCATCAGTTTAGTAGCAAACTGGCATTGTATCTGCCATCAGGTGGAAGTGATACCTTAGAAATTCCTGACCCTTACTACGGCAGCGTGCAGGGTTTTAAAACGGTGCTGGATTTAATTGAACAAGCAAGTGACGGTTTGATTGAACGCTTAACACCCTAAAATCCCCCCCAATTCGCTAAACGCTATATTGCTTTCTATTTTGTCCTAAGCCTTTTTAAGGCTATTTTATTGCACGGTACAAATTTACCTGATCAGCCAATGAGATAGCGCGTGTCAGAAAGCTATGCGGCTCTGTGTTACAGCAATCGATTATTAATGGTTTTGTTACTATGGCTTTGCTGCTATACTCTTTGGGTTTTGTGCCTAATAAGTAGTAGAGAAATAGATGAGAGTTGAGACAGATATAAAGCTTGGTTTTAAAGACGTTTTAATCAAACCTAAGCGTTCAACACTGAAGAGTAGATCTCAGGTTGTACTTGATCGGAAGTTTACCTTTAAACATACCGGTAGTCAATGGGAAGGTGTGCCTGTTATTGCCGCAAATATGGATACTGTGGGAACCTTTGGCTTAGCGGCAGCCTTAGCTGAACATAAAATGATGACGGCAGTACATAAGCATTACTCGATTGCTCAGTGGTCTGAGTTTCTAGCGAATATGGCGCCTGAGAAAATCAAATACTTGATGGTAAGTTGCGGTACTTCAGACGCAGAGTTTGAAAAAACTAAGCAAATTTTGGCTCTTAATAAGCATCTTCAGTTTATATGTGTTGATGTTGCTAATGGCTACTCAGAGCATTTTGTGAGTTTTGTTCGTAAGATGCGTGACACCTTTGCTGATAAGGTTATTGTTGCGGGTAACGTGGTTACCGGTGAAATGGTAGAAGAGCTCATCTTAAGCGGTGCCGATATTGTTAAAGTGGGCATTGGCCCGGGCAGTGTGTGTACCACTCGGGTGAAAACCGGTGTAGGTTACCCGCAGCTGTCAGCCATTATTGAATGTGCCGATGCGGCTCATGGCCTTGGTGGACAAATAGTGGGTGATGGTGGTTGTACTCAAGCGGGCGATGTGGCCAAGGCGTTTGGCGGCGGAGCTGATTTTGTGATGTTAGGTGGAATGTTGGCTGCGCATAAAGAAAATGGCGGCGAAGTCGTCGAAGAGAACGGCCAGCAGTTCATGAAATTTTATGGCATGAGTTCACAAACAGCGATGGATAAGCACACCGGTGGGGTGGCAGAATATCGAGCCTCTGAAGGTAAAACAGTTTTGCTTCCTTATAAAGGCAGTGTTCAACTTACCGTACAAGACGTATTGGGCGGGGTTCGTTCTGCGTGTACTTATGTAGGGGCGTCTGAACTTAAAGAGTTAACTAAGCGCACCACATTTATTCGAGTTCAAGAACAAGAAAATCAAGTGTTTGGTATTACCAAAGTATAAATTTGTGGGTTCACAAAATGAACACAAGACCCTAAAGGAAACCTTTTAGGGTCTTTTTTATTTAGCGAATAACTTGAATTAACTGGTGCGAATGCTTAGCCGGTATTTTGACGGGTGACTGAGTGATAGCGGTTTCAATGCAAATGAAGTGGTCAGCACTATGTAGGTCAGCCATGTTGTCAGCTAATTTTTTACCGGGGTTCCACACTACTACGCTGTCATGACCGCGGTGTTCAATCTCTACTGTTGAATTATCCCAGCTTAAATGACTAATATTTTTGGGCTTTAGGTAGATTCGGTCGGTTTCTTCACTTAGTTCAAACTGTGTTACATCGTATTTTGTCTGTTGGCTGACAGAATCAATATATTGATCGCCAAGTGATCCGATGTGTAATTTTTTTACATCAGTTATGAAATAACTATGCAATGCGCCAGTGATTTCAAATTCGGTCGGGCTGTTGTTGGTGGTCGTTAGTTCAATGCTAGCTTGTTCACCGAGGGTGAATTTACAGCTTAAGGCAATTTCTGGTGTTGAATCATGGCACAGGGTAAGTATCAGTTGGCAGTATTGCTCGGTTGTTTTAATGGTATCTAGTGACCATTGGCTGGTTCTAGCAAAGCCATGTCTTGGGTAGGTGTCACCTCCCAAGGTACCAAAACAGGGCCAGCAAATAGGAATGCCTCCGCGAATCGCTTTTCCCCTGGTGAATTCGCTACTGTCGCTAAGCCATAATTTTTCTTTGCCGGGATTAGGTCGGTAACTGACTAAGTGAGCCCCTTGCTGGGCAATAAGTGCTTTTGCTTGTGGATGATCGACCCAATAAAACAGCATACCTTCTTCGTTACGCACTTCAAATACAGCGTTATCTAGCTGTTTAACGACTTTAAGTTGTAATCTTTCAAGGACCATAAATTGCACCTATAAAAAAAGCGACCCTAAGGTCGCTTTATTAGTCTAGCTTAAAGCTACATTTCTTATTTAGAGATGTGAGCGATTAAGTCTAGAACTTTGTTTGAGTAACCGATTTCGTTGTCGTACCAAGATACAACTTTAACGAATTTGTCAGTTAGAGCAACACCAGCTTTTGCATCAAATACAGAAGTCTGAGTTTCACCGATGAAGTCTTGAGAAACAACTTGGTCTTCAGTGTAACCAAGAACGCCAGCCATTTCGCCTTCTGAAGCAGCTTTCATAGCAGCACAGATTTCTTCGTAGCTTGCAGCTTCTTTAAGGTTAACTGTTAGGTCAACTACAGAAACGTTAGCAGTTGGTACGCGGAAAGCCATACCCGTTAGTTTGCCGTTTAGCTCAGGAAGTACAACGCCTACAGCTTTAGCTGCACCAGTTGAAGATGGGATGATGTTTTGAGAAGCACCACGACCACCGCGCCAATCTTTAGCAGAAGGACCGTCAACAGTTTTCTGAGTTGCAGTAGTAGCGTGAACAGTAGTCATAAGACCAGATTCAATGCCCCACTTGTCGTTTAGTACTTTAGCGATAGGTGCTAAACAGTTAGTTGTACAAGAAGCGTTAGAAACGATGTCTTGTCCAGCGTAAGACGCTTGGTTTACGCCCATTACGAACATAGGAGTCGCGTCTTTAGAAGGACCCGTTAATACTACTTTCTTAGCGCCAGCAGTGATGTGCTTACGAGCAGTCTCGTCGGTTAGGAAGATACCTGTTGCTTCAGCAACAACATCAACACTAATAGCATCCCATTTTAGTTCTTCTGGGTTACGCTCTGCAGTAACACGAACAGTGTTGCCGTTTACTACAAGGTTGCCGTCAACTACTTCTACAGTACCGTTGAAACGACCGTGAGTTGAGTCATACTTAAGCATGTAAGCCATGTATTCAACGTCGATTAAGTCGTTGATGCCTACGACTTCGATGTCGTTACGCTCAACAGATGCACGGAATACGAAACGTCCAATACGGCCAAAACCGTTAATACCAACTTTAATTGTCATAGTGATACCTAATGTTCCTAGTTGTTAACAGATGTATAATTTGGTTGTAAACTTACAACATTCTGAAATTTGTTCAAGTCGAATCGACAATTAATTTGCGCAACATCAATTAATGATTCAAAAATGTACAAGCTACAATTTGCAGAAAGAAGTATTGACGTAGACTTAAAAAAAAACAATCAATATCAGTGAATCTCAGATAAAATTAATTTGGTGAAGTTTGTGCTAGATCGATAAAACAAGCTTTAGGATGAGTACAATACACGCGCAAAAAAATAATAATTAGTTCTATACAAAGCAATAACTCGGGAAATGTTATGTCAGATCAAATCATTGAACAGTTGGTAAAGCTTCGCGGCATCGAAACCAGCTACGTAGATGCTTGGGGTAATGCGGCTGAAGTCGTGCCTGAAAGCAAGTTAAAATTATTGAAAGCACTCGGTTACCCTGTAGATAACGCAGAGCAATTAGCCCAACGTTATGAAGAGGACGTACTGAATTACTGGCAACAAGTAATGCCAGTAGTAAAAGTAGTGAGAGTCGCTCCGCAATATCCTCTGGAAATTCGTGTTCCTATTGAGCTAGCCAATAAGAGTTTTAATTGGAAGCTGCAAACTGAGCAGGGTGAAGAATTCAAGGGGCAAATCGTTCCTGTTGATGGTGAGCTTATCGAAGCTCATGCCATTAATGAAGCAGAATACCAAGCTTATCAAGTTCCACTAGAGCTAGAATTACCTATTGGTTACCACTCTTTAAGTATCTCGTTAAAGGGCGGACGCAAAGTATTGGCTGAAACACGTTACATTGTTGCGCCACAAGCGGCATATATTCAACCTAGTATTGCCAACGGTAAAAAAGTTTGGGGCCCTAGCGTTCAACTTTACTGTCTACGCAGTGAAACAAACTGGGGTATTGGCGATTTCAGTGACTTACAAGTATTAGTTAAAAATATTGCTGAAAAGGGTGGTGACTTTGTTGGTTTAAACCCAATTCACTCTTTGTACCCAGCAAACCCAGAAGCTGCTAGCCCTTATAGCCCGTCTTCGCGTCGCTGGTTAAACGTAGTTTACATCGATGTTAAAGCCATTGCCGAGTTTGAAGCTTCTGAAGCGGCTGAATTAGTCGCTAGCAGTGCTTTTCAGAATCGCTTAGAGCAACTTCGCAGTAGCGAATGGGTAGATTACACTGGTGTCACTGAAGCCAAGTTAGAAGCGCTTAGACTTGTCTTTAAACAGTTCCAAACTGTTCAAAAAGGCCGCACTAAACGCGCTAATGCTTTCCGTTCTTTTGTTAAAGAAGGCGGCGAAAGCTTAGCTGCTCAGGCAACTTACGACGCATTACAAGCTCACTTGTATGACGCGATTGGTAACGCTTGGGGTTGGCCAGCATGGCCAGACGAATATAAAGAATACCATTTACCAGCAGTCGCAGAGTGGGTTAAAGCTAACCAGGAAGCGGTAGATTTTTATCTGTGGTTACAGTGGATGGCTGATGAGCAATTAGCTGCGGTTGATGCTGTTGCTAAAGATTCTGGTATGGCAATGGGCCTTTACCGCGACCTAGCCGTAGGTGTTAGTGAAGGTAGTGTAGAGATTTGGGCAAATGGTGACCTTTACTCGCTAGACGCAAGTGTAGGCGCTCCGCCAGATATTCTTGGTCCATTAGGTCAAAAGTGGGGCTTGCCTCCGATGGACCCAGCAGTGCTTGAGGAACAGCAATATCAACCCATGATTGATTTGTTCCGCTCAAACATGCGTTCATGTGGTTCATTACGTATTGACCACGCAATGGCGCTGTTACGACTTTGGTTAGTCCCTAATGAAGATTCTGCTGATAAAGGTGCTTACCTTTATTACCCCATCCAAGATCTATTAGGCATTTTGGTTCTAGAGAGCCACAGAAATAAATGTCTCATCATTGGTGAAGATTTAGGCACGGTGCCTGACGGCATATTTGAAATACTTCAAGAGAACGGTGTTCACTCTTACCGTATATTCTTCTTTGAACAAGCTGAAGATGGTGGCTTCATTTCACCGGCTCATTATCCAGTTCAGGCGATGTCTGCAGTGACAACCCACGATATGCCAACCCTACGTGGTTTTTGGCATTGTGATGATTTAGCACTAGGTCGCGAGTTAGGCATTTACCCTGACGAAGACGTATTGCAAAGTCTTTATAAAGATCGCCATGAAAATAAACAGAAGCTACTAGATACCTTACATGGTCATCAAAGCATTCCTGATTATATTTCACATGATGTAAATTGGGTTGGTATGGATCGTGGCTTGAACTTCGGTATTCAAGTGCATATGGCAAAGGGCAGTTGTAGCCTATTGTCTGTCCAATTAGAAGATTGGATGGAGATGGACAAGCCTGTTAACGTACCTGGCACTTCAGCTGAATATCCAAACTGGCGACGTAAGCTAACTTGGAATCTTAGTGACTTGTTTGCGAGTAACGATGTCCAACAATTAATGCAGTCACTGACCGATGCTCGTAACAAAGCTAGTTAGTTATTGTTCATAATATAAGCAAGCGCTCTTCGGAGCGCTTTTTTTTTGCCATGAAAATGTTTTCTATCTCACTTTAGTGGCCATAAAAGCAGAAAACATTGCTCAGTTGCGCTAACCTAAGTTTAATGACCAAATCCCCTTATTCTCAGGATCTTAAGGTAAGTAAACAATGAAACGATCTTTGTCTTCACATGTTTCTCAATTAGTTCAACAATTATCTAGTGTTCGCTTAGGTGAGCCTTTCAATGCTTTAGGCTTATTAGACGATAAAAATGGCAAGGGTATGCTGCTTCGAGTTTGGCAACCCGACGCCAAAGCCATCACTGTAATGAGCTTAGCTGGCGAAGTTATAGGCACCATGGAGCAATTGTCGACTCAGGGCTTATTCGAGCTCAAACTAGACAATCGTCAACGATTTACTTATCAGCTTGAAGTTGATTATGGTGATACCAAAACCACCGTTATCGACCCTTATCAATTTACTGAACAGGCCTACGATGGCCTAGCAACAATGACCCACGCCCCGCAAAATCTCTATGAGGTTTTAGGCGCTCAAGTTAAATCTTATGAGTTTGAAGGACAAACCGTAAAGGGTGTTAGGTTTGCGGTTTACGCTCCGAGTGCTTCAAGCGTCAGTTTGATTGGTGATTTCAATCACTGGGACGGACGTTGTTTGCCAATGCAACGCTCTCTAGATGGCCACTGGGTACTTTTTGTACCTGGTTTATCGGCAGGCATTAAGTACAAGTATGAACTGAAGGATCGGCACGGTCATTCACTACCGCATAAAACAGATCCGGTGGGTTTTAGTTCTGAGCAATATCCTTCTTTTGCTTCGGTAGTATGGGATCACGATCAATACCAATGGGGTGACCAAGCCTGGATCGAGTCTCAAAAAACCGATAAACGCTATCAGCCAATGAGTATTTACGAAGTCCATTTAGGTTCTTGGAAGCGTAAAATAGAAGATACCGGTAACAATTATCTCAGCTATCGAGAGCTTGCCGTAGAGTTAGTTAATTACATTAAAGAAATGGGCTATACCCACATTGAGGTTTTACCTATTTCAGAGTTTCCCTTCGACGGATCTTGGGGGTATCAACCAATTGGCTTGTTTGCTCCAACCAGTCGATTTGGCAACCCAGATGATTTCAAATTCTTAGTTGATCAATGTCACCAAAATGGTATCGGCGTTATTGTTGATTGGGTTCCTGCACACTTCCCGAGTGATTCGCATGGTCTTGCCCAGTTTGATGGCACCCATCTGTATGAGTATGAAGATCCACGTCGTGGCTGGCATAACGATTGGAACTCATACATATATGATTTTGGTCGCGATACGGTGCGTCAATTCCTAGTCGCTAGTGCATTGATTTGGCTAGATAAATTTCATGTTGACGGCTTACGTGTTGACGCCGTTGCATCGATGCTGTACTGGGACTACTCTCGTGAAGAGGGAGAGTGGGTGCCTAATATTGACGGTGGCAACCACAACTACGAAGCAATTAGCTTGCTGAAGTGGTTTAACGAAGAAGTGTACCGTCAGTACCCGCATGCGATGACGATAGCTGAAGAATCGACAGCATTTGCAGGGGTATCACGTCCTACTTTTACTGGTGGTTTAGGCTTCGGCTTTAAATGGAATATGGGTTGGATGCATGATTCTCTCACTTATATGCAAAAAGATCCGGCTTTTAGAAAATACCATCACAACGAAATTACCTTCGCAATGGTCTATAACTACGACGAGAACTTTGTATTACCGATATCTCATGATGAGGTGGTTCACGGTAAAGGTTCGTTATTAGGGAAAATGCCGGGTGACGAATGGCAACAGGCCGCTAATTTAAGAGCATATACCGCTTTCATGTTTGCTCACCCAGGTAAAAAACTGAATTTCATGGGTAATGAAATTGCCCAAGCCAGTGAGTGGAACCATGATACAAGCCTAGAGTGGAATGTTTTGGATTATCCAAAACATAAAGGGCAACAAGAGCTGGTTAAACAACTTAACAAAGTTTATCGCAGTCATGCGGCAATGTATGAAGGTGATTATGATACCAATGGCTTTACGTGGGTAGATCATGATGACTGGGAAAATAGCATCGTAGTGTTCCAGAGAAATGCCATTAGCAATAACGAAAAAGTGATTGTTATTAGTAACTTTACACCGGTTCCTCGAGATGCTTACCGCTTAGCTGTTCCCGAAGAAGGGCGTTATAAAATCATATTGAATACCGACTCTGAGATGTATTGGGGGGGCAATTATGACGCCGGTATCGAGTTCCAAAGTGAAGCGATTAGTGCGAAGGGATATGAAAATTCCATTATTTTAAACTTGCCACCACTGTCAACATTGTATTTAATCAAAGTAGATTAGATTTTTGATGTTTAGCCTCTGCCTTAGCAGAGGCTCAAGGGTGTACATGTCTACAAAAAGTCAATTAAATCCACTGCCGATTAGCCTGGTTCAGTATCAGGCATCAACCGGGAATGACTATCCGCTTGGCGCCTCATTAGATGATGATGGGTGTAACTTTGCGATACATGCTGGTGATGCCAAGCACATCGAGCTTTGCTTATTTGATCACAATGAAAATGAACTCGCTCGGGTTGTATTACCCGGAAAGCAGGGCGGCATCCGTTTTGGTCATATCGCCGGCATTAAAGCGGGTCAACTTTATGCGTACCGTGTTTTTGGCGCTTACCAGCCAGAACATGGTCTGTGTTACGACCCAAGAAAACTGATCTTAGATCCCTATGCCAAAGCGGTCACTCGGCCGATTATTTGGGATGCTAAAGCCTATCAGGATGACGACTCTCAAATGGTGCCTAAATGCATTGTTTGTGACGATGCTTTTGATTGGCAAGGTGTAAGCAAACCCAATATTGCTAGGCAAGATACCATTCTTTACGAAACCCATGTTCGCGGTTTTAGTCAGCAAAAAGAAGATGTCGAGATTGCCAAACGTGGCACTTATTTGGGTTTGGTTGAGCCGTCTAGTATTGAGCATATTAAAAGCTTAGGTGTTAGTTCTGTGCAGCTGCTACCAATAGCTACATTCATGTCAGAACCGCGGCTAAAATCTTTAGGTTTGAGTAATTATTGGGGTTATAACCCAATATTGTTTATGGCTCCTGAACCTCGTTATGCTCAAAATGATGCGTTGACTGAATTTAAAACCATGGTTCGCGAATTCCATAGGCATGGCATTGAAGTTATCCTTGATGTGGTTTTTAACCATACCGCTGAATCGGGTTCAGACGGGCCCTCGTTGTGTTACAGAGGCCTAGATAACAAAAACTACTACTTATTTGAACACATTGGCGACAGCCCTGATTATAGCCAGTATGTGAATAATACCGGGTGTGGAAACAGTGTTAGCTTAGATCATCCAATCGGTTTGAGGCTGGTATTAGATAGCCTGCGCTACTGGGTTGATGAAATGCAAGTTGACGGCTTTAGGTTTGACCTTGCGGTAAGTTTAGGCCGAGAACGAAATCACTATAATAACCAAGCCGCATTTTTTAAAGCTATTGCCCAAGATCCCATCCTATCGCGTGCCAAAATGATTGCCGAGCCATGGGATATCGGCCCTAACGGTTATCAATTGGGGCATTTTCCAGAGCGTTGGATGGAGTGTAATGATCGCTTCCGTGATACTAGCAGAGGCTTTTGGAAAGGAGAGCACGGCCTTTTAGGTGAAATGGCGACTCGAATCATGGGGTCTCGCGACGTATTCCTATCCAGTCGCAGAAGTATTCATACTAGCGTTAATTATATCTGTTATCACGATGGATTTACCCTCGAAGATATCGTCAGCTATGAACAGCGACACAACCATGCCAATGGGGAAGATAATCGGGATGGGCACGGACATAATATTTCGGTCAATTGCGGCGTTGAAGGAGCTACCAAAGACAAGAAAGTATTGGCTCGGCGCAGAAAACTAAAACGTAATTTATTGTCTACTCTTATGTTATCGCAAGGAATCCCTCATTTTCTAGGCGGCGATGAGTTAAGCCGAAGCCAGCAAGGCAATAACAATGCCTACTGCCAAAACAACAAACTGAGTTGGTTTAATTGGCAGTTAGATAGTGAACAGCAACAATTTTTGGCGTTTACTCAGCAGCTTATAGCGTTGCGTAAACGTTCTCGCTTATTTCATTATTTGCAGTTAGAAAACGACAGCTATGAGAAGTGTCATCATAAGCATCATAGCGTGCGTTGGTTCAGGCCTGATGGAAAACATATGCATCAAGAGGATTGGCACCAGTCCCATGGTTGGGCGGTGGCTGTTGAAATGCGTAGTTTACGAGATGCCAAGGAACGCTGGTTATGGATTATTAATGCTTGCGACCATTCCATAGAGTTTGCTATTCCCGCCGCAGAAAATAACCATCGTTGGGTGCAACAGTTAGATACTTCTAGTGAACAAGCTATTTACCCTAAACAGCGGCGAAAACCATCCATTAAATTGAGTAAAAGTTCCATGTTATTATTAGAACAAGTAAGCCATGACTAAAGTAGTTAAAGATGAGCAAGAGTGGCGTGAATTGTTAGACGAACTCGCTTTTCAAGTCACTCGTAACGGTGCGACTGAGCATCCTTTCACTGGGAAGTTATTACATAATAAACAGCAAGGTGTTTATAGCTGTGTATGCTGTAACCAAGCCTTGTTCCAGTCAGGCGCTAAGTTTGATGCCGGATGTGGCTGGCCAAGTTTTGATCGTATCTCCAGTGAGCACGTTATTCGGTTTGTGGCCGATAAAAGTCATGGCATGGATAGAATAGAAGTGAGATGTAGTCGCTGCGACGCCCATTTGGGCCACCTGTTTAATGATGGCCCTACTGAAACAGGGGACCGCTACTGTATCAATTCAGTGGCGCTTGATTTTTCTGCTGATAATTAGACTTGATTTACGGCTGGTATTGCCTTTTCTCTATTTGTTCAAAAATTTTGTCAGCGGTGTTGTCTAGCGCTTGTTTTTGTTGTTCATCCATTTTCAATAGATGATTTAGTCCCGCATAATCTTGGGTGCTATGATCGCTGAATTTTGCAGAAACCCGAGCCCATAAGTAGGCATTTGGGTAATCTTTTATACTCATATACTGTGAAGTGATTGCTTCAGCATATTTCGCTGGGATCGACGCTTCTGTAGAGTAAAGTTTAAAGATATTTTGTAAAATGCTGATGGCTTTATTTGCATCCTTTCCACTGTAGTAAATAGCTAATGTCCACTGCAGTTCAGGATGGTTTAAGGCCTCTGTACCTTCTAGTGCTAAAAAGCGTTTACCCGCTTGTTCATTGCGTAATTGAGTCCAGTGGTATTTGGATAGGAAGGGGTAATCAGATTCTTTAGTTTCCTGCTCTAAGCGTTGCAGTTCTTCAAGAGAAGTCAACATACCTATTACCCGTTGTGTTTTACGTGATTTGTCATATTTGGGCTCAATACTGGCGGCTAGCTCTATACAGAAATTGTAAGCGCTATAGTCTCTTATCAAGGCGTATTTGTTGGGTTCACTGGGTTCTTGTCGCTCGTCTAAGCGGCTAAATATGACTGCTGAGCGTTCATTTTTACACCAGCCATCTCGGTTTAGATCATCACAAAGCTCGGGGTTGTTTTTGCAAATGCTTTTTATTGTAGGGCTGCCAAAGCCGAAGAAATTAAATCGAGTATCACATCCACTAAGAGTAAGCGGAACAACTAAGCATAAGCTAAGGCTAAATGGTTTAAATAGAGACAAATCATTTCCCTGATAAAGGTTTAGTGGCAATTTTTTATAAGTGTAAGACTAGCATAGTTTTTTTCTATTTAGGTCAATCTAAACCCCGGCATTTTGCTCAACTGCTCAGTTTATAACTTGGCAGTGCTCAATTGGTTTGTTAGTGTTTCCATAACATTATAGGAGTGATAAATGGATGTAGAGAAGTTGTTGGCGGCGATGAGCCCCGAGATTTATCAAAACATGCTAACAGCAGTAGAAACTGGACGTTGGCCTGATGGTAAAAAAGTCACTAAAGAACAGCGTGACCATACCCAGCAAATGGTGATTTTGTATCAGGCTAAACATAACCATCAGCCCCAACATTTCACCGTAGGAACCGACGGCGAATTGGTCATGAAGTCAAAGCAAGAGCTAAAGCGTCAGTACCGCGAGGAGCAAACGATTATTAAAGTAGCTCAGCACGATAGTTAGAGGGTGATTTCACCTCTAATATCTTGGCTTAACAATTCTCTAATCCGCTTGCTAGGTAAATCTTTGCTTAGCAAGTAGTGTAATTTAGCTAAGGCTGCTTCGGTGGTCATGTCACTGCCACTTACAACACCAGCTTTGGCTAATGCATTGCCCGTTGCATAACCGTCCATATTTACCTTTCCTGTTAAACATTGGCTCAAGTTGAGCACGATAATTCCGCGTTCACTGGCTTGTTCTAGCAGCTCCGTCATCCTTTCATGTTGCGGAGCATTACCCACGCCATAACTAAGCAAAATGACCGCCTTAACTGGCTGTAATAGCAGATTAGCGATTACTTCAACTGAAATCCCCGGATATAAACTCACCACGCCAATAGGTTGGGGCACTATAGGACTAATCTGCAGGGCGCTAATTCCGGTTGGCCTTATTTCACCAGCGATAACTTCGATATCTATGCCGGCTTTTAGTAAAGGGGGGAAGTTAGGTGACATAAATGCATCAAAGCCGTCTGCATGGGCTTTGGTACTGCGATTTCCGCGTAGTAACTGGTTGTTGAAAAATAGGCATACTTCGTGAACTGGATAATAAGCGGCAAGGTAAAGCGCATTCAGTAAGTTTGTTTGACCATCAGAGCGTAACTCGCTCAGTGGAATTTGCGAGCCTGTAACAATGACGGGTTTAGTTAGATTCTCAAGCATGAATGATAGTGCTGAAGCGGTGTAAGCCATGGTATCGGTACCGTGCAAAACGACAAAACCATCATACTTTTCGTAGTTAGCTTGGATATCTTCAGCGATCAACTGCCAATGCTGAGGATCCATGTCAGCTGAATCTATAAGTGGAGAAAATTCATGAACGGTAAAGTCTGGCATTTCGTCGCGTTGAAACTCTGGCATTGCTTTAAGACAATCACGCATAAACCCAGCGACAGGTACATAGCCTCTTTCACTACGTTGCATACCGATAGTGCCGCCAGTGTAGGCTATATAAATAGATTTTTGATTCATCAGACTATAATTCAATAATTTTTTGAAATTATAGTCTGATGCAAAGCTAAAGTAATTAAGCGATTCTAAATAAATGCCATCGTTTTAGAATTGTTCGCATACAGCGCAAAAACTATATTGACCTAGCGGGTCATTGAATTGTTCAATATTCGGGGCCTGTTCTGCAAGAGAATGCAATAGCGTCCAATTGGGGATAGCCGTTTCTAAGGCTTGGGCTATATGAGAGTCAAATAGCTGGGCAATAAAACGTTCACGAGAATTTAGCTCAGGCCTTAGTTTTACTACTTGATAGTTTTCTAACTCAGTGAGAGCAGCAGCGTAATCTATCGCATCATGTAAATCACCGAGTTGATCGACCAGTCCATTATTTAATGCATCTTGACCAGTCCAAATTCTGCCTTCAGCTATCTTATCCATATCGCCTAAGTCGATACCTCTACCAGAAGAAACTAACGATAGGAAATCGTGGTAACCATGCTCCACATTCAACTGAATGATCTGCCTAACTTCTTCAGGTAGGGTTTGGATAGGGCTTACTTCAGCTAAGGTGCTAGTTGCATAGCCGTCGCTAGTCACGCCAATTTTCGCTAAGGCGTTCTCTAAAGTCGCAAACATGCCAAAAATACCAATAGAACCAGTAATCGTGGTGGGGCTGGCAAAGATTTGATCGGCGGTGGAAGAAATCCAATATCCACCGCTTGCTGCCACGCTACCCATTGATACGATGACCGGGATGCCTTTATCTTGAAATTGTTGGAATTTCTCACGAATTAATTCTGAGGCGAAGGCGCTACCTCCAGGGCTGTCAACGCGAACTACCAAGGCTTTAACTTGCTCATTATTCAAGGCTCGATTCAGCTGCGACAATACAGTATCCGCAGCGATCACATTTTCTTGTCCGCGCCCGCCAACAATTGCCCCTTGAGCAACAATTAAAGCAATCTTGTTACTACTGGTCTGCTTGTCAGACACGGTTTGTAGGTAATCGAGGTAACTGTGTTTTTTATAGCTTTCACCATCTTCTGATTCACCAAAGGTATCGACTAGCACCTGTTTAGCTTGGCTGCGAGTAGTGAGCTGATCGATTAAACCAAACTTTTCGGCGTAACGTGCGCCATCACCGTCTACTGATTTTAGACGTGCAAGTAACTCTGAGGGTTCAGGCATAAGATGCTCGGCATCGAGCTTCCTATTTGCTGATACCGTTGTTAAATAAGCCTGCCAAAGCTGATCCATCCAATGAGCTAAATCTTGTTTTGCCTCGTCGGACATATCATTACGAATGTAAGGTTCTACAAACGATTTATGTGTTCCTACTCGGAAAATATGGGTAGTGACGTCAAGTTTATCGATAGCATCTTTGTAGAACAAGCGACGGGAGTTCATCCCTCGTATTAATACCGCTCCCTTAGGGTTAAGCAATAGCTGGTCTGCGTAACTTGCGAGATAGTATTGGTGTTGGTCGTAATAATCGGAATAAGCCACAATAGGTTTTCCACTGTCTTTAAACCGCAGCAATGCCTGTCCGATGGTGGCCAATTTTGTTTGGCTAGTGTTCGGTAAACTACCTAACTGAAGCACAATACCGGTGATATTACTGTCTGTACGGGCTTGCTCAATGGCTGCGACTATGTCGTGTAAATCAAACTCTTTTTCTACGGTATTTCCCAGTAATTCATTGGACAATTCAGCCATCGGGTTTATTCGTTGGCGTTGTTCAACAATTTGCCCGTCAAGAACAAGCTGTAATGCGCCGGCAACCGGTGGGGCTGCTGGTTCGTCGCTGACATCGTTAACGGCGATTATTACCATTACTACCAGCAATAGTAGAAATAAGTTAACGATTAACGCACGAATAAAGTTAAGGGTTTTCCAAAACAAGCGGAATATGTTTTTGATGAATTTAAACACTGCGATCTACTTATTAATGTCAAATAGAGTTAAACGTTACCATAGTCATAATTATCAGGCACCTGCAAATATTAAAACAATTGTTTGAAACGTGGGTTTGCTTTGTATACTCTGTTAACAGTTTAATAACATTCCAAAGGATTGAGGTTACAAAGATGACCAAGTACCCCAACTTGTTAGCACCACTTGATTTAGGTTTTACTCAGTTACAAAGTCGAGTCTTAATGGGCTCTATGCACACCGGTTTAGAAGAAGAAAAAGGTGGGTTTGAAAAGTTAGCCGCATTTTATGCCTTACGCGCAAAGGGTGGGGTTGGTCTAATTGTTACTGGCGGTATTGCGCCTAACTTTCGAGGACGGTTAGCGCCTAATGGATGTCAGCTTAGTTTTCCTTGGCAAGTTAAAAAACACCGAATAATCACCAATGCTGTACACCAAGAAGGTGGCAAAATTGCGCTACAGATTTTACATGCCGGTCGTTATGGATATCACCCATTTAATGTAAGCGCGAGCAAAATAAAAGCGCCTATCTCGCCATTTAAACCAAAGGCAATGAGTGATCGTCAAATACGCGCCACCATTAAAGATTTTGCCAACAGCGCCAAACTGGCCAAAAAAGCGGGTTATGATGGTGTTGAAATTATGGGCTCAGAAGGCTACCTGATTAATCAGTTTATTTGCGCGCGAACCAACCAACGTAACGATGGCTGGGGTGGCAGTTATCAAAATCGAATAAAAATTGCTTTAGAAATTGTTAAACAAACCCGAGCTTTGGTTGGCGAAAAATTTATCATAGTGTTCCGTTTATCGATGTTAGATTTAGTTGAAAAAGGTAGCACCTATGACGAAGTCGTGATCCTTGCAAAAGCACTTGAGCAAGCCGGTGTCACAATATTGAATACTGGTATTGGCTGGCATGAAGCGCGAGTTCCTACTATCGCAACCAGTGTTCCCCGAGGAGCATTTGCTTGGGTTACTGAAAAAATAAAGCAACACGTTAGTATTCCAATGGTAGCAGTAAACCGCATTAATACGCCTGATGTAGCAGAGAATATTTTACGCTCAGGTCAGGCCGATATGGTGTCAATGGCGCGCCCCTTATTAGCAGACCCGATGTTTGTCGAAAAAGCGCGAACCAACCAAGCCGCCCTCATCAATACCTGTATTGGTTGTAACCAAGCTTGTTTAGATCATGTATTTAAACAGCAACGTGCTAGCTGTCTCGTTAATCCGCAAGCTTGTTATGAAACCGAGCTTACTTTTGAAACCAGTAAACATAGTAAGAATATTGCAGTAGTTGGCGCCGGTCCTGCCGGCTTGGCATTTTCATGTTACGCCGCAGAACGTGGACATAAAGTGACAATTTATGATGCTAGCGCGCAACTAGGTGGCCAGTTTAACTATGCGAAGCAGATCCCTGGCAAAGAAGAGTTTTATGAAACGCTGCGTTACTTTGCCAATCGTATCAAGCAACTCAATATAAACCTTGAGCTCAATACTCGTGTTGACGCGCCCATGTTAGCGGCGCTAAATGTGGACGAAATTGTCGTCGCGAGTGGTATATCACCCCGTACTCCCCCCATTGAAGGCATCAATCATCCTAAAGTTTATAACTATTTGGATGTGCTACGAGACCACAAGGAGGTTGGCGATAAAGTCGCGATTATCGGTGCTGGCGGTATCGGCTTTGACGTTGCAGAATATTTGGTTGAAAAACAGCCTTCTTTATCTACTCATGTAGGCCGTTGGTTAGACAATTGGGGAATTGATAATACAATGTCACAAGCGGGTGGCCTAAAAGAGCAGCAGCAGCATAAGGCCTTACGTAAAGTCTACTTATGTCAACGTAAAGCCAGTAAAGTAGGTAAGAATTTAGGTAAAACAACCGGCTGGATCCATCGTGAAACCTTAAAGAAAAACCAGGTAGAAATGCTTGCTGGTGTTGAATATCAAAAAGTTGATGATCAAGGTTTGCATATTTTGGTTAATGGAGAGAAAACAATTCTCGATGTCGATCATGTGGTCGTATGTGCTGGACAAGAGCCTATGCGCGGCTTACATGACGATTTAAGTGCTTTAGGCGTAAGCTCCCACCTCATAGGCGGAGCTTACGTCGCGGCCGAGCTGGATGCTAAAAGAGCTATTCGCCAAGGCGCTGAGCTGGCAGCTGTTATCTAGGGTTAGCGTTGTGTATTGTTAATTTGACCGTTGCAGTCTAGTAGACTCATTTTAGCCAAGACTGCAACAGCCACACTTTACACTGGTTGATTAGCTAGCTTCTCTCGTTTCAATACACATATTGCTTAGCTGTAAAACAGCGATCTAGCTTACTTTACTTTTGGCATAATTCGCGCACAATGGCGCTATATTCAGGCTGTTAAGGATAATAATGAAAGCCTTAGATTTATTGCTAAATCGTTACTCATGCGCGCGCTTAGCGGCACCCGCTCCCGAAGGAGCAGAGCTAGAAGTGATCTGGAAAGCAGGCCTGCGGGCTCCTGACCACGGAGGCTTAACCCCTTGGCGTTTTATTCATGTTAGCGGTGAGGGGTTAAGTAGTCTATCGAGCATTTTTGCGAAGGCGGCTGAAGCTGAAGAGGGCGACCACGAGAAAGCTAAAGCTATGCCGTTTCGTGCTCCACTTATTACCATCGTTATCGCTTCACCTAAAGTACATTCTAAAGTTCCTGAAATTGAACAAGTATTGTCTGCAGGCTGTGCGGTTCATGCGATGCAGATGGCAGCATTTGCTCAAGGGTATAATGGTATTTGGCGTACAGGTCCCATGGCTTATAGCCCGGTAGTTAACCAACAATTAGGTTTATCTGAGACTGAGTCTATTGTTGGTTATCTCTATTTAGGTAGTGCTCAAACCAAAGCCAATAAGCCACGTGAATTAGACTTTAAAGACTACGTAAGTTGGTTGTAGAGTGAGTGATTTTAAAGGCTGCTTATATTACGTGCATGATCCAATGTGCTCATGGTGTTGGGGTTACCAACCAACCTTGAGCTCACTGGAAAAAAAATTGCCTAAGAATGTTCAACTAAAGTACTTATTAGGGGGCTTGGCCGCTGACTCTTCGGTGGTGATGCCTGAAGATATGCAACAATTTTTACAGCAAACGTGGCATAAAATTTCCGACCAGTTAGGCACTGAATTTAATTTTGATTTCTGGCGACTAAACATACCTCGGCGTTCCACCTATCCAGCAAACCGCGCAGTACTTGCTGCTGCTAAGCAGCACGCAGGAAAAGCGATGATTAGCGCAATTCAGCATGCCTATTATTTGCAGGCAATCAATCCCTCAGATGATCATCAACTGATTACGCTGTCTCAAAATTTGGGCTTGGATAGTCAGCAGTTTTCTCGTGACTTGACGAGTGAAGAGTTGAATAGACAGCTACTAGAGCAGATTCATTTTGCTCGTAGTTTACCTATTCAGGGCTTTCCTTCCTTGGTGTTAGAAGTCTCAGGTGCTTATCATCCAGTGGGCTTAGATTATAAAAATGCTCAAGTTAGCCTTGAGCATATACAGCAGTTGCTTAATTAGATGCCCAATTCGTCAAGTAAATCTTGATCAATGGTTTGGCTTGATTCGGCAGGCTTTTTGGATGCTTTGTTCTGTGCTGCAGCTTGTTCAATAAGATCATCGGGATCAACATCTTCTTCGGTTTCAAATTCATGAAGTTTTATGAACTCTGTTTTATCCATCGCCAATTCTAGATAGAAGATATTATTTTTAGCGGTAGTAAAGGTCACTCGGCGCGCTTGAGGTCGATCTAGATTAGTATCAATCGAAATGAGAACTTGTTTATTTAGTGCAAGCATTTTCGGCTGGTTTTGGGTAAGAGAGGTTTGTAACTCTTTTCCAATCACACCGGTGAAGTAACCTACCATTTGATTCATTAGTTCACCCATCACGTTGCCGACCTCATCAGCAGTGTGTTGTTGGGCGAGTTCCGATTCAGGTATGCCCATGTGCAACATGTAATTGCGGTAGATTTCCATTGCAGCATCGGCGGTGAAGTTAATCACGACCAAACCTGAAAAACCGCCATCGAAAAGTACAAAACAGCCTATATCTGGTTTAAGGCAAGTTTTGTTGATTTTCTGAACCATCGCCGAGTATCTAATTTCACTACTGGTTGCTTTGTTCAATACATTGGTGACTGAATTACACAGGGTGAGTAGTACGTCTTCGGTAGTAACCACTTTCAATTTTTTCATGCAGATCCTTGTTACGCTCATGATAATTTTGCACTTTCAATGAAAACAAGTATGGATGATGATCCCAATGCTGTATAGCTTTGATTGATATGGCTTAAGCGGCAATTAGCTTGAGTGTGAGGGTGATCAGCAAATAAAAAAGCCTCAACAAAATTGAGGCTTTAATCATTAAAGGTTTATAAACGCTGTTAATTAATACTCTGCATTTTTAGGTGCCCGTGGGAACGGGATGACATCGCGGATGTTAGTCATACCGGTTACGTATGACACTAAACGCTCAAAACCTAAACCAAAACCTGAATGCGGAACGGTACCATAGCGGCGTAAATCGCGGTACCAAGAGTAATCGTCTTTATCTAGGTTTAGCTCAAGTAAGCGCGCGTCTAGTACATCGAGTCGCTCTTCACGTTGGCTACCACCGATGATTTCACCGATACCAGGCGCCAGAACATCCATTGCTGCTACTGTTTTACCGTCTTCATTTTGGCGCATGTAAAAAGCTTTAATGTCTTTCGGGTAGTTTTTCACTACCACTGGCGCTTTAAAATGCTCTTCTGCCAAATAACGTTCGTGTTCTGAAGACATATCAATGCCCCATTCAACGTCGTATTCAAAGTCTCGTCCTGAATCTTTTAAAATTTGAATCGCGTCGGTGTAATCTACTTGGGCAAAATCAGCACTAACAAAGTTTTCGAGGCGGCTTACCGCTTCTTTGTTGATTCGCTGTGCAAAGAAGTTCATATCGTCCATACGCTCATCTAACACGGCTTTAAATACGTATTTCAGCATATCTTCTGCAAGTTTTGCCACGTCTTCTAAATCTGCAAATGCAACTTCCGGTTCTACCATCCAGAATTCAGCTAGGTGACGGCTAGTATTAGAGTTTTCTGCACGGAAGGTTGGCCCAAAGGTGTAAACCTTCGATAGCGCACACGCGTAAGTCTCGGCGTTTAATTGGCCTGAAACCGTTAAAAAGGTTTCCTTACCAAAAAAGTCTTGTTGGTAATCTACTTCGCCTTTATCACTCAGTGGCAAGTTATTCATATCTAGAGTAGAAACCCTAAACATCTCGCCAGCACCCTCAGTATCACTACCGGTGATGATTGGGGTACTTACCCAAAGGTAACCTTGTTCGTGGTAAAAACGATGGATGGCTTGAGATAAGCAATTACGCACACGCATAACCGCACCCATTACGTTAGTACGAGGGCGCAGGTGAGCATGCTCTCGGAGATACTCTATACTGTGGCGTTTAGCCGACATGGGGTAGCTGTCGGGATTTTCTACCCAACCTACCACTTCAACTTCAGTCGCTTGAATTTCAAATGATTGGCCTTTGCCTGGGGATTCAACCACGTCGCCCGTTACTACAACAGAACAACCGGCAGTCAGCTTTAACACATCATTATCGTAATTGGACAGGGTATTAGGTGCTACGGCTTGTACGGCATCAAAACATGAACCGTCATGAATAGCTAAGAAAGAAAGTCCGGCTTTTGAATCGCGACGAGTACGGATCCAACCCTTTAATGTAACTTGTTGACCAACGTTGAACTTACCGCTCAAAACGTCTGCCACTGAAGAATGCGTCATAGCAAACAACTGCTCCAATCTGATAGTGCTAATATTATAAGGGAACCAATGTTACTTCCTGAGGCTAAAGACTCAAGTAAAATATGCTAAAACAATGTAATTCGATAAGTTATCCTTATAAAAACAAATTTATACCAGCAAAAAAGGTTAGCGATGCCCCATAACCGTAAAGAAAGAAGAAAAGGTCCAGATGGCCTCCAACGTTTGTTCTTTGTATTTTCTTTGATAGGGTGGAGTGCATTCTTAGCCTCGCTGATTGTTTATCACTATGCACGTCCCGAAATTGCATATAGTGCTTTTCAACCATCAGACGGGCAAGGATACCGCGACCATTGGCAAGAAGATTTGCGTCAGCTTTACGTTTATTTATTGTGGGGATGTTGTGGCATTACCTTAACCAGCATCGCGCTAAACTGGAGTCGTTCACGCCGTCAAACCGATTATTCTAAAATAAATACGGGCTTGTTAGCGCTGATTGTGATTGCCGCGTTGCTAGGCTATTACTTAAACTTGTTTGATTAGTGGCTTACTCCGCTAAAGCACCGTAAATAGCGCTACATAGCTGAGTTAACTGACTCGGTGTAATAACGTAAGGAGGCATGATATATACCAGTTTACCAAAGGGCCTAATCCATACTCCTTGCTCTACAAATGTTTGTTGTATTTGTGCAACATTGACCGGCGTTTTCGTTTCGACCACGCCGATGGCACCTAATATTCTGACATCATGCACCGCTTGCAGACCTGCACAAGGGGCCAATTGCTGCTTTAATTGCTTCTCTATGTTACGGACTCGTTGCTGCCAACCCGAACTGAGTAACAAATTAATACTGGCTACTGCTACTGAACAAGCCAAAGGATTTCCCATAAATGTCGGCCCATGCATAAATACACCTGCCTCGCCGCTACAAATAGTATCAGCGATTCTTTTTGAGGTAAGCGTGGCTGCAAGGCTCATATAACCGCCGGTTAAACCTTTTCCTAAACAAAGAATATCAGGCGAAATGTCGGCATGCTCGCAGGCAAACAGTTTACCTGTTCGACCAAAGCCGGTGGCGATCTCGTCGGCAATTAGCAGTACTTGATAATGATCACACAGCTTTCTTAGTTCACGCAGATACTGTGGGTGATAAATTCGCATACCGCCCGCACCTTGTACAATGGGTTCAACGATAACCGCGGCTATCTGCTGATGATTGTGTTCGAGCAGGGTTTTCATCGGTTCAATATCTGCGGGATCCCACTGTTCATCAAAGCCAGTTTGTGGGGCGGCACAGAAGAAATGCTCAGGTAGGAAACCTTGATAAAGCTGATGCATTCCGCCGTTAGGGTCGCATACCGACATCGCACCAAAGGTATCGCCATGGTAGCCGTTGCGTATCGTGGCAAACTTAGTGCGTTTTTCACCTTTGGCGTGCCAATATTGAAGTGCCATCTTTAAGGCTACCTCTACCGCGACCGATCCCGAGTCACTAATAAAAACCTGCTCAAGATTGTTAGGGGTGATCTCTACCAGTTTTTTGGCGAGTTCAACAGCGGGTTGGTGGGTTAGGCCGCCGAACATCACATGTGACATTTTCGATAGCTGATCAGCGGCAGCTTGGTCGAGCTCTTTGACCTTATAGCCATGAATACATGCCCACCAAGACGCCATACCATCGATTAAATGACGGCCATCTTCGAGTATAATTTCACATCCTTGGGCGGCGGCTACTGGAAAACAAGGCAGAGGTGTAATCGAAGAAGTATAAGGATGCCAAATATGTTGTTGGTCGTAGTTTAAATCAATGCTCATTTTTTAACCGCTTGTAAAGTTGTTGGCTTATAAAAGTTGACAGCTGCTTTGCTGTAGATAGACTAGCCGAATATTATTGCTAAAGAAAGCGCACAAATGACTCAAGCACTCCGCCACGATTGGACCGTACAGGAAGTAAACGATCTGTTTGCTTTGCCATTTAATGACTTACTATTTCAGGCTCAGTGCGCTCATCGCGCTAACTTTGACCCTAATCAGGTACAAGTGTCTACTTTGCTCTCAATTAAAACTGGCGCTTGCCCTGAAGATTGTAAATATTGTCCACAAAGTGCTCATCACAAAACAGACTTAAAAACTGAGCGTTTATTAGAAGTCGAACATGTTCTCAAAGAGGCTGAAAAAGCCAAAGCAAACGGCTCAACCCGCTTTTGTATGGGGGCGGCATGGAAAAATCCGAAGCAGAGAGACATGCCTTATCTACTGAAAATGGTGGAAGGGGTGAAAGACATGGGCATGGAAACCTGTATGACCTTAGGTATGCTGGAGAAACAGCAAGCCGAACAACTGGCAGATGCGGGTTTAGATTACTATAACCATAACCTTGATACTTCTCGCGAGTTTTACCAAGAAATCATTACCACTCGAACTTATGATCAACGCCTGGATACCCTTGATAACGTGCGCTCTGCTGGGATGAAAGTGTGCTCTGGCGGAATAATGGGGATGGGAGAAACCGCCAGTGATAGAAGTGGTTTGTTAGTGCAGTTGGCAAATTTGCCTCGCCATCCTGAGAGCGTGCCTATTAATATGCTGGTCAAGGTTAAGGGAACCTTGCTTGAGGATGTTGATGATATGGACCAGTTTGAGTTTATTCGTTGTATTGCTGTTGCACGGATCATGATGCCACGTTCTCACGTACGTTTATCAGCCGGGCGTGAAGAGATGAACGAACAAGTGCAGGCTTTATGTTTTATGGCCGGTGCCAATTCAATCTTTTATGGTTGTAAGCTATTAACCACCCCTAATCCAGATGAAAACCAAGATATGCAGTTGTTCAAAAAATTAGGTATCCGTCCTGAGACGGCGGCGCTTAAAAATGGCACCGAAGAGCAAGAAGAAGTGCTCTACCAAACTTTGGTTAAGCAGCAACAAAAAGACAGCGACTCGCAATTCTACGACGCTTCTTAAAATGGCCTTTGAGATTGTCACTCAAGCCATTGAGCAGCGTAAACAGCAGCAATTGTTTCGCCAACGACGCTGCCAATTTTCCGCTCAAGGGCGATGGATAGAATTTGATCGCCAACGCTACCTTAATTTTTCTAGTAATGACTACCTTGGTTTATCTCACCACCCAAGTGTGATTGAAGCGTGGATTAAGGGGGCTCGAGATTTTGGTGTGGGTAGTGGTGGCTCACCTTTGGTTAGCGGATTTCAAAGGCCACATTATCAATTAGAGCTGCAACTCTGCGAATGGCAGGGGCGTGAGGGGGCCTTGTTGTTTAATAGTGGCTTTTCAGCTAATCAAGGATTGATAAAAGCACTGTTAACAAAACACGATGTGTTATTACAAGATAAACTTAATCACGCCTCTTTAATGGAAGCAGGGGTGCAGAGTGAGGCAAGCTTCAAACGTTTTAAACATAATTCTGTTCAACATCTAGAGCAACATCTTGTCAATGCTAGCAATGCAAACCGCCTCGTGATCACCGAAGGTGTTTTCAGCATGGATGGTGATCAAGCTCCATTAAGCCCAATCAGTCAGTTATGTAAGCAGCATGATAGCTGGCTAATGGTAGATGACGCTCATGGTGTTGGCTGCCTTGGTGATCAAGGTCGGGGAAGTATCGAACATGCCCATTTGCCAGTCAATGATGTACAAATACACATGCTTACATTTGGTAAGGCGCTAGGTGTATCAGGGGCGACCATCCTTTGTAACCAAGAGCTGAAAGACTATTTAGTTAACTTTGATAAAAGTTATGTTTATTCAACCGCTATGCCGGCTGCCCAAGCCTGCGCGATCAGTGCTGCAATTGAGGTGGTCAAAAATGAACCACAATTTCAAGCCCAGCTACTAGCAAATATTACCTTTTTTAAAAAACAAGCATTAGAACTGGGGATTACATTAGGTGGATCAGACACCGCTATACAGCCAATTTTGTTGGGATCTAGCGAGCGGGCCTTAGCTATCAGCCAACAGTTACAACAGCGAGGCTATTGGGTCTCCGCTATCCGGCCCCCAACAGTACCCTCAAATACTGCGCGCTTGCGTATCACCTTAAGTAGCCACCACCAACAACAAGATATTAGCCAGTTGTTGTCGGTGCTGGCTGAGTTATTAAGTAACAAAATATGAATATTGACAAACGCTTAGTGGCGCAGTTTTTCTCAAAAGCTGTTACCACTTATAATGATTTCGCTGGATTACAACGAGATATTGGACACCGTTTATTGACTTTTCTGCCAAGCCAGCGGTTTCCATTAGCTATTGATTTAGGTTGTGGTACCGGATATTTCTCTGCTGAGTTGCAGGCCAGAGCTGATTATCTAATATCTGTTGACTTATCCCACGCTATGGCTCGTCAAACTATGCAAACCCATCATGGTTTATCTAGTGTAGTGAGTGATGCAGAACACTTAGGTTTAGCCAATCATTCTGTTGATCTGGTTTTCTCAAATTTGGCCTTGCAGTGGTGTAATGACTTACCGCAGGCCTTAGCTGAGATAAAGCGAATATTAAAGCCTAACGGTGTGGCGATTTTTTCTACTTTAGTTGACGGAAGTTTATGTGAGTTAAAACAAGCCTGGGCTGAAATTGACCAACATAGCCACGTGAATAGCTTTCTTAATCAATCTGATATCGAAAAAGCCATTGAAAATTCGGGTTTTAATCAACGAGACATCACTATTGAAGATCAAACGCTGTGGTATGAGCATGCCTTTATGTTACTCGCGGAGTTAAAGGGGATAGGCGCCAATTACGTAGTAGAAGGTCAACACGGCTTGGCCAATCCAACGCAGTTAAAGAAGATGGCGGGTGTTTATAAACAAAAGTTTGCCAAATCAGAGATGGATAACCGCATGAGTGCCAGCTATAAAGTCTGTTATGGAGTGTTAATAAATGACTAAGTCTATTTTCATTACAGGTACCGATACCGAAGTTGGTAAAACGGTCATCAGTTGTGGCCTCATTAAAGCATTACAGCTACAGATGGCAGGCCGTCGCGTCAATGGCTATAAGCCTATTGCAGCAGGCGCTGAGCAAAGCGGTGACCATTTAGTTAATGAGGATGGTATCGCTATTCATGCCGTTAGTAGCGGTAAACTGGGTTATTCTGAAATTAACCCGGTGGTATTAGAGCAAGCCATTGCTCCTCATATTGCGGCACGGCTAGAAAAAACACCGGTAGATATCAGCTTGATGACTAAGGGTTTACAGCAGCTAAAAGCGAAGTCAGACTTTGTTGTTGTTGAAGGCGCCGGGGGATGGCACGTACCATTGGGGGAACATCACATCACGATGTCGCAATGGGTCGTAGAGCAACAGCTACCCGTATTGTTAGTGGTTGGAGTAAAGCTTGGTTGTTTGAATCATGCATTGTTAACGGCCGAGGCTATCAAGGCTAGTGGAGCCCGTTTAATCGGCTGGGTAGCCAATGTACTAAATAACGATCGTCAAATATCAGATTTGAATATTCAGTATCTACGCGACACCTTTGAAGCACCGTGTATCGCCAAAATCCCTTATCAAGCTCAGCTAAACCCGCAATCCATCGCCAATCACTTCAGTTTGAATGAGCTAGTTTGTAAAATGTAAGTTAATAATTTAATCTCGAGGCATTGAAAAATGTGAGCTATGCCCAATATATTATAGGTGTTGGGTTATTTAGACCTATTTCGAGGAAGATGATGAAACGCATATTTTTGTTTTTAGCCACTAACTTAGCGGTTGTATTAGTACTTGGCATCGTCATGAACATTGTGTTCTCTGCTTTGGGGATATCGACTCAAAGTATTGGCGGACTATTAGTATTTTGTGCAATCTTTGGTTTTGGTGGTTCCATAATATCGCTGCTGATATCTAAGTGGATGGCTAAGCGATCTACTGGGGCTCAAGTGATTACTACTCCGAAAAACCAAACTGAAGCTTGGTTGCTAGAAACGGTCGCGCGCCAAGCTAAAGCCGCCGGTATCGGGATGCCTGAAGTCGCAATCTATGCTGCGCCAGATATGAACGCTTTTGCTACTGGAGCAAAGCGTAATGACGCCTTGGTAGCGGTGAGTACAGGTTTATTGGAAAACATGACTCGTGATGAAGTCGAAGCGGTACTTGCTCATGAAATTAGCCATGTTGCTAATGGTGATATGGTCACTTTGACTCTAATTCAGGGAGTAGTTAATACTTTTGTGATGTTCTTAGCACGTATTATTGCCAACCTGATTAGTTCTTCTATGAGCAACAACAATGAAAACGGCCAAGGTATGGGGACCCTCGCATACATAGCAACAGTTTTTGTATTGGAAATGGTATTTGGCATTTTAGCGAGCATCATCGTTAGTTGGTTCTCTCGCCAACGTGAATTCCGCGCAGACGCAGGGTCGGCTAAGTTGGTTGGCAAACAAAAAATGATCAACGCTTTACAACGCCTAAGTGGTAGCCGTGAACCGGAAATGGAAGGTTCATTGATGGCTTTTGGCATTAACGGAAAACGCTCAATCAACGAATTACTGTTAAGTCATCCGCCTTTAGAAAAACGCATAGCAGCACTAAGAGCGAATTAACCAAGAATCACTTCTATTTCAATTTTTAAAAAGAGGGCCGTTTTTGCGGCTCTCTTTGATCTAGTGCTCAAATTTTGGGCGTAAACCTTTAAGTATGTAACATCGTCATAATTTTTTTACATCGACACTTTCTTTTTGTGCTAATGGCAAGCAGAATGACCTAATAATTGTTAAAGGCTCAGGATGAGTTGAGAACAACGTAGGGATATGAATTTTATTGTGCCGTCTTTAAAGTGTTTCAAACAGATCACTGTCATGTTGTTGGCTGGCTTGATAGCTGCTTGCCAAAATCAAACTCAAAATCTTCGCGTTGCTGTCTCTCCATGGCTTGGTTTTGAGCCAATATTTCTCGCTAAACAACTCGCTTACGAAGGCTCTGCCAGTTACAAGGTTAGTGAGCTTACAACCCCTAGTCATGTCATGCATGCTATTAAGAGCAACCAAGTAGACGCTGCCTTTCTCAGCCTAACAGAAGTGATTACATTATTATCAGAGCGCGTAGAACTGACCGTCGTTGCGGTTATTGACCGCAGCGTCGGTGGTGATGCTTTGGTATCGCAGCAGGCTATTGGCGATATTAGTTCGTTAAAAGGTAAACGGATAGGTTATGAAAGTTTATCCGTTGCGTCGCTAGTGATCGACGATTGGCTTCAAGACAGTGAGTTGCAAGCGGATGATTTTGTGTTGGTAGAAGCAAAATTAGATGAACAACTTGGCTTGTTTCGCAAAGGTGATATTAGTGCAGTTCTCACTTCGGGCCCAATCCAGAGCCGTTTAGTTGATAACTTGTCAGGGAATGTTTTATATCAAAGTGCTGTGCAAAGTGAACCGTATTATCGTGTATTGGTGGTGCGCACTAAGGCTTTACATGACCAAAAACAAAATGTGCTTAAGCTATTGAATAATTTTTACTCTGCCAGTAGTTGGTTAGAGGAACATTCTAGAGAAGGCTTCAAGCTGATAGCCAAGCGAACTCAGTTATATAGTAAAGAGGTTAAACAAGCCTATACCAAAATACAGGTTCTAAATGCACAGCAAAGTATTTCGCTATTTTCTAGCAATTTTATCTCAGGGCATGCCCAACAAAAAGCGCAGCGCATGGCAGATTTAGAATTGATCCGCCGTGCGCCGGATTTATCGAGAAACTTCAGTAGTGAGTGGTTAATGGAGTTAACAGGTGTTTAAGATAAAACGGATTTCGCTAAGCATAGTTATTCCTGTATTGGCTCTGGTGTTGTTGCTAGTTACACAAGGGCTACTGCTGTTGGGTACATTGAACGAACAACAAGACAAAATAGCGGAAGATGCCGCTATTAATCTGTTGAATACCGGGTACCAGCTTCAGCAAAGTTTGTCTGATAGCTTGTCGCGTCATCAATGGGATATCGCTGAACGACAAATTACCTTAGTGGCGTTAAATCAAGGCTTAGACTCGCTGCAAGTTATCGACCCTCAAGGCTTGGTTCAGTTATCTAATCATCGTGCTGAAAAGAGCTTGTTTGCCGCCGATAGTAGCAACTATTTTAATGGTGACTTATTTACCAAAGTCAAAAACCAGCGGGCGCCATTGACACAAATACTCCCCCAAAAATGGCAAGTGAATTTGTATTTGCCTCTCGATATGGGGCCGCGTGAAGATAGTTTAAGACGTGCAGAACATGGAGCAATATTTGTCAGTTACAACCTTGAAAATGCTTGGTTGGTAAAGCGCCAAGAAATTTTTAGTGAAGCAATAAAAAGTTTTATTTACATGTCGATCGCTATGTTGATTTTAGTGTGGATGTTAAATCGCATTTTAGTAAAACCAGTCAACAAACTAGTGAGTCGCACTAAGCAAATTCAAACGCATAATCATTTACAAATTCAAGCGAAAAGTCAGGGTGAAATAGGTGCTTTAGAACATGCTATATCAAAAATGGCATCTGGCATTCATAGCAGTTTTGCCCAGTTGCAACGAAGCGAACAACGTTGGCAATTCGCATTAAGTGGATCGGGGGATGGGATCTGGGATTGGAACCTACTGACCAACACGGTTTATTATTCACCTCAATGGAAATCAATGCTGGGATTTCAAGATTCAGAGGTAGGAGAAAAAATTGAAGAGTGGGAATCAAGAATTCACCCGGACGACTTAGACAAAACTCTCAATGAGCTTCGTAAGCACCTTAAAAAGAAAAATAAGGTCTACGAGAGTATGCATCGCGTAAGGCATAAAGATGGTCATTATCTATGGGTCTTATCAAGAGGGATGGTTGTAGAACGTAGCGAGCGTGGTTTGCCTTCGCGTGTTATTAGTACGCAAACCAATATTTCAGAAGTCCGCTCGGCTCAAGAATTGGTGCGTTTCCAGTCGTCTCACGATGATATTACGCGTTTGTCGAATCGTCGTAAGCTATTAGAAAACTTAGACCTCGAGATCGACAGGAGCAAACGTAGCAAAAAAGTCGGCGCGCTGATTTATTTGGACATTGACCATTTTAAAAACGTTAACGATATGCTGGGACATGCAGCCGGAGACCTGTTGTTACGCTTAATTGCTCACCGTCTTCGAGAGGGCCGCAGTAGCGCCGAAACTGTAGCACGGTTAGGTGGCGATGAGTTTGCGTTGTTGGTTCCTAACTTATCCAATGATCGCGAAGAAGCGAAAAATTTAGCGACTGAGATGGCGGTTGAATTAAGCCGAATTATTCATAAAGAATTTATTATCAAAGGCAACCAGATCACCCTTAATTTAACCACCGGTGTTGCCTTGTTCCCGAACCTTGAAAGTAATGCTACTGAGATTTTGCGCCAAGCCGATATCGCGCTTTATCATGGCAAAGATTTAGCGCGTTCTAGTGTTCATGTTTTCTCGGATAAAATGGCCGACGAAATTCAAGAACGCCACTTGCTAACAAAAATGATGCGAGAAGCCCTAGAAAACGAAGACATGGTTGCCTATTTTCAGCCTCGTTATAACGCAAATTTTGAAATGGTGGGAGCCGAGACCTTATTACGTTGGTTTGACAGTAAAATGGGTTGGATATCTCCTGGTCGTTTTATTCCTCTCGCAGAAGAAAATGGACTCATCCTGTTGCTAGGACAATGGGTTATGCGAAGTGCCTGTGAAACCTTAAAAGTATGGCAAGACCGAGGGCTTCCCGATAACTTTAAAACCTTGTCAATTAACGTTAGTCCTAACCAGTTTCACCGAGACACTTTTGTCCAAGAAACTATTAATATTATTCAAGCGACAGGTTGTGACCCAAAACTTATAGAGCTTGAAATTACCGAAGGCGTATTAGTCGATAACGTTCAGGATACGGTTGAAAAAATTCAAGCCCTCCGTGACATTGGCGTTCGCTTCTCCGTTGATGACTTTGGTACTGGCTACTCTTCATTAGCGTATTTAAACAAACTCCCCATTAATTGCTTAAAAATTGATAAATCGTTTGTTAGCGAATTGCAAAGCGGTGGCAGTGAGTGTGCCATTATCACGACTATTATTTCTATGGCGGAAAACCTAGACCTAGAAGTTATTGCCGAAGGGGTAGAGACAGAGTATCAGCTAGAGTTTTTAAAATATCGTCGTTGTACGGTTTATCAAGGTTTCTACTTTAGCGAAGCTTTAGAGCCAGAAATATTTGAAGATCGCTTATTTATCGGTCAGGCAGAGATAGCCTAAAGAACAAGTAAGTTTGTATTCAAGGTTGAAAGTTATTGGGCATATCAAAACCGTCATTAACACACTTTTTGAGGCCTTTGTTGCCTAGCCATCAAAGGCGTAAAGTTTATTAGCATTTTCGTGGGTAGAAGGTTTGCTTGCTATTCAGTGGTAAAATAGATATTTGCCTCAACTCATTAAGTAACTTTAATGTTTAGCACTTAAATAACAAATAGGGCCTAGTTACTAGGCCCTATTTATTTTAGATTAAAGGTCGCAAGGTATTGCCAAAGCAGTCAGCTAGGCCGCTTGCTTAACCCTTTCTTGTCCAAGTATGAAACTTTTCTAAGTATGACAGGACCTTCTGTGGAGCATGATTACGTTTCCACTCTCCGGCTACATATTTGTTTGCTTCCATCATGGTTGGGTAAGCATGAATTGTTCCCAATATCTTATTCAAACCTAGTCCGTGTTTCATCGCTAGGGTAAACTCAGCAAGCAATTCGCCCGCATGTTCACCTACTATAGTCGCACCTAAAATTTTATCTTTACCTGGCACAGTAAGTACCTTAATGAAGCCATTGGTGGCGCCTTCTGCGATTGCTCGGTCGAGTTCTTCTAATTGAAACTCGGTCACTTCGTAGGCAATCTCTTGCTGTTTCGCATCTTGTTCGTTCAGTCCTACTCGTGCGACCTCTGGGTAAGTATAAGTTGCCGCTGGAATGACCGAATAATCAGCTTTAAATTTCTTAAATCGGCCAAACAGTGCGTTCACTGCTGCGTACCAAGCTTGGTGGGCTGCAAAGTGGGTAAACTGGTAAGGGCCTGCTACATCACCCACAGCATAAATATTGGGAAAGTTAGTTTGAAGGTGTGCATTAACAGCCACAGTGCCTCGTTCGGAATTCTCAATCCCTAATTCTTCTAAACCAAAACCTTTAGTATTTGCCACTCTTCCAAGCGCAAGTATAACTTTGTCAAATTCTACTTGTTGCTGCTGTTCGCCTTGGGTGAGAATGACACTTTGTTTACCTTCATGGTTGTGAAAGCTTATTGCTTTCCACCCCAACTTAAGATCTATGCCTTCTTTGGTAAATTGTTCTTCTAATAACTGACTAACCTCTATATCTTCGCGAATAAGCAAGTGATCGGCCATTTCAACTTGAGTGACCTGAGAACCTAAACGAGCGAAACTTTGGGTGAGTTCACAGCCGATAGGACCGCCGCCTAATACTAATAGCTTTTGAGGTAACTCTGTTAGCTGCCATAAGCTATCTGAGGTTAGAAAATCAACATCTTGCAAGCCTGGAATAGCCGGAACCAGTGGCCGAGCGCCAGTAGCAATCACGATGTTTTGAGTAGTAACCAGTTTGCCGTCAATTTCAACTTCCCAAGGGCTACGAATATGCGCAGTGCCTTGAACGCAATTCACGCCTAAGCGGGTGTAACGTTCCACTGAATCATGGGGCTCAACTTGCTTTATAACTTGATGAACGCGTTCCATCACCTTCGCAAAATTGGCTTTAGCCGCCACTTTTTCGTAACCAAAATTTTCAGCATTGTTGGCTTCATAAGCAAACTTAGCGCTACGAATTAGCGCCTTAGATGGCACGCAACCAGTGTTTAAGCAGTCGCCACCCATTAAGTGTTTTTCAACTAGTGTTACTTTAGCTTTTACCGCTGCAGCTATATACGAGCTCACTAAACCGCCTGCGCCCGCGCCAATCACCAATAAATTATTGTCAAAAGATGTGGGTTTTTTGTAAGGCGCGTACACCCGACCTTGCTTAATTTTGTTTAAAATTGCTTTGCTAATGTAAGGAAGCACACCTAAAAGCGTAAAAGCGATGAGTAACGAAGGGGACAGTATTCCTGATAAGCTGTCGAGCTTTGCTAATTCTGTACCTGCATTAACGTAGACGATAGTCGCTGGAATCATCCCCAACTGACTTACCCAATAGAAGGTTTTGAGCGGCAGTTTAGTCAACGCCATCACAAGGTTAATAAGAAAGAAAGGGAAAATAGGGATTAGACGTAAGCTAAACAGATAAAATGCACCTTCTTTTTCAATGCCTTGATTGATGCTTTGTAGTTTGTCTGCATAACGCTTCTCTAGGCTATCTCTTAATAAGTATCTCGCCACAAAAAATGCACAGGTTGCTCCAATACTACTGGCAAAAGACACCATTATGACCCCATTCACCACGCCAAATAGAGCTCCCGCTAGCAGGGTCAGCAATGCGGCTCCCGGTATTGAAAAAGCGGTGACAAATATATATAGGAAAAAGTAACCAACAATAGATACAAAGTAATGTTGCTCTACGCTAGATTGCAAGTCCGATTGGCTCTGTTTGATGGTGTCAAAATTTAACCATTGGCCCAAATCGAACCACCATGTAAGACCGATAATAACGACAAGTACCGCTACAACAATCTGTTTATTCGCTTTCATATTTTATTCTCTAAACAGTAGTGACAATGTATAGACCTTTAAGTTTATGATTCTATTTCACAAATTTTCGTTGTTAGTATAGTTCACTATGAATTCGCTGATTAAGTTAGGCTTGTTTAGATCCAAAATCGTAAGCGATGACTCCAGTTTATTAGGGCTAGCCACGGCGATAATTGATTCGTCATTGGCGCTGAGTAACGGTTTGCCTAATTGTTCACGATAAACTTCAATCTTTGGTATATCACTGTGACGATACCCTTCAACCAATACCAGGTCACAGGCAGCCCAGTTCACCCAATTCAGTTGTTCTTCGACGCTATCGTGATTGTGTTGCTGACTAAAGTGGTAACGTTTGTTGGGACAAGACAATATCACTTCAGATGCTCCGGCTGCTGTAAGCTTATGGCTATCTTTTGTGGGATCATCCAAATTAATGGTGTGATGACTATGCTTAATGACCGTCACCCTTAGTTTTTTTTCTATCAACAAGGGGAGTATTTCACTCAGTAAACGTGTTTTCCCACTCCCACTAAAACCGGCAATACCTAGCACCGGTTTTGGCCATTTTTTATCCATTTGATTACTCTGTTAGTTTTTTTCGACTAATTTAGTCCAGCTTACCTAGATAAGTAGTTTTAAACTGCAAAAAAAGCTTTAAACTTAGCTATTAACGGAATTTTGATTGGGAAAGTAACCATTGTTTTTACGCTTTTGGCCGATGTTGCTTGTTTTATTTACCACTTCGGTAATTGCCATAGACTTTGATTACCAGGGCTTATCGGGTGAAACCAAAGACAATGTAAAGGTTTATTTAGAAGCGCAAACTTTTCCTGAAAATAGCAGTGCTAGACGAATTATTAGTGCCAGTAGCGAGCAAACAAAAAAGGCTTTACGTGCGCTTGGTTACTATCAAAGCAAGATCACCATTACTGAACAAGACAAAAAGGGCTACTTGGTGAATGTTGAGCTTGGTGAACGACTCAATGTTGGCAAGATAGAGTTTCAGTTTTCTGGTGAAGCCACCAGAGATACTCGTTTCAACAGCGCGGTCACAAAAAGTGGCTTAGCAGAAGGGAAACCCTTTTCTCACGCTGCTTATGATGGTTTAAAATCTGAATTTAATCGCTTAGCCGCTCGCTATGGTTACTTTGATGCGAGTTACCAACAAGCCGAAGTGAAAATCAGTATCAAGACCAATACAGCAGATGTTTATCTACATTATGATTCTGGTAAACGTTATCGTTTTGGCGATATTGTTTTCACTAACCCTAATCTTCCACGAGATATATTTGCCAATTTGGCCGAATTCAATACAAACGATCGGTACGATTCTCAAGACGTCGGCGAATTTAACCAACGCCTAGGTGAAACCGATTATTTTAAAGCTATTTCGGTGCGACCCGACTTAGAAAATCGCCACGATGGTCAAATCGATTTGCTGGTCGGGCTGCAATTAAAACCAAGGGATACCTTTGAAGTGGGTGGAGGGGTAACCACTGATATAGGCCCCCGTGTCCGGTTAAAGTGGAATAGACCCTGGGTAAATGATAGCGGCCATAGTGTAAGCTTTGAAATAGAAGCCGCAGAACCCAAACAAAGTGCGCTATTTGTTTATCGAATTCCTATGGATAACCCGGTAGATGATTATGTCGATGTACAAGCGGGTTATATTCGAGAAGATAATAACGATACCGAAAGTGAAAAAACCGTACTCTCTACCACGCGGCAATGGTTACTACCTAATGATTGGAAGCCTTCACTCTTTTTAAAGTGGCAGCATGAGAAATACCGCCAAGCAGATCAGTATTCTATTACCGATTTAGTTTTACCGGGGGCAAACTTTGCGCGTCTTCGAAGCCGGGGGGGCTTAGACCCCTATTGGGGAGATAACCTTCAGGCAAGCGTAGAAGTTGGCCATCCCTATTGGGGCTCTGATGTAGAAATGTTGCGTCTAGCCACGTTGGGTAAATGGTTACGCTCTTACCAGAACCACAGGGTGCTGCTTCGCGCTGATGTCGGAGCGATAATAGTTGATGAAATTACCGATGTACCTGCGTCAATGCGTTTCTTTGCCGGTGGTGACCAAAGCATACGAGGCTACGATTATAAAACTATCAGTCCCACAAACGACGATGGGCAGCTAATTGGTGGTAAATACATGACGGTGGGCAGTATTGAATACAATTACCAGTTTGCCGAAAAGTGGCGTTGGGCAACATTTGTTGATGCGGGTACGGCTACTAATGATTTCTCTGAACCGGTATCGATCGGGGCTGGCATGGGGATCCGTTGGCTTACTTTAATTGGTCCGTTAAGAATAGATGTAGCAAAAGGATTCCAAAATGAATCCGATCCCTGGCGAGTGCATTTTTCATTGGGGCCAGATTTATGATGTTTAAAACCATCAAGTACTTATTACTGTTGGTAAGTGCTTTGTTATTTTGTTTAGTGCTGGCCTTATCATCTAGCGGCGCGACCCAATGGATTTTAGCTAAAGCTAGCACTTTGGTTGATGGCTTAACCATTAGCGAAGCTGACGGTAATCTGTACCAAGGGATCAGTGCTCAACAAGTAATTTGGCAGCAAGCAGGGCTATATGTAGAGCTAAACAAGCTAGAATTCGCGCTAGACTGGTTATGTATCAGCCAAACGAAGCTCTGTGTCGATAAATTGCTAAGTAGTGCACTGATCGTGAAGGTGGATACAGCGGCAATGAGCGCAGCATCAACTGAGCCTGAACAAGCAGAGAGCACTGAATCAAACGACAGCCCTTGGACACCACCGTTCCCATTTGTTGTAAACCGATTAGCGGTGAGCTCGGCCAAAATTAATGTTGATGGTATGCTAATTTCTTGGCAGGCCATACAAGCTCAAGCTAACTGGCAAAAATCGACTATTTCAGTTGATTACCTACATCTCGATGATTGGCTTTTCACCATGCCACCCATAGAGGACTCGACTTCACAGCCGCAAAAACAAGCCAGCTCAGCTCAAAGCATATTGCCTTTTGTTGTTGAACTACCCGACGTAAGCATGCCTTATCAAGTCATCGTCGATGATTTGCAACTACAAAAAGGCGCTGTTGATCTGACTACGCAAGTGTTAAATTTTCCTTCAATAAACCTACGCGGAAAATTGGATTTCTCTTATCTAGAGTTGCGCAAGCTTGAGGCAAGCACACCCTGGGGATATTTACAGTTAGCAGGCACTCAAGGTTTTCAAAAGCTATATCCGTCTCAGTTAAAGGGGCGATGGGAAATGCAAGTAGAGCAGCAGCCGTTGGCCTTAAGTTTTCAACTTTCTGGCGATGGCGAAGGCTTGTCTGCAGAGCTGAGTAGTGAAGGTTTGCTAGCTAGTCAGGTAGCACTAAATGCCGCTTGGATGGAAACCAACCTTCCTTTTGATTTTAGTGCAGAACTCACGCAAAGTTTTGAGTTATTACCCGAACAATTATCAATCGACTCGCTGACCATGGATGCTAACGGCGATTTGTCGGGTTACCAATTACAGCTATATAGTGATTTAGCTGGCTTACAAGACCTGTGGTTAAACGCCCAGTTGAGTGGTGATCTATCTCAGCTTAGCCAGCTAGCTATCCAAGGAGAACTATTAAAAAATAAGCTTATAAGCCCACAATCAGAAACCCTAGAGGAAAGCGAGCCGCCATCTAACCAATACGCAGATACTCAAGAAGCTGTAGGCGGCTTCAATATTAAGGGGAGCGCTCAATGGCAACCAAGCTTAAAAGCAGAGTTATCGATTGATTTAGATAACCTACAGCTTAGCCATTGGGTTGATTTAGGTAAGGAAAACGCATTACCTAATCTAGATGGTGTCATTCAGGCTGCTCTCGATGAAAAGCTATGGCATTTGCATAAAGCAGATTTAACCGGCGAATGGTTAGGACTTCCCTTAACAGCTGATATTACTGGTCAAGGTAATATTGACCAACAAACCAATAATGCAAAAGTTAAGCTTAAACTCGCTAACACCATGCTGATGGCAGAAGCCGCTGTGAATGAAGACCAGTTAGCGCTTAGTGCGCGCTTACAAGCCGACAATCTAGCAGAATTGCCTTGGCTGACAGAGGGCACGGTTGCTGCTGATATTGAAATATCCGGCCCACTCGCTATGCCAGTGTTTTCTTGGGAAATTAATAGCGAAAATGTTGTCAATCAACAGTTATCGCTTGCTAAGCTCATGACAAAAGGGCAGTTAACGCTAGACGAAGGCTTTAGCGGAGACATAGATCTAGCTCTTGAACGTTTGGCTGTGGCTGGTGAAACGATAAATGCCGCGAGCCTTGCTTATACAAGTAACAATAACCAACAAGGTTTACGTCTTAAAGCAGAACAAGATCAACGCGAGGCAGAGCTTTCATTGAAAGGCGAGGGGAACCTTTCTCAATGGCAAGGGCAACTCGCAAATGCGGAGCTCACTGCTGAATTGGGTACCTATTATTTATCTAACCCTATCGATTTACAGTATGCCAACTCTGTGGCCACTATTGGCAGCCATTGTTGGTCAAGAGATAACAGTAAAATTTGTTTACTGTCGCCGTTCTCTAGTGATGGGGAGAGTAAAGTGGCGCTTAAGGTTGAGCGGTTCGATTTTGCCATTTTTAATACCTTTATGCCCACTGAATATACTGTTGAAGGACAAGCTTCAGCGGTAATTAATGCGAAATTGAAGAATTGGTTACCACAAACGGGCAATCTGCAACTTAGCCTCACACCTGGCTCAATATCCCAAAAGACGGAAACTAACGCTCTCACTCTCAACTATCAAACCGTAGAGTTAAACGCTCAAATTAAGCAAGAGAATATCCACTGGCAAGCATTATTTGAATCGGAACAACTTGGCGCCTTACGTTCTGCTGGTAAAGCATCCTTAGATAAAAGTGGGGGCATTAGTGGTCAGTTACAACTGGATAAGCTTCAGCTATCGCCGTTATTACCCTTTATCAATGCCTTAGATGACTTAAGCGGTGAAATAGACGGAACGGTTATAGTTAACGGTAAACTACAAGCGCCGCAATTACGTGGAGAGATAAAGCTTACTGATGGGCGAGTATCGGGCCCCGATGTGCCTCTTAGCATCGATCAGCTGCACACCGAGCTTAATTTTGATAACCAAGTAGCGAGTTTAAACGGTGGGTTTAATAGTGAAGGTAAATCAGCATATTGGAAGGGTGAATTCAGCTGGCCAGATAACCAACTACTTGGCGAGTTAAATATCAATGCCAAACTGTTACCGATTAGCGTCGATCCCTATGCAAGTTTGGCGGTATCACCCGATGTAACCGTAGTCTTTTCTGATAGGCTTATCGATGTCAGCGGCATTATCGCCGTTGAAGAGGGCGCTATAAAAGTTAAATCCTTACCAGAATCTGCCATCTCAGAGTCTGCAGATGCGATTGTGATTGAAGAACAAACGGAAACCGTATCGCTACAGCGCACCAAAATAGATTTAACCGTCACCCTTGCTGAAGTTATCACTCTAGAAGCATTAGGTTTAGATACCAAGTTAAAAGGAGAATTAAACCTAAAACAACAACCGTTAGAACCATTGCGGGCGAACGGTCGAATTGAGCTCATAGACGGTGAATTTAATGCTTACGGCCAAAATTTGGTGATTGAAAAAGGCTGGATAATGTTTACCGGTCCTCTAGAACAGCCCTATTTAGACTTTGAAGCGATTCGTAATCCGAACACCATTTCTGACAGCGTTACTGTTGGGGTAAAAGTGATTGGTTTAGCCGATGCTCCACAAGTAACCTTATTTTCCGATCCCTCTATGTCGCAAAACGAAATGTTATCCTATTTACTAAGAGGCCGAGCGTTGAGCGACACCGAGCAAGACAATAACGCGCTTTCATCAATGCTACTCAGCGCTGGAATAAATCGCGCAGGCGGCATTGTCGGCAACGTGGGAAGTAGCTTGGGGCTAAGTGACTTGGCATTGAGTACGGCTGGCTCAGGTAGCTCTACCCAAGTAGAGGTGAGCGCTTATGTATTGCCTGGGGTTGAAGTTCGTTACGGAATGGGGGTGTTTGACCCAGTCAATGAGCTAACCGTGAAATATGAGATATTACCAAAGCTATTTATCGAAGCGTTCTCTGGTATAAATAGCGCATTAGATGTTTACTACGAGTTTTATCTAGACTGAAGTGGCTTCGTCGCTTCGTCGCTTCGTCGCTTCGTCGCTTCGTCGCTTCGTCGCTTCGTCGCTTCGTCGCTTCGTGGTTTCGTGGCTTTAAAGCTGCGAGTCAACGGTGTTACATGCAGCGTGTTCTAAATTTTGTTGTCACCATCACCGGCCTCATTCAAACAACCGCCATAGAATAGTGCACCAGCCAATGATGACGCTTGTCAGCCTTACGCACGTTGTTCACTGACCCTATAAGTACAGATTGCTGCTCTTCTCAAACCCAAAAAGGCCGATGCGCCTTAGCCTTTACAAATGATTTTCGATTAAACATTGCGCAACTTGCTAAAAGAATAAATGCAATGCATAGATCGACCTATCACTTATAAAATAACGCAAAGACTCATTTTTATAACATAATGGTTTGCTGGTGAAGCGTAATTAACAATGCGAATAGATAAAATACTAATTGCAGCGGAGAGTTTCATGGGCAATGTTCATTTAACGGTTAAAGAAAAAGTAGCATACGGATTAGGAGATACAGGGTGTAATTTTGTATGGCAAACGGTCATGCTTTTTTTAGCGTATTACTACACTGATGTATATGGTTTATCACCGGTTCACATGGGAACCATGTTTCTCTTGGTAAGGTTTATTGATGCGATTACCGATCCGTTAATGGGGTCGTTAGTTGATAGAACGAGAACCAAACACGGACAATTTCGCCCTTATATACTGTGGATGGCAGTCCCCTTTGGCGTCGCGTGTATGATTACTTTCTATACCCCTGACTTGGGAACGACGGGGAAAATTATATATGCTTACTGCTCATACATTTTGCTCACTTTAATGTATACCGCAATAAACGTTCCTTATTGCGCCATGGCGAATGCTATGACCGATGACCCAAAACAACGTGTTTCTCTGCAATCTTATCGTTTTGCCTTAAGCACTGCGGGCGGATTGGTAGTGGCACTCGTCGCTCTACCTTTAGTGAAATATATTGGCCAAGGTGATGAACAAAAAGGCTACTTGGGCGCAATGGTAATAATGGGCATCGGAGCAATGGTGTTATTCTTCTATTGTTTTGCTAATACCAAAGAGCACATCACAACCGAAGTTAATCAAAGCCAAAAAAATTCTGCATTTGGTGACATAAAACTATTATGGGAAAATACCCAATGGCGAGTGCTGTTTATACTTAATATCGTGTTGTTGACCGGGGTTGTGTTAAAAGCTGCGTCCACCATGTACTACGTAAATAGTGTAATGGGCCGTCCCGATTTAGCGACCTGGATGATGGTAGCTGGTATGCTAGCCAACATTGTGGGTGCTATGGCCTCAGCGCCGGTGATAGGTCGTTTTGATAAAGCTAAGACTTACAAAGTCTTGATTGGCGTGTCAGGGCTTCTTTCTGGCTTGATGTTTTTCATAGAGCCTAGCAATATTTTACTGATATTTACTGTGATGATCGTGTTGAGTGTGGTGCAAATGAGCACAACACCGATATTGTGGAGCATGATGAGTGATGTGGTTGATTATGAAAAATCGCGCAGTGGTCGCTCTTTAAGTGGCATGGTTTTTTCAACTAACTTGTTTGCAATAAAAGCGGGTATTGCTATTGGTGGCGCTTTGGTCGGTTGGAGTCTTGCTGGTGCAGGATATGTTGGTGGAGCAGAGTCACAGTCTAGCCAAGCAATAACGTGGATAAACATGTTGTATACATTACTGCCTGGGCTATTTTTTGTTTCGTTGGTGTTTATTATGCACTATTACCGTTTAGATGCAGATAAACTAAAACTGATAAAAACAACATCAAATAAAACCGATAGCGAGCTCGTTGCTGAAGCGGTTTAAGTCATGCAAAACAAGCCAGTATCGTCTGATATTGGCTTGCTCTCACCCCTTACAGGCCTAATAAAGCAAACTAAAGTACTTTCGTCTAAATTGTGATGAAAGCGGGTCACCATTCAAGGTAGCAAGTATATCGAGGAAGTTTTTCTTAATTTTCCCGTCTACTGATTCAAGGTCTTTTTGTAGGATAGCGAACAACAACTCTAAAGCCTCTTGGTTTCTACCTGCTTGAGAATATTGAATGGCTAAATTTAAGCGTAGCTCAGCAGAGTCTTCACTGGTGGCTAACCTGGCTTCTAAGGCTTGTATCTCTGGGCTTTCTGCGGCAGCCTTTAAGAGTTCTAACTGGCTTTTTAGTTCGTGAAAATCAGCTTGTTGGTCTTCTAAAGGTAAGGCATTTAGCAGTGTTTCTGCTTCTTCGGCATGTTGATTATTTAATAAAGCTTGAATAAGCACCAAAATGATATCGTTGCGTTGCGGAGCCAATTGGTGCGCTTCTCTTATGACGCTAAGCGCTTCTGCTGACTGGTCGGCCTCAAGTAAAGCTTTAGCTTTGGCTAGCAATTGTTCTTCTGGAGCGGGTAAATGACGAACGATGGTTTCTGCAATCACTTCTGGAGAGGGGATGTCGGTAAACCCATCTACAGGTCTGCCTTCCTTTAGAATGACTACCGCAGGAGCCTGTGCTACTCCTAGTTGCTGTGCAAGTTGGGCCAACTCATCCATATTAAGCTTAGCCAAGACAAAGCTTTCACCGGTTTGCTGGTGGATTTGCTGTAACAGTCCAAATAAAGGCTCACACTGGGGGCTAGCGGGTGACCAAAACTGTACGACTACAGGTTGATTAAATGAGCCTTCAATTAATACCTGTTGGGCATTTTCAAAGCTAATATCGATAACAGATGTAGTGGGCTGCATAGTGTTTTCCATTATATTGTTTAGTCTTAATTTGGTGACTAAATGCATGTTTTTCAAGTCAATGTCGAAGATTAACAAAATAGCGGTAAAAAAGGTGAGTTTAAAGGGGTAATATAAGGCGAATTATTGCTAGCTTTAATTGGATTTTATGGACTCTTTATCCTTAGCTGATTTAACCATTTTGTTGGTCGAACCCTCAAATATGCAGCGCAACATCATTCGAACGCGTTTACACGAAGCGGGTGTTGATAACTTTTTGTTGGCAGAAAATTGCCAACAAGCGCTAGAAATAGCGTTAAAAACTGCCCCTGACTTAGTGGTTAGTTCAATGTATTTTTCGGACGGTACAGCCACCGATCTGGTTCAACAACTACGTGCCAATAATCTTAGCCGCGATGTTGCCTTTATGTTGATCTCTAGCGAAGCATGCCACCATACTTTAGATGCAATTAAGCAAGCGGGGGTGATTGCGATGTTACCCAAGCCCTTTGAATTCACCCATTTGTTAGCCGCATTACAGGCAACGATTAGTTATATCGAACCTGATAGTGAAGTGATCAATAATATTGATATCTCCGACAAAACCATACTCGTGGTAGACGATAGCCAAACTGCTCGTCGCCATATTTCGAAGGTCTTGGAAAATATCGGACTGATTAACTTATTAGTGGCCGAACATGGGCAAGAAGCCTTAACGATATTAGAAAGCAATCAGGTTGACTTGGTGATCACTGATTACAATATGCCGGTGATGGATGGGGCCGCTTTAATCGAAGCACTGAGGCAACATCCTAAGTTTTGTGACATTCCAGCCTTAATGGTAACTTCAGAAAATAACTGCGCCAAATTAGATGGGGTTCGGCAAAGCGGTGTTTCCGCTTTGGTAGACAAGCCTTTTGATATTGACGCAGTAAAACAGGTGCTTACGCGGTTATTTGAAGTCGAAAAATAGCCTGGGTTTACTCAAATATTTGATCACCCATCTGATCGATAAAGGTTTTACACTTATGCAACGCTAGCTCGGCGGCATCGTCTGAGCTAGCGCAGGTGTCTGAACGAATAAACGTATGTTCTCTCAACTCGCCATCGATAGTTTTACTGATTACTGCCGCTACTCGGTACTGGCCATTTGCTGATTGAGGGCTAGGCGCAATAGTAAAGTCGCTATATTGTTCTTCAGGGTAGCTTTTGGCTTTAGCTGGCTCTGATTCAAATAATTTCTTAAAAGCTGAAAAGATACTCATGTTGATGATTTTCCTAAAATTAAGCTAAAACATGCTAAACAGCTACGCGCTTAGTCGGCTGTTTACGGTATGATGCATCATAACGAGCAAATCACCACAACCGCAATGGTATTACTGTGAACTTAGAGATTATTTCTTCTCAATTTAGTCAAATTAGCCTTTTGGTTACCTTATTTTTATTGTTTCTTGTTTTATTATTGTTAGTGGTAAATCGTATAAACACTGGCACTACCAGTAAACAAACTGACTTGTTAAAGCAAAATATTGAACAACAACTCCTTGAGCAAGAACAGTTGAAATTAAACGCTGATGCGCTGCAGCAACGTTTACAAGATCAGCTCATTAGTAATGCTGAATTACGCAACGAACTCGAGAATTTAACCACAGTGAAGGAACAGTTCGATACTAGCCAACAGCTGTTACAACGTGAGCAACAGCGCTGCGCCTTATTGCAGCAAAAGGACCTCACTTTGCAAGAGCGCATTACTTATCTGGAAAAAAGTGAAGAGCGGGTAAATGCTCAATTTGAACTGTTAGCTAATCGTATTTTCTCGGAGAAGGGGGTAGAGCTTCAGCAACAAAGTAAGCTGAGTATCGAATCAGTGTTACAGCCTTTAAAGCAACAGTTGGATGGCTTTAAGCAACAGATTCAGAACAGTTACGAGAATGAGGCTAAGCAACGCCATTCACTGAAAGATCAGATAGTCACATTACAACAACTCAATCAACAAATGAGCGATGATGCTGTAAAGTTAACTAAAGCGTTAAAAGGCGATAACAAGCAGCAGGGAGACTGGGGAGAGTTAATTCTTGAGCAAATCCTTCAATCTTCAGGCTTGAGAGAGGGGCACGAATATCAAACTCAAGTAGTTGGTGTCAATCAGCATGGTAAAACCATTAAGCCTGATGTGGTGGTGAAATTACCCGACGACAGAGCTGTCATTGTTGATTCTAAAGTCAATCTGGTTGCCTATGAACGCTATTACAATAGTGATCAGCAAGAGGTCCAACAAAGTGCTTTAAAAGAACATGCAAAAAGCTTAAGAAGTCAGATCATTGGTTTGAGTAAAAAAGATTACCATACGCTTTATCAGCTACAATCTTTGGATTATGTATTGTTGTTTGTGCCTATAGAAGGTGCATATCTAAGTGCCTTGGAACAAGATCCTAGCTTAGTGAAATTTGCGGTTGAATTGAATATTTTGCTGGTAAGCCCTAGCAGCCTAATGGTGGCGTTACGTACTATTCAAAACCTCTGGCGCAGCGAACATCAACAACAAAATGCTCAGGTGATCGCCCAACGCGCTGGTAAGTTATTTGATAAGTTTGTAGCTTTCACTGAAGATCTCCAAAACCACGGCCAGCAATTACAGCGTTCTAACGACAGTTATCAACATGCCATGAGCAAACTAAGTACCGGTAAAGGTAATTTAGTTAGGCAAGCACAGTTGTTAAAGGATTTACAAGTCAGTTCAAGCAAATCATTGGAAGCCAAGCTGCTAGCCGATAGCCAGCAGCAAGACTAGTGCTTAATGACTGCTTAGTACCATTGATGAATGGGCGGGCAACGAGAGTATAAGCTGTTGCTGCTCTACTGTTATTTGCTTGCCAGTGTGGAGCTGAGTATAACGATGTGAATACTGCGCGGCACTCAGGTCTATAGAGATGCTTTGCGCCTCGCCTCGGTTAATCACTACCAGGCTGTTTTGCTCGGGCAACCAGCGTTGAAACACCCAAACATCTTCAAGCTCAAGTAAACTAATAAGATCGCCTTCTTGTAGTTCTTTACGTTGTTTGCGCAGTTTGATTAACGCTTGATAGTGTTGCAATACCTGCTGGTCCCATTGCTGCTCATCCCATGGGAAACAACGGCGACAATCCGGGTCGTTAGCGCCTGTTAAGCCCACTTCGTCACCATAGTAAATAGACGGCACGCCAATATAAGTTAACAACAGAGTCGCGGCCACCATCGCCAGCTGTTGATTCTCTTGGACCAAGTGGGTGAATCTAGGCGTATCGTGGCTATCAAGTAAGTTGTATTGGGCAAGTTGATTCGCAAAGGGGATTGAGCCACGTGCTTCGGCCAACCAGTTAGCAAAGTCACTGGCGTTCAGTTTTACTGGAACGTAACGGGGAACGTCTACCTTAGCCAAAAAAGCCACCACCGGCTGATTAAAGCCATAGTAGTTCATGGCCGCGTCTTCTTGATCGCCTTGCAACCATTGGCTAGCTTCGGCAAAGTGTTCGCCAATCATATAGGCTTCTGTATTCACTTCTTTAATCGATTTTCTAAATTCTGCAACGTAATGGGCATTATGTTGAGCGCTGTTATGCTCACCAAGCATGTGAATAACATCAAAACGCCATGCATCAATAGAGAAGGGCGGCTTAAGCCAATATTTCAATACCGATTGTGGGCCAGAGTATATAGCTTGTTGTACTTCGGTATTGGCAAAATTGAGTTTAGGTAAGGTTTCTACACCTTTCCAAGACCAGTAGTTTCCGTGATTGTCAAAATGATACCAATCTCGAAACAAAGAATCTTGATTATGGTAGGCACCACCTTTGCCTTGCTGGTAGAAATCCATCCAATGGTGTTGGTTGGACGTGTGGTTAACCACGGCGTCTAACATTAGCTTCATACCACGTTGTTTCATCTTACTGGATAAGCTAATTAAGGCTTGGTCTCCTCCAAAGTGGGGCTCTACTTTGAAGTAGTTGCTGCAGTCATATTTGTGATTGCTAGGCGAACAGAAAATCGGATTTAGATACAAGGCGGTAATGCCGAGCTGCTCTAAGTAATCAAGCTTTTGTTCGATGCCGATTAAGTCACCACCATAAAACTCGGTGGCACCGGTTCCTGAGTGCGATTGAGCAACTGGCTCCCCCCATTGTTTTTGCAGTACTTTCCTGCCATCCCGGTGATAGCTATAGCTTTGGTCATTGGGAGTTAAGCTTGGGTCACCGTTTGCAAAGCGCTCAGGGAATATTTGATAAAAAACTTGTTGTTTCACCCAGGCTGGCGGTTTATCAAGAGTATTGATGCGAAAGTGATAGTGCTTTTGCGGAAGACGAGATGATTCTCCCGCTGCATGTAAATAGATTTGTCTGTCGTTCAGTAGAAACTTGAAGCAGTAAAGGGTTAATGGACTGTGAGGGCTGATTGGGATCGTTGCTTGCCACTTTAACCAATTCCCTTCAACTATGGGTTTTTTAAGCTCGATAAGCCACTCTTCGTGATCGGGTTCCACCCGAACAAATATTTTTTGATAAGGATGGTTTATCGCGGTGTAAAGGGTGACTTGATAGCTGTCTTGCTGCTGAATAAGCTGACTTTGAGGGTGGAAGCGAAAATCAGTCATTTATTTACCTTATAGTTTTTTCTCTAGTATCCTTTTCTGCTGTTATGCTTTCAAGTATGAAAAGAGAAATTGCCATTATAGATTTGCTCGTGGGGCTTTATCACTTAAGTAGAGAAAAACACGCGTAAATGTTTAATAATAACCAGTAATAAAAATAATCTATAAAAGAGATCATTTGAAATCACGATTTTTTAAAAAAACTATATCTTGGAAACAAAGAGCATCGATATGGACGCTATTGGTGGTTTTGCTGTTTTCTGCCGTAGTTTATCATCGATTCCAAACCGTAAAGCAGCAAATAGTAGAAGAAATTGAGCTATCTTTTACCGGCTTTAGTACCGCCAACAAACACCTTGTTAGCCTCTTATCTCAGCGGCTTTCTTTGTTGACTCGAACCTTAGGTTTACTCAATTACGTCAACAATGAGTCTGAGTTAACCTTAGTGACATTGGCAACCGAATGGCAGCGCATAGCTAAAGATATTAACTTGGAAGGGAACTTCTATTATATCCATCGGGATGGACGGGTAGATTTAGCCCTGAATCAATATAACTCGGGACATAAAGTGAAGTGGGGAGCGAAAGTAAACCCTGCGGTGATTAGTTACTTTAAAGGTGTCGGTTGGCGTAACGAAGGCCAAATTTCTAGTAAAGTCATCAATGACTATTTCAGTGAAAATCAACTTTATTTAATCTACACCCCTGTTTTTGATAAATGGTCGAAACTGACCGGCTGGATGGTCAATGAATATGATCAAGCCTCTATTAATGAAACTGTTCACTTTGTGGGCAGGCCTCGCTTAGTGGAACGAGCAATTATTCTTACCGACGAAGGCGTCATTGTTGAAGGTGATTATAGTCAAGACACTAGGCAAAAACTCATGGCCTTAGTGGGGCGTTTTAACTATTTTTCTATTCAACGATTTTTTGCCAGTGATATGTTTGACGGTGAGCAAGCTCCTTTTGATGTGGGAACGGGGCTGATGTTTGTTAAGCGTATTCAATCAGCAGATAAGCAACCCAATCTTACATACTTGTACATATCCTATGAAGATTTGGCAGAAAGCAATCGCTATTGGTTGGTATTTATCGCGATTGTATTTTGTGTAGCAATACTCAGTTGTTTTATTGGGGCGTATTTAACGGATGTTATTCGCCGAGAGAAGGCGATAATTGAAGAATTGAATGCCCTAAGAGAAGCAGCCTTTGAGGGGGAGTTTTCCCAAGTCATTACAAACACTGAAGGTATCGTGTTACAAACTAATCGTTATTTTTCGCAATTAGTTGGCGTACCAAAAACGCAAATGCTAGGGAAATATTTAACCGATTTTGGCCATAGCGAACCCGATTTTAAGCAAATTATGTTGCTGGCTAGCGAGCAAGGTAGTTGGTCTGGCGAAATTAAAGTAGAAGGATTAAAAGGTAAAACATCTATTCAGCAATTGACGGTAACAGCAGTTTATTGGCAAAACCAATTACACAATTTTGTTTGTTCTAGCGTTGATATCAGCGCACAAAAATCCCTAGAGAATGAACTAAAAAAATTAGCCAACACCGACCCCTTAACGAAGGCTGCAAATCGCCGGCATTTCGAAGATTCAACTCACTTGGAGCAAAGCAGGAGCGAACGAAATGGCTCACTGTTTTCAATATTGATGTTAGATGTTGATCATTTTAAGCAGCTTAATGACCAATACGGTCACGATGTGGGCGACGAGTGTTTAATTCGTTTAGTCGAAACAGTTAATCACTTAAAGCGAGATACAGATTTGCTGGCGCGTTGGGGCGGCGAAGAGTTTATTATGTTATTGCCAGAAACCGATGCTCAGCAAGCGCTTAATTTGGCCGAACGTTTACGCTTAGCATTTGTGGCAACTAGCAAAGAGCCGAGTTTTACCTGCAGTTTTGGGGTGACTGAAAGCCATAAAGAGCAAAGTTTTGCCAATCTATACAAGCAGGCCGATGACGCGCTTTATGCTGCTAAAGCGCGTGGGCGAAACCAGGTTGTACTGTATAGCTCTGAACTTAAAAATAGCTGACCTCTAGCGCTGAAAGCCGTCGGTATTCTCCTGGTTGTAACGATTCATCTAAAGTTATTTCACCAATCATTTGGCGATGTAAGCTGACTACTCTATTGCCCACGGCTGCTAGCATGCGTTTGACTTGATGATAACGACCTTCACTGATTTCAATATCGATGAGGGTTTCATTTACGCGCCTAACTATTGCCGGTTTAGTGGGTTTATCTTCGCCTCGTAGTAGAATACCTTCACGTAGTTTTGCTAAATCGCTGTCATCAATAGCATCGGCGAGCTCAACTCGATATTGTTTAAATTTATTGGCGTTGGGGCTGCTTACTCTGTGAGACCATTGCCCGTCGCTTGTTAATAGCAATAATCCGGTAGTATCGATATCCAGACGACCAGCTGAATGAAGCTTTGGTGTTTCATCTAAAATCAATGATAAGGCACTGGGGTGACCCGCTTCTTCTTCAGTGCTTAAGTATCCAGCGGGTTTATGCAGCATATAATAAGCATGTTCATGAAGGTCCAGCAATTGTTCGTCCAAATACACTTTATCTATTTCTTGTATCGCGAACTGAGTGCTCGTTACGGATTTTTGGTTTACCATGACCCTTTTGTTTTTGATGGTCTTTTTGGCATCGCTACGAGAAATTAATTTTGCTTTGGAAAGGTATTTGTCTAATCGACATGGGTATTTCATAATAGCCCAGAGTTTGAAGTAAAAGCTGATCATAACGCTAACAGCTAACTACAACAAATCCTTTATAAGCCTATATGGAGAGTGTTTTTTGCAAGCAATTTGTCGTTCAAATATTGAGTTACTTGGTAATCTAGTGACCAAAGACATTACCCTACGCTATTTTAGTGATGGTACAGCGATTACTCAATTTGAAATGTTGGTTAAAAAGAAAACTAAATCAACCGGTAAAGAGCAAGTGGAAGTCTTTCAGATTACAGCTCGTGGTGAGCAAGCTGAACGCTTAAAATCTTATGCAAAAGCAGGTGATGGTGTTGTGCTTAAGGGGCGTTTGAAAAATCAAAAAGACTCAAACGGGAAAATAGTCAGCGCTATAGAAGCAGAGCAACTCAGCTTTGTTGGGGCACCTTCAGTCTTGTATTGGAATAAGGTGACCTTAGTGGGTGAAATAGCGAACAAATCTTCGCTTAGAAAAAGCGTTAATAATCAGAGCTACCTAAAGTTGCAGTTAATCACCGATAGTAACGATGCTCAGCATTTGGTTAACTGTAATTTGTGGGCTTATCCCGCTGAGTTGGTCGCTAAGCAGGCGGAGTTAGGCGATAAACTGGTCGTTGAGGGGGCATTAAAAAAAGCATTTTCTGACGACCGACTTATTTCACCGATTCTTATTGATGGTCATACTTGCTTACATTTAAACGTTTAGTATTTCATTAAGTCGTTTGATTGGTATTGAGCGGGTTCAATACTGACATTGAACTTGTCAATGAGGACATCTAGTTTTTGCTCTGCGAGGCTTAATTCACTTAACATCAATGTGTTGTCGTCTAGCTCCCATATTTGGCGGCTACCGATATAACTAAACTTGATAGCTGTTAGTGCTTCAACCTCACCCTTGCTTGCAGCCTTTTGCAGTTTAACCATTTTTCTGTTTATTTTGTTGAGCTCTTGCTTTAAGTGCCAAACATACATCACTTCAGCAAACCACGTCTTAGATTTACAGTAAGTAATGATTGGAATTAAACATATCACCGCAGTGACTACACCCAATAAGTTGTAACGAAAGTTATCATCTGAAGTCGAAAACAGTGCAATAAATATAGTTGACCACAATAAGCTTGAAATAATCAATATTGCGGATATCCCTAGATAACTTTTTCTAGAACGTGTCTGGTAAATCTGTTTATCAATCGTTTTAATCTGCATAGTATTTAACCTGAAAAACAAGCCTTAATTGTACCAAATTTGGTGACTGTTCTGTATGCTATATTTGTTAAGAGTAAGCTATTGTTTAGTCTTCATAAAAATACAAAAAATTAAAGTCAAAAATGAAACCTTCTGTTTTCATGTAGGGCGTTACCGTCTATGCTTATCAACAGTTGCTGTATTCAAAATTTACACAAGGATCGTATATGAGACGCACATTAGCAGTTAGTCGCGTAACAAAAGTATTAGGGATAACACTGCTTCCACTATTGTTGTTAAGCGGTTGTGATAATGCACCACCTCCCGCTCCCGAAGTTAAAGCTAAAGTTAAAGTACTTGAAGTGGCGATGGAAGAAGTTACTCCAAGTAACGAATTTGTCGGCCGTAGCCAAGCCACCCAAGATATTGCTTTAAAATCTCGAATTAGAGGCAATCTGTCTACAATGAATGCAGAAGAGGGTAGCATTGTAGAAAAAGGCGATCTTCTCTTTGAAGTGGACCCTGAGCAATACAAGGCAGCAGTGCGTTCTTCTCAGGCTTTTGTTGCACAAGCTAAAGCAGCCTACGACACTGCAGTTCTTAACTTTAAACGAGGTGAAGGCCTCATTAAAGACAACTTTATTAGTCAATCAGACTACGACAATTTACTGTCAAAACAGTTGCAAACTAAAGCTGCTTTGCAGAGCGCTAATGCTGAATTAGACAATGCAAAATTAGAGTTAGGTTATACAAAAATTTACGCTCCTTTCACCGGACGTATTAGCCGAGCTTCAGTGTTTACTGGCGACCTGATTACGCCAGAACAAACAGTATTAGCTAACTTGGTCCAAATGGAACCAGTGTGGATTAACTTCCAACTACCAGAAAAAGTGATCATTGAAGCTCAGCGAGCGCATAAATCAGTGACTACACCATTTAAATTAGCCGATTTTCCGGTCAAAATTCGCTTCCCTGATGGCAGTATATTTGATGAAACGGGGAGAATGGACTTTGTAGATAACCGAGTTGATGCCACCACTGGTACCTTAGCTATTCGAGCAGAGTTTCCAAATAAAGAACATATTATTGTACCGGGCTTATATGTCACAGTGATTATTGAATCGCCAGACAAACAAGAAGTAATGCTCATTCCTCAGCGAGCCGTTCAAGAAGACCAACAAGGTCGCTATGTGTTAACTGTGGAAGACGACATGGTTAAACGTAAAAATGTTGAACTAGGCCAACGCTATGGCATTGACTGGGAAGTGAAGAAAGGGCTTGAAAAAGGCGACTTGATCATTACTGAAGGTCTACAAAAAGCCCGTTTAGGGGCTGAAGTAGAACACGAAATGGATACGATACAACCATTCTCTGATACGCAATCTTAAGGAGTCGGTGATGATTAGTAAGTTTTTTATTCATCGACCTAAGTTTGCCTTTGTTATTGCAATAGTAATAACACTGGCTGGTTTTTTGTCGATCCCGGTGCTGCCGGTCGCGGAGTTTCCCAATATATCTCCACCAATGGTTTCAGTAACGACAAGCTACCCCGGCGCTAGCGCTGAAGTGGTTGCCGATACTGTTGCAAAGGTGATTGAAGCCGAAGTAAACGGCGTTGAAAACATGATCTACATGGAGTCAAAGGGCGCGAACGATGGTAGTTATACCCTCAACGTGACTTTTGAAGTGGGAAGTAATGTAGATATGGCTCAGGTAAACGTGCAAAACCGTGTGCAACAGGCTATGCCGCGTTTACCTACAGAAGTACAACGTAATGGGGTCAAGGTCGAAAAACAAGATCCTAATATCTTGATGATGCTTAACCTCGTATCACCTAATGAAAGCTTAGATAACTTATTCCTCAATAACTACATGGGGATTAACATTAAGGATAACTTAGCGCGCGTTAATGGCGTCTCTAAAGTGAGTATTATTGGTGGCATGGATTACTCTATGCGGATCTGGCTAAATCCCGATCGAATGACCAGTTTAGGGGTGACTGTTGATGATGCTATTGGGGCTATTCAGGAACAAAACATTCAAGTAGCTGCTGGTCGTATTGGTGCCGCGCCGGTACCGAGAGATCAACAATTTCAATATACCTTATCAACTAAAGGTCGATTGAGTCATCCCGAAGAGTTTGAAGAGATAATTATTCGCTCTAACCCAGATGGTAGCGCGGTTTACCTTAAGGATATATCAAGAGTAGAGTTAGGCGCTGCAAGTTACGATGCAGAAGCGATGTTAGACAACAAAGCGTCTGCTTTATTGTTCATATATCAAGCTAGTGGAGCAAATGCACTCGAAGTAGCGAAAGGGGTTCGTGATGAAATAACCCGCTTAGGTGAGCAGTTTCCCGAAGATATGGACTACAAAATTCTCTACGATACTACGGAATTTGTAGAAACTTCAATCGACGAAATGCTTGAAACTTTATTGATAGCAGTAGCTCTGGTTATTTTTGTTGTTTATATCTTTTTACAAGATTTTAGACAAACTCTGGTGCCAGCAATTGCTATACCGGTTTCTCTAATTGGTACCTTTGCATTCTTACTTGCTACTGGCATGAGCATTAATACGGTGTCGTTATTCGCCTTGATCCTTGCGATCGGTATTGTGGTTGATGACGCCATTGTGGTGGTTGAAAACACCACACGATTAATGCAAGACGAAGGTTTGAATGCCGTAGACGCTACCACCAAATCAATGCAAGAGGTTACTGGACCCGTAGTTGCTACTACGTTGGTATTGTTAGCTGTGTTTGCACCCACCGCGGTAATGCCCGGTATTACCGGCCAAATGTACGCGCAGTTTTCAATTACCATTTGTATCTCGGTACTAATTTCGTCGGTAAACGCCTTAACTCTAAGCCCAGCCTTGTGTGCGTCATTACTTAAGACTCCAAAAGTGCATGAAAAAGGTTTTCATGCACTTTTCAATAAAAACTTCGATAAGGTAACGAATAAATACACTGGTTTCGTTTCCGGTATGGTGAGAAAACTGTCGATAGTTGGGGTTGTTTATGTCTTATTGATTGGCGCGACCGGTTACTTGGCAACCTCATTGCCATCTGGCTTTGTACCTACCGAAGACAAAAAAGCCTTTTTCATCGATGTTCAACTTCCCAATGGTGCTTCGATTAACCGTACCAAAGATGTTGTCGCACGAATGGTAGATGATCTGAATAAACTCGATGGGGTAACTAATGTTATTTCGGCCAGTGGTTATTCGATTATTTCTGGAGCCGTTTCATCTAATGCTGGCTTAATGGTTGTTATTTTGTCTCATTGGGATGAACGTACCGATCCAGCGCTGGTAGAAGATCAGATATTACTTCGCGCTAATGGTTTGTTAGCAAGTTATGGTGATGCCCAAGCAGTAGGCTTCTCGTTACCGGCTTTACCTGGTGTTGGTACAGTGTCTGGGGTTGAGTTCTTTATTCAAGATACTTTAGGCCGCTCACCAGCCGATTTGGCAGGTGTGATGAGAGCGACTGCCGTTGAAGCGGGTGGAGCTCCTGAATTAGCCGCTGCGTTTAGTACTTACCGCGCTGATGTACCACAGTTATTCGTTGATGTAGACCGCCAAAAAGCGAAAGTACAAGGGGTACAGCTTAGCAGTATATTTACGACCTTGCAGACCATGCTTGGGTCAATGTATGTCAATGACTTTAACCGTTTTGGTAAAGTGTTCCGTGTGAATATGCAAGCTGAAACTGAATTTAGAAACTCAGAACAAGATATTGCTCGTTTCTATATTCGTAATAAGTTTGATGAGATGGTGCCATTAAATACCCTCGTAACGGTAGAGCCTAAACTGGGCCCTGAATACATCAACCAATTCAACCTGTACGGTGCGGTTAAGATGAATGCGTTCCCAGCACCAGGTTTTAGTTCTGGGCAGGCGATTGACGCGGTAAAACGCATAGCGGAAACAACTTTTCCAGCAGGGTATACCTATGAATGGTCAGGTCAAACCTATCAAGAGTTGAAAGCCGGTAACTTAGCGCCATTAATCTTTAGCTTAGCGCTTATCTTCACTTACCTATTCCTAGTCGCCCAGTATGAAAGCTGGACAGTGCCTATTTCGGTTATGCTTGCCGTACCCATTGCGATATTAGGCGCATTTATCTACATTTGGATAATGGGCTCAGATGTCAATTTGTATACTCAAATTGGACTGGTGTTACTGATAGGTTTAGCCTGTAAAAACGCGATTCTTATTGTTGAGTTCGCTAAACAATTACGTGAAGGCGGATTGAGTATTCGTGACGCTGCTGTTAAAGCGGCTCGTTTGCGTTTCCGAGCGGTATTAATGACGGCATTTTCGTTTATTTTAGGCGTAATTCCTTTAGTTATTGCTACAGGTGCTGGTGCCGCGAGCCGCATATCCTTGGGTTACGCAGTGATGGGCGGGATGATCGCTGCAACCATTGTGGGCACCTGTTTGGTTCCGGTATTTTATGTCATGCTTCAGGGCTTACGAGAAAAAGCTAAAGGCATTAAAGATGCTGAAGATAAGTAATTTGCCATCGGTATAAAATGTAAAAAGCCCGATTTATCGGGCTTTTTTTATGGGCAAACAAACCTTTAGTTTATTGCTCGGGGTCAAAGAAGTAACAGCAACGAAGTTTAGCATCGAAGTTTTTGGTCAAGGAACTAGGAATATCCTCCCACCTGACAGTCTTAGTTATGCTTGTATCAACCTTGCTCAGATCTAGCAAGTTAGAATTATCAAAACTTTTACCGTTTTCTAGCAGTAAAACTCTGGGTTTTAGTTTTTCTTTGGGGTTGCTGGACATCACCATGCCGTACGTTTTGTTGGATAAGCTAACTAATGATCCTGGTGGGTATATACCAAGGGTTTTCATTAGTTGCTCCAAATACATTTTATTAAATTTGGTCGTGGCGCTTTTATACAAAAATGCGAACGCTTCTTGTGGCGTCATACTTTTTTGCGAGGGTAAGGGGGAGCAAAGGTGTTCAAAAGTGTCTACAACAGAAAGTAATTGCGTTGATTTGTCTAGTGCGTTGGCCTTCAAGCCTTTGGGGAAGCCACTACCATCTAAACGTTCATGGTGGTTCATTACCATTGGTATTATTTCATCTGGAAAAGAACCCGCTTTTTTTATCAAATCGATACTAAAGTTTGGATGTGTTTGATAAAAGTTTTCTTCTGCTTTGGTCCAAGCGCTTGGCTTTCTTCTAATCTGCTGAGGAACCTTAAGCTCACCGATATCATGCACCATTGCCGCTATACATAGATATTGGCATTCCTTTTCTGTAAAACCACTACTTTTCGCCACTAACACCGCCAGTACAGCTACATTGATGCTGTGGAAAAAAATATCTTCGTTACTACTCGGTTCAAGACTGAGGAAGACACTGTGAGCAGAGGTAGATTTGAACATTAATTGGACCGTGTGATTTACCTGTTCAAAAATACTATAGTAAGCTTCTTCTGGTTTACTAGTGAATTTGGCTAGGGCTTCTCTAAATTTGTCGGCACTTTGTAAATAGCCTTTATTGGCGCGTTTTTGGCTATGTCTTAATTCATCTAACCAAGCTTGCTCGTTATCTACCGGCACTTCAATCTCGGGGGCTTTATCTACGCTCGTCGTGTCGACCTGTTCTACCTCAACACTGGATTTATTCGGCACAACGGTTATCGACTCTAAGCCCAAAGATCTAATAACGGTGAGTTGTTCAGTGTTTTTTATCTTGAAGCTATTGCGCATGAACGGATGAGCTGTCCAGCCAATAGGTAAACAAATGTAGTGGCCTACTTTTAGCGCATTGATGGGGATTTCGATTTTAGACATAAGCCAAATTAGTAAATTCCTTTTGATAAGTGTAGTTAATTACTTGGTCTATATACAATATTCTTTTTCTAGAACAAGTCGCTTACCTCACTTATTAGCGTTACAATTTAGCTACATCACTAAATACGCGCCTCTCATTAGCGTGTTCAAAAATATAACGCACAAAAAATGAAAAATAGAGAGATTACTTTAGCAATAACAGGAGCTTCAGGTGCGCCTTACGCGGTGTGTTTATTGGAGCAATTAGTTAAAGCCAATTATAAAATACATTTATTAATTTCTAGCGCGGCAAAAGTTGTCATTGCCACGGAGTTAGGAGAGCAGTGGCCAGGGGGGAGTCAGGCTGAACCATTTCTGAAGGAGCGTTTTAATGCTCAAGCTGGACAAATCTTGGTGCCAGGAAAGAACGATTGGTTTTCTCCGGTTGCTTCTGGCTCAGCGGCTCCCAAATTTATGGTGATATGCCCATGTAGCATGGGAACTCTGGCATCTATAGCCATGGGCTTGTCTGATAATTTAATTGAACGGGCTGCAGATGTGGTTATAAAAGAGAAAGGGCACTTAGTGCTCGTTCCTCGAGAAATGCCATTTTCAGCGATTCATTTAGAAAACATGTTGAAATTAGCCAAGCTAGGGGTAGATATTCTCCCTGCGTGCCCTGGCTTTTACCACAAGCCTACGACTATAGATGAATTGGTCTCGCATGTGACCTCGAGGATTCTAGATCATATCGGAGTCGAAAATGATTTGGTCAATCGGTGGGGCTACGCGGCAAACTAAAAGACAGGTGGATTTATACCCACCTGTTTTGTGGCTAATCTTCTTTGTTAGGGCACTGTTCTTTAACGCAGGTGCCATAGAGGTATAAGCTATGGTTGGTGAGTTTTATGTTGTTTCGAGCAGCAATATCTTTTTGTTTCTGCTCGATGGTCTCATCATTAAATTCGATCACCTTACCGCAATCCAGACACACCAAATGATCATGATGGTGCTGACTATTTAATTCAAATACCGACTTCCCACCTTCAAAGTGGTGTCGAGTAACAATGCCAGCATCGTCAAATTGGTTCAGAACTCGATAGACTGTCGCTAAACCAATTTCTTCACCTTGTTCTATGAGAAGCTTATACAAATCTTCAGCACTGATGTGTTGATTATTTGGGGTCTGTAGTAGCTCTAGAATTTTCATTCTAGGTAAGGTTACTTTCAAACCCGCTTTCTTTAGTGCTTGATTATTATCAGACATAGGTGACTATTTATCCCTTGCTGTTATTGATTCCATAACTGCCCGATAGTATACGGACTTAGCTTGCAAACTCAAAGCCTCAACAGAAAACTTGTAGCTTAAGCGATTTTTTATTAACCTATATTTAACAAATCGGACCAGTTGGTATTATGGATTTCTATCTAAAGCACGCAAGAGTCACTAAAACGGTACTTAATCTCTGGCCTCCATTTTGGGGGGCGGGTATTAAGATGACCAAATTATCGCCTAACTTTGATTATTGTGAGGTAAGGCTGGCATTTAGATGGTGGAACAAAAACGCTAATCGCTCTCAATTTGGTGGGGCGATATTTTCGATGACCGATCCTATTTACCCGCTGCAACTAATGGCGATTTTAGGTAAGCAGTATCATGTATGGGATAGCGAAGCGGCTATTAAGTTTATTAGCCCCGGTAGGGGTAAGGTGTATGGCAGGTTTACCCTAAGCAAGCAGTTCGTAGAAAATGTTAAAGCTCAAACCGCCCAAGGAAGTAAATATCAACCAAAAGTATCGGTAGAAGTAGTTGATGAACATGGAAAACTGATCGCTGTCGTTGAGCGAACATTATATATTCGCCTAAAAAGGCAGTACCGACCCGTTTTAGACAATGTCGCTTAACTTACTGGATAAGTGACAAGTTTTGCTTGTAGCGTTCGATGACTTTAATCACGTAGTTTTGTGTTTCGGGGTAGGGGGGGATTTGAAACCCGTATCGCTTAACGGTATTTTCGCCAGAGTTGTAGGCCGCTAAGGCTAGCTGTAAGGATTCAAATTCATCTAATAGCCATCTCAAATAGCGACTTCCTGCTTCGATGTTTTGTTCAGGAATAAATGGGTCGCTGACAGAAAAGCGCTCTGCTGTCGCTGGCATTAGTTGCATTAAACCCATAGCGCCAGCTTTGGATACAGCATTTTTTTTATAGTTTGATTCCGTGGCAATAACTGCATGGATAAGAGCGGGGTCGAGCTTGTGGCGTTTAGCGATGTCATTGATCATTTGGTGGTAGGGACGGTCGCTAGGCAAACGTTGTGATTTTTTTGACGCTTTAGGTTCGTTTAGAGATTTTGGTGTCCGCATCAAAAGGCTCCATTTAGCGCCTTTTTTTTCTTGAGCAAAATGCATTACGCCGTGTTGATCCTGATAGAACCATACGTCGGCGTAACTGTTGCCTGCAATGCTTAACAGAACTAGCAATATAAACTTATGCAATATTTGTAACCTCTAAGCTAAGTTAAGCATATACGCGGCCAACTTCGCTAGCAGTAGACAAAAAAATTGGGCTCACGCCCAATTTTTTAGTCAGCCAGTTCAGCTAAACACATTTCTTCATAAACTTGCTTACACCAATCTTTTACTCGCTCTTGGGTTAACTCTGGCTGTCGGTCTTCATCTATACCTAGACCAACGAAGTGCGCATCGTCAGCTAAGGCCTTTGACTCTTCGAAGTCGTAACCTTCGATTGGCCAGTGACCGACCACTGTCGCGCCTTTATTAACGACTATGTCATTTATCGTACCCATCGCATCTAAGAAGTATTCAGCGTAATCTTCTTGATCGCCACAGCCAAAGATGGCTACCAATTTTTCTGAGAAATCGATTTGCTCAAGATCTGGGAAAAAGTCGTCCCAATCACATTGAGCTTCACCGTAATACCAAGTAGGAATACCCAACAATATCAATGAAAATTCATCAATATCTTCTTTTGATGACTTGGCAATATCTTTCACTTCTACCAGTTTTTTTCCCAGTTCTTTCTGGATCATTTGGGCTACGGCTTCTGTGTTGCCAGTATCGCTACCAAAAAATATTCCTACGCTCGCCATAAAATTCACCTGTATTACAAACTATTGATTTGTTGAAAATTGAGTAACTTGTTCATGTAACATCTTTTCAATCAGCTCACTTCGGCTGATGCCCGATGCTGTTGCTAACTGATTGAGTGTTTCGAAAAGCTGCTGTTCAACTTTTAACTCGATTCTTTTAAGCCCATTCGCACGATCTCGTTTAAGTTGATTTCGTTTATTGGCTTTTAGTTGATCTTTACGCTCCAAAGGATTGGTTCTAGGTCTACCAACTCTTTTTTCACTTGCGAATAGATCAATAGTAGTTCGATCTGTATTTTGTTTTGCCATTAATTCTGAAACAACCGTTTAGCCTAAACCATTGCCTTCCCAAGACAATTGAATTAGACCTTTTGCAATAAAGCCTGCACATCCCAAAAATAGTACTAGCCAAACGATAGCTCGGCCAAAAGCGGGGACATTGCCTTTTTTTAGTACGTCTTGAATAGCCATGCCGATAAAGAAAAACAGAACCACAAAGCCGATATTAAGGGCAAGGCTTTCTATTAAATCAATATGCTTAGCGAACATCACTATCCTTGAGAGAAAAATTCGTCGCGCACTATACCATAAAGCATCGACAGTTGTTAAATATGGGCGGCTAAAAACTGCTCAGTCAAACGATTGAAAAGTGCCGGTTTTTCAGCATGTAGCCAATGTCCTGTGCCAGCGATGACTTTTAAGCTGGCATTCGGAAATTGCTGGGCAACTTGGGTTTGGTAATCTGCCACAATATAATCTGACAGTTCACCTTTTATGAACAAACAAGGCTTGCTAAAAGACTCTCCTGCAGACCAGTCAATGATACTTGAATAACAGGCGTAAAGTTTTTCTACGTCAAAAAGCCAGCGCCATTGCCCGTCGACTTTAGTTAACGACTTTAATAAAAATTGGCGAACGCCGGGTTCTACAATGTGTTTTGCCAAACATTTGTCCGCTTCAAGCCGACTGCTAATAGTGCTCGGCTGAAAGCTCATCAACCCCGAGAACACGGCTGTATGGTTGTGCTGGTAACTGACTGGTGCTATGTCTGCCACCACTAAGGTGCTGATTAAACCGGGGTATTGCTGGGCTAAAGCCATGGCAATTTTCCCCCCCATAGAGTGACCGACCACGGCGCATTGATCTATAGCTAATTCTTCACATACGGCTTTGACGGCGGCGGCCTGCGTTCGGTAAGACATAGAGTTAGAGCGGGGGGATAGGCCATGATTTAACGCATCTATACTAATGACCCGATAGCCAAGTTGTTCTAAATGTTTAGCCAGCAGGCCTAAATTGGATAAGCTGCCGAAAAGGCCGTGAATTAACAAAACAGGGTAACCGTTACCATGTTGTTTGAAATGCAGATTCAATGCTCGGTCTCCGAGTGAAATGTGTTGGCTAGTTTGCATTTCATCAATCTGTTTCACAAGCTTGATAAGCAATAATTACGTGCAAAAAAGCAGCTTTTAGTGAGCTTGTTCATGATTGTTGGTGAGTTATCAACGTTGCTATGTATAATATTTGGTTATATTAGTTAGGGCGCAATACGAAAAGTGACGATGAAAACGATAGAGATTGAAGAAGACTTGTATTTATACATTGCTGGACAAACTAAGCATATAGGTGAAAATGCATCGGACATTTTGCGCCGCTTGCTCAACGTTGATGGTATACAAACACTCGATGAGCCTTTAGTTCCTCCGCTTATAGAACAGCAAGAACAAGAAGACGAAACGGTTAAACTGGAGTCGACCATGACTTCAGTACCTACTGATTTTGCTAATTTATTGAATAAATTTGATTTTGATAAAATAGCGGTTGAATCAAGCTCGACCAAACGTTTTTTAGTTATCTTATCGCAACTTTATCATGTCGACAGTCAGCGGTTTATCAAAGCGTGTGTCATTAAAGGCAGCAAACGAGAGTATTTCTCTCAAAGCAAAGAGGCTTTACTTGCGTCCGGAAAAACAACTAAACCCCAGGCTATTCCAGAAACACCTTTCTGGGTTATCACTAATACTAATACCGCCCGTAAGCGCTACATTCTTCAACACGTAGCCAGTGAAATGGGTCTAGAACAGTCGCACATAGACCGTCTTTGTGAAGCAGTGTAATAAATTTTATTTAACTTTAACTTAAGCATCGGAGAAGCTATAAATGGCTATTCATCCCCTAGCAGGAAAGCCAGCTCAGGCTGAGCAACTTGCCAATATTCCTCGTTTAGTCGCGGACTATTATTTATTAAGCCCTGACGTAAGCATACGTGAGCAACAGGTAGCATTTGGTACTTCAGGCCACCGCGGCAGTTCAAGCCAACGTGCATTCAACGAAAACCATATTTTGGCAGTGAGTCAGGCAATTGCAGAGTATCGTTTAGCACAAGGTACCACTGGTCCTCTTTATATTGGTAAAGATACTCACGCCTTATCAGAACCTGCTTTTTGTTCTGCGATAGAAGTATTTGCAGCAAATGGCGTTGAAGTTCGCTATCAAGAAGGTTTGGGATATACCCCTACACCGGTTATTTCCCATGCTATTTTGGCTTACAACCGCTTAGGTAAAGAACAAGCCGATGGTGTAGTGATTACTCCTTCTCATAATCCACCTGAAGATGGTGGCTTTAAATACAACCCGCCAAACGGTGGTCCAGCTGACAGTGATGTCACCAAAGTTGTACAAGACCGTGCCAACGAAATTCTTGCTAATGGGTTAAAAGAGGTTAAACGTTTAAGTTACGACCAAGCGATTAAACTGCCTTCTATTGTAGCTATTGATTACATTAAACCTTACGTAGATGATTTAGCTAACGTATTGGATATGGACGCGATCGCTAAAGCTAAAGTCAAAATTGGCGTTGACCCACTAGGCGGAAGCGGTATTGCATACTGGCCAGTGATTGCTGAAACCTATGGCTTAGACATTGAAGTTGTCAACGATCGTGTTGACCCGACTTTTTCATTCATGACGCTAGATAAAGATGGCAAGATCCGCATGGATTGTTCATCACCTTATGCCATGGCGAGTTTGATTGCGTTGAAAGACAAGTTCGATGTCGCTGTCGCTAATGACCCCGATTATGATCGTCATGGTATCGTGACTCGCAGTAGTGGATTACTCAATCCAAACCACTACTTAGCGGTTGCTATTAACTATTTGTATTCTCACCGTAAGGGCTGGCCAGCAGAGGCCGCAATTGGCAAAACCTTAGTATCTAGCTCAATGATCGACAGAGTAGCGGGTAGCTTAGGCCGTGAACTTAAAGAAGTTCCAGTTGGCTTCAAGTGGTTTGTCGATGGTCTGTTTGACGGTAGCATCGCCTTTGGTGGTGAAGAAAGTGCCGGAGCCTCTTTTTTACGAAAAGATGGTGGTGTTTGGAGTACCGATAAAGATGGGATCATTTTGGCGCTATTAGCCGCTGAGATTATTGCCGTAACCGGAAAAGATCCAGGCCAACATTATCAAGGTTTTGTTAGTCAATTTGGAGAGCCTTGCTATAAACGTATCGATGCTCCGGCAACGATTGAACAAAAAGCGGTATTAAGCGCCTTAGATCCTGCGATGGTTGAAGCTGAAAGCTTAGCGGGTGAAAAGATCATCGCTAAACTCACTTCTGCGCCAGGCAATGGCGCTGCAATTGGTGGCTTAAAAGTGGTGACTGAAAACGGCTGGTTTGCCGCTAGGCCTTCAGGTACTGAAGCGATTTATAAAATTTATATGGAAAGCTTTAAGGGTGAAGAGCATTTAGTTCAGATAGAACAAGAAGCGCAAACAATTGTTTCTGCAGCTTTAGCAAAAGCTGGACTATAATTTAAACGGACAAGTTAAGGGTATTGAATAAATACCCTTTTTTTGTGCATAGATAACTCCTGAAAACGTATGCCAACTGCTTTAAATTGCAAGTTCTGTAATAATTTTGTTACAAATTGACTTTAATTTGGTAGTTGTTCAGTTTTTGTATCGAATGGCGTAAAAGCCCCGTTTTAATTGATTGTGATCAATAATGGTGGCGGTTTTTCCATGAAAGCATTTTCAAGGGCTGGGCTTTTGATGGGTTTTCTTTACACTTCGTTTCAGTTCTTTGAGTGAAATTGTATTTTCTTATGAAAATGCATAAAAATTTAGTCTTGAGAGAGGCTTTTTTACCTAAATGTGATGTAGAACGTATATAATGTCGTTCCGCATCGGTAACATGAGCTCGGATTTTTGAGCACATACGATCTTTAGTAGTATTTGCTGATCGGTTAACCAACAAATACTACGTTTGAAGATGTCACCACAAAGGTTAGATACAAAGGAAATTGACATGGCCGCTAAAAAGGCAAAAGCAAAAAACGCACTAGCGTTATCGAAAGTTGAGTTTAAAGATTCAATTATTAAACACTTGCGCAGTACTCACGGTACTGATGAAGGACGTGCTAACAACCAAGCTTGGTGGAAAGCAACGTGTTCTGCAGTAAACGAATTAGTGTTTGATCGTTTAACTGAAACCTCTAAAGCAAATGCAGAAAACGATTCTCGTGCTGTACATTACTTTTCTTTAGAGTTCTTGATGGGTCGTTTAACTATAAACAACCTTCACAACGTTGGTGTTTTTGATGCCGCTCGTGATGCACTTACCGATTTAGGTAAAGACATTAACGACATCTGTGACGAAGAACCAGATATGGCTCTTGGTAACGGTGGTCTAGGTCGTCTAGCTGCTTGTTTCATCGATTCTTTAGCCACTCTTAACTACCCTGCGGTAGGTTACGGTATCCACTACGAGCACGGTTTATTCCGTCAAGAAATTCAAGGCGGCCGTCAAATCGAACGCCCTGATAGCTGGCGCGAATACGGCAACCCTTGGGAAATTTGCCGTCCAGAATCAATTCAAGAAGTACCACTTTACGGTTATGTAGAAACTGTATTTGGTGAAGATGGCAAAATGCGTAAAGTTTGGCACGCGGGTCGCCAAATTAAAGGTGTGCCATGGGATATCCCAGTAGTAGGCTACGAAGCCAAAACGGTAAACGTATTACGTTTGTGGGAATCTAAAGCGGCTGACTTCTTTGACTGGGACGTATTTAACGCCGGTGGTTATGTTGATTCTCAAGCTGAGAAATCACAAGCTGAAGCAGTATCTAAAGTACTTTACCCGAACGACGAAAGCGAACAGGGTAAAGAACTTCGCCTTATCCAACAGTACTTCTTCTGTGCTTGTTCACTAAAAGACATCATTCGTCGTTACAAACGTAACCACAGCGATTTCTCTCAGTTCTCTAAGCAAGCTGTAATCCAGTTGAACGATACTCACCCAACTGTCGCTATTCCTGAGTTGATGCGTATTCTTATCGACGAAGAAGGTCTAGTTTGGGACGACGCTTGGAAAATCTGTACAGAAACTTTCGCCTACACTAACCACACTCTATTGCCAGAAGCATTAGAGAAATGGGCTGTGTACTTGTTCGAAAAAGTACTTCCTCGTCACCTAGAAATCATTTACGAAATCAACCGTCGCTTCTTAGAAGACCAAGTTGAAGCTAAATGGCCTGGCAACGATAAAATGAAACGTCACCTTTCTATCATTGAAGAAGGTGAAACTCGCATGGTTCGCATGGCGTACCTATGTGTTGTGACTTGTTTCAAAACTAACGGTGTTGCAGCAATGCACTCAGAGTTGGTTAAAGAAGATCTTTTCCCAGAGTTTTACGAACTATGGCCTGAGCGCTTCGTAAATGTAACAAACGGTGTAACTCCTCGCCGTTGGTTGCTTGCATGTAACGAACAGCTAGCTAAGATGTACGACAATACTGTTGGTACTGACTGGCCGCGTAAATTAGACGAGCTAAAAGGCGCTGCTAAGTTTGCAGATGACGCTGAGTTCCAGAAAAACTTCATGGCGATTAAACGCGAGAAGAAAGTAGAACTAGCTGACAAAATTGAAGAGCTATGTGGCATCAAAGTAAGCCCTGATGCAATGTTCAATGTTCTTATTAAGCGTCTACACGAGTACAAGCGTCAGCACCTTGCATTGCTACATATCCTTGCACTTTACCGTCGTCTACTAGAAAACCCAGATTATGATATGGGCCCACAAGTATTTATCTTCGGTTCTAAAGCTGCGCCTGGTTACAAGCTAGCTAAAGACATTATCTACGCGATCAACAAGGTTGCAGATAAAGTTAACAACGATCCACGCATTAAAGACAAGCTAAAAGTTGTTTTCATGCCTAACTACCGTGTAACGCTTGCTGAGAAACTATTCCCAGCAGGTGATGTATCTCTGCAAATTTCTACCGCAGGTTACGAAGCATCAGGTACTGGTAACATGAAGTTTGCCCTAAACGGTGCCCTAACTCTTGGTACTCTTGATGGTGCGAACGTTGAAATCGCAGAAGAAGTTGGCGACGACAACATCTTCATCTTCGGTCTAAACTGTGACGAAGTTAAAGCGCTTAAAGCTGCTGGTTACAACCCATGGGATTACTACTACGGTAACCCAGAGCTTAAAGCTGTTCTAGATTGGTTAGAAACAGACTTCTTCACGCCTGGTGCTCCTGGTGAGCTAGCTTCAATCAAGCACAGCTTGCTAGAAGGCGGTGACCCTTACCTAGTATTGGCGGACTTCGAATCTTTCACTACTGAGTACGCAGCAGTTGACGCGACTTACCGTGATCAGAAGAAGTGGGCTAAGATGGCTATCATCAACTCAGCATCAGTAGGTAAATTTAACTCTGACCGCTCAATTGAAGATTACGTAGAGCGCATCTGGCATCTTGAAAAAGTAGTGCCAAACTAAGCGTTTTTAACGATTAGTTCGCGATAAAAAGGGAGACTCTGTCTCCCTTTTTTTATTGCTTAAAAACCAGCATACTAGTCCTTAAAATTTATACATCGAAGGGCAAGATGTGTCACAAGCAACGCTAATCCAACAGGGTCTTCTGCAATTCACCCTAAATGCACCCGAACACGCTAAGCCATTTAGTTTTAGCCTTGGCACGGATATTCAGGTCAGTTTATTGGCGACAGGGGTGATGTTATTCGAACCCTTAAAGGAAGCGAGCAGGGCGGTTGTGCTTTCAGCGGGTATTCATGGCAATGAAACGGGTCCGATAGAATTACTCGATCAATGGGTTACAAAAATACTTAAGCAACAAGTAAGATTGTGTCAGCCATTACTCATTATTCTTGGCAACCCTCCAGCCATGATAAAAGGAAGCCGAGAGCTAAGGCTAAACCTCAATCGTTTGTTTATCGGCCAGCATAAAAAATATGCAGCTTGTTACGAAGTGGCAAGAGCCCAAGAGCTAGAACAGATACTGCTGTTGTTTTATCAGCGTTATCTTGGCCTACCAGCCTTCCATCTTGATTTACATACTGCTATTCGTGCTTCTCAACATGAAAAGTTTGCTATTTATCCGTTTACGCACGGCCAACCTTGGAAACGTACGAGTTTAGCTTTGTTACAAGCTTGTGGCGTTGACTGTGTGTTATTTTCAAACGAACCCGCTCCCACCTTTAGTTACCATTCTAGCTTTAATCATAATGCAGTGGCATTTACAGTTGAATTGGGCAAAGTACAGCCATTTGGTGAAAATAATCTGGCAAAATTTAGTGAGCTAAACAGGGTTTTCGACACCTTGCTGGCGGAAAAGGATTTACATGAGTTTGCCTTTAAGGCCGAACAGGCCAAGTTGTATCAAGTCAGCGATGTTATTAACAAAACAGATCCCGACTTTTCATTTAGTTTTAGCCAGCAACAGGCCAACTTTAGCGAATACCCCAGTAATTATCGATTAGCGCAAGATGGCTGTAACGAGATTTACGTTAAAGATGGGCCTAAAGCAATTGTTTTCCCAAATGAAAAGGTAGCCTTGGGGCAACGTGCGGTGCTATTAGTGAAAAAAATGACGGCTAAGGAAATTGAACTCGCAGTAAGCAGTCAACAACTCGTTTAAATTCTCTAGGCAAGTACAACAAGGGCTGTGCTATTAATCACAGCCCTTTAGCGATTAATGTTAACTTCATCCTTGTTGTTCAAGGCTAAATACTGTCAAAACACCAAATTCTAGTACAACCATTCGTTAGCATTAAAATCATGTAGCAGCAGGATTTCACGTGATATAATCGTCCCAATTTTAACACCTTAGAGTGGGACAATGGATTTATGATCCCGAAGTTAAACCCTCAGAATTCTCTAGAATCACTGTATGTTGATTACCTAAATAAGCTTGAGCAATCTCCTTTCACCGGTGAAATTAGTACCACTTACGCTAGTCGCCTAGCGGTAGCTACAGACAATTCGGTATATCAATATTTACCACAAGCTGTCGTTTTTCCTAAAAGCAGCGCTGATATCAAACAGCTTTGTAGATTAGCATCAGCTTCAGCATTTGAGTCTATTAAATTGACTCCTCGCGGCGGCGGCACGGGTACTAATGGACAATCTTTAACTGAAGGTATTGTCGTAGATCTGTCAAAGTTTATGCACAGAGTATTAGAGCTTAATGTAGAAGAGCGTTGGGTTCGAGTTGAAACAGGCATTGTTAAAGACCAGCTAAATGCCGCTCTTAAACAACATGGGCTATTTTTCTCACCTGAACTATCAACCAGTAACCGAGCAACATTGGGTGGTATGATTAATACCGATGCTTCCGGACAAGGCTCATTGGTTTATGGTAAAACCAGTGATCATGTGTTGTCCTTAAAAGCGGTGTTGGCGAGTGGCGAAGAATTGGATACCGGTGAGTTGGCTCTTGATCAAATAGATCAGCAGCGCCATTCCTTAGGGGGTATCTATGCAGCAGTTAAACATGCCTGTGTAAATCAACGTGATTTAGTGGAACAGAAATTTCCAAAATTGAATCGATTTTTGACAGGTTATGACCTGAAAAATGCCTATAACCCAGACAAAGACAGTATTGATTTAACCCGCATTTTGTGTGGCTCAGAAGGTTCGCTTGCCTTCATCACCGAAGCTAAGCTGGACCTCACAGAGATCCCTAAGTTTCGAACCTTAGTAACGGTAAAGTACGATTCATTTAATTCGGCTTTACGTCATGCACCCAGTTTGGTTAACGCTCGCGCTCTTTCAGTAGAAACTATCGATTCTAAAGTACTTAACTTAGCCCGCAAAGATGTTGTTTGGGATAGTGTCAGCAATCTAATAAGCGATGTTGCTGAGCATGATTTACAGGGGATTAATATTGTCGAGTTCGCTGAAAATGATGAAGTCCTCCAGAATGAAAAAGTCTCGTCTTTATTAAACACATTGTCTGATAGCAATATTTTGCAGTTAGGCGTCATCGGCTTTCAGCATTGTGATGACCTAGCGAGTATCAACGCTATTTACAACATGCGCAAAAAAGCGGTTGGCCTTTTGGGTAATACCGAAGGTAGTGCAAAACCGGTGGCCTTTGCTGAAGATACTTGTGTACCACCTGAGAACTTAGCCGACTACATAGTAGAATTCCGGGAATTACTCGATTCAAATGCACTGCAGTATGGGATGTTTGGCCATGTTGATTCTGGTGTACTACATGTAAGACCGGCACTTGACTTGTGCGACCCTGAACAAGAAATACTGATGCGTGAGATATCAGACCAAGTGGTTGCACTCACAGCAAAATATAAAGGCCTTATGTGGGGTGAACACGGTAAGGGCTTCCGCTCTGAATATAGCCCAGCGTTTTTTGGCGATGAGTTATTCGCCGAGCTAAGGAAAATTAAAGCGGCATTTGATCCTCACAATCAAATTAATCCGGGAAAAATATGTACCCCGTTACATAGTAAAGAATTATTAGTCTCTGTAGACGGTACAAAACGTGGTGAGTATGACCGAGCAATTGCCATTGAAGTGCGAGATAGCTACAAAAATGCAATGGAATGTAACGGTAACGGCTTATGTTTTAACTACGATACTAGCAGTCCGATGTGCCCTTCTTTTAAAGCAACCGGTGATCGACGCTATTCTCCTAAAGGTCGTGCAGGCTTAATGCGCGAATGGCTGAGGCAATTGGCGGCGCTTAAAATAGACCCCTTAGCTCAAGAGCAAAAAATCAATTCAAGCTTTATTTCTCCTGAAAGCTTCTTACTAAAAATACGTAATAGTATTGCTAAGTCTAAAGGCGAGTACGATTACAGCCATGAAGTTTACGATGCGATGCAGACCTGTTTGGCCTGTAAGGCATGTACTACAGGATGTCCGATTAAAGTGGATGTCCCGACTTTTCGCTCGCGCTTTCTAAATATTTACCACGGCAGATATTTGCGTCCCTTAAAAGACTATTTTGTTGCTTATGTTGAAAGTTACGCTCCACTAATGGCAAAAGCACCACGCCTATTTAATACCTTAATGGCCCCACAATGGGTAAATGGTTTAGTGACAAAAACCATTGGCATGGTCGATATACCAGCTTTGAGTTTTCCTACTTTAGCGCAACGAGTACCTGAAAGTTTAAGCTCTAAATATGACTATAAAGCCTTACAAGCTTTAAGCGATGAACAGAAACAAAATACGGTACTCATCGTTCAAGACCCTTTCACAACATTTTACGAAGCTGAGTTAGTCGCAGACTTCATTGATTTAGCGAAGAAATTGGGCATTACACCAGTACTGTTGCCATTTAAGCCCAATGGCAAGCCACAACACATTAAAGGCTTCCTGAGTAAATTTAATAAGTCTGCACAAACCAGTGCCGCATTTTTAAATCAAGTCGCAGAACTAGGGATAAAAATGGTTGGGGTTGAGCCCGCCTTAGTGCTGTGTTACCGCGACGAGTACAACCATGCCTTAGGTGATAAACGTGGTGACTTCGAAGTACAAGTAGTTCAAGAGTGGCTAGATTCACTCACCCCTCAGCATGTTGAATCACAACAAGTGAGTGATACAGAGGCCTGGTATTTATTTGGTCACTGTACTGAGAAAGCCTTAAAAGCAGACGCCTTCAAACAATGGCAACATGTTTTCAGCCGCTTTGGAGCTAAACTCGAAGATGTCGCCGTGGGGTGTTGTGGTATGGCTGGAACTTACGGGCATGACGCAAAACAATATGAAACGTCTAAGGCTATCTACGACTTGAGTTGGAAGCAGAAAATGGCCAGCTTACCGCCAGAGCGTTGCATGGTGACTGGTTACTCGTGCCGTAGCCAGGTAAAACGGCTAGAGGGGACAAAGCCTAAACATCCACTACAAATATTGTTGAGCTTACTGCCTTGAGTATTTGGAATTTGCCAATGAACTTGGCGAGCTTAAACCAGATGGGCGAGGGCAATATGCTCGCTTTTCTGGATATTAAGTTTACCGAGGTGGGCGACAATTATTTAGTCGCTACTATGCCCGTTACAGATCGGGTTAAGCAACCAATGGGCTTGTTGCACGGGGGCGCTAGTGTAGTGCTAGCTGAAAGCTTAGGCAGTTGCGCGGCTTATTGTGTTGCCGGTAGCAGTGCTTTTGTCGTAGGCGTAGAGGTCAATGCTAATCATCTAAAAGCGGTACGTAGTGGTGAAGTGGTGGCTACTGCAAAACCCATTAAAATCGCTAAAACCATGCAAGTTTGGCAAATCGATATTCATCAAGCCAATGATTTAGTGTGTAGTTCACGATTAACGGTGATGGTGAAGCCAAAGTAACTTAAGGCATCCGGCTGTCTACTCAGCGTTGTACCCGTTACAGCGCTAACTTTTTCCCTAACAATTCAATATTTTCCGATTTATTGAACTTTTGTTGTATGCGGCGTCTAAGATACACACAATTATTTTGAAGATTAGGCACTTAGCGACTAACTTTGAATAAGTATTCTGCAATCAACTTAGGGATCCCTATGACATTTCGTGCATATCGCGGTCTAGCTGTTTTTGCCAGTAGCCTGTTGCTGCTCGCTTGTAACAACGACTCCGTAGAGTCCGTCAATAACTTTCCACGACCGGTTAAAGTAGAACAAGTGGAGATTGGTAAAGGGACTCGCATAAGAACCCTACCCGGTGAAACATTTGCTTCTGATACCGCTATTCTGTCTTTTCAAGTAGCGGGGCGCTTAGACGAAATCTTAGTGAAACCCGGACAATTTGTAAAAGCAGGGCAAACGCTGGCAAATTTGGACCCAGCAATGTACAACCAAGAGCATGAAGTAGCCAAAGCAAATTATCAATTAGCCAAAGTGTTATTTGACCGCTCGAAACAGTTAGTTGATAAAGGTGTTATTTCTCGTAGCGATTATGATAAATCAAAAAGCGAGTATGCAATCAGCAAGGCCGCGTTAGATAAAGCCGAAGTCAACTTAACGTATACTACTTTGCTGGCGCCTTACGATGGGCTTATCGCCAGTAAATATGCCGAGCAATTTGAATTTGTGTACGAAAAACAACAAGTGCTTAGCCTACAAACAGAATCAACCATTGATGTAAACTTTCAATTGCCTGAACGCTTAATTGGTATCTTTCAAGATGCTCGAAGAAATGGACAGTTAGCGCCTAATTTGGCGGTACAGTTTCAGGGTAGAGAGCAATGGTACACCGCTGCGCTTAAAGAATTGAGTACCGTCGCAGATCCATCTACTGCTAGTTACACCATTGTTTTAACTATGCCAATACCTGAAGAACTTAACATATTTCCGGGAATGGCTACTTTAGTGCAAATAGAATCCTCTAGTGCAGTTAGCGGAAATAAATTGCTAGTGCCGGCTGGCGGGCTCGTTGAAGAATCCGGACAGAACTTCGTGTTCATTTGGGATCCTGAAAAAAACATTGTAAACAAAAAGGCGATTACTCTAGAAAAGGGAATTGTTACTGGTGGGCTAAATGATGGTGATTGGTTAGTGCAAGCTGGGGCTCAAGAACTTAGCGACGGCCAAGCCGCCGTGCAGTGGATTAAAGAGAGAGGGCTTTAACATGCAAAATAAACTTATAATAGCTAGCTGCGCATTTGCCACTCTGTTAACTGCCTGTGGTGGTGAACAAGATATTGATTTACCCATTCAAACAGTCGAGGTATACAGCTTACCCGACACCACCAATGCGGTAGAAAGAGACTTTAATGGTATTACCCGAGCACATGATTTAGCTGAACTTTCTTTTCGTGTTGAAGGCGAAATTAAATCAATAAACATCAATAAGGGCCAAAAAGTTAAAAAGGGAGAGCTGCTAGCGTCGCTTGATAAACGCGATTACCAAATTGTAGTCGATGACCGAAAAGCCCGTTTAACCCTCACTGAGCAGCAGTTTAAACGTGCCAAAGCGTTACTCGACAAAGCGCTATTATCACAAAGCGAATATGACAAAATGCGTGCAGAGTATTTAGTCGCTTCTGCAGAGTATAAGAATGCTTTGTTAATGTTTGACTATACCGAACTGAGAGCCCCCTTTGATGGCATTATTGGAGACGTGTTTGCCGATCCTTTTGTCAATGTTCAACCTGGTTTAGCGGTATTGAGCATGCATAAAGTGGATTACGTAGAAATTGACGTGCAACTACCCGACATGATTCTCGCTGTCGCTAAATTAGGAGCAGATAGAATTAGAAGCTTAGAGGTTGAAGTTGTCTATGAAGCTTTTCCTGACAAAGTATTTAAAGCCGTGCCTTACGAACTGAATCTAGAGAAAAACCCAAGTACTCGTAGTTATATTGCTACGTTCTTAGTGCCTTTTGATAAAGAGTTTGGGGTGTTAGAAGGAATGCCGGCTAAAGTCTCAATCGACCTATCAGATTTGACCTATACCTATGACCGAGACTTTTTAGTTCCTATTGCTTCGGTGGTTATGCCTGATGGGTCTTCGATAGGTAATCAACGACCCATCGTTTGGCGTTATAAAGAAGATCACACCGTAGAGCAACAAGAAGTGGCGCTAGGAACCCTTACCGGCAACATGGTAGAAATTAATCAGGGTCTTCAAAATGGTGACGTTATTGTGTCACTTGGCGGTAATCGACTGGTTGACGGTCAAAAAGTGGTTTTAAAGAAGGATAAGCAATGAACATCGCAGGCTATTTTGTAAAAAACTCAATCATAAGTTGGATGTTCACCCTAATTTTATTGATAGGAGGGGTCTTGTCATTTAGTGGTTTAGGGCAATTGGAAGATCCCCCTTTTACGATTAAAGATGCAGTAGTGGTTACCATGTACCCCGGTGCCACTTCTACAGAAGTTGAAGAAGAAGTCACTTACCCTATTGAAAAAGCGATACAAGCACTGCCTTATGTAGACTATATAGTCTCACTTAGTACCCCCGGCATGTCGCAAATTACCGTGACCATGAAAAACACTTACGGTCCTGACGAGTTGCCGCAGATTTGGGATGAACTACGCCGTAAAGTCGGTGATATGACCTCTCAATTGCCGCCAGGTGTGTCTACACCATTAGTTAATGATGACTTTGGGGATGTTTACGGCATCATGTATATGGTGTCTGGGGAAAACTACGATTATAGAGATCTACAAGATTATGTAGATTACGTTAAACGTGAAATCGAATTAGTACCTGGTGTGGGTAAGGTAACTTTAGCAGGTGCACAGACTGAACAAGTTTTTATAGAAATTTCGATTCAAAAGCTCGCCACCTTTAATCTTGACCCAGCGCTTATTACTAGTTTGCTTAACTCTCAAAACATGGTGACATCAGCTGGTAATATAAAGATAGCCGGCGATCAGTTGACTATTAGACCCACAGGTATCTTTAAATCAGTTGAGGAGCTCGGTGACCTGATTATTCCTGGCACAACCGGTGATAAGCTGATTTACCTCAAAGACGTCGCCACAGTAAGCCGAGGTTATCAGGAGATCCCAAGCAACTTGGTAAGTTTTAATCAGCAGCAAGCGATAAATATTGGTGTGTCGTTTACCAGCGGTGTCAATGTGGTGGAAATAGGTAAAAATATTGAAACCAAACTAAACGACATTGATCACGCAAGACCCGCGGGTATGACCATTGAGTCTATGTATAACCAGCCGCAAGAAGTTGATAAGTCGGTCAGCTCATTTGTTTGGAATTTAATCTTAGCGGTGGTGATTGTCATCGTGGTGTTATTGGTGTTCATGGGCTTGAAAAGTGGCATTTTGATCGGTCTGATTTTGTTCCTAACATGTTTAGGTACATTCATACTGATGAAACAAGCCGAGATTGAACTGCAACGCATATCACTTGGGGCGCTCATTATTGCTCTCGGGATGCTAGTCGATAACGCCATTGTCGTCGTAGAAGGGATTTTAATGGGACGAAAAAAGGGCTTAAGTACCCTTGATGCGGCCCAAGAAATTGTTGGCCAAACGATGTGGCCTTTATTAGCGGCGACTATTATCGCCATTACCGCTTTTGCTCCGATTGGCTTGTCACCTGATTCCACCGGCGAATTTGCCGGTTCGTTATTTTGGGTTCTGTTGTTTTCACTGTTTCTATCTTGGATTACGGCTATCACAATTACGCCGTTCTTTGCGCAGTTGTTTTTTGGCAAAGAAGGAGATGCGCAAACCGAAGGAGATGATAACGACCCGTATAAAGGTGCCTTTTTTAATGCCTATAAAGCGCTGTTAGACTTCTGCTTACGTTTTAAATGGCCAACCCTTATCGTAGTGGTTAGTTTGTTTGTAGTGTCTGTGTTCGGCTTTGGCTATGTGAAGCAATCTTTCTTCCCACCTTCATCAACCCCGATATTTCTAGTTGACGTATGGATGCCAGAAGGTACTGATATACGTGAGACTCATCAGTCAGTATCTAGCATAGAAAACATGGCCCGACAGATAGATGCCGTTGAATTTGTTTCATCGTCGGTGGGTAAAGGTTTTCAGCGCTTTATGCTAACTTATGCTCCGGAGAAGAGTTATGGCTCTTATGCACAAATTGCAGTTAGAACCAGTGATGCTGAAACTGCAGCGGCAGCGATGTCCTCACTGCGTAAGCAGGTCGAACAGCAATTTCCTCAAGCACAGTTCAAATTTAAAAACCTTGAAATTGGTCCATCTACTGACGCCAAGATCGAAGCCCGTATTTCAGGCTCTAATCCAGATGTATTGCGCTCGATAGCTGGTGATATCAAAGCTATATTTGATAACACTCCTGGAACAGTAAACGTGCGCCATGATTGGCGTGATAGAGTTAAATACATCGAACCAAAGTTTAATGAAACCCAAGCTAGGCGTTTAGGTATAAATAAGGCGGATATAGACCAAACATTTGAGTTTGCTTTTGCCGGCACAAGTTTTGGTTTGTATCGCGAAGGCACCACTTTGCTGCCTATTGTCGGCCGTTTACCGGAAGCCGAGCGTATCGATATCGACTCCCTAGAAGGGTTACGAATTTGGAGCCCAAGTTTAAAAACTTACATTCCGATTCAACAAGTAGTGAATGGCTTTAATGTAAGATTTGAAGATCCCATTATTCAACGTCGCGACAAGAAGCGAACCTTAACAGTATTCGCAGATGCCGATTTTGAATATGATATATTGCCGGCTGAATTGTTTGCAAAGATCAAACCTCAAATTGATGCTTTAGAATTACCGTCAGGCTACGAGTTGCAGTGGGGCGGGGAATATGAGTCATCAGGGGACGCACAAGAAGCGCTATTTGCTTCGTTGCCAATGGGCTATTTGATCATGTTTATGATCACGGTGTTCTTGTTTAATTCGGTAAAGAAACCCTTGGTTATATGGTGTTGCGTACCGTTGGCTATGATAGGTATCACGTCAGGTTTACTGTTTTTAGGTAAGCCGTTTGGCTTTATGGCCTTACTAGGTATGCTCAGTTTATCGGGTATGCTACTTAAAAACGGTATCGTGTTACTAGACCAAATAAATTCTGACATTGCATCGGGTAAAGAGACGTATCAAGCGGTATTCGATTCTGCGGTTAGCCGAGTACGCCCTGTTTGTATGGCTGCTGTTACTACTATTCTTGGCGTTGCGCCGCTAATTTCAGATGTATTCTTTGAGTCAATGGCTGCAGTGGTAATGTTTGGTTTAGGTGTCGCTACGGTACTAACCTTGTTGATTGTTCCTGTGTTGTACGTGATTTTCTTTAAAATAAGCTATCGAGATTACAAGCAGTTCTAGGCATTGGATAATAGTCAGTAACAAAGGCCGAGTATAAACTCGGCCTTTTTATTAGCCGCATAACCCCATGACATATCGAACAAAAGGTCTTGCTTCTTGTAGATCAAAATATCCGTCTTTTTTGCGGGTAGTTCTTAAATACTGGTAAGTCGCGACAATCACCTTCATAACTTTCTCGTTCTCAACACTTAAGTCATGTTGTTCGGCTGCAGCTAAAGTGAGCTCGACTGCTTTTTCAAGGGCTTCCATGTCTACAACTTCAGCTTTTCGGTATTGGTAACCTTCTCCAGTCGCTAACCATTCTAACGAGCAGTTAGCCTTCTGTGCTATCTGGTTTGCCTTAGATAAACTAGGTTCGGAACCCTTTAAATATTTTCTAATTAGGCTTTCATTAAGCTCTACTTTACGGGCAAAACCACTGACACTTTGCTCACCCATCAACTCTTGTAATCTTTCGGAAAACTGACTCATTGTGACTCATTGGTTGAAACTCGAATAGTAGTACTATAGTTCGAGGTAATTAGCCTTATAGTGTTGATTCTAGGATTATAAGGAGCAAAATACCAGCTGTAAATTTACCCATAAGGAGCAATAAATGGAAAACTTGAGTGGAAAAGTCGCGATTGTCACCGGCGGTGGAAGTGGTATTGGATTGGCAATAGCAAGAGCTTTGGCAGAGCAGGGCGTAGGTGTAGTGATTAGCTCAAGAGATTTTGCCAAGCTAAAACAATCAGCGGAATGCCTAAGTAAACAGACAGGAGCGAAGGTACTCCCTTTTGCTGCTGATATACGCAGTAAGCAACAAGTACACGATCTTAAAAACTTCGCCTTAAGCCGCTTTGGAAAAATAGACATACTTGTTAACAATAGTGGCTTGGGTGTTGGCGATACCATTGAAAACTGCAGTGAAGATGATTGGGATTTGGTGGTAGACACGTGCACAAAAGGCACCTTCTTAACTAGCCAGGCTGTATTACCCCCTATGCGAGAGCAAAAAAGCGGTCATATTCTAAACATTGCATCGCAAGCAGCAAAAAATGGTTACGCCAATGCAGGTCCATATTGCGCGGCAAAGTTTGCGGTACTGGGTTTAGCTGCAGCTCTACAAGAAGAAGTAAGAGAATACGGTATCAAGGTACATAGTTTGTGTCCTGGCTTGGTTCAAGTACCAGCGCCGACGAGCGAAAGTGAAATAAAACCAGGTTGGTTGCAGGTTGAAGATCTTGCTGAATCAGCGTTGTTTGTGCTTAGACAGCCTAAACGTGTGCAGCTAGAAAATATCGGTTTGTATGGATTTTAGAGATTATCAATGAAAAGCAGCTGCAAAAGGTGGCTGTTTTGAATAATAAACTGAAAGAAGGTATAGAAAAACTAAGAGTTGGTTGCGGGAGCCGGATTTGAACCAACGACCTTCGGGTTATGAGCCCGACGAGCTACCAGACTGCTCCATCCCGCGTCCGGTCTTAGCTGATTTAGCTAAGTGAATTGAATAGTTGTTTGGCCTAGTTATTCGCGCTAGGTAATTCATACTAAAGTAAGAATTGGTTGCGGGAGCCGGATTTGAACCAACGACCTTCGGGTTATGAGCCCGACGAGCTACCAGACTGCTCCATCCCGCGTCCGGTCTTAGCTGATTTAGCTAAGTGATTTGAATAGTTGTTTGGCCTAGTTATTCGAGCTAGGTAATTCGTACTAAAGTAAGAATTGGTTGCGGGAGCCGGATTTGAACCAACGACCTTCGGGTTATGAGCCCGACGAGCTACCAGACTGCTCCATCCCGCGTCCGGTCTTAGCTGATTTAGCTAAGTGATTTGAATAGTTATTTGGCCTAGTTATTCGAGCTAGGTAATTCATACCGAAGTAAGAATTGGTTGCGGGAGCCGGATTTGAACCAACGACCTTCGGGTTATGAGCCCGACGAGCTACCAGACTGCTCCATCCCGCGTCCGGTCTTAGCTGATTTAGCTAAGTGATTTGAATAGTTATTTGGCCTAGTTATTCGAGCTAGGCAATTCATACCGAAGTAAGAATTGGTTGCGGGAGCCGGATTTGAACCAACGACCTTCGGGTTATGAGCCCGACGAGCTACCAGACTGCTCCATCCCGCGTCCGGTCTTAACTGAATCAGTTAAGTGATTTGAATAGTTATTCGGCCTAGTTATTCGAGCTAGGAAATTCGTACCGAAGTAAGAATTGGTTGCGGGAGCCGGATTTGAACCAACGACCTTCGGGTTATGAGCCCGACGAGCTACCAGACTGCTCCATCCCGCGTCCGGTCTTAACTGAATCAGTTAAGTGATTTGAATAGTTGTTCGGCCTAGTTATTCGAGCTAGGCAATTCATACCAAAGTAAGAATTGGTTGCGGGAGCCGGATTTGAACCAACGACCTTCGGGTTATGAGCCCGACGAGCTACCAGACTGCTCCATCCCGCGTCCGTTTAATGCGGAGCGGATAGTACGCAGAGAACACCAATATTACAAGAGATTATTTGCTTAATGTTATTGGTTGCCGATTATTTGTCCGTATGAGGCTTTTACTACTGATCCTTACCAAAAAAGGTATAATCGACGGGTTAAACTAATTGAGTATAAAAATGGCTGATTTTTTCGCTTCGACCGCTAAAGGTTTAGAAAGCTTGTGTTTAGATGAATTGAAAGCATTGGGCGCTGAAGAGTGCAAACAAACAATTGCAGGTGTTAGTTTTAGTTGTGATTGGCCAACGGCTTATAAAATTTGTTTGTGGACCCGATTTGCATCCCGAATATTATTACGTCTTGTTGAGACGCAGGCTGACAATGTGGATGATCTCTACAATAGTGCCCTTACCATTAACTGGGGTAAGTACTTCAACGTTGACCAGACTTTCTCGGTTCACTGTACTGGCACTAACCACTTTATCGACAACAGCCAATTTGGTGCTTTAAAAGTAAAAGATGCAATTGTTGATCAATTTAAAAACAATGTTGGCTCTAGACCAAACGTAGCTAAAACGGATGAAGATGCACGTATAGTTGTGCGTATTGCCGGTAAGCACTTAGCGATATCTCTCGACTTATCGGGAACCTCATTACATAGAAGAGGATACAGAACCGAGCAGGGGGAAGCACCAGTCCGAGAAAACTTAGCTGCAGCATTAGTTACCAGAAGTGCTTGGCAAGAAAAATACCTCGTAGACCCGATGTGTGGCTCGGGAACCATACTGATTGAAGCCGCCATGCAAGCCGCTGATATTGCCCCAGGTATACAACGTCGTTTCGGCTTTGAACGATTAAGCAACTTTGCCGCTAGTGCTTGGCAAGAAATTCAAGCAGAAGCAGAAGCACGAGCTATAAAAGGCAAGGCAGAATGTACTCAACGTTTAATCGGATATGATGTAGATAAACGAATGGTCTCCATTGCCAAGGCCAATATTGAGAGAGCGGGTTTAAGCGATTTGATATCAGTGCATGTCCACGATGCCGCTAACTTACCCAGTGCGCCCAACGAACCGGGTTTAATTCTATCTAATCCGCCTTACGGTGAGCGGTTAGGTGAGTTAACTAAACTGATAGGGCTCTTTCTATCATTTGGGGCGAGTGTTAGAGAAAATTATGCGGGGTGGCGTTTATCACTATTCACCGCGGCGCCTGAACTACTCGACTATTTACGCCTGCGTAGTGATAAACAATATAAATTTTTTAACGGCGCATTAGCTTGTGTGCTCAAAATTTACCAAATTGGTGAAGCCGGTAACTCGGAACAACGCCAATATGCTCAAGATTTTGTAAATCGCTTGTTGAAAAACAAAAAGAAATTACAGAAGTGGATCAAACGTGACAACATCACTTGCTACCGGCTGTATGACGCAGATTTGCCCGAGTATAACGTTGCGGTAGATTGCTATGAAGACTACGTGATTGTTCAGGAGTATCGCGCACCTAAAACCATTGACCCTAACAAAGCAAGACGCCGTTTATTAGATTTATTAACCGGTTTACTGCAAAGCGGTTTGGTTGATAACGATAAACTGGTGATCAAGCAGCGTGCTCAACAGAAGGGCAAACAACAGTACGAGCGAAACAGCGACGAGAAAGAACGCTTTGTTGTTAAGGAATACGGCGCTCAATTTTATGTCAATTTGACCGACTATCTCGATACGGGATTGTTTTTAGATCATCGTAATATGCGCCATTATATTCAACAGCATAGTGACAAAAAATCGGTGTTGAATCTATTTGCATACACGGGGTCTGCCAGTGTTCATGCTGCCATAGGGGGGGCTTCAAAAGTCACCACGGTAGATATGTCTAATACTTACTTAAATTGGGCAAAAGACAATTTTAGATTGAATCAATTGTCTTTGAACAAACATGAATTTATTCGTGCTGACTGTATGGCCTGGTTGAAAACTCAAATCTCGCAACGTTGGGATTTGATTTTCCTTGATCCACCTACTTTTTCTAATTCAAAGAAAATGGATGAAGTGTTTGATGTTCAAAAAGATCACGTAGATTTATTGTTGTCAGTTTCACGCCTGTTGAATCCGGGTGGGCAGCTGATATTTTCCAATAATAAGCGACAATTTAAGATCGATGCAGAAGCTTTAGCACGCCACGGTTTAAGAATAGAAAATGTCTCTAGCCAGTCGTTGTCTCCAGATTTTGAAAGAAATAAACAAATCCATAATTGTTGGATGATTCACAAGGATTAGTGTTATGACTTGGGTGTTATACAGTACCGATGGTTGCCATTTATGTGAAGATGCAAAAGCACTCATTTTGGCTAGCCCTAATATTATTGAGTTAAGCGAGCAAGATATCATCGACGACGAGTCTTTGGTTGAACAATATCGGTATAGCATTCCAGTACTTTGCCATATACCTAGTCAACAACGATTAAATTGGCCTTTTGATTCTAGCCAACTAGAACAGTTTATAGAGAGTTGTACGTGTTAGTTAATTTACAAGATGCATTATTGGCTTATGGAGATACACCACTCCTTAATAAAGCCAACCTACAAATTAATAAAGCTGAAAGGGTGTGTTTAGTGGGGCGTAATGGGGCCGGTAAAAGTACCTTGTTACAAGTTATAGAAGGTGCTGTATTACTCGATTCTGGGCAGCGTCAGCTGGTTAACGATGTCGTAATCACCAGACTTCAACAAGACCCACCAGAAGCCAGTGAACAACGTATCTTTGATTATGTAGCTGAAGGTAAGCCACATATAGGTAAGCTATTAACGGAGTTCTATCAACTCACCGCAGATATTACTGAAGACACCAGTGATAACGAGTTGAAGCGTTTACAGCATATTCAACACGAGCTCGACGTCGTCGATGGCTGGAAGTTTGATAGTGATATTCAAAAAGTACTCACCACCATTAAGCTCGATGGCAACGCAACGCTGAAGGGCTTGTCTGGTGGCTGGCTGCGGAAAGTCGCTTTAGCCAAAGCCTTAGCTGGCGAGCCCGATATATTGTTACTTGATGAACCTACTAACCACTTGGATATTAAAACCATACAATGGTTAGAAGAATTTTTGCTTAACTTTAAAGGCACTATCGTCTTTATCAGCCACGACAGAGAATTCATTCGAAAAATAGCTACCCGTATTGTAGATATTGATCGTGGAGTACTAACCTCTTGGCCAGGTAATTATGACACCTATCTAGAGGGTAAAGCCGAATGGTTACGTGTTGAAGAAGAGCAAAACGCGCTTTTCGATAAACGCCTAGCTGAAGAAGAAACATGGATTCGCCAAGGCATCAAAGCTCGTCGCACCCGCAATGAAGGCAGAGTCAGGGCCCTTAAAGCGATGCGAAATGAGCGAAGCGAACGCGTCAATCGTCAGGGCACCACCAATATGAAGATTGATGATGGTTTACGCTCTGGGAAAATTGTTTTTGAAGCAGAAAACCTTAGTTTCAGTTACGCGAATGACCAACATCCTATCATCTCGCCAGTTGATTTATTGGTGTTACGTGGCGATAAAATTGCCTTAGTCGGGGCAAACGGTTGCGGTAAATCAACGCTAATTAAAATTTTGCTTGAGCAACTGAAAGCCAGTGGCGGTAGCCTAAAAATAGGTACCAAACTCAACGTTGCCTATTTCGATCAGTATCGACAAGATATTGACCCAGAGAAAACCTTGTTAGATAACCTCGCCGGCGGTAAACAAGAAGTAGAAATAAACGGCAATAAACGGCATGTTATGGGCTACTTACAGGACTTTTTATTCCATCCTAAACGCGCATTTACACCGGTAAAAGCCTTGTCTGGAGGTGAAAAAAATCGCTTGATGCTCGCCAAGCTTTTCTTAAAACCGGCAAATTTGTTAGTACTTGATGAACCAACCAACGATTTGGATGTCGAAACGCTGGAGTTGCTTGAAGAGTTAGTAAGCCAATATCCAGGTACCGTGTTGTTGGTGAGTCATGATCGAAGTTTTATCGATAATACGGCTAGCCACGTTTGGCATTTTGATGGCCAAGGTAACATTAGTACTCACGTTGGCGGGTATTCAGAAGTAGAAAGCTATCTTGCTAAGCAATCTCAATTTGATGCGGTTAAAGTGGCTGAAAAAGTAGATGCCGCGCCACGTTCAACAAAACAAACTAAGAAGTTGTCATATAAATTGAAGCTTGAGCTTGACCAGTTACCACAAAAATTGGAAGCTGCAGAAAATTTAGTAGAGCAACTACAATTACAAGTAAATGAACCCGAGTTTTTTAATTTAGAACAGAACTTGGTTCAAACGGCATTAAGTAATCTAGCTCAAGCAGAAGAGGAATTAGAAAACCTCTACTCACGCTGGGAAGAATTGGAAGAACTTAAAAATTCATGAAGAAGTCTATTTTAAATTGCTCTATGAGCTTAGTATTCGCGCCTTTAGTTTTGTCAGCCAGTTTAGCGCATGCTGCACAAACCGAATCTTATTACCTTATTGAAGAAATCCCACTTTCTGCTGACTCAGAAACAGGGCTGGCAGAAGCTAATAGTAACCTTAGTATTACCGCCGTCAGCGAAGAAGGTGAGTATGTAGCAGGTAATGTACTTACCTTTCGCACGTCATTTCGTTTTTACGACTTTTCTGACCGCACCACTTATGACTATGGCTGTCAGTATGCCAGCGAAGTATGTCGTTTATTTTTATATGGTGATAATAGCTTTTATGAAACTTACCGCGACAGGCTAAGAGAACAGAAGTCGGTTCAGTATCTGTCTAATGTTTTGTCTTTTGTCGCCGAAAATAGTGTTAGTGGCAACCACACCGACGGTAAAAACATCCAGCCTTTACCCACTTGGGATACGGTAAAAGAAAAATTGTATGTTTTCGATGACATTAGTAATGAGATTTATACCACTGACACTCGAGTTAATAGTATCAATAATACCCTTGGCTGGGCGGTAGGTTATGATTCAGCCCCTTTTATTGACGATTCAGGCACCAGTTATACTAGAGATTTTATCCAGCGCGGCTTTGCGTATAGATTAAGTGACCAAGCAAAAGTGACACTGCTGCCCACAGCCTTTAGTACTAGCGGCGAGTTAAGCGATGAAAATGGTGGCGTGTCATCAGGATTGCAAGTTATTGAAAAAGATGGGAAAACTCTAGTTATAGGTATGGCGAGTACTGGTTATGCGGGGGGGAGTACCGACAGCTTTAATGAATGCCAAACTGGCAACAGAGAAAATTACTACCGTTGTTCAGGTTTTCATACCCAAGCTTGGGTGTGGGATATTACAGATGCTGATGATGGTGCTCAAGTCGAAGGTACTCAGTTGGTGGACGGGTATGTGCGCTCTCGTTATGGAGAAGCGGCGAGTTACAACTTATTGAAAAATGGTAATGGCAGTGTTTTTGTAGGTACATCATCAGACGATGTATACAACAGCACCAACGGCTCTCGCGGTCGTGCTGCCTTTTATACTGAGAATGAAGACGGCACTTATACCGTCAACAAAATTCCTAATATAAAAATTGATGGCGATAATAGTAACTTCGAAGATGCTGTATCCCATACATGGGCTAACGATATTAATGATTCTTCGTTAGTTATCGGAAACTTACGTTTTGTTGAAGTTAAGTCTAGAAATAGGGCAGTCGAAGGTTTTATTTACGATAATGATGAAAATTCCGATGACTACGAAAGTGTAGTTTGGCCCTTAAGAAATAAACCGTTTTCTGGCGCAAACAGTGAATTTAGCAGTATAAATAATGACGGTTTACTCGTCGGTTGGGTGGATGGTCTTGGTGAAGATCAACCTTCATACAACGGCACAACTAGGCGGCAGTCAGCTATCTTGCTAGATATTAATCGTTATAAGGAAGGTGATAGTTCTTATTTTTGGCGTTTAAATTACTTAACTTGTTATGAACAAGATGGTGAAGCAGAGATACCTTATTATCGAATTGAACATGCGACTCATATTACTGAAGAAGGCGATATTTTTGCTAGTGGCTTTCATTATGAGTCTGCCAATGATTTTATTTATGGGATTAACCCTCGAGCGGTATTACTTAAGCTAACACGTAACCCTAATGTTACCGATATTGATGACGTTGCGGCATGTCCTAATGTAGAAGAAGTTAAATATGAGCGCAAAGGCGCCAGTAGTTCACTGTGGTTGCTGTTATTGCTCCCTCTGGTTTTTGTGAGGCGCTTCAAAAAAAGCTAAATTGTCTTTTTTATGCAACAAAAAGATCAATTAGTTAGCGAGAACTAAAAAATATAGTTTTTGATCTTTGTAAAACGATAAGCGATAGTAGATCAGGAGTCCTTAGTGGCTTCTGATTTTTTTTCTGATCTTGATGAGGAATAGTCTATGAAAAGACAAAAACGCGATCGTTTAGAAAGAGCGCATGCCAAAGGTTATCAAGCAGGTTTGTCAGGTAGGTCGAAAGAAACCTGTCCGTATGGTGGAGCAGACGCAAGAGGTTATTGGTACGGTGGGTGGCGAGAGGCTGTTGAAGAACGCGTTTCAGGATTAGATGCAAATTAAAAGAAGATACAAAAAAGCCCTGATGACAGGGCTTTTTAATGCTAAATAGAATCGAAATTTAAAAAGTTGAAGTATCAGTAAATAAACCCACTTTCAAATCATTCGCAGAGTAAATTTCTCTTCCGTCGACTTCTACAACACCATTGGCTATGCCCATCACTAGCTTACGCATGATTACACGCTTCATTTGTATTTTGTAAGTGACTTTCTTAGCGGTAGGTAAAACTTGCCCGGTAAACTTAACTTCGCCTACGCCTAATGCACGACCTTTACCGGGGCCACCACTCCAACCTAAGAAGAATCCAACTAATTGCCACATTGCGTCTAGTCCAAGACAGCCAGGCATCACTGGGTCGCCAGGGAAGTGACAATCAAAAAACCATAGATCAGGTGTGATATCTAACTCAGCAATAATTTCGCCGTTACCAAATTCACCACCTTCGTGGGTAATTTTTAGGATGCGGTCCATCATTAACATATTTGGTGCTGGAAGCTTGCTATTTCCTTCACCAAATAAAAGACCTTGGCTGCAATCAAGCAGTTCTTGGCGATCGTAGCTAGTTTTACCGAGTTCTTTTTGTGAAACCTGAGTCATGAATTTTACCTTTAGAAAATTTGCCGATACTTTAGCGAACACGTGTGCGCTAAACAAGTCCGATCAGCGATTTATTTGCCAGAGTTTGATTTAGCCGAACAATTTTTTTAGTAACCATGTTAATGCACTAGGTTCTGCTTCATTCGCACCAACGAGCTTATTAATTTTGCCGTAAACAGTCTGTTCTTCAAACAGTGAGCCTGCTTTTAGCCCGAACATGATTTCAATAGCTTGATCGATGTGTTCAACCCCATAGACAGTAAACAACCCTTTTTCACAAGCTTGTATTACCTGTTCACTTAAATTGAGTTGGCTAACGTTGGCTTTAGGTAATAACACCGCGTGTTTCTCGGTGTTGCCATCTAAGGTTGCGATTCTGTAGAATCCTTCGATTTTTTCATTAATACCGCCGACTGCTAGCACGTTTCCTTTTTGATCCATTGCGCCTGTCACGGCGATATGTTGATGAAGTGGTTCATTGCTTAAGGCACTTAACATACATAAGGTACTCGCTAGCGAGGCACTGTCACCGTCTATATCTTGGTAAGACTGTTCAAAGACGATGCTGCCGGAAAGAGGGAAGTGATGATCACGTGCAAATAGGCTAGTAAGGTAACCTTGAATAATCATCATTGATTTGGCGTGGATGTTGCCTGCTAACTCAGCTTTACGTTCTACATCGGTAAAATCACCATCCCCTTGGTGGGCGCTGGCGGTAATTCTGATCGGTTCACCGAACGATAAGCCCAAGCCACTGAAATCAATCACCGATAAACCGTTAATTTGACCTACTTGTTTACCTGATACTTCAATTTTTGTTTGCTTGTCTTTGTAAGCAAGGTCACTAAACTTTTGGTGAGCGTTTATGTTTTGTTCTAGTGCATAACACGCTTGGTTAAAGCCTGCGCTATCACTGTTAAGCCCTAAATGTGCGAGTAAACGTAATGGTTTTAAAACAGCGTTAAAGTCTAAACTCAATAATTGGTTGTGTTCACAAAACTTGGTGGCGAGCTTTAATACACTTTGGTACAAGCTGGGTCCAAAACCTAGCGCTTGCTGTGTTGAAAGACAGTGCAGTTGCCCTAAGTAGTAGCCTAGGTTTTCTTTATTGGCAACGACTTCGTGAGGCAATTCTGTTTCGATTAAACTCATCTGAACGATGTCTGGATCTAACTCATACAGGTCTGCTACTGCATTGCCGTTACCAACAAAAATCACTTTTTGCTGATAAGGCATTGGGTTTGGCATGGTTGCTTGTTTAGTGCTGGTAGCCTTAGACCAAGACAAATGTTGTGTGTTGATAGAGGCCTTTAGGTCAAACCAAAGTTGAGGATCTGCTAATACATCTTCGCAACTCAACATTAAGATGCTGCCAACTGAATGGTGTAAAAGACCCAACTTAATGCTGGCGAAATCAAAGCCCTGTTTAGAGAAAGGTAAAAGCGACCCAAACAACGAGGTTCTAGAAAAATCTTGGCATACGTTTAGCCCTGGGCAATCTTGCCAAGCTTTATAATACTTAGCGATACACACCTTACTTTGGCTAGTGTCGGCGGCGAGGTATTGGCAAAGATTATGTACCGCATCGCTTAAACCTGGATCTTTTTGATAAAGGATGATTTGTTCAAGCATCGCGTTAAAATTTTGAACATGTGCAGCATTCAATAGTGCTTCATCATCAATGAATTCGTTAGCGAGTAATTCTACTGATAGCTTGTCGTTGCTAATGGTGGCTGCTAGCTTAGACATTGCCGTATTAAATGGTGATAAACAATCCTCCTTCAGCTCGAAAAACAACGGCTGAGTCGGCTGATTGGGATCAAAAAGCATTGTGTAGGTAGCTGGTTTAGTCTCTGGCAGATTGGCCGTTAAGGCGCTAATGATAGATTTTTGTTGTAAAAAACTGGGAGCTTGGCATACCAAAAAAGGCTGAACAAAGTTCTGCGAGGCAAAATAGTCGAAGCTAGCTTTTGCCACCGGTAATAAGTTTGCCCATTGCACTTGAGTGTTCACGTCAAGATTATCACATTCAAAGTGAGGGCTTAGTTGCTCAGTTGGTATCGAAAAGTCAGTCAAATTAGATTTCCAGTAAATATGTAGGGCTAAACAGAATGCCTGAATAACGCATTAAAACAGTTTGTTAACGCTTGTTTATAAGACAATAGCTGCAATCCAACCAAAAACCAATAAGGGGAGGTTGAAGTGTAAAAAAGTGGGTACCACAGTATCCCATATATGATCGTGTTGCCCGTCACTATTCAAGCCCGCAGTTGGACCTAAAGTGGAGTCGGAAGCTGGCGAACCGGCATCCCCTAGTGCTGCAGCCGTACCAACAAGCGCTACTGTGGCTAATTCAGAGAAACCTAAGGACAAAGCCAGTGGCACGTAGATAGCGGCTATGATCGGAATGGTTGAAAATGACGACCCTATACCCATCGTAATCAGTAAACCCATTATTAGTAATACAGCGGCCGCAAACATTTTGTTGCTACCCAAAATCTGCCCCACGCTGTCGACTAGGTCGGGTACGCCGCCCGTTGCTTTCATCACTCCGGCAAAACCATTTGCTGCAATCATAATGAAGCCGATAAGCGCCATCAGTTTTACGCCTTCGACAAATAGGTCTTGGCTATTCTGCGGCCGTAAACCGGCGGCTGTAGTAAGCAATAAAAATCCGCACAAAGCGCCCATAATAATCGAGCTGGTGTACACATTGACAGCAAGAGCAATCAGGATGATGGCAAGGTTAAGCCATAAACGGGGAGCACTGATGATGACTTCTGTTGAGCCTTGAGAATGTTTGCTTAGCGCTACGGACTGATAAACACGCGGTTTACGGTAGGATACAAACACAGCGATAAACAACCCACAAATCATACCGAGAGCAGGAATTGTCATGGCGATGGGTAATTGCGCTTTATCTATGGCTAAGCCGGCACTTTCGATATTGGTGTGTAACAACTGATTTAAGAAAATACTACCGAAGCCATAGGGCAACCACATATAAGTGGTGACGAGACCAAAAGTGATACAACAAGCAATGATACGGCGGTCAATATTGAGCTGGTTAAATGCTGCTAACAAAGGTGGGATCAATATTGGTATAAAAGCAATATGTACGGGCACTAAGTTTTGAGAAGATACCGCCATCAGAATGATCGCCAATAGCATCAGCCACTTAACCAAGGCCAAGCGTTTGTCGCGATGTTGATCCACGGCACTAACAATTTTGTGGGCGATTAAATCAGTTAAGCCGCTACGGGATATCGCCACAGCAAACGCCCCAAGCAAAGCATAGCTTAGGGCGATATTGGCGCCATCACCTAGGCCACCTTCAAAGCTGGCTATGGTATCAGCCAAGGGCATACCTGATACTAAGCCTCCAACGATGGCACTAATAGATAACGCTAAAACAACGTTTACCCTTAAAAGGCTTAACACCAACATTAAACAAACGGATAAAACAACGGGGTTAAACATTGTCTGTTCCTAGGTCACTATTGGCGTCTGTAGCAGGTAATGGCCACCCCCCCAGAGCTTGCCATTTGTTTACGATTAAACAAAACAGCTCAGCCGTTTTTTGTGCGTCATATAAGGCAGAATGCGCTTCATCGTTATTAAACTCTAAACCAGCTGCACGCGATGCTTTGGCTAACACTGTTTGTCCTAGCGCCAAAGCGCTAATACTGGTGGTATCAAAACTGACAAATGGGTGAAAAGGATTACGTTTTATTTTACAGCGTTCTACTGCCGCATTAAAAAAGCCCATATCAAACGCAGCGTTATGTGCCACCATGACCGCTCGGTTACAGCCATGGGCTTTTAAGGCCTTGCGGATGGGTTTAAACATTTCTTTTAGCGCGGTATCTTCAGTTACCGCACCCCGTAAGGGGTTTTCAGGATCGATCCCGGTGAATTCTAAGGCTGCTTTCTCAAGATTAGCGCCAACAAAAGGCTCAACGTTAAACTGAACGCTTTCAGCCACATAAAGCTCTCCGGCATCATTAAAACTGAGCAAACAGGCTGCTATTTCTAACAATGCATCGGTGTTTGCGTTAAAGCCGGCGGTTTCGATGTCGATAACGACAGGGTAATAGCCTCTAAAACGGCTAGACATAAGCTGGGTAGTACGTTCTGTTATGGTCATAATGTGGCTAACTGTGCATATAGGCGCGCATTATTACAAAAGCTGAAAAGAATCGCGAATTTGCTTTAAAGATAATTGGCTGAATGCCGATAATTTATCTAGAAGAGAGGATTTCTGCTAATGAAACGTTATTTGTTGTTAACTCTGGCACTACACGCGGCCTCGTCACATGCTTATGTGCGCAACTATTCTGCGTCACTGGATGATTCTACTTGGGTGATCTCAAATAAAACGCCAATAGAATGCCGTATGGACCATTTTATTCCATCTTTTGGTGTCGCTAGCTTCGTCAGTAAAGCCTCTAAAGACGTTAATCTAGATTTCTATTTAGACATGTACAAAATTTCGGCTGAAACCCATCAAGTCTCTCTCCGTAGTGTTCCTCCATTGTGGAAGCCAGGTGCAAGTTCAAGACAAATTAGTGAGTTGTCCTTTTACCAGCAGTTCGACGGTTATGTCGCGGCACAACCGGCTTGGCAGATGTTAAGTGAACTTGAAGATGGAAACGTGCCTACTTTTTACTTTGACGATTGGTACGCGAATAATAAAACAACCGCTGTCGGTATTTCGTCAATTAACTTCAAACAACAATATAATGATTTCCTTAAGTGCGTAGGGCGCTTATTACCGTATTCCTTTGATGACATCGCCTTCACGGTATTAACCTATAAAAGTAATAGTGATGAACTGACTCCTCGTTCTCAGAAACGGCTTCAATTGATAGGTAATTATGTAAAACATGACCCTGAGATAGACGTGGTATTGGTTGATGCTTACACCGATAGTTATGGTGGAAAATGGCTCAATCAGGAACTCTCCGAGAAACGAGCTAACTGGGTGAAAAGTTACTTTAAGTCGAGTGGTTTAGATGAAAGCGTGATCGAAGTTTCCGCCCATGGTGAACGACGCCACGTTGCTACTAATAGCAATATTCGTGGTCGGGATCGAAACCGCAGGGTAGTGATATCTTTAGGAAAAGACCTACTATAATGTTGTGGAGCTTACAGCTCCACCTTATCTTTAAACTCACACAAATCTTCAATAATACAACTACCACAACGGGGTTTGCGGGCTATGCAGGTATAACGCCCGTGTAAGATAAGCCAATGATGCACATCAACCTTAAACTCGGCAGGAACAACTTTAATCAGTTTCTCTTCAACCTCTTTAACGTTTTTACCCATAGCAAATTTTGTACGATTAGACACGCGGTCGATATGGGTGTCTACGGCTATTGTTGGCCATCCAAAAGCAGTGTTAAGGACAACATTAGCGGTTTTTCTACCAACGCCAGGTAAGGCTTCTAGGGCTTCTCTATTCTCGGGTACGATGCCGTTATGCTGTTCAAGCAGAATTTTGCAGGTCTTAATGAGGTTTTCAGCTTTTGAGTTAAATAGCCCAATGGTTTTGATGTAACCCTTCAGTTGCTCTACGCCTAAATCATAAATAGCTTGAGGGGTATTCGCTACGGGGTAAAGCTTGTCGGTAGCTTTGTTTACCGACACGTCGGTAGCCTGGGCTGATAATAGTACCGCAGCCAATAATTCAAAAGGGCTACTAAAGTTTAGCTCTGTGGTGGGGTGAGGATTGTTATCACGAAGCCGAGTGAGGATTTCTAAGCGCTTTTGTTTGTTCATAGTTGCTGAGTACTTTCCGTGGTGGTTACTGCGGTTTGTTGTTTGGCTTGTACACGGTTATCAATAATGTTTTTAAGCGCAATGATGAACCCCATCACTAGAAATGCGCCGGGTGGTAAGACTGCGACTAAAAAGTGTTCATTAAAATCAATCAATTGAACATAGAGAAATGAAGCCCAGTCTCCTAGTAGTAACTCAATCCCGTAGAATAGACTGCCATTGCCTAATAACTCTCTTATTGCCCCTACAAGCGCTAAAACCAAACCAAAACCAAGACCCATCATTAATCCGTCAAAAGCGGCTGCTTTTACTTGGTTTCGCGCTGCAAAGGCTTCAGCCCGACCAATAATTATGCAGTTGGTGACGATTAAGGGTATAAAAATTCCTAGGTTTTGATACAAGCCGTAAGTATAGGCATTCATGAGTAACTGAATACAGGTAACAAATGAAGCTATCACCATGACAAACACAGGAATTCGAATTTCTTTAGCAACCCATTTTCTAATCAGGGAAACGGTAGTATTAGAGGCAACCAACACCAACATGGTTGCTAGGCCTAAGCCCAGGGCGTTGGTTAACGTAGAGGTGACTGCAAGCAGTGGGCATAAACCAAGCAGTTGCACTAAGCCGGGATTGTTTTTCCAAAGGCCTTGCCACGCTAATTTTTTATATTCAGTCATTGCAGTCCTTAACACCCTTCGGCTAGCTGTTCTATTTTTTGTTGATTACGTGAATGGTAAACCAACACATTCTTCACCGCTTTAACCACCGCTCTAGGCGTAATGGTTGCGCCGGTAAATGCATCATATTGTCCGCCATCTTTTTTCACCGCCCATCGTGTATCCGTTTCGCTTAACAGCTGCTGTTGCTCGAACTGGTAGATCCAATCCGATTTACGGGTTTCAATTTTATCACCTAAACCTGGCGTCTCGTTATGCTGTACTACTCTTACGCCGCTAACCGTTCCGTTTACATTGATTCCGACCAATAGTCGAATGGCTCCACTATAGCCATCGGGTGCGGTAACCTGATAAACATAGGCCTTGGTTTGATCATCCATGGTGATTAAGCGAATTGAGTGAGGTTTATCAGTGCCCAAATATTGCTGGTTAATATCTTGGTAACAACGTTGAGTATAGAGGCTCGCTGCTAATGAGGCTGATAGCACTTCGTTGGTGGACCTCAGTAATTGCTTTTGTACCTGCTCTTCGATGCGCGGTTCAGTAAAGTAATTGACGATTACAACCAACAGGGTACAAGCGAAAGCAAACAGGGCCAACATGCCAGCATTCTTCGTTACAGATTGACGTTTAGTCGTCATTTTTTACTTCCTTCGCCGTAACCATAAACCCTCGGTTTGGTGAAATGATCTATCATTGGTACCGCCATGTTGCTGAGTAACACCGCGAAGGCAATAGCATCGGGATAACCACCATAGTTACGGATGACAAATACCAGTAATGCCACCAGCGAGGCGTAAATTAAGCGTCCTCGATTACTGGTTGCAGCGCTGACGGGATCGGTAAGAATGAAGAATGCGCCAATCATAGTTGCACCCGAGAATAGCTGAATAAGTGTCGGGATCGAATGATCAGGATTTATCGCACTCGATAATAAACTGAGTAGCAGTAAAGTGCCCAGAAAGCCTACCGGTATATGCCAACGAATCACTTTTAAATAAACCAGCGCTAAACCGCCTAACAAATAGGCTAAGTTAATCCATTGCCAACCTATTCCAGCTAAGCGACCAAATACCGCATGACTCGCAATTTCGGTTGAAGTAAAGCCCAACGTTAACTGAGTTTTCATTTCATCTAAAGGTGTTGCGATAGTGTGGCCATCAATGCTTGCGATTTGTTTAATGCTAAAACCATCTAGTGTAAAGCTACTAAAAATAAGTGAGATACCATCTACACTACTCAAGCTTTCCGTCAGTAAGCTTTGCGGAGGCATCCAGCTGGTCATCGTGACTGGGAAAGAAACTAATAACAATACGTAGGCGGCCATGGCGGGGTTAAAGATATTATGGCCTAACCCGCCGTATAGGTGCTTAACCACTAAAATGGCAAAACTACTCCCTATAATGGTTATCCACCAAGGCGCGTAAGCCGGCATGGCTAAACCTATAAGTACACCGGTTACTAGGGCGCTATTGTCACTGAGCGTTGCCCACACAGGGCGTTTACGCAGTATCATAACAAGCGCTTCACTGAATATTGCCATGAGGCTAGCCAATAAAACTTGAACTAAGGTACCTATGCCAAAAAAATAGCTTTGCACCAATAAACCCGGCACCAAGCATAAAATAACCCAAAACATTAAGGTGTTGGTTTTAAGTGGTGTTCGGACAAACGGAGAGCTTTGAATTTTGTTATTACTCATCGTTTAGTTTCTCTTCGTTTTGTTGATTGGCGAGTTTTTTGGCTTTGGCTCGAGCGACAGCAGCCGCTACGGCAGGGTTAACTTTTTTCTCTGCTTGTTGAGATACGGCTGCAGTTTCTGCTGTTTTAGCTGACTTTTTGGCTTTGGCTCGAGCGACAGCAGCCGCTACGGCAGGGTTAACTTTTTTCTCTGCTTGTTGAGATACGTCTGCGGTTTCTGCTGTTTCAGCTGACTTTTTGGCTTTGGCTCGAGCGACAGCAGCCGCTACGGCAGGGTTAACTTTTTTCTCTGCTTGTTGAGATACGTCTGCAGTTTCTGCTGTTTCAGCTGACTTTTTGGCTTTGGCTCGAGCGACAGCAGCCGCTACGGCAGGGTTAACCTTTTTCTCTGCTTGTTGAGATACGTCAGCAGTCTCTGCTGTTTCAGCTAACTTTTTGGCTTTGGCTCGAGCGACAGCAGCCGCTACGGCAGGGTTAACCTTTTTCTCTGCTTGTTGGTTGGCTTCTGCAGGCTCAGAGAGATGCTTGGCGTCGAGTTTTTTCGCTTTAGCTCTTGCAATAGCAGCGTCTACAGCGGGGTTTGTCGCTTTAGCGCTGGTCTCTTCCTTAGCTTCTTCCGCAACCGGTTTACCCGCTGCCTTTTTAGCTTTGGCACGCGCAATAGCCGCTGCAACGGCGGGATTAGACGATTGGCTGTTGGTATCTTCTGTCGTACTGTCAGCGTCAGTCTGGTTAATACTCTTTTTAGCCTTTGCACGAGCAATCGCGGCCGCCACTGCAGGGTTAGACGAGCCCGCATTATTTTGTTTTTCTGCTCGGCGTTTAGCCTTGCGGGCTTCTCGCTGAGCAATGGCATCTTGGTTGTCGGGGATCCATTCGCCAGTTTCTGTTTGTATTGCGTTTGGCGCTTCAGTGCCTTTTTGTTTAACGCGAGCGAGAGCCGCAGCGACCGGATCGGGTTTCGAGCTACTGGTGTCGCTAGTTGTTTGGCTCTGTCTACGCAATGCTGCTTGTTGGTGTTTAGCTTTACGTTCTTGCTTGGCTTTCTCTAAACGAGCTTGGCGAGCATCAAAGCGTTGCTTGGCTATATCAGCCTCTTGTTGAGCGACGTCTTCGGCTTTAATCTTGGCTTTAGATGTTCGGTAGTGTTGCACTAAAGAAATTTGGCTAGGGCATACGAAGGCGCAAGCACCGCATTCGATACAGTCCATCATGTTGAAATCACGTGCTTTTGATAAGTCGTTACCTTGAGCGAACCAATATAGTTGCTGGGGTAATAAACCCATAGGACAGGCTTGCGCGCATTCGCCACAGCGAATGCATGGGGATTCTTTAGCGGCTGCTTGAGGGTCATTAACGATTAAGCAGTTAGTGGTTTTTACTACCGGAGCCGAGTTACTTGGTAGCATAAAGCCCATCATTGAGCCGCCCATAATTGTTGGAGTGGTACTGGCTGCTTGTAATTTGTTCGCTATCACGTCAGCCACCGAGGTGCCAATAGGTACCCAATAATTGCTCGGAGAGGTAACTAAATCACCGGCTAAGGTAACAACTCGAGATATCAGAGGCTCCCCAAGTGCAACCGCGCGATGTATTGCATAAGCGGTACCTACGTTTTGAACCAGCATTCCTAGGTCTAGCGGTAATTGCTGAGCAGCAACTTCTTTACCTGTGAGCACTTGGATTAACTGTTTTTCTCCACCAGAGGGATACTTAGTCGGTATACTTCGAATAACAATGCTTTCATCGGTATTCGCCTCTAGCGCATGAATAGCCGCGGGCTTATCGTCTTCAACCGCGATTATAGTGAGTTGAGGTTTAAGTACTTTCTGTAGTAATCGAACACCTTTGATAATCTCTTCAGCATAATTTTGCATTAAACAATCATCGGCCGAGATATAAGGTTCACACTCTGCGCCATTGATAATCAATACGTCTAGTGGCTTATGTGGAGTGATCTTTAATGCAGTAGGAAAACCTGCTCCACCCATGCCTGAAATGCCAGATTGGTGAACCCGTTGGCAGATTAACTCTGGTGTTTGTTGTTCTTCAGTTAAAGGGGCCGGCCATTGTGCATCTTGTTGCTCTGAATCCACCTTAATCACTACGCTCAGCTCTGGTATTGCCGATGCATGAGCGCTCACTCTTGGTTCGATAGCAATCACTTCGCCAGCGCACGAAGCATGAACTGGCGGAGCTTGGAAAAATTGCGATTGTGTCAATGCTTGACCACGCAAAACTTTTTCGCCAATCGACACTAATAATTTTCCGGCACTACCAATATGCTGCTGTACAGGAATACTCAATATTTCGGGGTCAGCGATGCGTTCTGGTATATCACAGTTAATGTTTTGCTTATTGGTTTCAGGATGCACACCACCTTGGTAGCCCCAAGTGAAACCTTGTTTAATTTTTTCTATCCAAGCAACCATCTATTTTTGTTCCTCAATGATTGCTACGTCAATTTGGTTTAGTTGCCAATCCCAGTTTTTAGTCGTCGTAGGCAAGGCACGCATTTCAATACAATCTGTAGGGCAGGGAGCAACACACAACTCACAACCGGTACACTCTTTAGTAATTACCGTATGCATATGTTTATTCGCGCCCATTATCGCGTCTACTGGACAGGCTTGGATACATTTTGTACAACCTATGCAAGCATCTTCAATAATAAAGGCCACTTTTTTTCGGTCATCATCTTTAACCGCTGATTCATCCAGTGGAATGGCTTCAACACCTAATAACTCGGCTATTTTAGCGACTGTTTCTTCTCCGCCAGGAGGACACTTATTGATGGCTTCGCCATTGGCAATGGCTTCAGCGTAGGGTTTGCAGCCGGGGTGACCACACTGCCCACATTGAGTTTGTGGTAGTAAGGCTTCTACTTGATCGGCAATCGGATTGCCTTCGACTTTATATTTGATCGCGGCGTAGCCTAAAATGGCGCCAAATATCAAAGCTAATAGGGTGATTGCTACTAGGGCTTCTAACATATTCCAATACTACTTAATTAAGCCGGCAAACCCGACGAAGGCTAAAGACATTAATCCGGCTGTGATCATGGCGATCGCAGCACCCTTAAACGGAACCGGGATATCTGCAACAACTAAGCGCTCTCGCATCGCGGAAAAAAGAATCAACACTAGAGAAAAGCCTGCAGCTGCACCAAAACCATAGATGATTGATTCAAACAAATCATGCTGTTCGTTGATGTTTAATAAGGCCACCCCTAAAACCGCACAATTTGAGGTTATTAATGGCAAATAGATACCTAATACTCTATGTAAAGCAGGGCTGGCTTTTTGCACAAACATCTCGGTGAATTGCACGACTACCGCAATCACCAGAATAAAGCTCATAGTGCGCAGGTAGATAATATCTAGTGGTGCTAATATATATTGCTCCACTAAATAAGAGCTCATTGAGGCTAAAGTCAGTACAAAGGTTGTAGCCAAGGCCATACCAATAGCCGTCTCTACTTTACTAGAAACGCCCATGAAGGGGCATAAGCCCAAAAATTTAACGAGTACAAAATTATTGACCAGTACAGTACTAATCAATAACAACAAATATTCAGTCATTTAAGTAAGATGCAGCGAAACCAGCGGCTATTATCCTCGTTTAATCACCGTATAACAACCGTCAGTTCAATGTGGGAAAGGAACCAATAATTTGCCGTGATAAATGATACATTTCTGAGCAAACAAATTAAGTTATTTAGCTTCGATTGATCTTGATCATTTGAATTTGCTTTAACGATTAAATCACTCGACTACCATATCTAGTGGGATCTACAATTTAGCACCACAATATGTGGATAAGCGCTCCGCTTGGCTTTTTTCAGACCTTTTGTCTTTCCAGCCCTTTAGTAGCGTGATGTCCAGTGTTTTTTTAGTTAAATGAGTGAGATAAATTGGAGCATAAATCGTGAAAACAGTCGTGATAAAACGTGATGGAAGCCGTGTACCTTACGACGCAAAGCGGATTGTAGACGCAGTACTGAAAGCTGCTGAAGCTCTAGGTGTCAAAGATAACTTAGTTGCACTACAAATTGCCCAACAGGTCACCGAGCAGTTTTTAACTCAAACAGAAGTTGATATTAACGATATTCAATCGTCGGTAGAAAACTGTTTGATGGAGAGCGACAATAAAACTTTGGCTCGTGCTTACATCGAATATCGCCACGATAGAGACGTGGCTCGCGACAAACGTAGTGTGCTTAATAGTGAAATTAGAGGTTTAGTTGAACAAAGCAATGCTGCTTTGTTAAATGAAAACGCCAATAAAGACAGCAAGGTCATTCCTACTCAACGCGACCTGTTAGCAGGTATTGTGGCTAAGCACTATGCTAAAACTCACTTGCTTCCAAGAGACGTAGTTAAAGCCCATGAAGCGGGTGAAATTCATTTTCACGATTTAGATTACGCCCCATTCTTTCCTATGTTCAATTGTATGTTGATCGATCTTGAAGGAATGCTCACCGGTGGATTTAAGATGGGCAATGCCGAAATCGAGACGCCAAAGTCGATTTCGACGGCTACCGCGGTTACGGCACAAATTATTGCCCAGGTAGCTAGCCATATCTATGGCGGCACTACCATCAATCGTATTGACGAAATTTTGTCTCCTTACGTATTAAAGAGTCACGAAAAACATTTAGCCACAGCTAAACAGTGGAATATTGCTGACGCAGATGCTTACGCTAAGGCGCAAACAGAAAAAGAATGTCACGACGCATTCCAATCGCTAGAATATGAAGTAAATACCTTACATACCGCTAACGGTCAAACACCGTTCGTTACCTTCGGATTTGGCTTAGGTTCGTGTTGGGCTTCACGCCTTATTCAACGGTCTATTCTAGAAAACCGTATTGCAGGGCTTGGCAAAAATGCCAAAACAGCGGTATTCCCTAAACTGGTGTTTGCCATTAAAGATGGCTTAAATCACAAGAAGGGCGATCCAAGTTACGATATTAAGCAACTGGCCCTTGAATGTGCGTCTAAGCGTATGTATCCCGATATTCTTAATTACGAAAAGGTAGTGGAAGTAACGGGTTCATTTAAAACCCCTATGGGTTGTCGTAGTTTCTTAGGTCCCTACCAAGAAGATGGCAAGGACATACATGACGGGCGTAACAACTTAGGCGTGGTTAGTTTAAACCTGCCTCGTATAGCGATTGAAGCAAAGGGCGATGAACAGCGCTTTTTTGAACTATTAGAACAGCGTTTAAGTGTGGCCAAAATGGGCTTAGATACTCGCATAGAGAGATTAAAAGGGGTGAAAGCCAAAGTTGCACCAATTCTCTACATGGAAGGGGCATGTGGTGTGAGGCTAAAAGCTGAAGATGACGTCTCTAAAATCTTTGAAAATGGTCGAGCTTCAATTTCCTTGGGGTATATTGGTCTTCATGAGACGGTTAACGCCTTATATGGTAACGACCACCACGTTTATGACAACAAACAGCTGCAACAAAAAGCCTTAGGTATTGTTACGGCTCTAAAACAAGCCACGTTACGTTGGGAAAAAGAAAGTGGCTATGCATTTAGCCTTTACAGTACACCAAGTGAAAACTTGTGTGACCGTTTTTGTCGTTTAGATGCCAAAAAGTTTGGCGTAATTCAAGATGTTACCGATAAAGGCTACTACACCAATAGCTTTCATTTAGACGTAGAGAAAAAGGTAAACCCATTCGATAAAATTGACTTCGAATTGCCATATCCGTCGGTAACCAGTGGTGGCTTTATTTGCTACGGTGAATACCCGAATATGCAAAATAATACTGAAGCACTGGAAGACGTATGGGACTATAGCTACAGTCGAGTGCCGTATTACGGCACTAACACCCCAATTGATGAGTGTTATGAGTGCGACTATACCGGCGAATTTAACTGCACCAGTAAAGGTTTTGAGTGCCCATCATGTGGTAATTCAGAAGCTAGCAAGGTGTCAGTGACACGACGAGTATGCGGCTATTTAGGCAGCCCCGATGCGCGCCCGTTTAACTACGGTAAGCAAGAAGAAGTTAAACGACGAGTCAAACACCTGTAAATGAATTATCTAAGTTATCATTCGGTTGATGTGGTAAATGGACAAGGTACCCGTTGTACCTTGTTCGTTGCTGGATGCGAGCATCAGTGTCGTGGCTGCTACAACCAAAAATCTTGGAGTTGCAATTCAGGCCACTTGTACACCGAACAACTTGAACAACAAATTATTGATGACCTAAACGATCCTCGTATTCGGCGTAAAGGTTTAAGCCTTAGTGGCGGAGACCCTTTACATCCGAACAACGTAGCAGCGGTGCATCGTTTAGTTCAACGGGTAAAAACCGAGTGTGTAGGCAAAGATATTTGGTTGTGGACGGGTTATCTATTGGCAGATCTAACCGCCAAACAACAAGCAGTAGTTAAGCTTGTTGATACCTTAATAGACGGAAAATATGAGCAAGCCTTAGCCGATCCTAAATTGCAGTGGCGTGGAAGTAGTAACCAAGTCATTTACCAACAACCTCTGCACAACTAGCTAATTAGCTCAGGTCGAGCGATTAAGTAGCCTTGTAAGCTATCAACATACATAGATTCTAATAATTGCTTTTGTTCAAGGGTTTCAACGCCCTGAGCGATAACCTGACAGCCTAAGCGATGTGATACTTCAACCAGCATACTGACAAACTGTTGGTTGGTTTTATCTTGTTCAAGTTGATGAACTAAATCGCTACTAATTTTCACGTAATTGGGTTTTAGCTCTTTAAATAACTTAAATGAGCCAATGCCATTTCCGAAATCTGCGATTGCGGTGTGGCAACTATTACGGCGCAATACTTCAAATAGCTTCTTGGCATTGTTTAAATACATGTCTAACACTTCTTCTTCAAGTTCAAACACGATTCGAGATTTTAACGTGGGGTAGGTCAGCAGTGTTTGCGTTAGCCATTCGCAAAACTCTGGGTCGATCAAAATAAGTTTGCTTAGGTTAATACCCCAACGGTACTCTGCTTTTTGGTTAGCAATGGTTTTTAATATGAAGGCTATCGTGGCTTTTTCTAATGCCACTATCATATCTAGGCGCTGAGCCATGACTAAAGTGGTTTCAGTAGGTAACTGTTGATCTCTATCAGACAAGAAGCGGATGAACACTTCATGATAAGCGGGCATGGTTCTGTGTAAGGATTGTATCGGCTGAGCTGCTAAGCGGAAGTTTTTCTTGGCAATTAGCGAACTAATAGTACTGTGCCATTGTAATTCACTGTTCTCTAGCGTTTGGCTGTCTTCTAGTACTATCTCCCACCCATTAGGCGATAAGCTCTGAGCTATCGCTACAGCGGCGTCTGCACGGGCAATGACCTTCTCAATACTATCGCCAGGTTTTATCTCGGTGATACCGGTATATGCCGCACTTTGCATTTGCTTATTGTTGGTGTAGTCGTTGAGAGATGATTTAATACCTTGGGCAACTTGACTCACGCGGCTAGCAGGAAAGTGAGGTATAATTAGCGCAAACTCTGCTCCGAGCAGGCGATATAACAGGCTGCTGTGGTATTCTTTGCGGCAGTAATCAACGATCTTTGCCACATCTTTTATGTAGTCATCACCTGCTTGATGGCCGCGGGCTTTGTTTATATCTTGAAGCTGTGAGGCCCTCACTAGAAACAAAACGGTATCTTTAGCGTTTTCTTTTAATAGCCCTTGCATCTGCTGGCGAAAAGCGTGTCGATTTAGTTGGCCGGTTAAAGGATCTAAAGCTACCTGCTTTTCTAATTGTTTTATGGCGTGCTTTTGTTGACGAATCTGCTGAGTTAATTCTAGCTTTTGTTCTTTTATCAATTCACCAACAGCGCCCAAAACAGGTTTCTCATCAACTAAACGCTCGGCACTAATTAATTTTTTGAGTTTTGATTTGACCCGAGAAATGGCACGCAAATACAGCATACTTGTCAAAAAGTAACCCAAAACACATAAACTAGCGATGGTTAAATACAGCTTTAAATACCCGTCACTAACAAACTCAAAGGAAGGTTTGAAGTTGACTTGGTATTTACCAACCTGAATGGTCTGCAAGCGTGTTTTAGCGGGCTCGGCAAGCTCTACTAGCCAGTGTTGAGTTGGTCCCACCAGCGCCAAAGTATTATCTATCGCTAACTGAGTAGAAATAAAGCTAAGCTTATGATGGTCTCGAAGCTCTGATAGATAATCTTGATTAAGTTGACTTGCCTCGCTTAACTGTAAGCTGAGTAGGGCGTTTATTTGCTGGTTTTCTCGTGCTAAATCTAATTTAAAAAGCTGTACGTGTACCCCAACCAGCGCAACCCACAATGCGATAAATAAGAAAGCATTTACAACAAAGAATGTTCTAAGACCTTTCATATACATCCTGTACAATAAAGCATCATCCGTAACCGCCTATGATACATGCAAACAATAGACTTATCTATCAGATGGTTAGCTGTTTAGCAGTTAAATATAATATTAAGATGGTTGGTTTGCTAAAGAAATGCAAGAAAAGACGAGAATTAGTACACTAATTGTTTAATTTGTACGTGCTTTTAGCCATTCCAGCAGTGTGGCCAAAAATGCAGGAGAATAAGCACTTTCATCTCCAAGGCCGGGCTTATCCCAACTAAAAACAGCAAAGCCAGCGTCGAGTATCACTTGCTAGTAACGTCGTTAGTATCCATAAGTGTCATAGGGCATTTCGCCATCGCCCGTTATAAAAAACGACACCTTTTATCTATTCCGTATTGGCTGATGTTTTGTAACAAGCAGCAATCGATATTCGCCATGTTGGAAGGTAGGCCGTTCTTCGATGGATTTGGCCAGTGCGAAAGTACTACTGCTAATTATAATAAGTGTAATAAATAGCTGAGTGAATCGCTTTGGTTTCATGGTTTGATTCCCCTTAACAAAATATTATAGCGCGCTTGGTGTGTGACTTGATGACCTCTCGACTTAAGTCTTCCTTGATTGGTTACGAAAACCGCAAAAGAAAGACAGAAAATAATGTGAGTATAATGGGAGGGGGTAGTGGGATTTGCCTAATGAACAAAGGGGCGGGTAGGGTTCAAGTCTACGGTTAGCGCGAACTCTTTTCTTTTAGTTAGCCTAACAGATTGGGTTTGGCTGTAGATGATGTAGTTGCTTGCCACGATGGAGATACTGTTCGATAAACCACAGAGATAGTGTCGCTGTTTATCTATAGGCTCAAAGGTCTAAAGTTAGCACATTTATCAATAGGAAATGGCGAGGAGGAGATTCAAAAAAAGACGTCATAAGACGTCTTTTTCTGGAATTTGGCTCCCCAGGTTGGGTTTGAACCAACGACACATGGATTAACAGTCCACCGCTCTACCAACTGAGCTACTGGGGAATTATAAGGTATATCTAGATAGTTAAGTGGCTCCCCAAGTTGGGCTTGAACCAACGACACATGGATTAACAGTCCACCGCTCTACCAACTGAGCTATTGGGGAATTCTTAAAATCTATCTAATTATATGATTGGCTCCCCAAGTTGGGCTTGAACCAACGACACATGGATTAACAGTCCACCGCTCTACCAACTGAGCTATTGGGGAATCATATAAGGTCTAACCTATTGTAATCAAGATTGGCTCCCCAAGTTGGGCTTGAACCAACGACACATGGATTAACAGTCCACCGCTCTACCAACTGAGCTATTGGGGAATCTTGATTTGTACTTAAACTAGGATTTGGCTCCCCAGGTTGGGTTTGAACCAACGACACATGGATTAACAGTCCACCGCTCTACCAACTGAGCTACTGGGGAATCGCTTTGCTTAAGTGCGGGGCGCATAGTAATAATTGCCCCTATAGCTGTCAACTACTTCTACATCAAAAATGAGATTTTGTGTCTGTTTGCTCAAACTACATGCAGTTATGAGCAAATGCTGATCAAAACTCGATCTGTTGGTACAAAAATTGGTCAGCAGTGTAAATGAAGATAAAACATAAGCAACATTCAGTCAGCTTACACTGAGTTTTTTTATACACAACTTCTAAAAGCCTTTGATGCTGCCCCTTTGCGATAGTTATCCACTGATTTTGTGGATAACTATGTGCATCAAATTAAACAATCTCTCTGTAGCCCAATGAATATAGGCTATCAGCGTAAAATTGATCTAAATCTGTTTATTGTGATTACTTATTAAAAACAATGGCTTACATTATATTTGGAGTAAAAGCTCAAAAAATAGACGCGACTAAAATTTTTTATGTACATGTAAAAAAAAGTGTGCATTACTTTTCATTACAGTAACGTTACTGTCCCCAAAATAGCCGTTTCTGCTACAAAAAGCCAAATGCCACTATAGTATTCTGAGTCATTAGGAAATGATTGTGAGATACAATACTGATGTTTAATCTGGCGTCTATTAAAGTAGAATGTAAACTTATTGATTTTTGATGACTGGTTACTATGCAATGAAAAAATCTTTTGAATTAGTGTCTGATTACAAGCCCGCCGGAGACCAGCCAAAAGCGATTGACAGTTTAAATGAAGGTTTGGTTGATGGCCTCGCTCACCAGACTTTACTTGGTGTAACAGGCTCTGGTAAAACCTTCACTATTGCCAATGTTATTGCTGAACAAAATCGCCCAACAATTTTGTTAGCGCCGAACAAAACTTTGGCTGCGCAATTGTATGGTGAAATGAAAGAATTTTTCCCAAATAACGCCGTAGAGTTTTTTGTTTCATATTACGATTACTATCAGCCAGAAGCTTATGTACCAACCACCGATACTTTTATAGAAAAAGACGCATCAGTAAACTCTCATATCGAGCAAATGCGCCTATCCGCCACCAAGGCCTTATTAGAGAGAAGAGACGTAATATTAGTGGCGTCTGTGTCTGCCATTTATGGTTTGGGTGATCCTCAATCATATTTGAAAATGATGCTTCACCTTAGCGTTGGCGATCTGATTGATCAGCGCGCAATTTTACGTCGACTTGCCGAGTTACAATACTCCCGAAATGACGCTGCTTTTCAGCGCTCTACTTTTAGAGTAAGAGGGGATGTGATTGATGTATTTCCCGCTGAGTCTGATAAAAATGCAGTAAGGATTGAATTATTTGACGGTGAAGTAGAACGCTTAACCAGTTTTGACCCCTTAACTGGTGCCGAAGAAGCCGTAATGGCCAGAACGACTATCTTTCCTAAAACTCACTACGTTACCCCGCGAGAAACCATCCTTAATGCTATTTCGTTTATCAAAGAAGAGTTGAACGAGCGAAAAAGTCAGCTGTTATCGGCCAACAAATTGGTAGAAGAACAGAGGATCTCGCAACGCACATTATTTGATATCGAGATGATGAACGAGTTAGGTTATTGTTCGGGGATCGAAAACTACTCCAGATACCTATCAAATCGTGCACCAGGCGAGCCACCTCCAACGTTGTTAGATTATCTACCCAATGATGGTCTGATGGTGATAGACGAGTCTCACGTTACTGTTCCGCAGATAGGCGCGATGTATAAAGGTGACCGATCACGTAAAGAAAACTTAGTTAACTACGGTTTTAGGTTGCCCTCGGCCTTGGATAATCGCCCCCTCAAATTTGAAGAGTTTGAAGCTATTGCTCCACAAACTATATTTGTGTCGGCAACACCCAGTAAATTTGAACTAGATAAAACCAACCAAGAGTTCGTAGAGCAAGTGGTTAGGCCCACCGGACTATTGGATCCTGAAATTGAAGTTCGTCCAGTGAATACGCAAGTGGATGACTTGCTATCAGAAATTGGTATTCGCACTGCAATTAATGAGCGGGTGCTGGTCACTACACTCACCAAACGTATGGCTGAAGATTTGAGTGAATACCTCACTGAGCATCAGGTGAAAGTAAGGTACTTACATTCCGATATTGACACCGTAGAGCGGGTTGAAATTATCCGAGACTTACGCCTAGGTGTATTTGATGTATTGGTAGGTATTAACTTATTGCGTGAAGGCTTAGACATGCCAGAAGTGTCCTTAGTGGCAATACTTGATGCAGACAAAGAGGGTTTCTTGAGATCAGAACGCTCATTAATACAAACTATTGGTAGGGCTGCTCGCCACCCGCAAGGTAAAGCTATTTTGTACGGGGATAAAATCACTGGTTCTATGGAAAAAGCCATCAGTGAAACCAAGCGGCGTCGTGAAATTCAGCATAGTTACAATCTGGAAAATGGCATCGTTCCACAAAAACTCAATAAAAAAGTGGTGGATATAAGTAACTTTGGTAAAAGCAAAACACTTATGGCTGCCGAGCCTAAATCAAAATATATTGCTTTATCACCAGAGTCCTTGCTAAAGAGCATTGCACAGCTTGAAAAACAAATGATTAACCATGCTAAAGAATTAGAGTTTGAACAAGCCGCCGCTGTGCGGGATGAAATAGCCGAAATGCAGCAACAATTAGTAAAATTAAGCTAAAAAAAAGCCGCTGTAATAACAGCGGCTTTTTCAATGTAATAACTAAATTAGTTTGCAGCAGTAATAATTGCGCCAAACTCTTCAGCCATTAGCGATGCGCCGCCAACAAGAGCGCCGTCGATGTCTGCTTGAGAGAACAATTCTTTAGCTGTGGCTGCTTTAACGCTGCCGCCGTATAAGATTTGTACTTTTTCAGCAACGGTAGCACTTTGTGCAGCCAACCAACCACGAATGTGAGCGTGAATAGCTTGAGCTTGCTCAGAAGTCGCTGATTTACCAGTACCGATAGCCCAAACAGGCTCGTATGCGATAACTGCATTTGCTAACGCATCGATACCACAAAGGTCGATAACCGCTTTAAGTTGAGTTTCAACAACAACTTCAGTTTTACCGGCTTCGTTTTCTTCGTCAGTTTCGCCAATACATAGTACAGGTACTAATTGGTTTTCTTGAATCGCTTTAAATTTTGCTGCAACAACCGCATCAGTTTCGTTGTGGTACTGACGACGCTCACTGTGGCCTACAAGGCTGTAAGTACAACCAAATTCTTTCAACATAACTGGAGAGTTTTCACCAGTGAATGCACCAGAAGTGTTAACACTTGCATCTTGTGCACCGTAAGCGATTGGAGCATCACCGACTAAAGCTTCAACTTGACCCAAGAATACTACTGGTGGGCAAATTGCTGCTTGCACGTTGGTAGCAGCTTTAGCTGGCTCGATTAAACCATTTACTAATGCAGTAACCGAATCTTTAGTACCGTTTAGTTTCCAGTTACCCATTACTAGAGGTGTTCTCATTGCGTTTCTCTCCTTTAAATAAATTGGCTCGATTATAGTGAATAAATTACAAAAACGTAGTGTTTAGCGAAAATTACTTAGCTAAAACTGAAAATTGCTGATCTAAAACAAACGATTAAGAAAAATAAGCACGAATTTTTTGCCACCACACACCTAACTTCTCATGCCACAGTGCATCATAGCGGTACATAAAGCGTGCATCAGGCAAATATTCGTAAAGTCTTTGTTCTGCTTGAACTTCTTTTCCTAAATAATCGGTAGGAACGGGGCTAATGTTGCTAGAGTATTTTTGAAAATGCTGTAAAGCGCGCTGCATATGAGTAGCACTGGTGACTAACGCCGTGGGGCGTTGTCCTATGTAGGTAGAAATGACCGCCGCTTCTTGTTCGGTATCTCTGGCTTTAGGAATAGTAATTATATTGGCTGGGGGAATATTAGCTTGTGTTGCTACCTTTTCCATTAACTCAGCGTTGCTATTAGGATCGCTACCGCCATACCCTGAAACAATTAAGCGACTTTGTGGGTTAACTAGACTAAGTTCGATGCCTTTCAAAATCCTAGCCAGTGAAGAGCGGCTTAACTGCTCAGTGGGGGATAATAAAGGGTCACTAATATGGCCGCCACCTAACACCACGACAAAATCGAAGCTATCGACGACATTGCTTGGCACGTCTACTTGTCGCTCGTTGGTTAATAATTGTTGGTTTACCCACCAAGGGTTACTCGTGACAATTAAAATCAACAGCGCCGGGAGTAATGTGGCTGCCGCTCGGTAGGGGCGCTTGGTTAAGCCAAAGTAAAAAGATAGCAGTAAAAAAAATAGGGCGATATTAAGTGGCATCAACAAAGAGCCTAACCATTTTTTTACGATAAAACCTAAACTTAAATCCATATAGCTGGGTCTCTTGTTAACGCTACAGACACTTTTATAGTAAGCGATGACATGGTGTCATAATTGTGGTTTAAAATTAACAAAAATAGCTGCTTAATCCAAATTAATGCGTTAAATCAACATTTACCCGATATTTTTTTGTCCACCTAAAGACAGCCATAATAACTTAGGGTAATCTTTCGCAGAATACAGGTAAGTAACTAGCAGTGAGGAAAATATGTTTGAGCGCGTAACCGCAGCCCCAGCGGATCCTATCTTAGGATTAACTGAAGCTTTTAAAGCTGACCCAAGTCCCAGCAAAATCAATCTCGGTGTAGGTATCTACAAAAACGAAGCTGGCCAAACGCCAGTGTTAGACACCGTTAAAATTGCAGAAAAATACCTTTTAGAAAACGAAGCCACCAAGTCTTACCTTAGTATTGAAGGTAATCCCGCTTACGGCACCGAAGTTCAAAAGTTATTGTTTGGCGAAGACAGTGAAATAGTTAATAGCCAACGCGGATTTACGGCTCAATCTCCTGGTGGTACAGGCGCATTACATAATGCTGCAGAATTTGCCTACAACCATTTAGGTATTCGTACTGTTTGGGTAAGCAATCCAACGTGGGCTAACCACGGCAATATTTTCAAAGCGCTTGGCTTAGAAGTTAAAGCTTATGACTATTACAACGCTGAAACCAAAGATTTAGATTTTGATGCCATGCTTAGCTCTTTAGAGCAAGTATCAGAAGGCGACTTAGTGTTGTTCCACGGGTGTTGTCACAACCCTACCGGCATTGATCCCACGGTTGAACAATGGCAACAATTAGCCGCATTGTCAGCGACTAAGAAAATTCTGCCACTGTTTGACTTTGCCTACCAAGGTTTCGCTAAAGGCGTAGAAGAAGACGCAGCAGGCCTACGTATTTTTGCTAAAGAAATTAAAGAGCTGTTAGTCGCAAGTTCGTTCTCTAAAAACTTCGGTTTGTATAACGAACGTGTTGGCGCATTCACTTTAGTTGCTGAAGACAAAGAGCAGGGTGCCGTCGCATTCAGTCAAGTTAAAGCAGGCATTCGTGCTAATTACTCTAACCCGCCTTCACATGGTGCTGCGGTGGTAACGACCATTTTGCAAAACCCAGAGCTAAAAGCTCAGTGGCATGCAGAAGTGGCAGAAATGCGTGTTCGTATTAAAGAAATGCGCGATTTATTTGTTGCCACTCTAGCCGAGAAAGGGGCCACAGGTGATTACAGCTTCATTCAACGCCAAAATGGCATGTTCTCGTTCTCTGGATTAAGCAAAGAGCAAGTCACTATCTTAAAAGAACAACATGGGGTTTATATTGTTGGTTCTGGCCGTATTAGCGTAGCGGGTATGACTAAAAACAACATGCAAGCACTGTGTACGGCGATTGCTGCAGTCGTTTAATGTCTATCAACAAAAAGGGTTAAGCGCTTTAAGGCTTAACCCTTTTTTTATGCCCTGATTAATTTACATTAACCAACCACCACATTTCTGCCCTTATTCTTGGCTTTGTATAAGGCGTTATCGGCGTCTTTAATGACTTCTTGGGCATCGTAATGTTGGCTGGATTTCTCAGCAACCCCAATGCTCACGGTGATTTGTACCGTCTCTTTAGGCTTAGCCTCGTTATCACGACGAGACTTATCACTTTTTTCGCGGCTGTTTTTGTCTCGTATGACAAAGGGGGTTTCCGAGATAATCTCTCGAGTGTCATCTAAAAAGGCAATAGCGTGATTCAGCTTCTTCCCCTTAAAAAGTACCGTGAATTCTTCACCGCCGTAGCGAAACACTTGTCCACCGCCTTCAATTTGGTCTAACTTAGCCGCCACCATCGCTAACACGTCGTCGCCGACATCGTGTCCATAGGTGTCGTTAAACTTCTTGAAGTGGTCTATATCTACCATGGCCAAGGTATAGTTTTTGGACAAGCCTGCTAGTTTTTCAAATAACATGCGCCTGCCTAATAAGCCGGTTAGCTCATCACGATAGGCCAATTCGTGAGAGGCACTAAATCCGCTAAATAACATAATCAGTAAAGAGGCGGTAAAAAAAACTGACGAAATAGCTTCTCTATCTAAAAAGATTATCGGAAAGGTGCTAGCAACAAAGCTAAAAAATAAGCCGATAGAAATACTGGTTGGTTGATTAATAAAACGAACAAAGGCCAATACCGAGCAAAGCGTTAACAAGCCCAAGGCATTTAAGCTTATGACAAAGCCATCGATGGGCCTGGGCGTAAACCAATTGTCAATGTGAGCAACTATAGAATCGCTTAAAAAATCTACGGTAATTGCAATCGCGATCACCTGTATTAGCAAGATACAATAGCAAATCCATGCTCTGCGAGTCCTGCTGCCGTTTTCTCTTATAAATTGGTTAGCCACCAAATTAATGGGAATAAATACACACACCAGTGCGTAGGCAACTCGGGCTTGCGCTACATCGAGCGGTTGTTGTAGGTAACTAAAAATTAGCCAATAACTGAAAGCGTTAACAAAAACCACAACCACTAATTGACGACGGTTAAACTGTAAAGCGAGTATCGCTGTAATAGCCGCTAAGCCATAGGGCAGCCAATAAATAATATCTCGGGTATTCGAGGATAAGCTGGAATACCACATTAACATACCGGCAGCCATTGCTAAGATAACTAAAGAAGGCAGTATGTTATAGCTTGTTAAGCGACTTTCCATAAGTTTCAAGTTATTGAGTTTCAGTTGATTTTAGCTAAATCCCGGCTACTTTTAAATGATTTACTACCCAATAGCGGGGGTTAACTCTAAATTTTTGAAAGTTAGTGGATAATAGTCTTTGATATTATGCAGTTGCTGATCTAGGTTTAATGTATCTAAAAACATATGGAGCAGGGCATGAGCGACTTTCTTTTCATCGATGATTTCGCAGAGCCAGTAGAAGAAACTTCTAAGGGAACTTGGAAGCTATTGGTGATTGATGACGAGGCAGAGATTCACTCGGTCACCCGTTTGGTTCTATCTGACGTAGAAATTGATGGTTACAAGTTAGAATTTTTATCCGCTTATAGTGCCGAAGAAGCACAAAAGATTTTTGACGAGCATAACGACATAGCAATAGCTTTGGTTGATGTGGTGATGGAAACTGATCACGCCGGACTAGAGTTGGTTAAATGGATCAGAGAAACTAAAGAAAATCATGCCACTCGCTTAATTTTGCGTACTGGTCAGCCCGGGCAGGCGCCCGAAGAGTCGGTTATCAAAGACTATGATATTAATGACTACAAAAGTAAAACAGAGCTTACCGCGACCAAGTTAAAAACCATTACCTATTCCGCGATTCGTTCTTTTCGCGATATTCAATTCATCGAACGCCATCGCTCCGGTTTGTTGCAGGTGATTGAATCAACCTCTTTAGTACTCAAGAGTAAAACCCTTTATCACTTCGGCTCAGCGGTACTTAAACAACTGGTTGAGCTATTTCAGTTAGAAACATCAGCGATGTATATCACCACTTTGACCGAAGACGTACTTCATCATCAGTCTTTTAATGTGTTGGCAGCAACCGGTGATTTTGTCACCAACGAACACAACGAATACAATTTTGACCAAAGTAAAATTCCAGAAAACGTTAAGTCTTTACTCAAGAGAGCATTAGACGAACGAAAAACATTGGTTACCGAAAGCTGTTATGTCGGTTTTTACCCGACCGATAATCGCAGCGTCAGTTTGTTGTATGTTCAACATGAAAAACCACTGGATGATATTGAGAAAGGCTTGTTAGAAGTTTTTGCTACCAACATCGCGTTAACCTTTGAAAATTTGACCATCAAAGAAGAAATTCAAGATACTCAAAAAGAGCTAATATTTATTATTGGCGATGCCATTGAACAACGTAGCAAAGAAACGGGATCGCATGTTAAGCGGGTTTCTTTAATTTGTGAGTTGATGGCCCAAAAACTAGGTTTTGATGCTGAGTTTGTTGAAGTCTTCAAGCACGCAGCGCCTTTACACGATTTAGGTAAAATAGCGATCCCCGAATCAATACTACATAAACCTGGCAAGTTAGACGCAGAAGAGTGGGAAGTAATGAAAACCCATGCGCAAATAGGTTATGACTTGTTGGCTGACTCTAACAAAATTATCGCGCGTTTAGGGGCCGAAATATCCTTATGTCACCATGAAAAATGGGACGGTTCAGGCTACCCAAGGCAACTAGCTGGAGAAGATATCCCTCTAGTGGGACGTATCATGGCTATTACTGATGTATTTGATGCACTAGGCTCTAAGCGATCTTACAAAGAGCCATGGTCAAACCAACAAATTAAAGAATTTATCATTGAGCAAAAGGGCAAACATTTCGATCCTAGTTTGGTTGACTTGCTGGTTAACGATTTTGATGAATTTCTCGCAATTAGAGACACTTACCCTGATTAATTATGCTTAGATAAAATACGCCACTTAGCGAAGTGTCGTATTGAGTTTCAATAAAAAAAAGCGCATGCTCTGTGCCATTATTCCCCGCCAAATTGTAAAGTGCGGGGCTTACTCTTTTTTAAGGCATTTTTGTGGCGCTAAAACCAACCATCTATAAGTTACGTATTTCTTTGTCTGATCTCAATCGCAATTACTACGACACTTTAAGCTTAACCATTGCCCAGCACCCCTCTGAAACCCTAGAGCGAATGATGGCCAGAACCATGGCATTTTGCCTGAGTGCCGAGCAAGATCTAGAATTTACCAAAGGCCTTAGTGAAATAGAAGAGCCCGATATCTGGCTTAAATCTTTGGCAAACGAAACCCAGTTGTGGATAGATGTTGGTGAGCCTACTCCAGAGCGGATAAAAAAAGCGACTCGGTCGGCTAAAGTGGCCAAGGTATATACCTTTAATGCCAAATCAGATACTTGGTGGCAGCAAACAGCGAACAAAATTAGTCAGTTAGATGTCCAGGTTTGGCAATTTGACTGGCAAGAAATTAGCACCTTAGCGTCGTTTGTGACGCGTACTATGGACTTATCAGTCACCATTACCGAAGAGTCAGCCTATGTGACCTTAGGCGACAATGAAGTTGAGATGCATTGGCGTAGCTTAAAGTAGAAACAAGAAGGGAAGCTTTCGCTTCCTTTTACTATGCGCAACACTTTTTATATTTTTTACCGCTACCGCAACTACAGGGGTCATTACGGTTCGGTTTTTTGTCAAAGGTGGCCGTGATTGGCTTGCTTATGACGACGTCTAACTCTTGAATATTTTCTTCAGCAGTGTCATCTACGGTAATGTTAACCACTAGCTGATGCTCAGCCGCCACCGATGCTAATTCTTGTTTACGTTGCTCTGAGGTTACAGTTAATTTCAGAGGCAGTTCAGCTGAACCAGGTTTCACAGCACGTTTAGTGTTAAAACCGAAACTCTCATGCTTAGGCTTTTTCTCAATACGGCCTTTATAAAAAAACTTAGACATGCGGATCCTCATTAAACGAAATACAGCGCATGCTTATACAGCAATTTTTCACATAAATAAACCCGATTATCACGGCGCTAAGCCTTAACTAAGCTCAAATATCTTTACCGTATGAGCGCAGGTTAGCGGCCATGGTGCCAGCGACTGTTTTAAAGGCTTTTACCCGTTCGGTGGAAAGGTTTTCTAGCATCGTATTGTGAATGTCTAGTTGTGTATCGCGGATAAGGCTGGCCAGTTTAATTCCGTCGGTGGTCAGTGCGAGAAACTGACTTCGTCGGTCCTCTGGGTTTGCGCTCTTAGTTAACCACTCCTTATCTATCATCTCTTTAATTAAACGGGCTACTTGTGCTTTATCTCTAGCAAGAAACTGAACGATGTCGTTGGCTGTACAACGTTGGTTGCGTTCGATGAAAGATAAACACCTAACATGCATCGAATTTAAGCCAAGTTCACTGGCTTTTAGAGTAGCGCGCATTGCTAAGCGGTATGAATGCACAACACCAAAAACAATGTCTGAAATATCATCTTGTTCCATAAATTTACCAATGTTTGTTGGTTGACAATGTCAACCACGTTGAATTATAGTAGACTTTATCAACATAAGTGTCGTTAATCAAGATCAATAGGAGTGACTCAGTGAAGCCGAAAAAGCCCATTATGCGTTTAACAAAGATATCTTCGATCATCGAGTTGTCACCTCATTTACGCCGCTTTGTTCTATCTGGTGACAGTTTATCTGACTTTCCGGTAGGCCTTGAAGGGTCCTATGTAAAAGTGGTTTTTCAAGAACCGGGCAAATCTGAAAAAACTATGCGTTCGTATACTATTCGCGCGTTTAATCCCAATACCCTAGAGCTTGCGTTAGATTTTGTAATTAATCGCCATAAGGGACCAGCCACCAACTGGGCGAAAAGCGCAACAGTGGGTGACCATGTGACTATCGCAGGTCCTGGCCCTTTAAAATTGACCAACTATAGCCACCACAGCTATTTGTTAGTCGGTGATCTTACATCTGTTAATGCCATCAACGGCTACATACCAAGGTTTAAGCCCGGCGCCAGTGTAAAAGCCATCATATCCGTACCCAGCCGTAACGATATCATCGACATGGATTATGACGACGCCTTAAATACACAATGGTTTATTGAAGATGAAAACAAGCTAAGCTTAGAGCAGATTGTGTTACAAACAGCGCAAACCATGGCAAAGGATACCCAAGTATTTTTAGGCTTAGAAGCGACCATCATCCGTGCGCTTAGGCCAAAGCTTCAACAAGACATCGGTTTCAATAGGCTAAACGTCTCGGCGGTGGGTTATTGGAAACGAGGCCTCGATGCTGACCGCTTTGGCGCCCATAAGAAAGCGAATCCGCTATAAAATTATTAAGCAACGCTACTCGCTAACAGCTGATACAATGTGAATGGTTCAGAGGTGAACACTGCAGGCCTCGGCGTTGCTTAAGACCTGCTCGTAAGGCGGCTGGTTGGACATTAAAATACTATACACCCTCTATTAGCCAACACTTAATTAACAGCCTAGCGCAGGGATGACAATGATTAGACACATACTACTTATACAGTTAATGCCCTCAGCCAATGAATCACAAATAGAAGAACTCAAACGGCTATTTGAATCAATGCCAGACAAGATAGCAGGCGTTGTTTCCGTAGAGTGGGGGCTTAACAACAGCCCCGAACAAAAAAACCAAGGCTATACCCATGCGGTGTTGATGAGCTTTGCGGACGAAGATGCACGACAGCGCTATTTGCCTCACCCTGAACATGAGATACTAAAAGACCTATTTAGGCCGCTATTAGCAGATATAATTGTGTTCGATTACAGTTTGTAAGTATTGATGAGCCTGTGTCACCCATAGCTAGAGAGAGTTAAATGAAGTGTTTTTGCTGCGATAACCAAGTAGCCAGTAATCAGCTTTATGTGGTTAAAACTAAAAATTACTGTAAGCCATGTTGTTCAGGCTTATTTGGTGAGGACATGCTCAATAGTCCCAACCCCAAGTACCAAGGTAAAACGGGCAACCTGCTATCACATTTCACCGTATTTGTGCTGCTAATCACAGGGCTATGGGTATTGGTGTTACTGTATGAATTGGGGGCGTCTGCGCTTCGCTTTTTTAGAACAAAAATAGCGAGAAAAAACGGCAATAGAAAAAGCTAAGACCCAATAAACGCCATGAGTATTAGCTATGGCGAGTACTTTTTTAATTGAACGACAATCTAAGGGCTGACCATGAGAATAACAATATCGCCTATTGCTAAGGTTTCTAAATGGCTGTGCCTACTGGTAGCCTTAGCATCACCTTCAGTATTTGCCGAAACTACCCAGCAACATATTCATGAAATGTCACATCATGTAATGCCCTTTGCCATGTCTGAAACTACCCATGTCTTTACGATGACAGAACAAGGCGGTGTCATGAGTGTTATTGCAAAAGATGCTAGCGCTAGTGATCAAGTGTCGTTAATCCAGCGGCATCTAACACATCAAGCCAAGCTGTTTAGTCAGGGAGACTACTCAGCACCTGCAAGCTTACATGGCGATACCATGCCCGGGCTGAAAACCTTGCAACAGCGAGCCAGCGAACTAAGGGTTTTGTACACTGCTACCCCTGAAGGCGCTAACATTGAGTTTAAAACCACTGACCTTACACTGATAACTGCTATCCACCGCTGGTTTGGTGCTCAGTTGTCAGAGCATGGGGCTGACGCTAGGGCCGAGTAATCCTTGTCTGTTCAACCTAAAAGGGTTTTGTAACACATAGTTCGTACTAGGCTGTTTGATTAAGGTATCAACCCACGCCGCCTCCAGTTATGCTCTTAGTTAAAATCCTACTGCCTATGTGCTCAAGTCAATGCAGTGCTGGTTAACTCCTCTTATGATAAGCCATTGAGGCATCAATGTTCCTCAAGCATTGTGTAAGGATGTATCACCCGCAGGGAGCAGTTACATTGACAGCAAGCCAGCAAGGCCTTCTCAAAGAAGCAGAATATCTTCTCAAGGATATTAAAACAGAGCTGCATGGTCTTGCGCCGCATTCTTCAAAACTGGCCGAGATTAGCCATTTGCTAAAATGGCTAATAAACGGCGAAGAGGAAGCAAGCTTGCAGGCTTTTGGTGAGTCTCTGCCTACCTTAAGCGATACCGACGATCTGTTTGGTAGTAGCGACCAACTATTTGGTATTGATGAACAACCTGACGCCAGAAAACGGTGGTTTTCACCTTTGCAGCAAGTAAAAGATAATCCCGAATTGTGTGAAAATATCTTACTAAATTTGGCCAGTGCTCAGAGCCAAACGCTCGATTATCGCCCCTTATACGGCGAAGCGGCTAAGCCTTTTTTCTATATCGTTGATAAAACCTTTGCGCCAAACTTGGTGTCAAATAGTGCCTTGTTGAACACCGTCTTAGCTAAGAAGCCCTTGGCCGCTTTTGTACTGCTATTTTGCCACCATCTTCGAGATAGCGAACAACTAGATTGGCATCAGATACAGCCCAATACGCTAAAGCAGCTGATGCTTGATGTGTTTATTCCAGTCTTAGCTGAGCATAGTCACACAGCCATAAGCGATGTCATCGTAAAGGATGAAACCCATCGGCAAACAACAGTGGCACTGGACGATATCTTAAAACATCGCAGTGATCCCAATGTAGGAATTTGGTTAAACGGTCAAAAGCTGACGATTAAGCCTGATTACTTACCGCCAATAGATGCGTGGATTGTGGATGCCCTTCAGCTGCAGCTCGAAAATGAACGCCCTCTACTTTTTTTTGAAACACTAAGCGAATATGTACTGTTTGGGAGTTAAGTGATGAAATTCACCGTTATTAATGTTTTGCTGGTGGCACTGGTTAGTATTCTAGCCAGCCCAGTGAGGGCTGCTAGCCTTCAATTGATTCGCCATATTGAAGGGTTAAGCCGTGATTACTACTACCTTAACATTGACCAAGCAAACCAGCCTTTTGAACGTACGGATATAGTGGGAGGCGAGCACGAAAACCACTATTTCATTCTCGGCTTTCAAGGAGATCAATTTGTAGTAAGCATCGAATCAATAGATGGTGAAGCAAGTTATTCACTAACTGGTGAAGGGTATCTACATCAAGCGTTAAATTCAATAAACGACATTGGCCATCAAGTTAGCGCCAATGCTGTGGTGGTAGAACAGCAACGCACCTGGATCGGCATAGCGGTCTCGGCTCATCCCTTTGCTGAATATACTTTAAGGGTAAAAATGTATGAGTGATCAAGCGCCTCAGCTAATTAGCATCGATGAGAAAATGGCAGCGTTGATAACGCTATTACCCACACTTAAGGCCGAGATATGTTTTGCTGGCACTGACCAAAGTTCGCCCTTATTTCAACGCATTAATCAGCTAGTTGATCAACTAAAGCAAGCACATCGCCTAGCGATAAGCTCGCCTTTTAGCGATGACAGTGACATAAACGATCCTATATCGCTGCTAAAGCAGTATCAGTGTTTACACGCTATTTATCACAGTGATGGTGCTGGCCATGTGCAAGTACAAATTTTAGAAAACACTCAGCCCTTTTCATTACAGTGTTTATTAGCCGCTATAGACAGCAAAGACCTCTGGGATGCTTGTTTTAAGATGTTTCAACAGCAGCCAGCGACTTGGTTGTTAAATGTGGCCGAGCAACTAGAGAACAGCGCCTCTTACCACACCCGTTGCCAACTTAAGTTAGCTCAACAACTTAGTGAGCGGCAGCATTCAATTGGCTTAATGCAAAATGCCGATCAATGGTAATGGGATAACGACAATGGTCACTTAATACTCCCACTAATCGAACAAATCGACAGCCTATTGGTATACAACTACAACGATCAGATTGAGTAAGAAATCGAAACCACTATGCTAAACCAATTAAAGCAACGTTTAGCCAAGTGTTATCAGCGGGTAAACCGCTAGGCTCAAAACATCGCCTACAAGCTTGGTTCTGTTTGACTGATTAAGTGTCAGAGAGGGTTAGCCTAGCTAAGCTATTGATTAGAATAAAAGGCTAAATGTTTGAGAAAGGGTGCTTAAAAATAATATAAGCCTAAGATAAAGCAGCGCACTAATCAGCCAAACGAATACCATAAGCTAAAAGAGAGTAAAATAAACCGTGGTCGCAAATTGATGGTCACCGAACGGTAACAAAAATTAATAAAATAATGTGTTTTTTTACTGTCGGTCGAAATAACGACACGGCCCGTGTTTTGAGATAACGAGGCAACAACAGAGGCATAAAGCCGATGTTTATCAAACCCTAAAAACAACAAAACCCGCTAAGTAGCGGGCTTTGTTGAAAAATTTGGTATTCGCGAGTGGATTTGAACCACCGACCCCTACCATGTCAAGGTAGTGCTCTAACCAACTGAGCTACGCGAATATTGTTTTAAATTTTGGTACAACCGAGTGGATTCGAACCACCGACCCCCACCATGTCAAGGTGGTGCTCTAACCAACTGAGCTACGGTTGTATTATCGAGGAATAAACCTACGGCGTGAAAGATACTGTATGTGTTTGCTTGCGTCAATCGCTGTTCTCTCATATTCGAACTGTATGCTCAATGATTAATCAGCGTTGGCATAACCAGTTTGCCAAAGGCGTGTTTTTTTCGATATTGCTGTTAGGTAATGGGTTTAGCCTTGGCAGCTGTTTAATATTCGCTGCCATTGTTTCACATGGTCTTTGTTCGCTTGCTGAAAGGCGTGGTGTGCATGTTGAGTTTGCTCAAGCAAAGTTTGCACCGTTTTCCCCTCAAGTAAGGGCGCTAATTGAACAATGAGTACATTGGCACTTTGGTCTAACTGGGCTAAATACTCCTGCACGCTGGGCATATACACCTTGTGTAAAACATTAGACAAAATAGTAAAGGTTTGTTGGTTGTTGCGGCAACTAAACGCACGCTGTTTTAAGGCTTTGCTTACCGTGTTTAGCCACAACGTGGCGTTATGCAGCTCTTGTAGGAGCGCCAATATGCTAGGTCCTTTAGCCAATTGTTGGCTTATAGCCAGCAACATAGCACTATCAAGCGCTTGCTGATTTACAAATTGCTGGTGGATGTTTTGTAAACTGCTTAAGTAACCCGCCATGCTTCGGTAAGCCCCCACCGGGTGTGCGTTAAGCGTATGTGGCGTGGTCCATAAATGGCGCAAGCTTGGCTCGTTAACCAAATAGTTGTTCCAGTAGGTATGTATGGCTTGGGTTTTTGCACTGAGAATCGCGTTTAGGCTGTTTGTTAATGCGGGGCTGATTGCTTGGTTTTGCAAGCAGTGCTGCAAGCTTAGGATTATTTGGTTATGCCAAAGCAGTTGCCTATCGGCACTGGCATGTTTACCTAAGCTGGAATTTTTCTCAAAAACCAGCTGGTCTAAGCCACATTGGCGTAAGCCCATGGTGTCGATGAGCGATAAGCTTACCGCTGGCTCAGCTAATTGGTAATCTCGCCAAGCAAAGTTTACTAGGGCATCTAAACGGGAGGGCGGCGTAATATTTATGGCAAGCACGCGGTTAAGTCGTGCAACGTAGGTGTTAAACAGCTTATCACTGCGAGGAGTAGACCAATTGATGACAAAGTAAATGCTAGCAGCCAGCGTTAAACCGGCAACTAGCAGGCTAGTAAGGTTCGGCAGCTTCATGCTTGCTTATTAATTAAATGCAGCTTATCTGGGTTATTGCTTGCCCATACTAAGCGCCAAAATAAACCAACTGCACAGGCGCTTAAAGCTAATACAATAGCAATCCAAAAGCCTTGAACCCCCATGGGTTCAGCTGTGAGAGTGTCTGTAAACGTAAGCAGCGACCCAACCCCTAAGCCAATAGGCCAAAAACTAATCAAGGTAACGATTAGAATAAACCGAGTGTCTTGGTAACCACGTAAAGCACCGGCACAACACACCTGCAAAGAATCAGACAGCTGATAGGTGGCCGCGAGCAAAAACAACGGCGCGGCAATGGCGGCTACAGTGGCATTTTCGGTATACCAAGCAATAATGTTGTGACGGAACAAGATGGTGGCACTTGCGATAAACAAGGTGGCGATGATCGACAATATTAAGCCGCTATAGGCACTAATTTGCGCTTTATCATGTGATTTCTCTCCCATGTAGTTACCTACTCGAATAGTCAGTGCTATCCCAATACTCAAGGGCAACATAAATACCATTGAGGTAAAGTTAAGGGCGATTTGGTGCGCGGCTACAATGTCTGCGCCCAAGGGTGACAGCAATAGTGCTATCATCGAAAACAAGGTGACTTCGAAAAATATTGCGCCACCAATCGGCAAACCCAATTTAAAAATGCGCGATACAATCGACCAGTCGATACCGTTGTGCCTTTCAAACAAGTTTAGTGGTTTAAGGGTATTGCTTCTTAGCGCATACACTAACATAGCAATCGCCATAAACCAGTTCACCATGGCAGTGGCTACGCCACAACCAGCACCGCCTAGTTTGGGCAAGCCGAATAAACCATTAATGAAAATATAGTTAACCGGTATATTTATCGCTAAACCGATGATCCCAATGATCATGATGGCTTTAATGTTCGAACAGGCCTCGTTGACCCCGCGCAGTACCTGGTACAACGCAAAGGCGGGCAAGCCAAAACTAACAAAATACAAGTATTGTTTGGTTAATCCCACCAGTTGCGGTTCAACATCCATTAGATTAAAAACCTTAGGTGCAAACCATAAGATCACCCACGCTAAGGCGGCTAAAACCATGGATATGATCAACGCTTGGCGGAAGATAATGCCACCCTTGTGGGCTTGGCGCGCACCTATTTGAAACGCCACCAAAGGTGTTACTGCCATCAAAATACCTTGAAGTAACAAGATTATTGGGTTAAAAAAACTAGCCGCTACGGCCACTGCGGCTAAATCGGTTGGGCTAACCGAACCCGCCATTATGGTATCGACAAAACTCATGCCGGTAATGGTAAGTTGTGCCACTACAATCGGGCCTGCCAATCTCAGTATGGCAAAGCATTCTTTTGAAAAACGTTGTTTAAAACCCAGGAAAAAAGACTTCATGTTCACCGGAATAGTTCAAAGTAAAAGTAAAGTTATCAAAGTCAAAAGGGCACCAGGCTTAATGCAGCTCTGGGTTTATTTAACGGATACCGAAGGCTTAAACATAGGTGCTAGTGTTGCGATAAACGGGACGTGTTTAACCGCGGTAGACATTAGCGAGCAAGGTGTTCAATTCGACTTGATACAAGAGACCTTGAGTTTAACAAACTTAGACCTGATTAATGAAGGTGATTTTGTAAATATTGAACGCGCGGCTAAGGTGGGTGATGAGATTGGCGGTCATCTAGTCTCAGGGCATATTCATTGCACTGCAACAATCGTTGAATTTTGCAGCAGTGAAAACAATTTAGCTATCCATCTATCGTTGCCAAGTCAGTGGCTAGAATATGTGGTTTATAAAGGTTTTATTTGTGTAGATGGAGCGAGTTTAACGGTGGGCGAGCTTAGTGAATCTGGATTTTGGTTACATATCATCCCAGAAACCCTCAGAGTCACTACCTTGGGTGACAAGCAAGTCAACGACCTTGTCAATATAGAGATAGACAGTGCGACTCAAACCGCCATTGATACCATTAAAAACTTGGCAAAAACGGGTGATCTTAAACGCTGGTTAAGCTAAAAATACTGCTCGTCGTCGGCATCGACAAAGGCTGACACTTTGTCGTTGGCTTCGTCTACCTTTAAACGGCAATGAATAGGGTTGCAGCAAACGCGGCAATCTTCGTAATAGTCTTGGTCGCCATTACTCGCGTCAATAATTAATGGTGTGTGGTGACCACAGCTAGGGCATGAGATCATTTTTTCGACATAACTTTTCATAACAACTACTCCAATATGCCCACCCATTAATTATGGTTCAATTTGCTCGCTACCACGAGTGTTAGCGCCAAAAAAACTTAAGCTATTGAAGTTATCTGTTCAGACCTTTAATATGCCCCTCTTTTTAGTGCAGTAAATTGCACTGCTTTATCGACTGAAACATGTGATGTTTAGTAGGCATCACCACTGTATGTGTAAGGATAAATATGCCAGTTATTACTCTTCCTGACGGTAGCCAACGTCAATTCGAAAACCCTGTATCAACAATGGATATCGCCGCAGATATCGGCCCAGGCTTAGCAAAAGCTTGTATTGCTGGTCGTGTAAACGGCCAACGTGTTGATGCATGCGAAATCATTTCTGAGGACGCACAAGTCGCCATTATTACGGCGAAAGACGAAGATGGTATAGAAATCATTCGTCACTCTTGTGCACACTTATTAGGCCATGCAATTAAGCAAATGTGGCCTGACACAAAAATGGCTATCGGACCTACCATTGATAACGGCTTTTATTACGATATCGATTTAGACCATTCATTAACTCAAGAAGACATCGATAATCTTGAGAAGAAGATGAAGGCATTGGCTAAAACCAATTACGACGTGATTAAGAAAACCGTTCCTCTAGCAGAAGCTAAAGCGGTATTTGAAGAGCGCCAAGAACCTTACAAACTAGAAATCATAGAAGGCATTGACCCAAGTGCAACGCCTGGTTTGTATCACCACGAAGAATACATCGACATGTGTCGTGGCCCACACGTACCTAACATGAAGTTTTGTCATCACTTTAAACTAATGAAAGTGGCAGGTGCCTACTGGCGCGGCGACAACAAAAACAAAATGTTACAACGGGTATATGGCACCGCTTGGGCAGATAAAAAGCAACTCGCTGCTTATTTAAAACGCCTTGAAGAAGCCGCTAAGCGCGACCACCGCAAAATTGGTAAGCAATTAGACCTTTACCACATGCAAGAAGAAGCACCAGGTATGGTGTTCTGGCATGATTCTGGTTGGACAATCTTCCGTCAGTTAGAAAGCTACGTGCGTGAGCAGTTAACTAAGTACGAATACCAAGAAGTTAAAGCGCCACAAATCATGGACCGCAGTCTGTGGGAAAAATCAGGACACTGGGATAAATACTCAGACGCGATGTTTACCACTCAATCTGAAAATCGCGAATATGCGGTTAAACCGATGAACTGTCCGGGCCACATTCAAATCTTTAACCAAGGTTTGAAGTCTTACCGTGACTTACCGTTACGTATGGCCGAGTTTGGTTCTTGTCACCGTAACGAACCATCGGGTTCTTTACATGGCTTAATGCGGGTACGTGGCTTCACTCAAGATGATGCACACATTTTCTGTACCGATAACCAGATTCAAGACGAAGTCGCCTCATGTATCGATATGGTGTATGAAACCTACAAAACTTTTGGCTTTGAAGAAATTGAAGTGAAATTGTCAACTCGCCCCGAACAGCGAGTAGGTGATGATGAAACTTGGGATAAATCTGAGAAAGCATTGGCAGACGCGTTAAGCTCTAAAGGTATTGAATTCTCCTACTTGCCAGGTGAAGGTGCCTTTTATGGACCTAAAATTGAGTTTACTTTACACGATTGTCTCGATCGCGCATGGCAATGTGGTACAGTACAGCTAGATTTTTCTATGCCGGGTCGTTTAGCCGCTTCATTTGTTGGTGAAGACAACGAACGCCATGTGCCAGTGATGATTCACCGCGCAATTTTGGGTTCTTTAGAGCGCTTCATCGGTATTTTAACCGAAGAGTACTCAGGCTTTTTCCCAACTTGGTTAGCACCAAGACAAGTCGTGGTTATGAATATTACTGACAAACAAGCTGATTTTGCCCATAAAGTTGTAAAAAAATTAAATAAACAGGGTATTAGAGCCATTGCGGACTTGAGAAATGAGAAGATAGGCTTTAAAATCCGCGAACATACTCTAAAGCGTATTCCTTACTTACTCGTCGTCGGCGATAAAGAAGTCGACAGTAATGAGGTTGCGGTTAGAACTCGTAAGGGTGACGATCTTGGAAAATTTGCCGTAGACGACTTTGTCGAGCAAGTTAAGCAAGAGATTGCCAATCGTGACAATAATTGTATTGAGGTATAAATTATAAAAACCGGAAGACGTGGTCAGCAACAAGCTGCAAGAGCACATAAGATAAATGAAGAAATTCAAGCGCAAGAAGTACGCCTTACAGGCTTAGATGGCGAAGCCATTGGCATTGTTAGTTTGAATGAAGCGCTAAACATAGCTGGCGAATCTGGCGTTGATTTAGTTGAAATTAGTCCCAATGCTGAACCACCTGTTTGTCGGGTCATGGACTACGGTAAGTTCATTTACGAAAAGAGTAAATCTGTAAAAGAACAGAAGAAGAAGCAAAAACAGATTCAGGTTAAGGAAATTAAATTCCGACCTGGAACTGACGAAGGCGACTATCAGGTAAAACTACGCAACCTGGTTCGTTTTCTAGAAGAGGGTAACAAAGCTAAAGTAACGCTGCGGTTCCGTGGTCGTGAAATGGCACACCAAAGCTTAGGCTTTGATCTACTAAACCGCATTAAAGGCGATTTAGCAGAAATAGCAGTTGTGGAAGCTTTTCCAAAAATGGAAGGTCGCCAAGCTGTGATGGTGTTAGGCCCTAAAAAGAAGTAACTGAGGCATCCAAGTAACGAGCAGCTTACTTTAACCAGTAAGCTGTTTTTGTTCGCCTTTAGTTATATGTTGTTAATCTCGCAATGCGGAGTGCATGTAAATGCCAAAAATGAAATCAAACAAAGGTGCTGCGAAGCGCTTTAGAAAAACTGCTTCTGGTGGTTTTAAATACAAACAAGCTGGTCTTCGTCACATCCTGACTAAGCGCCGTACTAAGGTAAAACGTCACCTTCGTCCGAAGGGAATGATTGCTGCATCTGATATTGCATCAATTGCTCGCATGTTACCGTACGCATAAGTTTAGAGGAAATTAAGAATGGCCAGAGTTAAACGCGGTGTACAAGCACGTGCACGTCATAAGAAAGTCTTAAAACAAGCCAAAGGTTATTACGGAGCACGTTCACGTGTTTATCGCGTAGCCTTTCAAGCGGTAATCAAAGCGGGTCAATACGCTTACCGTGACCGTCGTCAGCGTAAACGTCAATTCCGTCAGTTATGGATTGCACGTATTAATGCTGCTTCACGTCAAAATGGTTTGTCTTACAGCCGTTTCATTGACGGACTTAAAAAAGCATCTATCGAAATCGATCGTAAGATCCTAGCTGATATTGCTGTTTTTGATAAAGCAGCATTTACAGTATTGGTAGAAAAAGCAAAAGCTGCTTTATAAGTTTTATCAAAGTTTGTAAAAGGGAGCTTCGGCTCCCTTTTTTATTGCAAAAAATACCATTACAAGTTGCCTTTTTCCGGGAACAAGTCTAGCTATAAGCAGTTCATTAAAGTACTATTTCCGGTCTTATTTAAAACAAAAAAATCAGCCTTTCCCTTGGCGGAATATGAGGAAATCATGCTAGATCTTGATGCGCTAATCAATCAGGCTAAGACTCACATTAATGCGGCTTCAGCAATCAACGAACTTGATGCCGTTCGCGTGGAATACTTAGGTAAAAAAGGATTAATGACTAAACAGCTACAAGGACTTGGCAAATTATCGCCAGAAGAACGTCCTCAAGCTGGGCAACTCATTAACCAAGCCAAACAAGTTATCCAAGACGCGTTAAATGAAAAACGTGAATTACTAGTACAACAAGAATTAAACGCTAAGTTAGCGGCAGAAACTGTTGATGTAACTTTACCTGGTCGTGGCGACGAGTTAGGGGGCTTACACCCAGTAACTCGAACTATTGAACGAATTCAAACATTTTTTGGTGAATTAGGTTTCCAAGTGAAGTCTGGGCCAGAAATTGAAGATGGTTTCCATAACTTTGATGCGCTAAATATTCCTGAGCATCATCCCGCTCGCGCCGACCACGATACCTTTTATTTTAATCCTAACTTGGTGTTACGCACTCAAACATCTGGGGTACAAATTCGTACCATGGAAAACGAGAAGCCACCGATTAGAATTATCTCTCCAGGCCGTGTTTATCGTAATGACTACGACCAAACCCATACCCCGATGTTTCACCAGGTCGAGGGCTTAATGGTTGATAAAAACGTTAACTTTACCGAACTGAAAGGCGTGTTGTATGACTTTCTGCAAAACTTCTTTGAAGATGACCTGCAGGTACGTTTCCGCCCTTCATATTTCCCCTTTACCGAGACGTCAGCAGAAGTTGATGTACTTGGTAAGAACGGTTGGTTGGAAGTATTGGGTTGTGGCATGGTTCACCCCAATGTACTGCGCGCGGTAAATATTGACCCTGAAGAATACACCGGTTTCGCTTTTGGTATGGGTGTAGAGCGTTTAACTATGTTGCGTTACGGCGTAAACGATTTACGTTCATTCTTCGAAAACGATTTACGTTTCCTAAAACAATTTAATTAAGGGTTAATTAACATGAAATTTAGTGAATCCTGGCTAAGAGAGTGGGTTAACCCAAGCATTTCACGCGACGAGTTAGCTGAGCAAATTACCATGGCTGGCCTAGAGGTTGATGGTGTAGACGCGGTAGCTGATAGCTTCAATGGCGTAGTCATTGGCGAGGTTGTAGAATGCGCCCAGCACCCAGATGCAGATAAACTTCGCGTCACCAAAATCAACGTAGGTGGCGATGAGCTGTTAGACATTGTTTGTGGTGCCCCTAACTGTAAACAAGGTTTAAAAGTAGCCGTAGCCACTGTCGGTGCGGTGTTGCCTGGTGACTTTAAAATTAAGAAAGCCAAACTTCGCGGCCAACCGTCCCACGGTATGTTATGTGCCTACAGCGAGTTAGGTATTAGCGATGAGTCTGACGGTATCATGGAGCTTCCTAGCGATGCGCCGATTGGTACTGACTTACGAGATTATCTGCAGTTAGATGACGTGAGCATTGAAGTAGACCTAACGCCTAACCGTGCCGATTGTTTAAGCCTTCGCGGCTTAGCGCGTGAAGTGGGCGTATTAAATCAAATGGACGTAGCTGAGCCGCAATGGCAAAACGCCGCGGTTACCATTGAGGATACCTTTAGCGTAAATGTTGAAGCCACCGAACAATGTCCTCGTTATTTAGGGCGGGTTATTAAAGGGGTAAACGTTAATGCCGCTACACCATTGTGGATGCAAGAACGCTTACGCCGCAGTGGTATTCGCTCTATTGATCCTGTGGTCGATGTGACTAACTACGTTCTTATCGAACAAGGTCAACCGATGCATGCTTTTGATTTAGCCAAATTAACTGGCTCTATTGACGTGCGTTTAGCCAAAGACGGCGAAAAGTTGGTACTCCTTGATGGTAACGAAGTTGAGCTTAAAGCTAACACCTTAGCTATTTGTGACCAAAGCGGTCCGATTGCTATGGCGGGTATTTTTGGTGGCCAACACACCGGTGTTAACCAAGATAGCCAAGACATCTTTTTAGAGTGTGCCTTTTTCAGCAAATTGGCGATTACCGGACGTGCTCGTCAATACGGTTTGCATACCGACTCTTCACACCGCTATGAGCGTGGCGTAGATTATCAATTGCAAAGCCAAGCCATTGAACGCGCTACTCAATTGTTAGTAGAGATTTGTGGTGGTGAAGTCGGCCCGGTTGTTGAAGCTGGCGACCAAAGCAAACTACCAGCAGCATCAAGCATCAAGCTTCGTCATGCTCGTTTAGAAAAGGTCGTTGGCTACTCGTTCACTCAAGAACAAGTTACCGATATCTTAACGCGCTTAGGTATGCAAGTGAGCGAAACGGATGACGGTTGGCAGGCGGTTGCGCCAAGTTATCGTTTTGATATGGCCATCGAAGAAGACTTAATCGAAGAAGTTGCTCGTATCTATGGTTACAACAACATTCCTAATGTTTCGCCAACTGCATCATTAGTGATGAGCCAACACAAAGAAGTTGAGTTGCCAGCCACTAAGTTCCGACAGTTACTTTGCGCTAAAGGCTACCAAGAAGCGATTACTTATAGCTTTGTAGACCCTAAACGCCAACAGCTGTTACACCCCAACGCAGAAGCGATGGTATTGCCACATCCTATTTCTATCGAGATGTCAGCCATGCGTTTAAGTTTATGGACCGGTTTGCTCGATACGGTTTCATATAACCAAAAACGCCAGCAGCCACGTGTACGGGTATTTGAATCTGGTTTACGTTTTGTACCGGACGCAAGTGCAGAAAATGGTGTGGAGCAAACGGCTATGTTAGCCGGTGTGATTAGCGGTAATGCTAATCAAGAAGCCTGGAACTCTGCTGAACGTGAAGTAGACTTCTTTGATGTGAAGGGTGATGTAGAGGCGTTGTTACAACTTACTGCGCATGACCAACAGTTTAGTTTTGTTGCTGCAAGCAACCCCGCTTTGCACCCCGGTCAAGCTGCAGAAATCTTACTAAACGGTCAATCAATTGGTTTTGTGGGAGCCTTGCATCCTCAACACCTAAAAGCCTTTGGCTTGAGCGGTAAAGTGTTTGTGTTCGAGTTAAAATTAAACGCCATTACCCAACGCACATTACCGGATGCTAAACCCGTTTCTAAGTTTCCTGCTAACCGCCGAGACCTAGCATTATTAGTGTCTCAGCAGGTAAATGCAGCTGATTTAATAAATTGCATTAAGAAAGTTGGCGGAAATCAATTAGTTGGCGTAAACTTATTCGATGTATACAAAGGGAAAGGCATTGCAGACGATATGCAAAGCATTGCGATTAGCTTAACGCTGCAAGAACAAAGCCGAACCCTTGAAGAAAAAGAGATTGCCGCTACAGTTGATAACATTGTAGAGGTGTTACGTTCAGAGTTTGACGCATCCTTGAGGGACTAGTTATGGCATTAACTAAAGCTGACCTGGCAGAAAATTTGTTTGAAAATTTAGGCTTCAGTAAACGTGAGTCTAAAGAAGTGGTAGAAGCTTTTTTTGAAGAAATTCGGGTTGCTTTGGAAAGTGGGGAACAAGTCAAAATTTCAGGTTTTGGGAATTTTGACCTAAGGGAGAAAAATCAACGCCCTGGTCGTAATCCAAAAACGGGTGAAGACATCCCCATCTCTGCGCGTCGAGTAGTCACCTTCCGTCCTGGGCAAAAGCTCAAGAGTAGGGTAGAGAACGCCGAACCAAAATAGTATTAATGTAATAAAAAAAGGAAGCCAATTGGCTTCCTTTTTTATATCTGCTGTTTAATGTTAGTGGTTCAAAATTTGGCTTAAGAACAGCTTTGTACGATCAGATTGAGGGTTTTCGAAAAACTCGACAGGTACATTTTCTTCAATGATTTCGCCTCTATCCATAAAGATCACACGGTCCGCGACTTGTTTTGCAAAACCCATTTCATGAGTAACACAAAGCATGGTCATACCTTCGTCGGCTAATTCAACCATAACATCTAGCACTTCTCTTACCATTTCTGGGTCTAGTGCTGAGGTTGGCTCGTCAAACAACATAATTGAAGGGTTCATACATAAGCTGCGTGCTATCGCCACACGCTGCTGTTGGCCGCCTGATAATTGCCCAGGATACTTGTCTGCTTGTTCTGGGATCTTTACCCGCTCTAAGTACTTCATCGCGGTGGCTTCTGCTTCCGCTTGAGGGAGTTTTTTAACCCAAATAGGGGCTAAACAGCAGTTTTGTAAAACCGTTAGGTGAGGAAACAGGTTAAAGTGCTGGAAACACATACCTACATCACTTCTTACCGTTTCAATGCTTTTAAGATCACTGAGTAACTCGGTACCGTTTACGATGATGTCACCTTTTTGGTGTTCTTCTAAGCGGTTAATACAGCGAATCATTGTTGATTTTCCGGACCCTGAAGGGCCACAAATAACAATCTTTTCACCTTTGGTTACAGTGAGATCTAAATCTTTTAGTACGTGAAACTCACCGTACCATTTATTCATCCCTTTTAGTTGAATCACTACTTCAGGGCTGTTTTGAGCTGTCATATTAAAATTCCTTATTAATGTCCTGTGTGTAGTTTCTTCTCAAGGTAGATCGAATACCGAGACATACCGAAACAGAACACCCAAAATACAAAAGCGATAAATACGTACATTTCTGTTGAAAAGCCGAGCCATGCGGGGTCGGCGAGTGCCGATTGTCCAATGGCTAACAAATCGAATAGGCCAATGACCAAAACCAAACTGGTATCTTTAAACAGGGCAATAAAGGTATTCACAATCGAAGGAATGGTGATTTTTAATGCCTGAGGAAGAATGATTAAGCCCATAGATTGCCAATAGCTAAGACTTAATGCTTCGCCTGCTTCATATTGGCCTTTAGGAATGGCTTGCAAGCCGCCCCGTATCACTTCTGCCATATAGGCTGACTGGAACATAATAATGCCAATCATTGCCCTCGCTAACTTGTTGAAGTCGATTTCTGATCCAACAAACAGCGGTAGCATTACCGAAGCCATAAATAACACGGTGATTAATGGTACTGCTCGCCAAAACTCAATGTAAATGGTACAGAAGCTACGCACAATAGGCATGTGAGAGCGGCGACCAAGGGCGAGTAAGATACCAATTGGTAGTGCAGCAACGATGCCTACAATGGCCAATACTAAGGTAAGCATTAAGCCACCCCATTGATGTGTTTCAACTTTAGGAAGACCGAATGAATCACCTAATAGTAAGAAAAACACAATAATTGGGTAGATAAGCAAAGTGAAGATAGCCAACTTTGGTTTATGAGGAGTGCGCTCGTAAATTAGGCCTGCAATAAGCAGTAAGAACGTTACGAATACAACATTTACCCGCCAGCGTTCGGCAGAGGGGTAAAAACCATAGATAAGTTGCGAAAATCGGTCTGCAACAAACACCCAACACGCGCCATCACTGGTACATGCATCTCTGCTGGTACCAATCCAATCGGCGTTCAAGAATAGCCATTGAACGGATGCAATCAGCGGCGGAACAATAATGTACAAAATCAAAAAAGTGAATAGGGTGTTTTGCCAATTAGAGAACAGGTTTTTTTTGAACCAACCTACAAGACCTACACTGAGATCTGGCGGCGTTTGGTCAGGTTTAAATTCATGTACTGACATATTAACGCTCCACTAAAGCCATTTTCTTGTTGTATAAGTTCATTAGTATCGATGTAGTAAGACTAATGGTGAGGTAAACCGCCATGGTCAACGCAATAACTTCAATCGCTTGCCCGGTTTGGTTTAGGGTTGTCCCCATAAATACGGATACCAAATCTGGGTAACCAATCGCAGTCGCTAATGAAGAGTTTTTCGCTAAATTTAGGTACTGACTGGTGAGCGGTGGAATAATCACCCTCATCGCTTGTGGGATAACCACCAACTTTAGCGCTTGGGTTTTGCTTAGACCTAGCGATTCTGCTGCTTCGCTTTGGCCTTTGCTTACAGCCAGAATACCCGAGCGTACAATCTCAGCAATAAACGCCGCCGTATAGAAACTTAACGCCACTAACAAAGCCGCGAGTTCGGGGATAACCACCATACCACCGCGGAAGTTAAAGCCTTTCAGTGCCGGGTAATCTAAACCAATCGGTGATCCGCTAGCGAAAAACACGATCGCAGGAACAACAATAATTAAACCCAATGATGCGAAGAAAGTTGGGAACGGCTGGCCGGTGCGCATTTGGCGTTTACTCGCCCAAACAGCCATCACGATACAACCCACTATTGTCAATAGTATGCTAACGACAAACGGCGTTGAGCCAGCTTCAAAAACGGGACTCGGCATATACAAACCGCGAACGTTTAAAAATACAGCTTCGCCTATATTTAAGCTTTGCTTAGGGCTTGGTAAGGCGCGTAATACCGCGAAGTACCAAAAGAAAATCTGTAGTAATAAAGGAATATTACGTAGCGTTTCAATATAAACAGTTGCAACTTTTGATATTAACCAGTTTGAAGATAAACGGGCAACCCCCATTATGAAACCCAAAATGGTGGCAAAAAAGATACCAAGAGCAGAAATAAGAAGCGTATTTAGCAAACCAACTATAAAGGTGTCGCCAAAGGTGTGGCTTTCATCATATTCAACCAAAGTTTGAATGATACCAAAGCCTGCAGTTTGGTTTAAAAAACCGAACCCGGTGGTAATGCCACGTTGCTCAAGATTGAAAAGAGCGTTACTGATGATGTAGTAAAAGAAACCTATTACACCAATAACAACGAGAATTTGGAAAACTAGCGCTCTTACGTTGGGATCAAACCAGATCTTACGTAGATTGTTTGCTGAGTTATCCTTTGAAGAAGGATGAGCAGCCATATAAATCAACCTAGTGTGGGAGTTAAACGAAAAGAGAGCAGGGCTAGCCTGCTCTATATGTTGATAATGGTATTAACGAATTGGTGGAGCGTATTGGAAACCACCGTCTTTCCATAAAGCATTCACACCACGTGCGATACCTAACGGAGAAGAAGTACCCACGTTTTTCTCAAATGACTCACCGTAGCTACCTACTTGCTTAACGATGTTGTAGCCCCATTTGTCATCTAGACCCAAACCTTTACCTTTTGGTCCTTCTAGACCAAGGATACGGCGAATATTAGGGTTAGTTGATTTAAGCATGTCGTCAGCGTTCGCAGACGATAGACCATATTCTTCAGCGTTGATCATGGCAAATAGAGCCCATTTAACAACGTTTAACCATTGGTCATCACCTTGACGAACCACTGGACCTAAAGGTTCTTTAGAGATGATTTCTGGTAATACCATCGCGCTGTCTGGCTTAGCTAATTTAATGCGTAGCGCGTACAGTTGTGATTGGTCTGAAGTGAGTACGTCACAACGACCCGCTTCGAAGCCTTTTACTGTTTGGTCTGAAGTATCAAATACTACAGGCGTGTACTTCATGCCGTGCTCACGGAAGTAATCCGCTAAGTTTAACTCGGTAGTTGTACCAGATTGAATACAAACAGCTGCGCCATCTAGTTCTTTAGCTGTAGACACGCCTAGCTCTTTACTCACCATGAAGCCTTGACCGTCGTAGTAGTTAACACCGGCGAAGTTTAAACCGAGTGAGCTATCACGAGTTAGCGTCCAAGTAGTGTTACGAGAAAGAATATCGATTTCACCAGACTGAAGTGCGGTAAAACGTTCTTTAGCAGTTAGTGGCGTGTATTTAACTTTTGACGCATCGCCAAGTACCGCTGCGGCTACTGCGCGACATACGTCTACATCTAGGCCTTGCCAATTACCGTCGGCATCTGGGTTTGAGAAACCTGGTAGGCCAGTACTAACACCACATTGTAAGAAACCTTTACTTTTTACGTCTTCTAAAGTGCCATCAGCCGCGTTAGCGCTGGCAGCAAATGCAAGGGCTACAGCAGCTACTGCAGCTTTAATATGCGTGTTTTTTAACATGTTTTCTTCCCTGTACAGTTTGTCATATGTTGTGGTTTGTTTAACCGTTGTGTTTACACGAGTTATAACCAGAGCCAGATACAACATAAACATTCGAATATTTGGTGTCAACATTATTGTAACACCGTAAACATATAGGAATGCCGAATAACTCACCAGCTTCGCAAAATTATTCAATATAATTGAATATAGTAGCAACCATTTTGTGCTGCCAAAAATTCCATTTTTTATTGCGTTAGATCAAGATTAGCATAGCTTCCCTTAATCTACTGATATAGTTAAATTAAATATTGTAAAAGCGAGATGTATCGCAAATAGAATGGATTTAATGATAATCATGGTAGAAGTAACTAAATATTTATAAATGCTTCGAGAAAAACACTTGCTACTATGTTAATGGTTAGTATTCTTATGTGTATCGAGGTCACATTACAACTTAAGTCTGATGGGGCATTGCTCGGCGATATAATATATTTGCAGTTGCTTATTCGACACGTAGGTCAATAGATGATGAATACAAAAAAAAATGTGGTGGTTTTAACAGGGGCAGGTGTTTCTGCTGAATCTGGAATCAAAACTTTTCGCGATTCGGATGGCTTATGGGAAAAACACCGCGTAGAAGACGTAGCCACGCCAGAGGCTTATCAACGCGCCCCTGATTTTGTTGATCAGTTTTATAATTTACGCCGCGAACAGCTACAAAGTAGTCATGTTGCGCCAAACGCTGCGCATTACGCCTTAGCTGAACTAGAGCAACATGACGATATCGAATTGCTGTTGATTACTCAAAACATTGATAATCTGCATGAACGAGCCGGCAGTAAGAACGTATTACACATGCATGGCGAGTTACTTAAGGCGCGCTGCCCGGTGTCAAATCAAACAACCGAATGGAAAGGCGAGCTTGGCGGCGACATTTTATGTACCTGTTGCCAGTTCCCTGCACGTTTAAGGCCTCATGTTGTTTGGTTTGGAGAGATGCCGATAGGGCTTGATAAGATTTACCATCAGCTAAACCACTGTGATATATTTATCGCTATTGGCACGTCTGGTCATGTTTTCCCAGCTGGCGGATTTGTTCACGAAGCGGCCAGTCATGATGCGCGTACTATTGAGCTAAATTTAGAGCCGTCAGAGATGCAAAGCGAGTTTGCCGAACGATACTATGGCCCAGCAAGTGAAATCGTGCCTAATTTCATACACGAACTGACTTCAGCAATAAGAGCGACTACTTGAAAAAACTATTAATATCGGGCTGGTTAGCCAGCCTTCTTTTGGCTTGTGAACAAGCGCCGACACAACCAGATGAAGCGTTAACGGCAATACCTTTACCGGCACTGAATGAAGTCGCTGACGTAAAACAAAAAAAGCAGTTGTTTACCGATTTTATCTTGCCACTCATAGAAGCCAGTAATCAACAAATACTCGATCAACGATCCCAATTGTTCGCCATCAAAACTCAATCGACCAAAGGCAAGCTCTCCGATAAACAGATTGAGCAACTTAATGGCTTAGCTGCTCAATACAGAGTTGAAGCTAAATTAGATGCCACTGAAAAGCTTAAGCAACTCGAAGCGCGGGTTGATGTTATTCCCCCGGCGCTTGTGTTAGCGCAAGCGGCGAATGAGTCGGCCTGGGGAACATCTCGTTTTGCTCGAGAAGGAAACAATTTGTTTGGTCAATGGTGTTACCAAAAAGGCTGTGGCTTAGTCCCTTTGAGCAGAATAGATGGCGCTCATCATGAAGTTCGTAAGTTTGATAATGTTTATCAGTCGGTAAACGCTTATATGCAAAATCTAAATAGTCACCCCGCTTATCGAGACTTTCAAATTAGCCGCCAATTGGCCAGAAAAACAGGTCAATTAGATGCTATAAAACTAGCCAGTCACCTCACTAGCTATTCAGAAAGAGGCCAAGCGTATGTGGAAGAGCTGCAACAAATGATGCGAGTAAATAGCTCGCTTTGGCCGACCACTATAAGTGTTTCGGCCTCTTAACGCTAAAGCTCAACTATTTGCACAATGCCTACCGACGTTTGTTGTGTCGGTTGTTCTTCAAGTTCAGGTGCATCAAAGCCAATATCACCACCATTAATAATACCGCTGTCGCGATCTATAGACTTAAAGTCGAATAACTGATGGTCAAGTAGATGTGACGGTACTACATTTTGTACCGCACTAAACATAGACTCAACTCGACCTGGGAAGCGTTTTTCCCAATCATTCAACATTTTCTTAATGGCTTGGCGTTGCAGGTTTTCCTGCGAGCCACATAAGTTACATGGAATAATTGGAAACTGCTTCAGCTCGGCGTATTTTTCCATATCGCTTTCTTTGCAATATGCCATAGGACGAATAACGACATGTTTGCCATCGTCACTGACTAACTTAGCAGGCATCGTTTTAAGCTTTCCGCCATGGAACATGTTTAGAAATAAGGTTTCCAAAATATCGTCGCGGTGGTGTCCAAGGGCGATTTTGGTAGCGCCTAATTCGGTTGCCGTACGGTATAAAATACCGCGACGTAAGCGCGAGCACAAAGAACAGGTGGTTTTACCCTCAGGGATCTTATCTTTTACGATCGAATAGGTGTCTTCTTCGACAATTTTATATTCAATGCCTAAACCAGCTAGGTACTCTGGCAAAATGTTTTCAGGGAATCCGGGTTGTTTTTGATCTAAGTTAACCGCTATTAAATCAAACTTTATTGGGGCGTGCGCTTTAAGGTTTAGCAAAATATCTAGCATCGCATAACTGTCTTTGCCACCTGACAAACACACCATGATTCGGTCGCCGTCCTCAATCATGTTGTAATCTGCAATGGCTTGACCTACATGACGGCGTATTCTTTTTTGCAGTTTGTTGTGGTTGTATTGTTGTTTAGCTGTGACAGACATATCGAGTTCCCAATAAAAAAGCGGGGCTATTATATATCCCCGCTAACTCGAAGCAACTAATTAAAGCTTAACTGTGCTTGGCTACTTTTGAAATGGACTCACAAAGTTTTGTGGTTTTAAAGCTAAGAGGTCGCAATCGAGTTGGTCAATCACGTGCTCAGCGGTGTTGCCGATTAAAGCAGCACTAAAGCCACTTCGACCAGAGGTGCCTAATATTACAATTTCAGCATCAATATCATTGGCGATTTCTGGAATAACGTCATCGGGTAAGCCTTCTTCTAGATGGCTAGTGACCGGTGATTCAAAGTGTTCTGATACAAACTTGTCTAAGGCTTGTTTATGAAATTCCATCACGTTTTTATTGTACTTAAGCGGGTCAAAGTCGGGTAACTCTATAGCAATGTTAACAGGCGCAGCAGGGTACGCAGTTACCACGTGGGGCGTTGCACCTAATAGCTGGCAAAGGTCCTTAGCTTCTTCAGCGATTCTTACATTTAACTTATGATGCTCTTCGTCTTCAGCGCCAGCGTGAATAGCCGCTACTATTTTCCCCTCAGTTGGCCAATCGTGCTCTTTAACCATTAATACGGGAGTGGGACACTTGCGTAGAATATGCCAGTCATTAGGGGTAAAAATGATAGATTGTAAAGTAGGGTGAGGGTGAGTGGCCTTAACAACAAGGTCATGACCAAAATCAAGTACCTCTTCTATGACACTTTCATACAGGCGATTGTTCCAAATCACCTTACACTCGATTTCTATGCCGTGATGGTCAACATCAGCAATAACATCTCGTAGCCATACACTGCGCTCTTCTATAACGCCTGAGCGCATAGCTTCTCGTTCTTCACCTGACAACATCGATGTCATTTCATAAGAAAAGTCGTAAATAGTAAGTAGCGCTTTGATTTTCGCGTTGTCTTCTTTCTGGGCCAAAAAAACAGCGCGAGACAAAGCCGCCTGGGTGTCGTGAAGGGGGTCTATCACCACTAAAATATTGCGATACTTAATCATAAAGCAGCTCCTAGAATTTGTCTGGAATAGCCACTTAACTTTAGCTCAATTTTGAGGAAATAAACTCGACACAGTTAACACTGACCTAGTTTTATATCTTCGATTGATACAAATCAGGTCAGTGTAATTAGATACTTAGCTAGCTTTGGCGCCAGCTAGAACACGAAGGCTTTCGCGATCAGTAATAGAAATGTACTTACCTTTAACCGCTATCATGTCGGCTTTTTGAAAGCGACCTAATAAACGTGAGATAGTTTCTACGGTTAAACCGAGATAATTACCAATGTCACCACGTGTCATGGTTAACCTAAACTCACGAGGTGAGAAACCTCGCTCGGAAAAACGTTGTGATAAGCCATAAATGAAGGCGGCTAAACGTTCTTCGGCATTTTTCTTACTTAATAACAAAATCATTTCTTGGTCAGCGACAATTTCGTTACTCATCAAGCGCATCATTTGTCTGCGCAACTTAGGCATAGTGGCCGATAACTCGTCCATGGTGTCGAAAGGAATTTCGCAAACCATTGAAGTTTCAAGCGCTTGAGCGAAACTTGGGTGTATTTGATTGTTAATTGCATCAAAACCCACTAAATCGCCAGCCAAGTGAAAGCCAGTAATTTGTTCATCGCCTTGCTCAGTAATGGTGTATGATTTTATGGTACCAGAACGAATCGCGTACAAGCTTTTTAGCTTGTCACCGGCAGCAAATATTTCTTCACCTTTCTGGATAGGTTTCTTGCGCTCAATAATGCTATCAAGCTTATCTAACTCAGTTTCGTTTAACGAAAACGGAATACACAGTTGTGCGATACTACAATCTTGACAGTGGATTTCACAGCCACCGGTTTGGATTCTTTGACTAGCTTTTAGGTTAATGCTCATACTCAAACTATGCTATAGGAGTTCGAGGCAATTCTACTCTTTATGTCAGAAACTTTCTAGAGTTTTTGCTACAACATTGTAACAACTTGATAGATGCCTAAACTAATTACGCTGAGTCCCGAAATAATCTGTAGCGGTCGATTGCTTAATAGCTGGGTAAGTTTGTGTCCGAACAAAACAGTCAATAACATTATGCTAAATGTACCTAGCCCAAAACTGAACATGACGGCGCCGCCACTAAGCCAATTTGCTTGGCTGGCAGCGAGGGTAAGGTTGGAGTAGACCAAACCACAAGGAAGCCATCCCCAAAGCATGCCTAAAGGAATACTCGCTAATGGGTGTTTTATTGAAAGCACTTTGCTGGCGTGTGGTTGTACCTTACTCCAAATACCTTTACCTAAGTGTTCTACTGGAGACAAAACGGCAAACCAACGCGTAAGATGAATACCTAACAAAATTAACATTAGTGCTGCAATCCATTGCAGTATGCTTAGCGGTTTAAAAGAGCCGTGTAGTTGGCTAATGGCTTGAAAGGAGCCTGCGACAAATGCACCAGCCAGTGCATAGCTAACAATGCGCCCTAAGTTAAAGCCAATGCTAACTAACAGTTTTGAGCTATTATTTTCTACTCGGCTGCCTAATATACAGGCTATGCCGCCACACATAGCAATGCAGTGGGTAGCACCTAGTAAGCCTGTAATAAAGGCGGTAATTAAATCAGGATTGATCATCGCCGGTCTGTTTTTCTTTTTTAAGATTATCTTTGTCGTCAAATAAGATATTCACGCCTTGGCGATCTAAATCTTCGAACTGTTCACTTTTTACGGCCCAAAAAAAGATACCAATGCCGATACTGACAAAAACAAGGGCTATCGGGATCAACACAAAAATAATACTCATTGTTTGTTTAACCTTAGTGAGTTGGTTAATACCGCAAGTGAAGACAAAGACATACCGATTGCAGCCATATATGGGGTAACGATGCCGGCAACGGCTAAAGGTAGAATAAGGGCATTATACCCTAATGCCCACGCCAAGTTTTGGGCGATAATTTTACGGGTAAGCTTGGCTAAATCTATCGCTGCTAACAAGGTGGAAAGTTTACTGCCGAGCAATACTGCATCGGCGCTAGATTTGGCTATATCGGTGCCTAAGCCCATGGCTATCGATAAGGGGGCTGCCGCTAAAACAGGTCCGTCGTTTACACCGTCACCCAACATCACGATATGGGGGTTGCCTTGTACTTTACGTTTTAACGCGGCGAGTTTATCTTGCGGCAGTGCGCCGCTGATTACTTCAGTAATATTTAATTGTTCGGCAATGAAGGGCACTTGAGCTGAATCGTCTCCAGTAAGCATCGACAGGCTTATGTTGCGTTGTGCTAGTCCATCAGCGAATTGTTTGGCATCGGATTTAAGCGTATCAGATAGATATATACGTGCCACCAACTGCTCATTTTTCAGCATGACCAATTCAAGCATACCGGGTTGTTCAACGGCGGCTTGTTGGCAGAAAGAAGCCTTTCCTAATAAAAAATGGTTGCCATTGATACGGCCTTCTAACCCTAAACCAGTATGGTGTTTAATTTCACTGGCATTATTAAGTCGGAATTTGGCAAATGCTTGGGCGATAGGATGTGAGCTTTGACGCTCTAATGCAGCAGCAAAGTTCAATATTTGTTGTTCGCTATCATTGCCCATGGTGGTTACGCTATTTATCTGTAGCTTACCTTCAGTAAGCGTACCCGTTTTGTCCGAAATAACGGCTGATAATTTGGCTAAGCTTTCTAAGACGTGCCCACGTTTAACCAATAAGCCATTTTTTGACAAATTATGGGTGGCTGCAGTGAGGGCTGCGGGTGTCGCTAACGACAAGGCGCAAGGGCAGGTAGCAACCAATACCGCCAGGGTGATCCAAAAAGCGTCTTCTGGAGAATAGTAGTGCCAAAAGCCATAAGTGAGCGCTGCTATTAGCAATAAACCAAACACAAAGTAACGGGCAATGTGGTCGGCAATAGTCGCTATTTTGGGTTTTTCACTTTGCGCTTGTTCTTGGAGGCGGAGAATATTGGCTATAAAGGTATTCTGTGACACAGCCTGTACAGACAAATGAATGGTTTGTTCATGATTGATGGTGCCAGCAAATACGGTGTCGGCGAATAGTTTTTTTACCGGCAGAGATTCTCCGGTGAGAGAAGACTCATCAAAGTCGCTTTCACCAAAACATACTTGGCCGTCGGCTGGCGCAGTTTCTCCTGGCAAAATAACAATCACGTCGCCTTCTTTTAGCTGACTCGCTGCGATTTTTGTTTGGCGGCCGTCTTCTTCAAGGCGTTGCGCTAATTTAGGTACCAGCTTCAGCATATTAGAGCTGGTTTCACTGGCTTTGCGCCTCGCTCTTAACTCCAATAAACGGCCAAGTAACAGTAGAAAGGTGAACATGGAAACCGATTCGAAGTAGACTTCACCGGTTCCTTTTACTGTGGCATATAACGAAGCCGAATAGGCACCTAGCAGGGCGATAGATACCGGCACATCCATATTTAAGGTTTTAGCTTTTAAGCTACGGTAGGCACCAAAATAGAATGGCTGGGCAGAAAACAGTAAAACAGGGGTAGCCATAATCAAACTAACCCAACGAAAGTAATCGCGATAGATGACTTCCATTTCATCAAACAGATCGCCATATAGGGCAATAGCAAACATCATCACTTGCATTGTCGCTAGGCCAGCAACTCCCAGCTTAAGAAGATGGCTTCGGTATAGCTTTCTATCTAGCTCTTCTTGTTTGTCTGTTTGAAAAGGGGTGGCTTTATAACCTAGCTTTTGCACTTCGCTTAACAACTGGCTAAGTTTAGTTTGCTGATCGTTCCAGTTGAGTGTGGCGCGTTGGGTGGTAGAGTTCACGTGAATCTTGTTTACTCCGCCTATATGACTTAATTGTTTTTCAATGAGCCAAGCACAAGCCGCGCAACTAATGCCTTCTATTGAAAGAAGCACTTCTTTGTTGCCTTCTGATTGGGCAACAAACTCTAATTGTACGTTGTCATCATCGTACTCAAGCATTTTGAGTAGTTCGTCTGGCACCAAGTCTTGGGCGCTGGGTGCGGCTGCGGTTCTGTGCTTATAATAATCATCTAAGCCACTATCGATAATGGTTTTTGCCACGGCAGCACAGCCTTGACAACACATGGCCTGAGCTTGCCCCAAAATAGTAACGTCTAAAACAAAGCCACTGGGGATCTGTTCATTACAATGAAAACAAACTGTACGGTTACTTACCATCTATCTCTTCAACGTTGTATAACGGTAGTTGTAAATCTTCTTGTAAACGCCAGCTTCCATCCATTGGACTAATACGAATAAACCAGCGACCATTTTCGTTTAGGTCATCACCAAAACGATACAGTCCCTTTGCATCGGCGGTCACTACATAACTTCGGTCATTTTTGGCGAGTGTCTTATGCGCTAATTCTATTTTTAAAGGTTGGTTTTCCGCTCCCTTGGGTAGCGCCATGGATAGCACTAAACCCTGTTCAGATTGGGCTAAAGAAGCGGTTATACCTAAGCTTTTAGCGGTTTCAACGAGGGATAAATCAGCATTGATGGCCTTACCCTTTTTGTAATAAGACTCAACCACCATGTCGTTGTTAGTTGTAGCCGCGATATAGAAAGTGAATAGGCTCGCTACTACGGCGGCCATAGGTAAAGCGATCAAAAACCAAGGCCAAAATTGTTTATACCAAGCTTGTTCCATAACAACTTAATTCCGATAGAAAAAGAGGCTTCAATATAACAAAAAAAAGCGACGCATAGGCGTCGCTTTTCATATATTTTTAAGACTATTTTGTCTTAGAAAGCTGATATACATAGGCTGAAATTAATTGGATCTTATCTTCACCTAAAATATCTTTCCAAGCAGGCATTACACCATTGCGACCATAACGTAGCGTGTCTTCAATTGCACGTCGTGAACCGCCGTACAACCAAATACCATTAGTTAGGTCAGGTGCGCCAACAGCTTGATTGCCTTTGCCATCTGCGCCATGACAAGCTGCACATACGGCAAACTTAGTTTTACCAATGGCTGCATCAACATCATTTACTTTTCGGCCAGATAAGCTCAGTACATATTGGGTAACTTCTTTAATACCATCGTCGCCTAACACTGCTTCCCAAGCCGGCATTTGACCTTGACGTCCGTGCATTAAACTTGCCTTAATGGCTTCACCGGTGCCGCCGTACAACCAATCGTTGTCGGTCAGGTTAGGGAAACCTTTACCGCCGCGCGCTGATGAGCCATGGCACTGTGAACAGTTTTGCAAGTAAAGACGCTGGCCAATCTTGATGGCAGCGGGGTCCTCAGATAGCTCTTCTACAGTGCGATACTCGCCCGCTTCGTTATAAGCAACTTGGTTAAACACCTCACCAAATCTAGCGTCAGCCGCTGCACGTTCGCGGTCATATTGACTTGCGAGGGCAGGGTCTTTAGCGGCAAGGCGCGCTTCACCTTCGGCGATAGTTTTGATGTCTTGCTCAGCACTTTTCCAGCCAAGGAAGCCTTTCCAGTTACCTAAACCTGGGTAAGCGGCCAAGTAGATTAGCGAGAACACAATTGTCATCACAAACATATAAGACCACCACTTAGGAAGAGGATTATTTAATTCCTCGATTCCATCAAAGCTGTGGCCCATCGATTCACCTTCTTTAATGCCGGTGTTGTTTTTTGTGCATACTCGTAATAACCAAAAGCAACCAGCAATGCTTCCTAGCGTTATAACAGTGATCCACACGCTCCAAAATGTAGTCATTTTTTCTGTGCTCCTTCAAAGTCCTTTGTAGGGCTAGCTTTAGGCTCGTCGGCAAATACCAAGTTAGCAGCCTCATCGAAATCCTTTTTGCGGTTCTTACTGTAGGCCCAAGCAAAAATGCCGATAAATATTGCCATCAAGAATGCAGTGTATAGGCCACTGAATGTACCAAAGTCCATAACTAACTCCTTATTTCAGTGCTGTACCTAACACTTGTAGATAAGCAATAAGTGCATCCATTTCAGTTTTACCTTCAACAGCTGCAGCAGCACCTTCAACGTCAGCATCGGTGTAAGGTACGCCGAAGTGGTTTTTGAATAACGCTAACTTTTTGCCAGTAAGTGAACCATCAACGAGATTCTCACTTAACCAAGGGAAGCCAGGCATGTTAGATTCAGGTACAACATCTCGAGGGTTTATCAGGTGAACACGGTGCCACTCATCTGAATAACGTTGGCCAACGCGGGCCAAGTCAGGTCCGGTACGCTTAGACCCCCATAAGAATGGATGTTCCCAAACACTTTCACCCGCAACAGAGTAATGGCCATAACGCTCAGTTTCAGCACGGAATGGTCGAATCATTTGGCTATGACAGTTACTACAACCTTCACGAATATAGATATCGCGGCCTTCCATCTGTAATGCAGTGTAAGGCACTAAACCGTCTACCGGTTCAGTGGTTTCAGGTTGGAAGATTAGCGGGGTGATTTGAACCAAACCACCAAAGCTAATTGCTATAACGATGAAGATGGCGAGTAAGCCAACATTTTTTTCGATTAATTCATGTTTCATGTTATGCCTCCTATACCTGCTCAATGGCTTTTAAAGAACCTTTCTCGGCAGCGATTGTTTTATAAGCGTTGTACGCCATAACAAACATGCCAGTTAGGAAGAATACGCCACCGATAAAGCGAACGAAGTAGAATGGGTAAGAAGCTTGTAAAGACTCAACAAACGAATAAGTCAGTGTGCCGTCTTCGTTCACCGCGCGCCACATCAAACCTTGCATAACACCTGAAATCCACATGGCAACGATGTATAAAACAACACCAATTGTTGCAAGCCAGAAGTGAGTGTTAATAAGCTTAGTGCTGTACATACGGCCTTGGCCAAACAGCACCGGGATCAAGTGGTAGATACTGCCAATAGACACCATTGCAACCCAACCTAATGCGCCAGAATGCACATGGCCAACAGTCCAGTCGGTGTAGTGAGACAGAGCATTTACTGTTTTAATCGCCATCATTGGGCCTTCAAAGGTAGACATACCGTAGAACGACAATGAAACAATTAAGAAACGCAAAATGGGGTCGTAGCGCAATTTATGCCATGCACCAGACAACGTCATAATACCGTTAATCATGCCACCCCAAGAAGGAGCGAACAAAATGAGCGACATCACCATGCCTAAAGACTGTGCCCAGTCAGGCAGGGCAGTGTAATGAAGGTGGTGAGGACCAGCCCAAATATAAATAGAGACTAATGCCCAAAAATGCACAATCGACAAACGGTAACTGTATACCGGGCGACCCGCTTGCTTTGGTACGAAGTAGTACATCATACCCAAGAAGCCAGCAGTAAGTAAAAAGCCAACCGCGTTATGGCCGTACCACCACTGTACCATTGCATCAACTGCACCAGCATAGATTGAGTAAGACTTAGTCATCGTTAGTGGAATGGCTGCATTGTTCACGATGTGTAATACAGCAACGGTGATAATGAATGCACCAAAGAACCAGTTAGCAACATAAATATGCGACGTTTTTCTTTTGACTAAGGTGCCAAAGAAAACTATTCCATAAGCCACCCATACAATTGCGATTGCAATCCCAATTGGCCATTCTAGTTCTGCGTACTCTTTAGAAGTAGTGAAACCCATAGGCAATGTTATCGCTGCTGAGACGATAATCAAATTCCAACCCCAGAATACAAAGGAGGCTAAGGGGCCACCAAATAATCGGGTTTGACAGGTACGCTGTACTACATAAAAAGAACAGGCCATTAATGCACTTGTGCCAAATGCAAAAATCACGGCGTTAGTATGAAGGGGGCGTAATCGGCTATATGTTAGCCAAGGAGTATCGAAGTTAAGCGCTGGCCAGATTAATTGCGCAGCAATTAACACCCCAACACTCATTCCTACTATACCCCAAACAATGGTCATTACAGTGAACTGGCGTACAACTGTGTAGTTGTAATCAGTCTCTGCGCTAGCTGCTTGGTTCATAAATAGATGCTTCCGTTGCTATTATTATTGGTTAAAGCGAGTTAAATGCAGTTGCATTAACAACATGAAACGAATGTTAACGCTATCAAAGTTAATTCAACTTTTATTGTCGGTTTTGACAATGCTAACGCCGCGATCATACTTGATCGATTCGTTAAATAACAGATTGAAAAACGGGTTATTTGCATATCCCCGCTAATTAATTAACAAATTGTTTCCAATCCATAAACCGCATTGATCTAGATCAATTATGGCTGGAAAATTTACATCTGCGTAACCGCTACGTTTCATTTGTAACCGTGAATGTAGAGTTTCAGCCAAAAATTTTGATATGAAGGCCTATTCATGGGGCTTACATGTTATTCACACCAAGCAAGTTTTTATAAAGATAGTGCCAAAAAAAACGTATCTTTGTTTCTAAATTGTTGATTTAGTGACTATAGTTTTAATTGGTATTAGGGCTAATCGTGGATCAAGGAAAAGATGTCAAATGGAAAATAGAGCCACAATTCTTATTGTTGACGATACACCTGAGAATATTGACGTACTGGCAGGCATTTTACGGGATAACTACAAGCTACAAGTGGCGAGAAACGGAGACATGGCTTTAAAAATCGCCGCCAAAGTCAACAAGCCAGACCTTATCCTATTAGATATTATGATGCCGGGTATAGATGGATATGAAGTATGTAAGCGATTAAAAGAAGATCTAACAACCCGCCACATACCGGTTATCTTTGTTACCGCGAAAATTAGTCCCGCCGATGAGATTAGGGGCCTTGAACTCGGTGCCGTCGATTACATTACAAAGCCTGTCAGTCCGCCGGTAGTTAAAGTCAGAGTAAAAACCCACTTGGCCTTATATAACCAAAATAGAGAATTAGACATAAAGGTTAAGCAACAAACAGAGGTAATAAACACCACCCGTTTACAAATTATTCAACGGCTAGGGCGAGCCGCTGAATACAAAGATAACGAAACGGGTATGCACGTTATTCGCATGAGTTACTACTCAAAAATATTAGCCTTGGCTGCTGGTATGAGTGAAGCCGATGCCGACATACTGATGAATGCCGCGCCTATGCATGACATAGGAAAAATTGGCATCCCCGATAGAGTATTGCAAAAACCCGGAAAGTTAGACGCAGAAGAATGGGACATTATGCAAAGCCATTCAGTTATCGGTGGAGAAATTCTTGGTGAAGGCGACAGCTCCGAATTACTAGATTTAGCCCGAGTTGTGGCGTTAACTCACCATGAAAAGTGGAATGGGAGCGGCTACCCTAATGGTTTGGCGGGCGAAGACATACCCATTGTAGGTCGAATTGTTGCCATTGCAGACGTGTTTGATGCTTTAACCTCAGAGCGCCCTTATAAAAACGCTTGGACAGTCGAAAAGGCCATTGCTCTTTTAGAAAGCGAAGCTGGTAGTCATTTCGACCCAAAATTAGTGCCGTTATTTGTTGCCGCGTTGCCTGAAATACTGGAAGTAAAAGATAAATTTAAAGAGTCCTTTAATTAACCAATACATAAGCGAAGGAATCGTAAAAAAAATGCAACTAGGTAAATTCACGGTACTTGTCGTCGACGACATGGCACCAATAAGAAAAATCACTTATGAACAACTACGCCGTTTTGGTGTTGGTAACGTGATTCAGGCTGAAAATGGCGCTCAAGCGCTAAACGTATTAAAAAAGCGTCATGTCGACTTAATTTTATCTGACTGGAATATGCCGGTATTAAGTGGCATCCAATTTTTGAAGAAAGTTCGCGAGTCAGAGTCTTGGCGACACATTCCATTTATCATGATTACCGCTGAAGCCGAACGAGATAGAGTATCCGAAGCGATTAGCGAAGGTGTCTCAGATTTAATCATTAAGCCTTTTACTACGGCTTTATTACAAAAAAGGCTACAACAAGCGGCCAAGGGTGATGTTAGAAATCGCAATAAACCAACAGAACCAGTCGCTATCGAAGAACCTGTCATTCAAGATATCGCAGAGCCTATTACTAAACCTGATAAAACCCGTAAAAACACGATCTTAGTCGTGGACGATACCGCAGATAACCTCACCTTACTGGGTGGCTTATTACGCGACGACTATCGCGTATTACTCACCAAAGAAGGCCGAAAAGCGATAGAGATTTGTCAATCTGACTCTCCTCCGGATTTAGTGTTATTAGATGTGATGATGCCTGAAATGGATGGCTTTGAGGTATTAGAAAAGCTCCGCCAGCACCCTAGCTCTGAACACCTGCCAGTCATATTTGTTACTGCCTTAACCGAAATTACCGATCAAACCAAAGGGCTTTCTAGTGGCGCTGTTGATTACATCACCAAACCGATTCAGCCAGATTTACTCAAACTTAGAGTTCGCAATTTGCTGCGTTACGTCAATTTGCATAAGCACCTACAGTCAGACTTTGACAACTTGCTTGAAAAAGAACAGCTTAAAAATAGCGTAGACCAATTACTTAGGCACGATTTAAAAGGGCCTATCGCCGGCATAATTGCGTTAGCTGAACAGCTTAAAAATGACCGCAAAATATCAGAAAAAGGCGCTGAAAACCTTGGCATGATTGATGAGTTGTCCATGCAGTTGTTAAACATGATTAACTTGTCTACCGAGCTATATAAAATTGAGCAAGGTCGTTTTGAGCTTAAAGCAAAACCATTTTCAGCTCATCAAATGCTAAAAAAGATGCTAACGGTGGTACGAAATACATTTAGCAGCAAACAATTAATGATGTATTTAGAGCCAGAGGAAGAAGACCCCGCTAACGAAGTACTTGTAATGGGCGACCAATCACTGAGTTATTCTTTATTCTTCAATTTGCTAAAAAATGCCTGTGAAGCAGCTCCAAATCGTAGCCGTGTATCAGTGGCTGTCAGTGCGACAGAAGGGAAGGTAATAGTAGCAACGCAAAATGTCGGAGCAGTACCTGAAAGTATACGAGAAAACTTTTGGGAAAAATACGTCACCTCTGGCAAAGATAGCGGCACAGGCCTAGGCACCTATTCAGTAAGCTTATTAACCCAAGCGCAAAAAGGTGAAGTAAGCATGCAAACCAGTGACAAAGAAAATACAACAACGATAACCGTAACGCTTCCGTCGGCAGACGGCGACAGTGTAGACTTTTACTCTATGTTATAAGGACCAAATAATGAACAAACTAGTGACCGGGTTTTGCGCTAGTCTATTTTTGCTAACTAACCTTAGTTATGCAAACGTGGCTGAAGAGCGCGCCGAGTATAATCAATCAGCTCAAGAGACTATCGCCAAATTCAAACAAGAAAAATCTAATATCAGCGATAAGATGAGTTCAGCAGTGGGTTATGCAGTATTTAGCAATGTGGGGGTAAACCTATTTGTTATATCCGCAGGCGGTGGTACAGGTATCGCAGTAGACAATGCTTCGGGTAAAACTACGTATATGAAAATGGGTGAAGCCGGTGTAGGTTTTGGTTTGGGCGTAAAAGATTTTAGAGCACTGATGCTTTTCAAAACCCGTGAAGCCTTTGATAAATTTGTAGAAAGTGGCTGGTTGTTTGGTGCACAAGCGGATGCTTCGGCTACAGCTGGAGATAAAGGCGGCTCTGCTGAGGTAGAGGGCGCAATTGGCGATGTTGAAATTTATCAATTAACCGAATCGGGTTTATCTTTAGAAGCTACCATTAAAGGTACTAAATTCTGGCAAGACGGTGACTTAAATTAAGCGGTAATCACCGTTTATAAAAGCCGGCTTTCTAGCTGGCTTTTTTGTTTATGGGGTAGCAAGGTGAAAACGAAAAATAACGCTAGTTTAACGGCTACTGGTTACAAACTTATAAGCATGCTAATTACTAGCTGTTTTACCTTAAGTGTTCATAGCCTAACATTTATTAAAGTAGATACTAACGCCAACAGTATCGTAGAGCAGTGGCATGATACTGAGCTAAAACAACAGGGAGGTAAGTTTGGGTCTCACGGTTGGTGGCCATGGGGGGTAGGTGGTTTCGATTTTGATAACGACGGGGATGTAGACCTATATTTGTCTCATCACGGTACGCCAGGTGGTAAAATCTTAGTCAATCAGCTTATTCCTAAAGGCCAGCTTCGCTTTGACGCTCTCAGTAGTAAAACCTTTCTTCCCGGCGCTGACGATAAACCTTGGTTTTTTGATTTTGATGGCGATGGCTGGCTCGATATTGCAGCGTTTTCTGACGAAAAGAAAGTACCTTACCTTTTAAATAAAGAAAGTCATTTTGTTAGTGGTAGAAGCGATGATTCGTTTTCGCCAGTGTCTTATCCTAAAGCGGTTAGCGACCTAAATAATGATGGATACTTAGATCTAGATGCGGGTGTGAAGGGGGCGTTCATTTATCAGCCAAGTGATGGTCAATTTCAACGAGATAAAAGCTTTAACTCGGATGTTAGTCCATTGCTCGCAAAACCTTACCAGCAAATAGAAAAAGACTTTAAAGCAAACAACAAAAAAAATAGGTTTTTTAGGGCACAAAGCCAACAATTTTTCATCAACCGCACCCCTGAGTTACAAGTTTCGGTAAACCCACTTGACCTTAATAATGACGGCTTAGCAGACGTAGTGGTAAGTGGTTTCGGCGGGTATGGCGGTGACCACCTTGGCTGGTATTTTTTGGCTAATCAGCAGAAAAATTATAGCTTGGCAAATGAAATGTTACATCTACCCCAACACGCAACACCTATTTTTATTGGTGATCTCAACGCAGATGGCCAGCAAGACATAATCGCCGTGGGTAAAGGCGAGGGGGATGTATTTCTTAATAACGATGGAAAATTTGAAGCACAAAACTCTATTTTAAAAAAAGCGCTTAACGCTGGGGCACCTTATTTGGTGCGCATTTTCGCGGTCGATTTTGACAATGACCAAGATCTAGACATTGTCTATTCTAACCCCAGGAAAAAATACGGAATGGTGCTTGAGAATAACGGGAAAGGTGCTTTTACTAAGGTACTTAACTTTAAAGGCTGGGATTCAAACCCGATATTTATAGCTGATCTCAATAACGACCTTCGCCAAGACCTTATTGTAGGTGGGCCGGACTCAAAAAGTGTTCAAGTATTTCTCAATGGCTCAACAAATAAACAAAATACCTTATACCTTTATCCTCGTTATAAAAGCCCAAACCCTTATGCGGTAGATGCAGTGGTAACAGTATTTAGTGGCGGCCAATTAGTCGCTCAACAAACTGCGCGACATGATGGATTACCGATAGCCGTGTCCTTAGGTAAGATAAGCAAGGCAGATGTCGTAATAAGTTATCCGAACGGAGTAGAGCAACGTTACCCAAATTTATCGAGTAACCAAAGTTATAGCCTAATGTTAGATGGGCAAAGTTATATTGGTTTTGTACCAGCAAACTTAGTGGCAGACTAGAAAGGAGTAGGGCAAGGCTATTTGTAGTAGTAGCGTTGCCCTAAAGGCTTAGAATTCTTTGGGAGCGAAACCAGTTACTTCTTTAACGTTCATTTCTCTACCCAAAGCCGTCATTGGGTGTACGACCACTAAACCTTTAACAGATTTTTTAAGCTTGCCCATGTCGGCTTGTTCTTGTTTAGTGAGTACGCGATTAAAGGGAAGGGATTTAACGTCTCCGCCTTTTTGACTCAATTGTTTTGAGTGCTGATGTTTAATACTTTTTTGTTTTTTGGTCAGTATTTCAATGGATTTAGTAAACTGTTGAATCATTAACTTATCGCCACGGTCGTGGGCGGCGTTCAACTTGCGCTTAGCGGTTTCCAGTTTGTTACTAACTTCTTGGATTTCGTTCTTTAAATTCATCGAGTTTCCTATCACACCAAGTTGTGCAATTGACTAAAAGGGAGCCTGTGTACTTGGCTAAAGGCTAATTATAACAGTTCTTGCCAAGCAAATTTCACAAAGTTTTTAAAGTTTAAACGGCGGCGAAAAACAGCACCAATTGCCGATAATGCTATTTATCGGCAATTGCTTTTAAGTGTATAATCGTTGGATTACCTCATTGATTTTAAAGAGCTTATTTGATGTTAGAACTGCCGCCAGCCTTACCGCTTTTTGATTCTTTGCAACATTTAGAAGATGGCAATGCAGTGGTTAATCAGTTTCTAGCCAGTGTCACGGTGAATACGATTAACGATGCCGGGTTTGTTTACGAATTCGCCGTAGATTGGTTGTTAGAGCAAAAATTTAGCGAAAACAATTTCAAAACCTATCGTAGTGAACTCACTACATTTTTACATTGGGCTTATGCAGAAGAACAAATTTCTGTAGGTGATATCAACCGCAGAGTGCTGACAAGGTATATTGATTATTGCTGTAATCCGCCTAAACCCTTGATTGCTTATCGCAATGTGGCCCAATTTATAAACAATAAGCAGCTGGAGACGCGAGTACCCAATCCATTATGGCGTCCATTTTTAGGCAAGAAAATAGACGGTATTGAGCAAGCTTACCGGATCAGCGATAAAGCCTTAAAAACCAAGTTAGCAATATTGTCATCGTTCTATTCATATCTAATCAATGAAGAATATACGGAACGTAACCCAGCCATGATGCTAATGAAAAATGGCCGATTCAAAACAGGTAGCCAACACACGATCAGCGGCGAAGACCACGAAGATATAAAGTCGTTTAGTGATTTGCAGTGGTCTTATGTAATGAGTGCTGCACAACTGCTAGCCAAACAAAGTCCTGTAGAAAATGAGCGGATCTTATTTTTGGTAAGCTTAATGTACAGTTGCTACTTACGCATATCTGAAGTGGCAGCTAGGCCTGGCTTTTCGCCGATTATGGGCCAATTTAAACGTGACGCTAAAACATCGGTTTGGGGTTTTCATATACCACGCAGTAAAGGCGGGAAAAAGCGAACCGTTGCAGTATCTAAACAATTACTAACAGCGTTACAGCGTTATAGACAATGTTTAAACTTAACGCCATTACCAGCGCCGAATGAAAATACGCCGCTGTTTATAAGACACCGAGCTGCTGGTCGTGGCCGAGACGCAGGTTTACTTAATGCTAACTTAGGTATTAGGCAATTAAGAGAACACATCTACACAGTGATTGAGCAAGCAGCAAAGCTGGCTGAGAAAGACGGCTTTGAACAAGACGCCAATGAAATGCGCCAGCTCACACCACATAGCATTAGGCACACAGGTATTTCGCACGACATAAATTTAGTGGGCCGACCTTTATCGCATGTACAAGCCGATGCCGGCCACGACAGTATCGACACCACATCTCAGTATTTGCATACAAGCAGAGTTGAGCGTCATCAATCGGCTGAAAATAAGCCCTTAGACCATTTAGGCTAAAAGTGAATTCTACGCGGCATTTTACAGGCAAAATTATCTAGATTGCTAAAAAGCCACCCATAAGGCGCATAATGTATATTATGTTAAATTGGTATCCATATAAATCAATCACTTGGTTAAACAATCGTAGAGCAGCAAAAGTCCCCGATTGGGTTGTTGGGGAGCAATCTAATTCTAAGGTTGTCTCCTTTAAGTAACTAATCTTGTGGTGCCGGCATACACCGGCGCTTACAAGGCTATTTGTAATTAACCTTTCCATTCCTATATTGCCAAAACACCCTTAGATTAGGCTTATCTTTAGGAAATACATAACCCTCTAGGTTGCCATTACCCAGATCTCTACAATTACTTTTATGCATCTTAGCTGAATTACTTAAACCATTATTTTGATGTAACAGCTTAAACTGGAGTCCGATTTCACCACAAAGGCTAGAACTACTAGAGTAATGAATAGAATATAACCCATTGTAGTTGGTGGCTGTATATGTACTACCACTGACATTAGGTTCTTCACCACCCATGTAATAAAAAAAACCAACTACCAGTAACATCATCACAACAAGCGACTTAAAAAAGAATTTCATTTCACATATACCTTATTTAGACGATTGATGGTATTAAACATAACTAAAGCTGCGTACAAAGCACTTCTTCTATTTTTTCAAATCTGTTCGTTAATAAATTTAGATGATACAAATCCTCTAATTCACACTCAATAAGTATATAAAATGTAAGCGCCCTATACCTTTGGTAGTCAATCCTTGCTAGTTCTCGGTAATTGTTATCAATCGAAGCCCAAATATTGAAAATCTGAAAAAACGATTCCACGAACTCTTCAACTAATTGATTGGCTTTTTCGCATTCCCCCGCCTTTTCATGTATTTCATATTTTAAGTTTGTAAATTTAAGACCACCTTTAAATTTCACATTCTCTAATGACAAAGCTAACTTTGGAATTAACGCGCTTATATCTTTTTCGTAATGAGAGCTTTTCTTATCAATAAGCTCCATTTTGCGTTGAACCAGTTGTTCTTTGAGTTGTAAACCTAAGAAAATCAGCGAAAACCCAGTAATTAGAGGTCCCACAACCCCGCCAAAAAAGCCTCCCATTCGAGCCCAGTCCTCATGGCTATTCCATAACCCAATACCAAACTTATAAGTGTATAAGCCGGTGGGGACAAAGACTAAAGCTAAACAACAAAATATTGCTAATACTGTAAGTTTACTCATCATGTTTGCGTTCTTGGTTTAGGTTTGCTTTGTTATCTACTTGTAGTTTAGCTATAGGCTTAGCGCGTCGATAAAGTGCAAGTAACATTTTTAGTTGAACCAACTCGTCATGCTTCGAAAGCTTTTCTAAAGCTTCAGCTTGTTTACGTTTTAAATTTAGGGAACGATGAAGTTCACCTACCGAGTTTTTGACGAAAGCTATTTGATCATGTTGTTGAGCGGCTTCTAACTCTTTCATTTTGAACTGAGTCAATTGGCGCTTTTGATACTCCCTATGGATAACATTGTAAGTTGCAGCCACAGTAGTAAAAGAACCAGCTATTGAGCCTACCAATAATGCGATATCTTGTGCCGGTTCTATTAGTAACGCTAATTCTATGAAGCCGGGTGAAGCGTATTGAATTTCTTTTACGGTTGGCTTGTGCATTGGGTGTACATATTTACCCATCGCACTAAAGAAGTGAACAACGCTAGCACCGCCCAGCCAAGGCATTCGTTCAAATTCTAGCTCGCCAAACACCCCATTTTCCACTTGGATTAAAGTATGGAAGAACCCATAAAGTTGCTGATACTCTTTAGTTAAGATAGTAAAGTCGTCAAGGTCCCACTTGTTATCTAAATGAATTAAACTCGTTCCATATTTCATACGTAAACCTGTTTTTTAGTTGATAAATCGAACGCTAGCATAAAATATAAAGATAAACAGTATTTTAAATGTAGTTTCTTCATCCCAATAAAAAAGCCCGCTTAACGCGGGCCTTCTTATTTAAACAACTTAAACGCTTTTTTGCGGCTGGTTTTCCGCTTGGTAGAGCGTTTCTTTTTGGTGGTTTTGGCCTTAGCTTTCGCCTTAACTATGCCGCCACCTTTTGAGTATTTATAACCTGGCTTAAGCTTGCTGCTCGATGCGCCGCTTTGATACGTGGCTTCTTTTTTACTCGCCTTAATCTATGATTACTTTTTGGTTAATTCTTGCTGCAGTTCCAGCTTGTAAACACGTTTATCCATGCGATTGAGCAAGCGCCAATGCAGCACTAAGAACACAGCTATTAAGCCCGAATGCGGCGTAAACCCTAAGTCTGTTAAAGACTGCCACATGCCCTAGCCTTTCATTTCTTTGCCCAGCATAATCAGCGCCGTGATAGTAAAAAACTCAGGTTAAAGCGGTAGTATTTAGAGTAAAACCCTTTAACCGTCACCTTACTTTTATTTATATATAAGTTAGCGTGTTGCTGAGAGCACCATTGGTACCTATACTTTTTAGCTAGTGAGTCGCAACTTAATAAAAGGAGTTGATTATGGAAATTGCAATCGGTATTGCTGTTTTCGCAGCCATTATAGGCATTGGTATAGCAATCTTAGCCTTTTCATTTTTACGCCCACCGAGACCAGAACGTATTGAAACTATAGATATCGATCTTACGAGTAATGTAAATTGGATATGTCGTTCATCGTACTGCAACTATGAGGGTAATTGGGCAGTGACTACGTCTGCTAATTTTGGCGAAGAGGCCGAGTTACTCTCCGTTTCCGTTCACTTAGTGCAATTTAACGAGGCCGGAGATAGGGCTGTTAACCAAGTATTAATTGGTGATGAAGCTACAGGTGGCTTCGAATTAGCAACCACAAATAGGCAGTTTTTCCCCGCTACAGGGCTTTATAAGATAAGTATAAGAGCCCAAACAGTAGGTGGCTTTATTAACGCGAAAACCATAGAGGTATTTTTTAACTTTGAAGACTCTTTTCAATACTTAGATTTTGGTCGGTCGTCAGGAAGTCCGAGTGTTTATATGGATCCACAACGCGCCTTTTACCGACGAGCATTTAGTTTTCTATCACCAGACGCAGACAATGTTGCAGTGCCAGAGTTAGTAGACAACGACAAAAAAGCCGCACTTATTAGAACCTGTCCAAAATCAATGAAGCTAGAAAAAATAGAATATCTTGAAGGTTACCACCCAGTAATTGGTTCTGGCGAGCCAAACCTAGGAGTACGAACCATCTTGGTTTCGGTGTCTCGACCTGGTGATAGCTCTCCTATTGAGACAATCGAAATACCGAGACAATCAACTAAAGACTTAGCGCAAAGCCTTATCGTAGAGCAAGGCATAGAGACCTTAGTTGAAGTACGGGACCCTGATCGCAGCGGATACTCAGTCTCCAACACAACCTATAGTATCGCTTTTCATTTTAGTAGGATCCCATAAGAGGATTGCTGCCACAAAACATCGCGTAGCTTTTTAAATAACCAAAATTAGTTCGGCAGAACCTTGATTAATCAAGGTTCTGCTATTTTATGGGTATTACTGCTTACGCTCGGCGCTTTTTAAACGCCAGCCAGCCTGCACTTAATATTGTTTTAGCCACCACACCAAGAGCACTTAATTTAGGATCGGCTTTTTTACCCGCAGCGATACGCCACATTTGGTGTTCATACCAAACCAAGCCTACCATCGCCATTTTATCTAAGCCTGGTTTACCCGTTGTTGGCACGGTGAGCGGCATACCATGGTCTGGGTTGCCAATTAACTTATTAGGAAACTCAGGGTCAACCGCCATAGTACGGGCAATGCCAATGAAGTCTGTCGCCGATGTATTGAGCGCTTCGTTCATAGCTGGCCCGGTTCTAAAGCCACCGGTGACTACGAGCGGTGTGCTAACCAATTTACGAACTTTTACCATGTAATCCATAAAATAGGCTTCGCGTTTTATTGTGCTGGCCTTTAGCGGTTCGCTGTTATTTTTTGCGCCCATCATCGAGGGGCTTTCGTAAGTACCGCCCGATATTTCGATTAAATCAATCCCCTTATCACTGAGTGTTTGCACCACCTGCATCGACTCTTCTTCGGTGAAGCCGCCTTGCATAAAATCAGCGCTGTTTAGCTTAATGCCAACTGGGAAATCATCTCCCACTTCTTTACGGATTGCCCGATACACTTCAACTACAAAGCGAAGGCGGTTTTCGAGCGAGCCACCCCATTGATCGTTTCTTTGATTATGCCGAGAAGATAAAAACTGGCTCACCAAATAACCATGCGCGCCATGAATTTGAACCCCAGTAAACCCAGCCTGTTTGGCTAGCTTGGCACTGGTAGCAAATTGACTAATGATCTCATAGATGCCTGTTTCAGTGAGTGCGCGTGGCGTATTAAAGCCTTTTTCTAATCCACGCCCCAAAGCAATAGCAGACGGTGCCACTGGCTCTTCACATAAAAACTTAGGGATTTGCTTACCAGGGTGGTTAAGTTGCATCCAAATCTGAGCGCCATTCTGCTTACCCGCCTCGGCCCATTGACTAAATAAGGCTAAGTTACTGTGTTCATCTAACACAACGTTTTTAGGTTCACCTAGCGCCTGCCTGTCTACCATTACATTACCGGTAACAGATAAGCCAATACCGCCCTTAGCCCAACGTTTGTATAGCGTAGCTAAGCCAAAAGTGGGGTTATGTTGCTTATCGCCTAGCTGCTCGCTCATTGCTGATTTGAACAAACGGTTTTTAATCACTTGGCCATTAGACAGTGAAAAAGGTTGGCTGAGCTGATTCAAATTCATATTTGATGTTACTGCTATATTGATTGTAATGATGGCTGCAGTATGCGCTATTTTGTTGTTAGTTCCGAACATTTAGCGGCTTTTAGCTTCTTGATTTAGTCAAGCTCTACAAATTTGTGTAACCAGCAATAGCTAAACGATAAACGCTGGCTTTCTGGCTTACCTTTTAAGGTAGTAACCATGCTGTTTGCTAGTCACTAGGTGGAAGCGTTCTGTTTAAGGTATTTACTTTAACCGCTGAACTTAAGCCAGCTAAACCTCGTAGTAATACTTATGAATAACAACCCGAGTAAGTATTTTGGCTGAGCCCCGTTTGCCCAAGCACGCCTTACCCAAGAATAGAGCCTTGTATTGGTTTAGTGAGGATTTACGGCTTAAAGACAATTTAGTACTAAGCGACTTAATTAGTCGCCACCAAAGCATCGCTTTTATTTATTTGCTTGATCCCGCTTGGTTAATACCTAATAACTTCCAGCATTGTTTGTTAGGGGCTCACCGCCTTAGATTTATCGTTCACTCACTGCTTGATTTAGAACAGCAGCTGGCAAGATTAGGTCATACGCTGCATATTTGTCAGGGCGACCCAATTAAATTGATACCCCAGTGGGTCACTCGCCATGGCATCAACCAAGTGGCATGCGCTAACCATGTGGGTTGGTATGAATCTAACACCCTGCACGCACTAAACCGGCTTTTGCCTCAACAGTTTATCGCTAGCGAATGGAATAACAGTTTGTTTGGTCAAAACCTGCTTGAAGCATACCCACTGTTTGAAAACCCGCTACAATTTGAAAGCTTTTCTAAGTTTCGTAATACTCTGGAAAAAGGCCGCGCTGAGGTCACCTTACCTTGCCAAACATGGATAGGTGATTTGCCCGCCCCGTTTAATTTGCAGGGCGAGTTTATCAGCGCAATGCAACTGCAAGAACTGCTTGGCTTAGCCACCCCAAGTAAAAGCGAAGTGGCAGTTGCCAGCCAAGAGGTATTTTTAGCCGGAGAACAAGCCGCGCTAGCCCACTTAAACGATTATTTTAGTAGCGCGGCTCCTAGCACTTATAAACAAACCCGTAACCAATTAGATGGCTGGCAAAGCTCTACCAAGTTGAGCCCCTATTTAGCCAATGGCAATTTGTCACCTAGACAGATCTGGGCGGCCGTTAACAAATATGAGCGTGAGCATATTAAGAACGAATCTACCTACTGGATAAAATTTGAATTATTGTGGCGAGAATATTTTCATTGCTTGGCCGTAAGGCAAGGGGCGAGCCTTTATGCATTTAAGGGCTTAAGCCAACACAAACCATTGAGCGCGTTCTACCCAGAGCGCTTTGCTAAGTGGTGTAACGGTAACACTCCCTACCCCTTAGTAAATGCGTGTATCAAGCAACTTATGCAAACGGGTTTTATCTCTAATAGAGGTAGGCAAATTGTTGCTAGCTGTTTAGTACATGACTTAGGTATTGATTGGCGTTATGGTGCGGCTTATTTTCAGCAACAGCTTATCGATCATGATCTAGCGTCTAACTGGGGCAATTGGCAGTATATTGCTGGTGTAGGCGTAGACCCTAGAGGGGGACGCCATTTTAACATTACTAAGCAAACCGCTTGTTATGATCCCCACGGAGAGTTCATTGCCAAATGGCAAGGAGCAGTGACCAGCCAATCTTTAGATTCGGTCGACGCGGCCGATTGGCCCAACATGGCTGACTAATGCGATTGGTCAGCGTTTATAGTTTGGTAAGCCCTTTGAGTGCTGTAACACTCTGCCTAGGGCCAGCACTTATACAGTTTGTCTGTAGATTATGAAAAAGTCTCAACTTCCCAGTAAGCTGTGTTTAGTGTGCCAGCGGCCGTTTAATTGGCGTAAAAAGTGGGCACGTGATTGGCCATTAGTAAAATACTGTTCTAAGCGTTGCGCCAGCAATAAGCGTTGTGCTAGGCAAGCTCTAACTAAACCCTGAAATTAGCCCTTTTGCCGGCGGACAATAACGTTTGATCAGTTTTCTACTCGTTACAGGGGCTTTGCTATAAGCGCCACCTAGTGCGATAGTAAATATTTAATACCAAGACCCGCCACCAAAAGAGCGACGCCTAAACCCAAGATATACTTTGGCCCATGATCAGATTTATCGCTGGGAACGACTTTATAAAATTGCCTGCTCGGATGATCAGAACCGAGGCAAACGGGGATAAGTTCTGTCAGTTGCGGAAGGCCTGTAATATAGGCAAGTAAAGTATAAACAACTATCAAACCGCCCAAAATAATAAAAAAGTAACTCACAGGTTCACCAGCTTATAACGCCGCAAGCACGGGCAATGGCCAGCAGCTTGCCGGGCTGTGGCCTTTGCCCCCGAGGAGCGTAGCGACAAGTTAGTGACTTGCATTGTTAGCTGCTTTGACTACCACTGTGCCTGCCAAGTAGTCACCTATTCTTCGCTTGCTTTTGCCCAGTATTAGAAGCATGTCGATCATAGCCAAAAAAGGAATTGTTATGTTCCTTAAAAAGGACTGATAAAGGGTACAGTAAGCGCCAGTTTTTTTGCTAATCACCGATATTTTGTAGAGCGATTTACCAAGGCTACGCCCCTTTGGAAGAGCATCGCACAGCAGGTAATAACCACAAGCAACAGCAGCGACGAAAGCATCTTGAACCGTTTGATCCAGTTGCAAATGTTGAGCTATGGCAATAACAATTACACCCAGCACACCCGCAAAAAGAAGGTCGAAGCCATGCGCCATATATCGCGCACCTCTGCTAGCGAGAGCGGGCTTCACGACTTTGGGTTTAAGCTCTTCCGTTGCTTTCGGAGCGTCTGCTACCGATTCCAAATTACCGATAGTTGGTTCTACTCGTTCCATGATTTGATAACTTCTCTTGTACAGTTAACGCCTTTTAAACGGAAAATTACTGTTGGCTAAAATGTGTGAGGCACGAACAACAGCCAACTGTAATTTGTCGACTTGAAAACCCTTGTTATAAGGCTTTTTCAACACAGTATCTATTTGCTTTAACTTCGATAATCCCTATATCACCTTCAAAACAGAAACCTGAATCCGATTCATAAATAGACTCAATTTCACCAAGGTATGGAACGTTATCAGACGTTGTTAAATTTGCTCTGATATTTAAGCCAATAAAACTTACGGTGATTGGGTTCGAATCAATATTATTAGCAAACACCTTAAACTTCCGTCCGTCTCCGACCAAGAGAAGAAACTCTATATATAAGTTTTGATGATCTAAAGTAAATGATAATAAATCAGACTCTGAAAGTTCAGTGAGCTTCATACTTGCCTTATAACGCTAAGTAGGAAGCACGTGCTTCCTATCCCATTCAATGAGCACGCTTCCTATCACTGAAAGTGTGACTTAGCGCAAAATTGCCAGTCGGTTCATGCTCTCTCTTTAACTTATTGTCTACTTTGAGGTTTTCTTTTAATTTTATCAATAGTCAGTGTTCAAGTTTTGTAGACCGTTTTGACAAAAGCAGCTTGAGAACCAATGAGTCTGTATATAGTCACAGTGGAAAAGTGCGCAAGCCCTAAACGTTCAGTTTTCGTCATGTATATATTAGAAGCACTGAGTGAAATGATGAGTGTTGCGAAAGATGAAGGCGGGTTTGAAGGTGTGACTGGACTACCTGCTTAACAAACAATGAGGCAGGAATAAGATAGACCACGAATGCCCAACAGCCTCTTTCAAGCAATAATTATCCAACTTAGTTGTAAGCGATCAGCCTATATTGTCCGCCGATACCTATAACCGTGATTTATTGGTAATAACTTAACTTCAGGGTTGTTTTTGCGGGCCGGGTTTCGGTTCAGTTCGCCACAATTGGTAAAGTGTTACCAAAAATACGCCTAGCATTAGCACGCTCAAGGCCGTTAGATTTTGCATGCCCATGGCGTCAAAGGTGGCACCAAACGAGTAACCGCCACCAACTAAAACTAGCACCCATATTAGGGCTGAGCTGGCATTGAGAAGAGAAAACTTGCGCCACGGCATATCGGTTAAACCTAGTGGCAAGGCCCCAATAGTTCTAAGCCCTTTGGGGTAGCGATAAATAAAGATATAAGCGGTGCCATAACGCTCGGCAAGTAGGCGCGCGCGTTTAAATAGCTGACCAAATTGATTGGGTTTATCTAGCCAACCTGCGCCATAGGTTTTTGCCAGATAAAAACGCAACTCGTCACCTAAATAGCCGCCAGCAAAGCTTGCAATAGCCACCGCTCCAAGTTCTAGTGCGCCGGTATGTGCAGCGTAACCAGCAAACAACGGTAACCAGCCACTTTTAAGTGCACAATAGGCAAACACTATCAGGTACACAATAGTGCCATATTGGTTAAGTAAATTAAGAAATGCGTCCACTATAAGACCTTGTTTGCCGTGTTTTAGTGTTGTGCTCATCAGCGAAAATCGCTGAGCGCAGTAAATTAACGAGGTTTAACCCGCTTTCTTGCTACGACTCGCACCTCACCATGTTCAAGTCGTTTAACCAGTATTAACTCCCCAGATTGTGGGTACACACCGGTTAGCGCAGTGATATTAACTTGATGGGTTACCAACACCGTGGGTAGCGTTAAGTTTTGCTGGGCTAACCATTCTTTAAGCGTTTGGGTTTGTTGTTCTTGGCGTTGAAATTGCCGGTAAAAGGAGTTTAAAGCCAGCAATTCCTTTACCTCACCAAATTTAAGTAAGCGAGCAGTGTCTAGGCAGCGGCACCACTGGCTTGAAAATACCCTTACCCGATCTATGCCGTGTAGACGAAACTGCTCGCCAATAGCGCTGGCTTGCTGTTGCCCTTCTGGCGACAAGTTACGTTGGGTACTACAATCGTTTACATCAAAATGTGTAGGGTCGCCGTTACCAGGGGCAATCGCATGTCGCAGCAATACAAGGTGGTTTGATGATTTGAGCTCATCCCAGAAGCCTGTTTGATTGGCCTGTGCGTGGTTTGTTGCTAACACCATTAGGCTTATTAGCAAACACAGTCGTAACACCACCACTTGTAACTCGCTAGGTTTAGCCCAATACATGTCGGCCTCATTGGAGGTAAGTTTATTGCTTGATTATTTATACGCAGCTTGAGGGGCTTAAGCTCAATACTAAACGTATTAAAATCAACGCGCTCAACTATTCTTGGCGGTTTGTATTGCTTTAGATTACTACCAGTAAGCAGACCAAGTCACCATACAGCCGCTAAACATGATCATGGTTGCTATTTTGTTGGCTTCCCCTTGTTTTTATTAAGCTAAGTTGTTATTGCTCGCATTAACAATACCTTAGCTTTTAAAAACAACGCGTTTTAGTTTGAGAGTAATCAGCCGTGCATAACCAAATCAATAAACATCACAATACAAGATCATTTACGCGCCAATTCAGGGCTTGTGTTATGGCTATTATATTCGGTTTATTGAGTACTGCTGCTATGGCCAACTTTGTCGATACTAAAGGCACATCTATCGTTGATGAACATGGCCAAACATTGTTTCTGAAAGGCATAAATTTAGGAAACTGGCTGCTGTGGGAAGGTTACCTAATGATGGGCGACTATCAATATCGCACTCATACTCAGCTGTTTAACTCTCTAACAACGGTGTTTGGTAGCGAGGCTAAAGCGCGCGAATTTGAACATCAATGGCGTTTACATTATGTGGACGATCAAGCCCTTAAAGCGTTAAGACAGTTAGGCTTTAATTCAGTACGAGTCCCCTTTCATTACCGGCTGTTTTGGCAAGATGGTCAATTAACAGACCGCGGCTTTGAATACTTCGATCGTCTTATTCAATCAGCCGGTAAACATGGGATTTACGTATTGTTAGACATGCATGCTGCTCCCGGCTACCAAAACCCCGGCGCCCATGCTGATAACCTACAGTCTAATGCCAGCCAACCGCGAGACTCGGTGGGGTTTTGGGATAACAGTGAAAACATAGAAATTGCTGCTAAAGTGTGGCGACATATTGCACTGCGCTACAAAGACGAACCGGTAATTTGGGGCTACGACTTACTTAACGAACCGGTTCCGCAACACGGTCGAGAACTCGAGTTGCTTAGCTCATTGATTACTCTGCGTAACGCCATAAGAGAAGTGGATACTCAACACATCATTGTTGCCCAAGGATCTTGGTGGGGGTCTGACCTTACGAAGTTAGATTGGACCGACCCAAAGGTGCAACAAGCGTCAGGGGTCACCGAACAGTGGGACAACAAGTTGGTGTATCAGCTTCATCATTACGGCCCCGCGGCAGACACGATTGGCCGAGAAGCTATTACCAATAAGTTAAATGTTCCACTCATAATTGGCGAGTATGGCGAAAGCAATAATGCCAATATCGCAAAGATCACTGCGTGGGCCAAACAAGATCTGGCCGGTTACTTTGCTTGGTCTTTTAAGAAGATGTCGCATGATAAAACGCTGTGGACGATACCACCTAACAGCGCTTACCAACAGCTAAAACACCACATCAACACAGCGCAACCTGGCTCAGATGATTTGTACCAAGCGATGTTGCACTTTGCCCAAAGCAACATCAAAAATGGTCATCCGGCTTTGCAATGGCATGGTGACTTTTATCAAGCGATTTATCCTTCGCTTACTGCTGAGTAGGCTCTACAATGTAGGCCGCTTAAAGCAAGAGTAATGAGTACTAAGCAGTGGATCACTTAAATGGAGTTCGCTATACCACTCTGCTACTCTGGCCACACATACATCTACTACTCATTACGTTGTCGAGAACAGATTAAATGCACAAATTAACCATACTCGATGGTGGCATGGGCCGCGAGTTGCAAGATATTGGCGCTCCTTTTTCGCAGCCACTGTGGAGTGCTCAAGCACTAATAGAGGCGCCCGAGTTCGTCAGCCAAGCTCATCAAAACTTTGTCGACGCGGGTGCTGAAATAGTCATTGTAAATAGCTATGCCTGCGTGCCTTTTCATTTAGGAGACGCGCTTTATCAAAGTGATGGTGCGAGGCTAGCGACTTTAGCAGCCAGTATTGCCCATAATGTTTGTATGAAGGCTACGTCAAGCAATAGGCCTATAAGTGTTGCTGGCGCGATCCCCCCGCCATTTGGCAGCTATCGCCCTGACTTATTCGATGCCGATAAAGCCAAGCTAATTGTTGCCAGCTTAGTTGCCGCCCAGCAGCCCTATGTTGATCTTTGGCTAGCCGAAACTATCTCTAGTATAAAAGAGTTTGAGGTGATTCAAACAGCATTGAGCACCACAGGTAAAAGCTGCTACTACTCGTTCAATTTAGATGACCGTGTCAGTAACCAAGCCTGCCTACGCTCAGGCGAATCTGTCAGTAGCGCAGCCAAGCGAGTATGCCAAACCGGCGCTAAGGCGATACTCTTTAATTGCTCCATTCCAGAGGTGATGGAGCAAGCCATTAAAGACGCCAAACAAGTAATAGAGGCACAAGATGGCGATGTAGAAATTGGCGTATATGCCAATAACTTTATGCCGATTAAAACCGACCATGAAGCCAATAGTTCACTACAGCCAATGCGCGAACTCTCGCCTGATGATTATCTCGTTTATGCCAAACGTTGGTATGACGCAGGGGCAAGCATCATTGGAGGCTGTTGTGGAATTGGCCCCGCGCACATTAACGCGTTATCTCAATGGAAATGCGCGCTTTTAGACCAATAAGTACAGGATTTAATGTGTTTCAGGTTTACATTGAGTTAGTGGGCTAATTTTCTAAAAATAGTTCCAACAAACCAGCAATGCGGTTAAAGCTTGAAATAAAGCCGAGTAGCGCTTAGATACTCGGCGTTTAAATGGTTGGATTACCCTCATCATCTTATTAATGTGCGTGAGTAATCGTTGAGTTAACTCGCTCTTGTTTATTGGCTAGTTGTTCTTTGAGCTATGAGTTTTGTTTAATCTTCTCGTGACTAAGCCAAGCAAAGCTAAAGAAAACACCGCAACGCTTGCTGGTTCGCTTACATTGACACTAGACCTTGCGTTGGTATTAGCAGGGATACTGTCGCTGAAAAGATCAATTTGTAAGAACATAGAACTGGTCACTTCGGTTTCTGGCAAGGCAAAAGATACGCTGTCGGGCGTGAAACTGGTTTTTACTCCGCTTATATTGCTGGTAACATCGATGTGGGTGAGTACGTTATTTGGCTGGCCTATCCAATCAAGGTCTGACAGTACAAAACTCAAAAAGCCTTGTCCGTTACAGGTAAACCAGCCGCAATATGGGCCATTTTCAAAATTTAGCCTAATAGCATCTGCTAACACATCGATATTAAGAGAATTTTGAAAGTTAAAGTAGTCGGCGTACTCAACTGCATCACTTACGGTGGCAGCTAAGGCACCATTTCCTTCGCACAATTGGTGGTCTGAACCAGAACTTTGCGTACAGTTTAAATACACTTCATCGGTAATGAGTGTGGCAGCGCTTAGGCTTGGGTAGAACAGTGCTACTGTTAGCGTTAAAACATAGAGTAGATTTCTCATCGCCTTTCCTTGCAATTTAATGTTGGTCAAGCTGTGAAAGCAGTTATTAAGCCACTATATATAATCTATTTATTTACATGAGCTTACACTGAGTTTCTATCGTTATTTGTTGTTTGAGTAAATCTGTTTTGCATTCTGCAATTAACTAGCAATGGTAAGCCGTCGGCATGGTATTAAGTTTGCAATACCCGCCTTACGCTCATCAGCCTTGACGAGCTAAATGTAAAATAGGAGCGACAAAATGAGTGACCATAACCAAGCTAACGACCGTTATGTGTCGTTCTGTGGTATTAACTGTGATGGTAATGCCGATAAGTTGATTGAAATGTTAGAACAACAGCTTAGTAGCAACGGTGGTGCAGCCTTATGGCGTGAGTACTTTGCCCGTGCGCGGCAACAGCAAGTAAAATTGGCTCAAGACAATCTTCATTTTATTGGTAATCAAACCAACTGTTTGTATGAGTATTTTGAACAATGTAACGATGAAAAAGCACTCGCACTGTTGTATAAAGTAGAACAAGAGTGTTGTTAGCTTCTCTACAATTGGAGGCCTTAGTAACAGATTGCTACTCGCTAAATGACCTAGCCGCTTAAAATTCACTGGCGACAAACTTAGCTTCAGCACGCGCTACTACCTCTAAATCATGGGTAATATGAGCTTCTAGCTTGTAAATGCCTCTACGGTGACTTAACAACCTAGCCGTTATCAGTAACTGCTGGCCTACTTTTATCGGTTTGATGAAGCGGGTTGAAAGTTCAGCGGTTAAAGCAGTGACCTTATGGCGAAAAAGACAATGGGTCATACTGGCGTCAAGCAACGTACAAATAAGGCCACCATGAAGTAAACCATTATATCCTTGGTGATTAAGCCCTACTTCAAAGTGACCAACCACACTGGCTTCACCCTCAGGCTTAAAACGTAAGGCTAATGATGAAGCTTGTTGAGCTGTTGATCCGCATGCTACGCATTGGGTATGTAGTGGGTTAATGCTGTGAGTGTTGATGGGCACCTTGATTAATGCTTACAACAACCAGTGTGTTTACCTTGAAGTCCACTTTTTTGGCAACAAGCTTGTTGCTTGCTTGCGTTACCAGAAGGTCTGCCCTCGGTGGCTAGGCATAACTGATGTAAACTGACCTGCTCTGGTTGAAATAAATCATCAACGCTGGCTAATCGTCCTTGGGTTTGAAACACCATAAGGTCTTTGGCTAACAGCTTGTTAAGCATTTTGTCGCCTATGTTTTTTATCAGTACTCGTTCTACTTTATAACGGTCAAACAAATCTAGTATTTGCTTTTTGCCGTGGCAGCCTTCATTTAAACTTGGGTTTGCTCTACTAGCTAACAAAACACCTGCGCCATCATAAAACGAGAAACTCATTGCTTTAGTAAAATGGCCGGCTAGTTTATCGTTGTTTACGGGTATTGCTGTGATCATGGCTTACTCCTTGTCGGCATTGCCGGTAATTAGTGCTTTTCCGTGGCTTAGGCAGTCAGTGACTTTGTACCTAGCCCCTTTTAGTATGTTGGCGAGGGTTTGACGTGAAACCCCCATTTCTAACGCGGCCTGTTGTTGTTGCATTCCCAGTAAATCCACTAAACGTAGCGCTTCAAATTCGTCCTCTTGTAAGGTGACTGTTTCAAGTTGACTGAGAGGAAGGCCGTTGGGTTTAAAGCATTGGTTGGCCGCTCGGCCACACACATGACGTCTAATTTTAGGTCTAGGCATAGTACTGTCTCTTGTCTATATGTGGCATATGCTATTTATACCCTTGGTTATTGGCATATGCAATCTATTTTTGCCGTAAGCAAGTTATTAGCGATCCTCAAGAAAATCTGAGCGCCTTTAGGGAGTTTACAAGCTGATAAAAAACGAGAGAGGTGAATAGCTATAAAAAGCTTAAGGAGAATGATAATAACTATTTAATAGATATACATTATCGATACTTAACAAGGCCATGTGGATATTTATGTCAGAAAATTTTACACAAATAAATTAACGCCTATATTTATCGCCAAAACATCATTGATAACTATAACATTAATTTATTGGCACCTAGTATGCTTGTATATCAGTTGAGTTAATTTAGCGCTCTCAATAAATTTAAAACAATGATGGCGTAAATGTTGGAACACTTAAACGTTACTAAATATAAACAATAATTAGTAATTTTCCTTTACTGTTTAAAGGAATTTAAAATGACCATTCATCGAAATGCCTCACTGCTTCATCCTCTCTATCTAATAATTTTCGGCTTAAAGTACCTGAAGATGCCAATCTTTATATTTTTAATGACGTTTTTAGTTATTTATAGGGCTAATGCAAGCGTCATTTATCAAACAGACCCATTAAACTTTACTACTCACGATCAAAGCATGTGGGGTAATGGAAACGCTCTCGTTTATGAAGATAGTTTTTTCTTAGGCCAAACTTGGAACAATAGTACTGTTGGCTATGGCACCATAATTGGTGGCATTTCAGAAACCACAGTAGCAACCAACCCATCTTGGTGGGCATGGAAAGCATGTGTAAGTACGTTCGGGTGGTTTTGTCCCTCCGAACCGGAAAAAAACAATATAGTAGCCGTTTTGGACACTCGGACTGGAGCAACAGTAGACTTCACCACTTCAGGTAAGATGGGATTGGAATTTGGATACACGATTAATAGTGGTTCTGTTGATGCCAGTGCCAACTTTCTCGCTTCTGCTGTTTTGCCTAGTAACAACCCAGCCGAACAAGAGTTTTTTAATTTAAACCCAAATAGTCAATTGGCAGGAGGTGAGATAAGTACTCAATCGCCCGAAGCAGAAGCTTACATTAGTGCTATTGCAGAATTGTCTGGCTCAGTTACGGGAACAGCCTGTTTGATTGCAAATGGATGCATGACTGGCTCTGCACAACTACCTACCATTGATGTAAACCAAAAAATCATTGTATTAGACCCAAACAGTTTAAAAATTCTTCCTGATTTACCCGCACCATTACCAGATCCGCTGGCTGAGCTTAGCCTACTTAATCAAGCGCTAACCCTAGAAGGCACATTAACGCCCATAGCAACGGCGCCTTTTGTTGCTCCTGGCTTTAAGCTTTCTACCGCGTTTGGAACCATAGTGGATACTACCCCCACTGGAACTCCCGAACTTGAAGTCGAAGTCGCGTCAATTGAAGCGCAACTGCCTAACATATCTACCAGTGGAGGAGTGGTTGGCAATATGATTACTTCTAGTGGGCGAGATGACATTATTAAAGCGAGAATTGATCTTGACGGCATAGCGTCAATGTATGGTATTCCACCGCTTGGTTTAGGTTTATCTTTAGTAGATATAGCGGGATTCAAAATTGGTGCTCGTTTCGATGCCTTGGATATAGATGCTGGACCAGATTTAGGGATTACTCAAGACTTCGAATTAAGCCCAACATTAATGGTGAATCTAGCGTTTAGTAATCCCATTCTGATTGCTGGATTAGAGGGGCTACACAGCAGTTGGCAAGGCCAATGGGATATGCTGCCAAGTTTTGCCTTACTTAAAAGTACCACCTTTAGCCCTACTTTTTGGTTAGATACAATGTTAACTAACTCTTTGGGTCTTGACCTAGGCTTAACGGGCACAATGGATTTATTTAAGCTTGGCGCTGGAGTTAGTGTCGCCGGCATTGATCTGTTGTCAATTGGTCCAATAAGCCTAAACGAGATTTTAGGCTTTGGTAACGAATTGTTTTCAACAGACAAACTGCTGTTACCCATTGTTGATAATTCGTTTGTACTTTCTGGGTTTAATGATATTAAAGCGGCTTCGTTTACTATTGGTGTGCCCGAACCCACTAGCATATTACTTTTTGTGTGTGGCTTGATACCTTTACTATTTGTGAGGCATAGAAAAGTGCGCCGTCTTGGAGAGCAGTTAATATGTTAAAAGGTAGCGTTGTTTTTTATCTGATTTGCATGAACCTATATTTAGGCACGGCTTTTATGGCAAAGGCCGCGGATATAAATGGTCATTTTGGGGTCAGAGGAGCGGGCCTTGTTAGTTGCAACTTATACCAAGCAGAAAGAAAAGCAAAGTCGACGGCTTATCATGTTATTGCAGCGTGGATGGACGGGTACATTACAGCCAGTAACCAATATGCTTTAGACGTTTATGATGTAGCTTCCTTTGAGAGCACCGAACTTATCGCTTCGATAGTCAATGAGCATTGTGTTAAACACCCCGAGGCAATTGTTTTTTCGGTAGTCAATTCTCTAATAAAGCAATTATCACTCACGAGTATTAAAACAGCATCAAATAAAGTAGTGATAAATGCAGAAAACAGAGAAGTGTTACTTTACGAAGAGCTTATTGTAAGGATGTTAAGTGAATTGGCCAGCATAGGTTTTTATCATGGCGATATAAATAGTGAATTCAACAATGAAGCCGAAAATTCGATTAAAAAGTTTCAATCGTCTGTAGGGCTTAATCCAACGGGGTTTCCAGACCAAATAACGTTATGGAGATTATTTAATCGCGATGATAAATCTGCTTCTCCCGCTCAGTAATGGTAAATGCAGTAAATCACTGATACATAGCGCTTGTGACCAACCTGAACAAGCGCTACTTAGGTAAGCTTAACCCCTTTTTCATTGCACCCTTTCTGCACCGTGTCTGCACATTTATTTCATACCATTGAGTTCAGCGTTGGCGATGCTTGACGCAACGAACATCAATAAAGGAGATTTAAATGTTCATACCATTTTGTTTGCGCTCTACTCGGCAAGTTGTTGTGCCCTTGCTTGCAATCATTCTGATGGCTTCTATAACCGTGCCCCTTTTAAGCGCCTGTGGTGGAGGCGATAGTATCGTTGCAGAAGACCTAAGCGAATCTGAAGAATATAGCGATACGGATTTCGAAGCGACCGACTGGACAGAAGACTCTCATAGTAAAAACGTAGATCCCAACTTTTCTGAAGTGTTTGATGATAGCCAAGTAAAACGCCTGGATTTTGTGGTTACCGAAGCGCGCTGGCAAAATATGTTAGATGATATGACTGCGACCTATGGAAGTTTTGGCCAAAGCAATGGTCAGTCTAACTTAATAGACAGTGATGAAAACCCAATTTTTGTTCCTGCAGATATTTATTACAACGACACTCAGTGGTATCGAGTGGGAATTCGTTTTAAAGGTAACTCTTCTCTACAGTCCAGCTGGGAGCAAGGAATATTGAAGCTAGCATTTAAGTTAGATTTTGATGAGTTTGAAGATGAATACCCACAAATCGATAACCAACGTTTTTTTGGTTTCAAAAAGCTGAGTCTGAAAAACAACTATGATGATGAATCATTAATGCGAGAAAAGGTCGCTGCCGACGTATTTAGCGATGCTGGCTTAGCTGTCTCGCATACTGCCTTTTATGCTCTTTACATAGACCATGGTGAAGGACCAGAATACTTTGGCTTATATACCCTAGTAGAAGAAGTTGACGATACCGTTATCGATACCCAGTTTACTAGCGATGACGGCAACCTATACAAACCAGAAGACGATGGAGCCACTTTTGTATACGGTACCTTCAACCAAGACGATTTTGAGAAAAAGACTAACGAAGATGATGAGGATTGGTCAGACATTTTGGCTTTGTTTGAAGCGTTGCATGATGACAACATAAACAGTGATCCAGACACTTGGCGGACAAATTTAGAAACGTTGTTTAACGTAGACGGTTTTCTTAAATACTTGGCGGTAAATGGCATTATTCAAAATTGGGATACTTATGGCTTAATGCCGCATAACTTTTATTTATATAACGATCCTGATAGCGCTACTCTCACTTGGATACCTTGGGACAATAACGAAGCTCTGCAAGACGGTAAAATGGGCGGCGCACTGAGTTTAGATTTTTTCGACTTAGATGATAGTGACTGGCCTTTGATCGCCAAGATATATAACGATGAGGTGTATAAAGCCCGTTATAACGAGTATTTGACAGAAGTGATGAGCGACGCCTTTGAGACAACTAAAATGCAAGCAAGATATGATTTCTATTCAGCCTTGTTGGAACCATATGCAAGCGCAGAGCGCACAGGCTATTCATTTCTAGAGAGTACTAACGACTTCTATCAAGCCGTCGACGAGCTTAATAGCCATGCCTTAAGTAGAAGCAATGCAGTGACGCGTTATTTACAACAGCAATAAGCCACAGCCAATGGTGTAATCAACAATTAACTCTGGCTTGTACTGCCTACAATGCCAGAGTTTCTATTTTTCTATCCCAAGGGAGAAACGTTGCTGTTATCGCCAAAAGGCCTAAGCTGTAAAGCATTAATTAATGGTTTAGTCGGGGAAAATCACCATATTCCAGGCGGGTAAAGGGGTATTGTAGGGGTTGAGCCGCCACGGTTTTGCCTTGGTTTTTTGGTCTATCAGCTTGCAGTACAAACTCAAGTCATGGGTTTTATAGCCCTTGGCAAACTTAAAGTTTTCTTGTTTATCGTCTAGTTCCATCCACACAATATCTGGACCTGCCGACAGCTGACAACGAATAGGTCGATCAGAATTCGAGGTGACAGTGGCTTTTAGTTCTTCATCTTCGTAACGGGTTGTTAGCGTACCTGGGTAAGCCAACACAATAGTCGACCCAGTGATTAAACAGATAGCGAATATCAATCTACAGATACGAGCTGGTGTCAATAATTGCATTTATTTGACCTGACTTCTAAACCAACGCGCTATTTTGTTGCGGGTTGCCCTAACCTCACCGAGCGTTTTTTCGTGCGCTGCAAAATTAACCGACTTGGGTACCGCTATTCTCTGTGATGAATAGATACCCGTATGGCCACTAAAATAATAGGCTACAAAACAGGCTACCGCGAAGTACAGCAAATGGTCGGAACCGAAAAGCTCTACTCCCATAATGGTACACGCCAAGGGAGTGTTGGTTGCTGCGGCAAATACCGCGATAAATCCAAGCGCGGCAAACAGATCAACCGGGGCGCCCATGACCCAAGCTAACGTATTACCTAAGGTAGCGCCAATAAAGAACAAAGGCGTTACTTCCCCACCCTTAAAACCTGCGGCCAAAGTAATTGCAGTAAGCAGTAGCTTTAACATCCAGCTGTACCATTCTGCCCCCCCTTCATTAAAGGCGCTGATGATACTTACTCCGCCCTCGCGAGAGCTGTTAACACCTAGGCCGATATAATCTTGATGTCCTATTAGGTGCACTAATCCGATAACGATAAGTGCGCCAATCACCACAATCAGGTAGGGATTTTTAAACAGATGCTTAAAGATGTCCTTAAACATGAACACCGCTTCGCCAAACAGAAAACCCGTGAGGCCAAATGCAATCGACGCCAGTAATACTTTACCCAACAGCCATAAATCTACATGCATGACATGTTCAAATAGCATCACATGCTCTAAAAAATCGATTTTGTATTGAGTATGTGGTGCCCCCCAAGCGGTGCACACTACGTCGGCGAGAATTGCCGCAAATAGGGCTGGTATGACCGAGTCGAAACGAATTCGGCCAAGGGCTAATACTTCTAAAGCAAAAATGGTAGCGGCTAATGGTGTGCTAAACAAGGCTGAGAACCCCGCTGCTACGCCTGCGCTTAGTAGTATTTGATAATCGCGGCCATTTAGCTTAAACCATTTGCCGTAAGCTGCGCTGCAGGCGCCGCCAATTTGCACTGCTGTGCCTTCTCGGCCGGCGGAACCGCCAAACAAATGGGTGACCACGGTGGAAAATAATACCAAGGGTGCCATTCGCAATGGGATCCCTGCGCCTGGCTGATGAATTTCATCAATGATTAAATTATTGCCTAACTCGGCGTTTTTACCAAAACGCCGATAAACAAATACGACCGCAATACCGGCAAAGGGAAGAAAATAGAGTAAATACGGCTTGGCAGCGCGAGTATGACTGGCGTAGTCCAGTAACCACAAAAACATGGCGTTGAGTGTTCCCACGGCGATGGCCATTGGGATCAGTAACAATAACCAACGAAGTAAAACCAAGAGAGTGCGAGGGCTATTGGGAAGCGGGTTAGCCATGTTTGTTCCTTCAAATCGTAATCGCGACTATGGCTACAAAACTGCCTAAAATGAAAGTGATACGCAGCCAAGAAGATCATTATCATTTAATCATGGCATAGAATATAGATCTGGTTAAGTCTTTGTTTACTATAAAGCAAAAACAAAAAAGCGAACCGACACGGTTCGCTATACCGACAAACAAATTTTTTGGGTGCATAACACGCTAGGTATTTAGCGGGCTAAGGCCTTAAACAAGGCCACAAATTTTTCTATCCCCTCGTCAAGAATTGGGTCTTCGATGGTTAAGGCGGGTAAAAAACGTATTACGTTGCCATAGAAACCACATGCCAGCAGCACTAAACCGTAATCTGGCGCCTTAGCGATTAACTGCTGAGTTAATTCTGTGTTAGCGCTCTCTGAATGACCTTCACTAATTAGCTCCATCGCTATCATTGCGCCAGATATACGAATATCGCCGATTAATTGAGGATACGCTTTACGCAATTGGCTTAAACAATCATTAAATTTAGCGCCAATGTGTTCAGCTCTACCCAGCAACTGTTGTTTGTCAATTTGATCAATAACCGCTAATGCTGCGGCACAGGCCACCGGTGAGCCGCCATATGTGCCCCCTAAGCCGCCTGGCAATGGTGCATCCATGATGTCGGCTTTACCGACAACCGCTGATAGAGGGAAACCGCCGGCCATGCCCTTGGCCATTGTTATCAGATCGGGTTCAATACCCGCGTCCTCGCAGCTGAACATTTTACCGGTGCGTCCAAAACCAGTCTGTATCTCATCAATGATCAGCACGATACCGTGTTCATCACAGAGCGCCCGTAAAGCTTGAAGTAGGGCTTTCGGAGCGGGATAAAAGCCCCCTTCTCCCTGAATCGGTTCGATAATGATTGCAGCAACATCTTGTGGCCCAATGTCGACTTTAAATAAGTTACTTAAAGCCTTAAGGCTTTGTTCAGTGGTTACGCCATGCATCTCCATTGGAAATGGCACGTGATAGATGTCGCCGGCAAAAGGGCCAAACAAGTGTTTATAGGGCGTAATTTTACCCGTTAAAGCCATGGTTAGGTTGGTACGCCCATGAAAACCACCGTTAAAGGCCACAACACCTCGCCTACCGGTAGCGGCACGCGCTATTTTTACCGCGTTTTCCACGGCTTCAGCCCCAGTGGTCACAAACATCGCTTTCTTAGCGCTGTCGCCTGGGCTTAATTTAACTAACTGTTCGGCTAACTCTACGGCACTTTCGTAAGGATTAACCATCACACAGGTATGACTAAACTTATCTAGTTGTTCTTTAACCGCAGTGACAACCGCGGGGTTACTGTGCCCGGTATTACATACTGCTATTCCAGTACCAAAATCAATGTAGCGATTGCCTTCTACATCCCATAATTCGGCGTTAAGCGCTTTTTCGACAAAGACCGGATAAACGTTTCCTTGACCTCTGGCAAACACTGCTTGTTTTCTTTGTTGTAGCTCTTGGTTTGACATTACATATACTCCTTCACCGCTAAGCGTTTAAGCCGCCTAAACACAAATATTTAATTTCCATATAATCATCTAAGCCGTAGTGCGAACCTTCACGACCATTACCAGATTGTTTAACGCCGCCAAATGGCGCGGCGGCATTTGAAATAATGCCTTCGTTGACTCCCACCATGCCGTACTCTAATGCTTCGCCTATTCGCCATACTCGACCAATGTCGCGCGTATAGAAATAGGCGGCTAGGCCATATTCGGTGTCATTGGCAATATCAATGGCCTGCTGTTCTGTTTCAAACATGATTAAAGGCGCGACGGGGCCAAATATTTCATTAGCGGCAATAGGCATGTCGTTAGTCACATGGGTTAAAATAGTTGGCGTGTAAAAGTGGTTGCCAGCTGGATGGTTTTCACCCCCACATAACACCTTAGCGCCCGCGTTCACCGAGCTCGTCACCAATGCGTCTACAGCTTGTTTGGCTTGCTCACTAATCATTGGGCCAATGACAACACCGTCTTCTATTCCATTGCCAACTTTAAGCTTGCTTAAGGCTGTAGCCAACTTTTCACTAAAAGCTTGGTAAACATTTTTTTGTACTAAGAAGCGATTTGCGCACACGCAGGTTTGACCAGCATTGCGGTATTTTGATGCCAAGGCACCCTGTACGGCAGCATCTAAGTCAGCATCGTCAAACACGATAAATGGTGCGTTACCGCCCAGCTCCATAGACACTTTTTTTACCGTGCTAGCGCATTGGGCAATGAGTTGCTTGCCTACGGCGGTAGACCCGGTAAAGGTAAATTTGGCGACTTTAGGGCTGTCAGTTAACACTTTACCCATAGCGCGCGCGTTTTCGCCAACCACAACGTTAAATACCCCGGCAGGAATACCGGCTCGCTCGGCGAGCTCTGCCATTGCGAGTGCAGACAAAGGGGTGAGCTGTGCGGGGCGAACCACAAAGGTACAACCGGCGGCGAGGGCTGCTGCTGCCTTTCTGGCAATCATTGCATTAGGGAAGTTCCATGGCGTAACGGCTGCAACAACACCAACAGCTTGTTTAATCACCATGATACGTTTATCTGCTGCGGGTCCGGGTATTACGTCGCCATAACAGCGCTTACCTTCTTCGGCAAACCAATCTAAAAAAGCGGCACCATAAGCAATCTCACCTTTTGCTTCGGCTAGGGGTTTACCCTGCTCTAGGGTTAAAATGGCCGCTAAGTCATCCTGATGCTCTAACATCAATTGATACCAGCGCCTTAACAACCCTCCTCGCTCATTAGCCGATTTGGCTGACCACGATTTAAAGGCCTTGCTGGCTGCATCAATAGCCGCTTCTACGCCATCTGTACCGGCATCTTCTACCTGAGCAACCAATTCTCCATTTGCGGGGTTTAACACCGTAAAGCGGGAAGAGCTGCTAAGCCACTGGCCATTGATATAAGAACGGGTCTTGAGTAGCTGTTTATCGCTAATGATTTCCATGATGGTGCGCTTCCTTATCAACCGTTGGTCTTGTGCTTACTAATAATACGTTCAATTCGATAACCGCGAGTTATTCAATTAACTGACTAAGTCCATTGAACATCAAGTTAAAACAAGGTTAAATATCAAACATTAAAACTAAAGTTTGAAGTTTATAAAACAATGCTGGACCCAACAAATAGTAAACAACTTACCGAGTATGACCTTCGATTATTAAGGGTATTTAAAGCGGTGGTTGAGCATGGTGGTTTCGCCGCGGCTGAAAACGCATTGGGGATCACCCGTTCAACCATTAGCGTACATATGTCTAGCTTAGAGAGTCGAATGAACTTGCGACTTTGCGTACGCGGACGTAGCGGTTTTGCCTTAACAGAGCGAGGCCAAATTGTTTATCAAGCTTGTTTGAAGCTATTTTCGTCAATTCAAGAGTTTGGCTCGCTGGTGGATAACTTAGGCAAGGCGCTTAGTGGAGAATTGGTGATATTGTATTCTGATCTGTTAGATCAGCTTAGTATTGCCCGTCTGGGTGAGGCAATTAGCATGATAAAACAACAAGCCCCAAGTCTATGTATATCCTTAAACATGGAATCTGTCGCTAATATAGAATCTGCCTTAATCAACAACACCGCCCATGTTGGCTTTTATCCGGCCTATCGACAAATTGATGGCTTAATTAGCCAAGTGGTATTTGCTGAGTCAATTTATCTTTGTGCCAGCAACCAGTGTGGTTTGTATACGATGAATGACGAGCAGATTGATCAACAAGTACTCATTAAATACTCAGCTATTCACCCTGGTATTGAGCTAAACCCAAAAGGTAGAGCACAACTACAGCAACTAAATTTTGGTGCCAAAGGCTATCAGTTTGACAGCCGTCTAGCACTAATTTTGTCGGGTGCGTATATTGGTTATTTACCACTCAGCGAGGTGAAGCCCTACCTAGACAGTCAACAAATCCGCCGTATAAAACCCGATACCTTTTGTTATCCCTTTGAGTTGAGCCTAGTAAACAAAATTAATCCAAATGATAAAGAAAAAGTACAGTTGGCGATTGATACCCTAAGTGATGTTTTTGCCCATTAAACCCGCATTGAGCTAAGCAAAGCCTAAAGCCATTGCTTAGCTTATCCAACTGTGTATTTGGCGCTATGCCTGTTTTTCTCGCATTGTCTCTATAATCGCGTCATCAGTGGACAGCATTGCCGTTTTAGACATCACACCAAGGTGCTCGATACTGTCGTCAGCCGACGCGAACACGATGCCTTGTTGTGATGACACCGCCCCGCCAGAAACCGCTAAGATAGCGGATTTAACAGCACTACTGGCACCGGTTGACACTTTCATTGCACAACCTGCTTTCGCACCATCACAAAATACCCCTGATATATCACCAATCATTGAATTAATAGCGCGGTTGATGGCAGCTAAATCGCCCTCCATTAACCAAGTTAATGCGGCGGTTGCCCCCATGGCCGCCGTTGTGGCCGCGCACAATGCAGATAGTTTATTTTGCTTAGACTTAACATAAATAGCCACCAGATGGCTTAGCATTAAAGCTCTAACAAAAGTCTCGTTATCTAATTGTTTAATTTCAGCGAACGCCACTATCGGCATGGTCGCAGATATACCTTGATTACCACTACCAGAATTGCTCATTGCTGCTTGCTGAGCTCCGCCCATGCGTGCGTCTGAGGCAGCAGCGCCTAAGCGCATCGAGCGTGCTAATAAATCATCGCTGAGTAAACCAGTTTCTATCTGTTTTTGAAGGCTTGCACCTAAACCTAAGCCATAATCGCCGCTTAAACCGGTAGTGGCTAAGACTTTGTTTAGCTCGGCTGCTCGCAAAATAAACTGTATTTCTTGCAACGGCACCTGTTCAATAAAATTTAGAATCTTTTCAAGATTCAACTCTACAGTTTGTTGCTCAGCAGGATGGGTGCATTGTAATGTGTCGGCCTGCTGTATGATTTGACCGTTTAGCTTAATGTATTCAAAACGGGTGTGGGTTTTGGCAATACACACTTCCACTGTTGTTTGTTGGTAAGTTGCAGTGACTACGGTATAGAGTACGTCTTGGTTAGAGACCATGGTGACCGACACTGCTTTTTGTTCTAGTAAGGAAATCGCTTGTGCTAGCGCTTCTTTACTAATTTCAGCCAGCACTTCCAAACCACGCTGGGCGTTACCCGCGGTCGCACCAACAGCTGCAGCTATTGGCAAACCGGCTTTGCCGGTTCCGGGAACAAATACCCCCATTCCATTTTTGTAAAGATTAGGGGTAACGTTTACGTGTATTTTTTCTGGGCAATGGCCGAGAATCTCGGTGGCTTTAGCCGCAGCTAAGGCTACCGTCACGGGTTCTGTGCAACCTAATGCCGGTACGACTTCTGTTTGTACTAATGATATGTAAGATTGCCAGTGATTCATTTGCTGTTCCATTTCGCCATTTTTATAAATAATAGGCTGGAACAGCTAGAAAATTTTTGTGTGCTTTACGTTAAAGCTTTGGTAAATGAGTTAGATTTACTAACAATTGCCAATAAACGATAATTTCTTCTATCAACAATTCAAATAGCGACTTTCTGTTTTAAATTAGACTAAAAAGTCGCCACTAGTTACTCACTACCAATCTACGCCTTTACGTGCTTTGACTCCGGAATCAAACGCATGCTTAACGTTTTTAACTTCTGAAATAGTATCCGCTATGTCTAGAACTTTGCGGTGACAGGCTCGCCCGGTGACTACAACGGTTTGTTCTTTGGGACGCTGATTGATGGCCTCTACGACTTCATCTACGTCTAGATAGTCGTAACTCAACATGTAGGTAATCTCATCTAATAACACTAGATAAATAGACGGATCACTTAGCCATTGTTTACAGCGTTGCCAAATTTCTTGGGCGGCTTGGCTATCTAGCTCTCTATTTTGGGTTTCCCAGGTGAATCCGGTGGCCATGGTCGCAAATTCTACCCCGTTATTGGCTAACAAGTTACGCTCACCACACTCCCAGCCCCCCTTGATAAATTGTGCAACTACCGCCTTAAAACCGTGGCCGGTAGCGCGAGCAACATTGCCAAAGCCGGCTGTAGATTTACCTTTTCCATTACCGGTAATAACCAATACCAAACCTTTTTCGATGGAAGCTTCAGCCACCTTTTCATCAACACTTTGCTTTAACTTTTCTTGACGTTGTTGATGCTTATCTTGATCTTTACTCATCCCTATCCTTCGGATTAACAATTTGTTAGCAAGTGTAGCCTGAGCTAAAGCTAACAAACCAGCATTGTTTCGCTAGAATAGCTATAAACCTTTGGGTATAGTGCCTTCACTATTATTGATGGAACCCTTTATGTTTAAAGATAACCCTCTATTAGCCCAGCTAAAGCAGCAAATTAGAGAGACGATTCCAACGGTTGAAGGTGTTGTTAAAGCTACCGATAAAAACTTTGGTTTTTTACAGACTGACAATAAAAAAAGCTATTTTATTTCCCCTCCCTTCATGAAGCAGTTGGTTCATGGTGACCGGATCAGTGCGGTTGTTAGAGAAAGCAACGGAAAAGAAGCAGCAGAGCCAGAAGAACTCATCGAGGCGGCCCTTGATACTTTTATCGCACGGGTAAAGTTTGTTGATAGTCGTACTAAAGTTATCGTTGACCATCCTTTAATTAATCAAGCCCTTAACGCAAAAGTCATTAAAGACAGTGGTTTTTCTATAAAAGAAGGGGATTGGGTTAAAGCTAGGCTGATTAAACACGCCCTAAAAGAAAAGCATTTCCAAGCTGAAATTTTCGAATATGTAGCTGAAAACGATGACAGCTTTGCTCGATGGAAAGCGACCACGGCTAAGCATCAATTAGCGTGGGACCAGCCGGAATATGAAGCCGAACTGAGTTTGCTAGACCCCAGCGCAGAACGCCGCGATATCAGCAACGAATTGTTTTTCACCATCGATGGTGAAAGCACCAAAGATATGGATGATGCGGTATCTATTGTTGCTAAGGATGAAGGGTGGTCGCTTAAGGTAGCCATTGCCGATCCAAGCGCCTATTTAGCCGAAGGCAGCGCTCTTGAAGCGGTGGCCGCAAAACGGGCCTTTACTCTCTATCTTCCTGCTCGCACCGTTCCAATGATGCCTAGTAAATTAGCCAATGAAAAGTGTTCGCTGTTGGCGGGGCAAGAGCGCCCTGCTCTGGTCTGTGAAATGACCATTACAGGATCCGGTGAGTTACTAGACGACGCACGCTTTTATTTAGCAACCGTTAAGTCAGGACATAGACTCAACTACACTCAAGTCTCAAATTTTTTAGAGCAGAACAACGAAGAGTTTAGTCAGGACCAAGCTCTACAACTGGCTTTGCGCGAACTAGAAAAAATGAGTCAACAACGTCACCAATGGCGTACCGAAAACACTTCTGTGTTTGGTGACCAATCAGATTACGACTTTGTATTGGACAATAAAGGCCGGGTCATTGATATTGTTTGCCAAGCACGACGCGCAGCCAACCGAATGGTTGAAGAGGCAATGATTGCAGCCAATGTTAGCGGTGGTCGATACCTGGATAAGCATTTAGGCTTCGGTGTGTTTGCCTGCCACTCTGGATTTAAGCCAGAGAAAGTGGATTCTCTTATCGAGTTATTAGCTAAATTTGATATTACTGCCGACAAAGACCAACTTTACGACCTTGAGTATTTTTGTCAGCTTAGACGAACCATCCTCGCGACAAACAATAAACGCTTAGACCAATTAGTAAAACGCCATTTCAATTTTGGTATTTACAGTGAGCAGTGTTTACCGCATTTTGGATTAGGTGAGGCTAAGTACGCCACTTGGACGTCTCCGATACGAAAATACAGCGATTTATTAAATCACCGTTTAATAAAATGCGCACTTGCGGGCGAACAACCATCTTCACCTTTAACAGAACAGCTAACTGAGCATTTAAGCGAGTATCGTAAACGCCATAAGTTTGCTGAGCGTGAAATGGCAAACTTCTTGTATTGTGAATATTTTGCAGAGCAAGATGCTACAACTTGCTTAGATGCAGAAATCACGAATGTTAACCGTGGCGGATTAAATGTACGCTTATTGGCTAGCGGTGCGCCTGCATTTATCCCTAAGACTAAATTAGCCGCCAAGGATCAAGAGTTAACGATTGAGAGTGAGTTAGGTTATATTGCTACGGGTGATCTGCAATACAATCTCGGTGACACAGTTTCTGTGCGAGTGGTAGAAGTTAAAAAGCTACAGCAAACAATTATCGCGGCCTTGTGTGAATAAGGTTTTGAATAGCTGATCTCTAGACAGAATAACCAATAAAAAAGCCAGCAGTAGCTGGCTTTTTTGTGTATTGCATTAAGCTGTAGTGCTTAACTTGGATTTCTTAGCTCAAGATAATCAACTGCAATTGCCGCTGCCTCTGTAAGAAACGCGTCTTCAAATTCAAGGTCTTTAGGGGCGTCGTCTAAGTCTTTTACTGGCTCCATTCCTAACATTGATAAACGCTCGTTTAGGCGGGTAAGCAGTTTCTGCTCTTTTTTATCGCGTATAGCAATACGTGCTTGTTCGTTTAAGCTAACCGATACTCTGTCTTTTTCTTTCTGGTAATCAGCGATATCGGTAACAATGTACTGAAACTCTGTATCGGTAGCGATGCGCTGCTGATGCATTTTTTCTAGCGGTTCAACAAACGGTTTTACATCCCCTAACAGACTATATTTAGCGGGTTTTATTTTGTCCCAAGGCAAGGCATTGTCTTCAACACTTTCGCCTGTTTCCTCTGGAAGTAAAGCCGATGGATATGAAATATCTGGTACTACGCCTTTATGTTGAGTACTACCACCATTAATGCGATAGAACTTAGCGATGGTGTACTGCACATAACCCGTTTCATTTTCGTACATGTCATACAGTCGGCTCAATTTATGGTGTTGTTGCACAGTACCTTTACCATAAGTTTGTTCACCGATGACAATGGCTCTTCCATAATCCTGTAGAGCAGCGGCGAAAATTTCTGAAGCTGAAGCACTGTAACGATCCACTAGAATGACCATTGGCCCGCTGTAGGAAACTGAATTGCTATTATCAGGATTGACACTGATACGACCTAGTTGGTCTCGCACCTGCACAACAGGGCCACTAGGGATGAATAAACCTGTTAATGCGGTTGCTTCAGTTAATGCGCCGCCACCATTACCGCGTAGGTCTACAATTAACGAGCTAATGTTTTGTTCGTCTAATTTACGTAGTTCAACGTCAGCGTCTTGACTAAGATTAACGTAAAAACTAGGTACGTTGAGCACCCCTACTTTTTTGCCGTTTATCTCAATCACTTCACTTTTCGCGGCACGGTCTTCTAAGCGAACTTTATCGCGAACAATGTCAACGATTTTTGTTTTACCGTCAACTTTTCCGCCTGACGATAAAATTTCTAGTCTAACCGTAGTACCTTTAGGCCCTTTGATTAAATCAACCACATCGTCGAGACGCCAGCCAATAATATCAACCAGCTCTTCTTTACCCTGCGCTACGCCGACTATTTTGTCTTCTGGACCAAGCTGATTGCTTAATGCTGCTGGTCCACCTGGTAGCAGGCTTCGAATAACCGTATATTCGTCTTCACCCTGTAAAACCGCACCAATCCCTTCTAGAGAGAGGTTCATTTCCATTTGGAAACGTTCTGCATTACGAGGAGATAAGTAGCTGGTGTGTGGTTCAATGCTGCGAGAATAAGCATTCATAGCCGTTTGGAAAACGTCTTCGCTGTCGGTTTGAACTAAGCGTTTTATCGCACTGTTGTAGCGCTTAGTTAACACTTCAATGATTTTGTCGTCTTCACGACCCGCCAGTTTCAAGTTTAGCGCGTCAAATTTTACTTTTAAACGCCAGAGCTCTTTAATTTCAGCTTGAGTCTTAGGCCAATTCGCTTCTCGACGATCGTATTGAAACTCTTCGTCTTTAGTAAAGTCCATCGGCTCGTCGAGCTGTTGCAGCGAGAAGACCAATTGTTGATAGCGTCTTTTGAGGGACAAATCAAACATTGAGTAGAGAGGCTCTAAACGACCGTTAGGAATGTCTTGATCTAAACTGTAGCGATAGTGTTCAAACCTTTTCAAGTCTTCTTCTAAGAATAGACTGCGGTTACCGTCCAATTGCTGAATGAACTTATCAAAGATTTCACTTGATAACTCATCATCGAATGGAATGCTTCGGTAGTGAGAACGTGTATAAATTTTGCTAATTCGACTAGCTGCCGCAGCATGCTGACTTTGTTGACTTAATGTTGGTAGCGCATCCTGACCCAATTGAGGGGATTGCGCGAACAACAATGTAGAGTAACTAAGCGTTAAAAAGAATAACCACAGACCGCTCAAAAATTTCATAGGCACCTATCTCACTGCTAAATTCGTTTATGCAACAATATGTTCGGCTTTCACTTTAACCAACATACCGCTTGTAAGTGTAACAGCTATGCCATCTTTAGTGACTTCAGCGATTTGTCCTGGCATTGGCGTTTTACCTACCAATACGCGAACATTTTTCCCTGCTACCAAGTCTTTACTGTCTAGCTTTTCAATCGGCTTCTTTTCGACCGCAGGCTTATTAGCTGGCTTAGGTTTACTAGAACGTTTGAATTCTGCTTTTGGTTTACGCTCAGCAGCTTTTGCTTTCTCTGCTTGAGCCTTTTTGTTAGCAAAGGCTTTGTCTTTACTTTCTTTTAAGGTCTTTTGCGCGTGTTCAACGTGCTCTTGTTCAATTTCAGCCCCTTCTACACCGTCTAAGTCTACTCGTTTAGAGCCAACTTTAACGCCATGCAGATAACGCCAACTAGACGTATATTGTCTTAAGGCTGAGCGCAATACAGTATTACTAACTTTCTCGTCTTCTTTAAGACGTTCAGCTAAATCCTGAAAAATGCCAATTTTGAGCGGCTTGGCTTCACCCTCTAAAGAAAAACAGTTAGGGAATTGCGCCGTCAAATATTGAATGACTTCTTTGCTATTTTTCAGTTTATTAGTTTGTTCCATGATGACCTTTCTTATACATCTTAACTGGTACAGCTACAGCGCTGATTTCGGCTATTATAGTGAGCGTATGTTGAAAAGCCATTAAAAATGCAATTCTGACAAGTTATTTTCTAGCACTTTGACCAAATACTCGATACCAACTTGGTCAATTGGATCAAATCTAGAAAGGCGTGGACTATCAATGTCGATAACCCCAAACACTTGTCCATTGACATAAAAAGGCACCACAATCTCAGATTCGCTGGCACTATCGCAGGCTATATGGCCTGGAAATTTATGTACATCGGCTATTCGCAAAGTGCTTTGTGTCGCATAAGCCTCTCCACATACTCCCCTACCCACATTAATTGAGGTGCATGCGGGTTTACCTTGAAAAGGGCCAAGGAACAAGGTGTCATTAGCATTGTTTGCGATGTAGCAGCCAACCCAATTAATGTCTTCAAGCTCCAACCACAATAAAGCTGAAAAGTTAGCTAAGTTAGAAATATAGGGTAGCTCTTTATCAAGCAGCGCTTCAAGCTGCTTGCCTAATGTTATATAGCGACTAGACAGCTGTTCCAACTTATACCTCTTCTTTCTCGATAAGTGATGGGTCAAACTCTTGGCCCTTCAATATGTGTTGCAGAGCGTTTCTTTGTGAAGACAAATAAAAACCTAAGTTTTCGGCTAGTTGTTCACTTATTTTGGGTTCAGCGTGTTTGATCAGCAAGCTTAGTTGATCAGCAACATCCAACATTTTGTCGTAGCTATCAGCTTCTTTTTTTGAACTAAATGTCATTTTCTCTACACCATTACGTTCGACGACATATTTTATAATTACAGCCACTGCTGCCTCCGTTTACTGTTTTTATATACAGGGATTATGCATTAATCGGATTTAAACTACTAGTAACAAATTTATACAACAAAATGTCATTTAATTAAGCTAATATATGAACTTATGAAATCTGTTGAATCATCAAAGCTAACTATTTGCCCAAGTTGCGATTTATTAGTAGATACTCGTCCCCATTGCCGTGCCGGAAATGTTCTTGTTTGCCCACGCTGTAAACATGTTTTAGCACGTGGCAGCAGAGTTCGTTTTTCTAGCCAGCTCGCCTTGGCATTAAGTTGTTTGGTCATGGTTATATTAGCCAATACCTACCCATTGTTAAGTTTTACCTTTTTAGGCATTCCTAGTTCAGCCAATATCCTTAGAGGGACCGTGTTATTACTAGAGCACGGGTATTATTTAGTCGGGTTTTCGGTGGTTATCGCCAGCTTTCTAGCGCCTATCATCTTGTTTTGCTTAATTTCCTACACCTCTTTTTCGCTCTCTATTGGTTGGAAGTCACCAGGCTTAGCCACGGCTTTACATTTTCAGGATGATTTAATTCACTGGAGCATGATAGAGGTGTATATCGTTAGCTTTTTGGTGGCTCTGGTCAAACTGATCGAATATGCAGATATAGATTTAGGTTATGGGCTTTGGTGTATCTGCATTACGTTAGTGTTATCGACTCGGTTAATTCAACGTTTAGAACCCGCCGAGTATTGGGAACGATATGTACACATCCGCTAAGCAAGTAGGCTTAAAGCTTTGCCGTCATTGCAAACTGACCATGAATCAACAAGAGACTCACTGTCATCGCTGTCATATGGCAGTGCACAGCAGGACGCCTCACAGTTTGCAGAAATGCTGGGCTTTTATTATTGCTGCGACCATTGGTTTATTCCCCGCTAACCTTTTGCCAATCACTGTGTTGAGCACCCGAGGAGCGCCACAATATGAAACCATTATGTCGGGGGTTATCAGCCTAATAAAGGACGACATGGTGGGGATTGCAATCGTGGTTTTTGTTGCCAGTATTGTCGTACCAGTGATGAAGTTAGTGGGCTTAGCCGTTATCTTACTTAGCCTGCATTATAGAATTAATTTAGATAATCGACAGCGCATCGTCATTTATAGGATAATCGAAATTATTGGCAAGTGGTCGATGTTAGACCTATTTGTACTGTCGATTATGATAGCGGTATTTGAACGTAATAATTTAGTGGGGGTTGAAGCTGGCCCCGGCGCTACCGCATTCGGCGTAGTGGTTATACTCACCTTATTTGCAGCTAAATCTTTTGATACTCGACTGATATGGGATAAAGAACTTGAACAACGCTAGCGCTCCGGAATTCAAAAGAGAAAAAGTGATATCTCCTATCTGGTTACTGCCGATCATTGCCTTGTTACTTGGCGTTTGGTTGCTGTTTAAAGCTTGGTCAGAGGCTGGCGTTAAAATTGATATTTTGTTTGATAGTGCAAAAGGTATTACCGCTGGTCAAACCCAAATTTTTTATCAGGGATTAGATATTGGGGTGGTAAAAGCTATCGAACTATCGCCTAAACTTGAAGGTGTTATCGTAAAGGTAGACATTAAAAGAGAAGCTGAAGAACTATTAAAAACAGATAGTCAGTTTTGGTTAGTGACACCTAAGGCGTCGATTACAGAAATTAGCGGTTTGGATGCACTGGTATCAGGCAATTACATTGAACTCAATCCTGGTTCAGGTAAACCCGCTGAACAGTTCGTTGCGCTTAATGAAGCGCCAAACATTATTGGCGGAAAAGGCCTAAACATTCGCTTAATCGCCGACGACCTAGGCTCTTTAAATATTGGCTCAGGGGTATATTTTAAAAAGATAAAAGTGGGAGAAGTTCAACGTTTTCAATTAGAAGATACTCAGAAAGTCGAATTTGATATACAAATTAAACCCCAATTTGCCCATTTAGTTAAAATTGACTCTCGGTTCTGGAACGTGAGTGGATTTAACGCAGACATCTCTTTAGACGGCGTTAAAATCAGCAGTGAGAGTTTAGCCAGTGTCATTTCTGGCGGGGTAAGTTTTGATAGCCCTACCCAGTCCACGGCCGCTGACAAAGGTCAACAATTTAGGTTATTCCCAAATTTAAAAGACTCTCATCGAGGCAAGCCTATCTTGATTAATATGGACCAGCAATTTGGTTTACAGGCCAATCGCAGTAAACTTGTTTACCGTGGCGCGAGCATTGGCTTCATTACCGAAGTAGAAAACAGTGGAAGCCATGATAACTTTGTCGCTAAAGCCTTGGTAGAACCAAAATACGAAGATCTGTTTAATAACACCACCCAACTAGTGTTGATTGAACCAGAGATTAGTTTAAGTGGTGTTAAGAACCTCAGCGCTATGTTAGGGGCTAAACAAATCGAAGTATTAGCCGAACAAGGAGAGCCGCAAGCTGAGTTTAATTTGTCGTTGATGTCTCAAGCGCCAACGGGTAGCCGCACTCTGGTGTTGAAAACCAACAAAGTAGATGGTATTTCGATTAGTAGCCCTATTGTTTATCAAGGCTTAACCATCGGTAAGGTAACAGGCATTCGCTTGGTAGAGCGACAGTTTGAAATTGACGCCTATGTCCAGCAACAATATGCATCTTTGTTAAGTCTACAAAGCCGTTTCTTCAGCCAAAGCCCAGTTTCAGTAGAAGCTGACATGGATGGCCTAACCATAGAAAGTAGCGGTCTTAGTGGTTTTATTAATACCCCCATTGTGCTGATACCCGGTAAATCTACTCAACCTTCAACGATGGCTTCTTTCACTTTACATGATAGCCGTCAAGGCGCGTTACTATCTAAAGAAAAAGCCGGCTCTGCGCTTAAACTGACCTTTGTTACTGAGCAATTAGGCTCTTTAGGAGAAGGGGCCCCAGTGTTATTTCGTAAGCTTCCGGTGGGTAAAGTTATTCACTATAAGCTACGAAAAGAGGGTGATATTGAAGTCAGTTTATCGATTGATGGAAACTACCGCCATTTAGTTCAAGATAACACACGCTTTTGGCATGCTTCAGGTATCGAAATAAAAGCCAGTTTAGACGGTTTATCGGTAACGAGTGAATCTTTAAAATCTATAGTGTTAGGTGGGGTTAGCTTCGATCAATTTGAAGAGCTAGGCAAAGAAGGCACCCGCCAAATATACCAAAACAAACAACAAGCCACTAAACGCCATCTGGCGATAACCTTGACGACTCAAAACAGTAATGGCTTGCGTAAAAATATGCCCATCAAATACCAAGGGCAACAGATTGGCAAAGTGATCGATTTGAGCTTTAATGATGACCTGTCAGAGTTACAGGCATTCGCGGAGTTAGATTATCCCTATTACCGTAATTTTGCGCGAACCGGCAGTGTTTACTGGCAAGAAAGCGCGTCAATCAGTCTCACAGAAATAAAAAATGTAGACACCTTAATCAAAGGTGATTTTATCAATGCCCTGCCCGGTAAAGGCCAACCGTTACAGCAATTTAATTTATTAAAGCAGGCACCAAACAGCGACAAAAATGCTTTACATATTTGGTTAAGCTCAAGCCACTTTGGCTCGCTGAAAATTGGTAGTCCAGTGTTATATAAACAGTATCAAGTGGGTACTGTTGACGATGCAAAATTAGCCAAAGACGGTTCAAGAATCCTAGCGCGTCTATCTATCCAATCAAAATACCGACACTTAGTTAGAACCAATAGTGTTTTTTGGAATGCTTCGGGTATGGACGTAAAACTGGGCTTAGGTGGTGCCAATATACGCTTAGATTCAGTGGAAACCTTGTTAAGCGGTGGGATCGCCTTTGCCACTCCTCAAGAAGAACCCTACGCGGAAGTGGCCATGAGTGAAGATAAGTTCGATTTACAGCCCACTTATGATGAAAAATGGCTACAATGGAGCCCATCAATCCAGCCATAGTATTTATCCGTTTTGAGTAAAACAATTAATTTTCCAGCTAAGTTCATCGAGCGAATAGAACAAGATTTGCCCAGTGATTTGAGTTTGGCCAGTTTTAAAGCTATTTGCCAACAACCTATGCGTAAAAGCATTAGGGTAAATACCTTAAAAACCTCAATCAGTAACTTTCTAGACATCGCTAAGCATAATCAATGGCAATTAACACCTATCCCATGGTGTGAGGCTGGCTTTTGGATAGAGCGGGAAGACCAAAGCATTTCTTTGGGTAACAGTGCAGAGCACATGGCCGGTCTTTTTTATATTCAAGAAGCTAGCTCTATGTTGCCAGTGAGTGCTCTGTTTCACTGCTTCCAAGCAGATGAAGATAGTTTACTGTTAGATGCTGCCGCCGCACCGGGCTCTAAGACCACTCAACTCGCTGCTTCTCTACAAGGAAAAGGAGCGATAGTTGCTAACGAGTATTCTGCTAGCCGGGTGAAAATATTGAGTGCTAACCTGTTGCGCTGTGGGGTAATCAATACAGCCATTACCCATTTTAGTGCAGAAGTCTTTGGCACTTGGATGCCAGAAAAGTTTGATGCTATTTTGCTGGACGCACCTTGTTCTGGTGAAGGCACCTTGCGCAAAGATCCACAAGCTTTAGAGAATTGGAGCGAACAACACGTAACTACAATAGCGGCCCTACAAGCCGATTTATTGGAAAGTGCACTGCATGCTTTAAAACCTAATGGCATAGTGGTTTACTCTACTTGTACGCTTAACCAACAAGAAAATCAGCAAGTGATTGCCGCTGTATCTAAAAAATATCCTTCTCACTTTGAGGCTATCAACTTAAATCAATTGTTTGCTGGCTGCGAGCAAGCAATAACGAAAGAGGGTTACTTACACGTCTGGCCGCAACGTTTCGACAGTGAAGGCTTTTTCGTCGCAGCACTTCGTAAAAGCGAACAGTCTATGCCGGCCGAACCGATTAACAAACGGATCAAGCCGTTCGCCTATCAGCAAGCTGCAACTAAACAAACAAAAGCCGTTGAGCAACACTTCGTTAAGTCATTTGGTATTCAACTACCTACCAGCCACTCAGTATTTAATAAAGGTGATGACTATTGGTTATTACCCAATAGCTTCTTGGCTGTGAAGGATGAAATGCGATTTGAGCGAGTAGGATTAAAGTTAGCAGAAGGATTCAAACAAGGTTTTCGCAGTAGCCATGATGCTATCACAGCCCTGGGTCATTTAATCACCAAGAACAGCGTTGAGTTAGATCAGCAACAAGCTCATGAGTTTTATCAAGGTAAAGATATTGCTTACCCAAATAATAACAAAGGCGAAGTAGCGTTAGTCTATAACGGACAAGTCATTGGCTTAGGAAAATGGATAAGAAACAAAATAAAAAATTCTTACCCACGAGAGTTAGTGAAAGACAAGGGCTTGCGATGAACTTGCAAAGCTAGCGTTGAGGTCTACACTTAATTGACTATTAGCGCAAAGGCTCTACACAGAGCCCTTCCCCTACGCTCCGCTCAAGGATTAGAGTGGAGCCGTTTTTTTACTGCTTAGCTTGCTTAAACAATTTGAAAAAGTTACTCGTAGTGACTGATTCAACTTCTTCTATTGATAGGCCTTTTAATTCAGCCAGAAAATTTGCGACTTCTCGGGTATAAGCCGGTTGATTTTCTTCTCCTCGATGAGGAACCGGGGCCAAGTATGGGCTGTCGGTCTCAACCAGAATTCTATCTAATGGTATCTGACGAAAAGTCTCTTGTAACTGTTTCGCAGAATTGAAGGTGATAATTCCAGAGGCTGATATGTAGAATCCCATCTCAATAGCGGCCATGGCCATATCTAGACTTTCTGTAAAACAGTGTAATACACCGCCACAACTTTCAGCTTTATGTTGCTTAAGCAGTTTCAGGGTATCTTCTTTAGCATCTCTAGTGTGAATGATTAGCGGCTTGTTGTATTCAACGGCTAATTCTATTTGATCAATAAAGACACGTTGTTGTAATTGTTTGTGTTCTGCAGCGTAAAAGTAATCGAGGCCCGTTTCACCAACGGCAACCACTTTGGGCTGGGACAAATACGATGCCAATATTTCTTTATCAAAGGGTTGGTCTTGAACATACAGCGGGTGCATACCACAAGAAGCAAACACATTTTCAAACTGCCCTACTTTCTCCATCATTACTGGAAACTTATCAGGAGAAATTGCAACAGCTAAACAGTAATCAACGCCTGCTGCTTTAGCTTTGGCTAAAGCATCGGCAACGTTGTCGTGTTTAGTTTCATAATCTAGGCGGTCTAAATGGCAATGTGAATCTACTAACACCGGGGCTAATCCTTGAATTGTGAAAATATTGGGTATAACTGGAGGCTAATGTTTAAGCTAGGAAATTCTTCTAGCTGTTTTTTTAGCGAAATGAGTTCTCGATAACAACCATTAAGACAGTCTACTGACAGGCTCTCTGTCTGCAGTTGCGGGTATAAAGAGGGTCTAACTAATCCAGCTTGCAAGCTTATGGCTAAGGCCAGCGTATGCGATAACCAACTTAACTTTTGGGTATCTTTTTGTAAGATGTCGGCAAGCTTATTTATTTTACCTTGTGTCATTAATTGAAACTGCTCAATGAACAATTCCAATTCACTAAATTGCTGCTCGCGGTAAAACTCTAATACCCTAAGCGGAGAGCTATTACAAAAACGGTATATTAGCGAAAAGTTTTGGTCTAACCTAATCTTTTGCTTAAGCAACCACTGCTCCGCCATTTCAATGCTAGGCGTTTTAATGTTAACGACTTGGCAACGACTAAGGATAGTGGGCATCGCTTTGAATGGTAAATGATTGATTAGAATGAAGTGAGTATCATTTACTGGCTCTTCTAAGGTTTTTAGCAATGCGTTATTGGACGCGTCGTTCAGTAAACTAATGTCACTGATAATCGCCACTTTACTTGAGCCTAATGAACTCGTTTGGCCAGCCCAGCGGCTTAATTCACGAATATCATCCACTTTAGGTTTGTCTTGAGATATTTGAAAGAAGCCACCATGGGTGCCTGCTTCAAATATTTGGCAGCTATGACATTGATTACAAGCTTGATGCTGCTGAGTTGAACACAGTATAGTCTTAGCCAGAAAACGGGCTAACTGCTGCTTACCTAAACCTTGCTCTCCCCTTAACAACACGCTTTGTGGAAAGTTTTGCTCATGCAATTGTTTAGAAAGCGTTTTCCAAGTGTATCCTAACCACGGCAAACTCATCGTTGTTTTCCCAGTTATAAACTTTCTAAATATTGCTCTAATATACTTACGATATCGTTAGCAACTTGTTGCATATTTTGGCTTGCGTCAACAATCTTAATATTGTCGCTGCTGTTCGCCTGATGCAAGTAAACGTCTCTACTTCGTTCGAAAAAACTTAGCGCTTGTTGTTCAATTCTATCGAGCGCGCCCCGGTTTCTAGCACGGCTTAAACCCAAGCTGGGTTCTATATCAAGGTACAGTGTTAGGTCAGGTTCAAAATCACCAATCGCGATCTGCTTAATGGCTTTTAACTTCTCTACACCAAGCTGTCTTCCGCCACCTTGGTAGGCTTGCGAGCTAAGATCGTGGCGATCTCCAATTACCCATGTTCCCTCATTTAAAGCCGGTTTGATCGTAGTTTCTACCAATTGAGCGCGAGCGGCATACATGAGCAGTAGCTCTGTACTATCACAGACTTGCTCACCACTTACACCTTCTTTAACAATACTGCGAAGCGCTTCAGCTATTGGCGTACCACCGGGCTCTCTGGTGTTTATAAAATCGATATTATGCTTTGATAACATCGATTGAATCGCGGAAACAGCAGTGCTTTTACCAGCACCCTCTAAGCCTTCAATTACTACAAATTTTCCAGTGGTCATGATTTACTTCTTTAAAATGTATTTGCGAACTGCACGGTTATGTTCAGCGAGATTTTTTGAAAAATAGTGTTCGCCGCCGCCCTTAGCCACAAAATAGTAATAATCTGAATCCTCAGGATTTAGCGCAGCAGCGATCGCGTCTTCACTAGCCATAGCGATAGGCGTTGGCGGTAAGGCTCTAATGACATAGGTATTATATGGCGTAGCCTCGCGGAGGTCTTTACGTCGAATATTGCCATCATAACGCTCACCCATCCCATAAATGACTGTCGGGTCGGTTTGTAAACGCATACCTTTATTGAGGCGATTTACAAACACCGAAGATATACGTGGGCGTTCAAACTTGGCGCCTGTTTCTTTCTCAATAATTGACGCTAAGATTAATGCTTGATATGGAGAATCAATAGGTAACGACTTAGCTCGCTGTTGCCATTGTTTATCTAAGGCTTGGTTTAACGCAAGATAAGCGCGTTTTACAATTTGCTCAGCAGCGGTGTCATGCACAAAGAAATAGGTTTCTGGCAACAACAAACCTTCGAGCTTGGTGTAATCACTCTCAAGCCAGTTCAACAATTCTTGCTCGCTCATCTCACTGGCAACTATACCGTCAGTTTGATTAAGCTTTTGCCAGAATTGTTTAAACGTTTCGCCCTCAATTAAACTAACTTTCAACTGCACCACTTTGCCGCTTGCAAGAATGTCGTTCAACTGTGCTAGGCTCAACTCTTCCGGTAATTGATAACGCCCCACTTTTATGTGACCGAGTTCTGGATTAAGTTTAAACCAAAGTTTTAACCACAGGTTGTCATCTGCCGTGTTGCTAAATACAGTATCTTTTACTCGGTAAAAGTTGTCACCAACATCAACCGACACTTGTTGAAGCTGACTCGTTCTTAACAACTGCCACTGCTGCTGCATAAAACTGTTAAGCCAAACAGCGCCACCTGTTGCGATCATCAGCAATATAACAAAGGCTAAAGTAAACTTACGAAACATGATTCACCAAATGTTGAAACCAACGACATGTGTCGTTTTGTTGAAATACCTGCTCATTGAGCTGCCTCACAGGCGCGAACTGTATAAGTGAATTACTTATAAAAATTTCATCTGCATTGATGATGTCGCTAATTGAATAGCTACCTAGCTTAACACTGAAGGGAGATCCCTTGGCATTATCCAATAGAAACTGTCGCTGAACGCCTGCCACACCGGACCCTTTCAGATCAGATGTATAAATATTTTTTCCTTTAACCCAAAACAAGTTAGATGCTACACACTCAATCACATGATCAAAAATATCAACGCAAACCAAGTCATCAAACTGAGATTCATCGGCTTCAATTTTCATCATTACTTGTTCTAAGCGGTTTAAGGTTTTTACCGCAGAAAAACTTGAGCCGCTAGCTAAGCGTTGCTGCGCTATACCTAGGTGCAAGCCTTCTTCTCGCCAATTTGGGTAAGTGGTGGGTAAAGCACCCGTACTGATCAAGCAGTTCGGAGAAACAGATTTAGGTAAGCCATAGCCTCGCCCGCCTACACCTCTAGTGATAACAATCTTTGCTACACCGTCTTTAAGGTTTTCTATTTTAAGCAAGAGCGCTGCATAGAGCTCATCGAGATCAATAAGTGGAAACTTAAGAGCTTGCGCTGCATTGAGTAACCGTTGCCGGTGGTAGCTCCACAGCATAGGCCGGTGGTTTTTAATCAACACCGTTGTAAAAAAACCATCGCCGTAATTCAGACCACGGTCTGCACTGTTAAGCTCTTCAACTTGCAAAGCTATTTCCCCAAATATAAAAAAGCCTGATGATAACATCAGGCTTCGAATTTATTGTAACGCTAACCAACAATCAATCGCTAATCTTTTTAAATACCAATGAACCATTAGTACCACCAAAGCCGAAAGAGTTCGATAAGGCATAATCGATTTTAGCGTTTCTAGCGGTACCCGCTACATAATCTAAATCACAGCCTTCGCTTGGGTTTTCTAAATTAATGGTGGGTGGAGCGATCTGGTCGCGAATAGCGAGAACAGAAATAATAGCTTCAACAGCGCCAGCTGCACCCAATAGGTGGCCAGTCATTGATTTAGTCGAGCTAACTAATACTTCATTTGCATGTTCGCCAAATACCGTTTTAACGGCTTGTGTTTCTGCAATGTCACCAGCGGGTGTTGAAGTACCATGAGCGTTGATGTAGTCGATGCTTGCAGCGTCGATACCTGCATCTTTTATTGCTGCTGCCATAGAGCGCGCAGCGCCATCACCATCGGCAGGTGGTGACGTCATGTGGTAAGCGTCTCCGCTCATACCAAAACCGACAAGTTCTGCGTATATCTTAGCTCCGCGGGCTTTAGCTGCCTCGTATTCTTCTAGAACCACTACGCCAGCACCGTCACCTAGCACAAAACCATCGCGGTCTTTATCCCAAGGACGACTAGCCTTAGTTGGGTCATCATTACGCGTTGATAGCGCTTTAGCTGCGCCAAAACCTCCCATACCTAGATGGGTAGATGCTTTCTCTGCTCCACCGGCCAGCATAATTTCAGCATCGCCGTAGGCAATCATTCTTGCTGCGAGGCCAATAGCATGGGCACCCGTGGTACACGCTGTGGTCACGGCGATATTTGGACCTTTCAGGCCTTTCATTATCGATAAGTGACCAGCAACCATGTTGATAATGGTTGATGGAACAAAAAACGGACTGATTTTACGCGGTCCATTTTTTAAATAACTTTCATGGTTTTGCTCAATTAAGCCTAATCCACCGATTCCAGAACCAATCGATACACCAAAGCCATCTGCGTTTTCTTCCGTGACTTCAATACCCGCGTCATCAAAAGCCATTAGCCCTGCTGCCACACCATATTGAATGAACGCATCCATTTTACGAGCATCTTTACGGCTCATGAATTTTTCGACGTCGAAATCTTTGATTAAACCCGCAAAACGAGTTGGGAATGCTTCGATATCGAAGTGATCAATCGGTCCAATACCACTTTGACCAGCTTTAACGGCTTGCCAGGTTAATTCAGCGGTATTACCTACAGGTGATAACGCACCGATGCCGGTAACAACGACTCTACGCTTAGTCACTGAAGTGCCTCCAAGGGGGGATTTGCTTATCTTAGGGGGAATGCAAATGGGCGACTGATGTCGCCCACTTTTTTACTAATCTTGATTATTTAGAACGTAATCAATTGCAGCTTGTACAGTAGTAATTTTTTCAGCTTCTTCATCTGGAATCTCAGTATCAAACTCTTCTTCCAAAGCCATAACCAATTCTACTGTATCTAAAGAATCAGCGCCTAGGTCGTCTACGAAAGAAGCTGCATTTTTAACTTCGTCTTCGCTTACGCCAAGTTGCTCGATGATGATTTTTTTAACACGTTCTTCAATTGCACTCATGACAATATTTTTCCTTAGTAAATACGCTTCTGCGTTGTTGCGATAGTGTATTCAAACACAGATACTTTGCAAGCCTAACCGTAGTGGTCTAACCACGTTTTTAGTAGTTATTTTGCTAAAAAACTTGCGATCTATCAATTTTTTGCACATTTTTTAAGCCTTCGCTCAAACCATGTACATTCCACCGTTAACGTGAATTGTTTCGCCTGTTATATAGGCCGCGTCTTCGCTCGCGAGAAACGCGACGGTTTTGGCGATTTCTTGAGCATCACCTAAACGTCCCATAGGCACCTGCGACAAGATAGCATCACGTTGTGTCTCGTCAAGTGCGCGCGTCATATCTGTTTCAATAAATCCGGGGGCTATCGCATTAACTGTGATCCCGCGAGAAGCGACTTCTCTAGCTAATGACCGAGTAAAACCCAATACGCCAGCTTTAGCTGCAGAATAGTTCGCTTGTCCGGCGTTACCCATAGTACCGACCACTGAACCAATACTAATGATACGACCATTACGCTTCTTCATCATAGAACGTAATACGGCTTTACTTAAACGAAAAACTGACGTGAGGTTAGTATTGATAATATCTTCCCATTCATCGTCTTTCATACGCATCAGTAAGTTATCACGGGTAATACCCGCGTTATTAACCAAAATATCGATGTCGCCGTAGCTAGCTTTAATATCTACAAATAATTGCTTAATGGATTCGCTATCGGTTACGTTTAAGGTTAAACCTACGCCGTTGTCACCCAAATAGTCGCTAATAGCTTGTGCGCCGTTGTCAGAAGTCGCTGTGCCTATAACTTTAGCACCTTTAGCGATTAACGCCTCTGCGATACTTCTTCCTATACCACGGCTCGCGCCGGTAACTAGTGCAACTTTACCTTGCAAAGTCATTTAATTCTCTCCGTTACTTATTATCTAAAGCAGACTTAACTGATGTTAGATCATTAATTGCAGCTGCAACTAATGGTTTATGAATTCGTTTTGCTAAACCAGTGAGTACTTTACCTGGACCACACTCATATAAGGTATCAACGCCTTTGCTCACCATTGTCTCAACGGTTTCAGTCCAACGTACTGGACTATAAAGTTGTTTGATCAAAGCTAACTTGATCGCTTTTGCGTCGGTTTCAATCGCTACATCAACGTTATTGATAACGTCAAACTGAGGTTCAGAAAAAGTAATCCCTTCTATATACCCTGCAAGTTCGTCAGCTGCAGGCTGCATTAAAGCACAATGGGAAGGCACACTTACTGGTAATGGCAGTGCGCGTTTAGCGCCTGCTTCTTTACAGAGTACGTTGGCACGTTCAACAGCAGCTTTATGGCCAGCAATAACAACTTGGCCTGGAGAGTTAAAGTTTACCGCGGTAACCACTTCCGATTCAGCCGCTTGCGCACAGGCGTCAAGAATTTCTTGATTACCTAAACCGATAATCGCTGACATCGCGCCAACTCCAGCAGGTACGGCTTTTTGCATCAACTGCCCGCGGTATTCAACGAGCTTTAAGGCATCGGCAAAATCCAAAACGCCAGCACAAGTTAATGCCGAGTACTCACCAAGACTGTGGCCAGCTAACATGCTTGGTTGGGTGCCACCTAATTCGTTCCATAGACGCCAAAGCGCGACCGACGCAGCTAACAAGGCAGGCTGAGTGCGACTAGTATCATTTAGTTCTTCAGCTGGTCCGTTGGCGATTAAGCCCGCTAAATCGTAACCCAATACGTCTGACGCTTGCTGAAAAGTATTGGCTACCACTGGGTATTCGCTAACTAATTCAGCTAACATGCCCACACTTTGTGAGCCTTGCCCTGGAAATACGAACGCTAATTTACTCATTATCTATCCTAATAGTTAAAATCTGACTAGGGCACTGCCCCAAGCAAAACCGCCACCAAATGCCTCTAACAATACTAGCTGTCCGCGCTTAATTCTTCCGTCGGTTACCGCTTCATCAAGAGCAATAGGCACGGAAGCAGCAGAAGTATTGCCATGTCGATCTAAGGTCAGAACAACCTTATCTAAAGACATAGATAGCTTTTTAGCGGTTGCTTTTATAATTCTAAAGTTGGCTTGATGGGGTACCAGCCAATCCAACTCTGCTTTTTCAATGCCGTTTGCCGCAAGTGTTTCTGTTACAATTTCACTTAAACGGGTAACCGCAACTTTAAACACTTCATTGCCACTCATCGTCATATAAGATTCCATTTGAGTTCCAGACATCCCTCTTTGTGGATGTGGCAACTTAAGCAGATCTCCGTATCGACCATCAGCGTGAATATGGGTTGATAATAATCCGGGCTGTTCACTGGCGCCTAGCAATACAGCACCTGCGCCGTCACCAAACAAGATGATAGTTGAACGATCATCGGGATCACACATGTGAGAAAGTTTATCCGCACCAATAACCAGCGCATTTTTAACTAAACCACTTTTTATGTATTGATCTGCAACGCTAAGCGCATAGGTAAAGCCTGCACAAGCAGCCGCAATATCAAAGGCAGGCACGCCAGGCAATTCAAGTTTGGCTTGTACTTCACAAGCGGCTGCCGGAAAGGCATTTTCGCTTGAGGTAGTAGCAAGAATGATCAACCCAATCTGGTTTTTATCTATACCTGCGCGCTCAATGGCCAGTTCCGAAGCATGATAGCCCATGTCGGCGACTGACTCGTTATTTCCAGCGATACGACGTTCTTTAATTCCCGTTCGAGCGGTAATCCACTGATCACTGGTTTCGACCATTTGCTCTAGATCGGAATTGGTTCTGACGTTACTTGGCAGGTAACTACCTGTAGATAATATTTTTGAGTACATAAGTGACTTAATGCTTATCAATTAATAATGATTCAAGTTTGTCGGTAATACGGCTTGGCACTTGTTGCTGTATTTCGGCAACCGCTTGGTGAATAGCTTGTAAAAATGCCTCTTCGTCGGCATGACCATGACTCTTAATGACAATTCCGCGCAATCCTAACAGACTCGCGCCGTTATACTGGTCGGGGTTCAGTTGCTTGAGCTGTGATTTTAGGCTCGGTAGAAATAATTTTAATACAAAACGTGCGAACCAATTTACATCAAATTGCTTTTTTAGTTTTGACAAAATTAATTGAGAGACACCTTCGGCGGTTTTTAAGGCGATGTTGCCTACAAAACCATCACATACTATAACATCTGCCTTGCCACTAAATATTTGATTACCTTCAACAAAGCCAATGTAATTAATTGAACTTGAGTTTTCAAGCAGTTGAGCTGTTTGTTTAACGACATCATTACCTTTTATTTGTTCTTCACCGATATTTAACAGCGCTACTCTTGGGCTATCCAATTGCCAAACGCTTTCGGCTAAGGCCGCGCCCATTACTGCAAATTGCATCAACACGTCAGAATCGCAACTAGAGTTTGCGCCAAGGTCAAGTAGAAAGCTTCCTTTACCATTTTCTTCTGGTAGATGACTAACTAACGCTGGGCGCTCGATTCCAGGTAATAATTTTAACACCACTTTAGCCATCGCCATTAACGCCCCGGTATTCCCGGCACTCACGCAAGCATCGGCTTGATGTTGATGAACCATATCTAGAGCTAAACGCATCGAAGATTGTCGACGAGAACGAAGTGCGGTAAGAGGTTTATCGTTTGCAGTAACGACTTGTGTAGTATGAATAAAGGTAAGCCGTGGATGTTGGGCTAAATTATGAGCAACTAAAAGGGAATTGATGAGCTGCTTGTCACCAAATAAGGTGATATTAAGATGAGGATAAAAGTTAAGTGCCTGCGCGACGGCAGGCACTGTAACTAGGGGGCCAACATCGCCCCCCATTGCATCAACTGCAATTGTAATTTTTTGCAAAATGCAAAAATTTACTTGTTAATAACCTTGTTACCACGGTAGTAACCGTCAGCAGTAACATGGTGACGACGGTGAAGCTCACCTGATGTAGCATCAGTAGTTAATGCAACATTATCTGCAATTGCATCATGTGAACGACGCATGCCACGTCTTGAACGTGTAACTTTACTTTTTTGAACAGCCATTGACCCAGTCTCCTAGTCTTTCTTTTTTAAACTTTCTAACACTGCAAACGGATTCGGTTTAGATTCTTCTTCCACCACTTCGATTTTTCCAAAGACTTGTTCATTTTGCTTAACCTTACAATCCTCTAAAGGATGTTTAGCAATAATTGGCAACGATAGTAACAACTCGTCTTCAATTAATTCAGCAACAACAAAGTAATTGTCATCATCTAATTGTAGCGGTTCGTAATCTTCTGGTAACTCATCTATTTGCGATTCATCGCAGACTGGCGAGTAAGTAAACTCAACGTCGATAGGGAAACTAAATGTTTCATTACAACGTTGGCACTCTAACTCAACCTCAGTTAACGCTCTGCCTTGAACGACAACCAACCCTTGAGGGTCAGTTCCAAAGCGTAACCAGACGTCTACATCACTATTCACTTTCAAAATCGCATCGTTTAAACGGGGCAATCGTATGACCTCAAGCAAGCCTTGATAGTCTAACTTTCGTTTCGCCGTCTTGAACGGGTCGATTTCTACTGGTAATTTCACTTTCTGCATAAGGCGCGCATAATATAGTTACGCTCAGTGATAGTCAAAACAATTTCTGCTTTTTTCATACTCTTAGGCATCGTAAATGCTAAAGATTGGGTTTAAAATCATCAGACTTTCAAAATTGGTTAAAAAATGATGGAAAATCGCTTAGTTCTTGCCTCTAGTTCCCCTTTTAGAAAACAGCTGCTTGAGAAAATTATTCCAAGCTTTCTAACATTTAATCCAGATATAGATGAAAGCCCTCACACTGACGAAACCGCTGAGCAGTTAGTGTTGCGATTAGCCGAGCAAAAATCTTTAGCAGGTGCTGAACGGTTTACTCAACACCTTATTATAGGTTCGGATCAAGTGTGCAGTATTAACCAGAAAATTGTTGGCAAACCGGGAAACTATCAAAACGCGGTAAAACAACTTACCGACGCCAGTGGTCAGATTATTACCTTTTATACCGGCCTCGCTTTGTATAACAGCGAAACCAAACAGCTTGTGAGTATAGTCGATACCTTTGATGTTGGCTTTCGCCAACTCAGTCCTGCACTAATCGAGCGCTACCTAAAACAAGAGCAACCTTATAACTGCGCAGGTAGCTTTAAAAGCGAAGGTTCGGGCATTGTGTTATTTAGCCACTTACGCGGCGATGATCCAAATAGCTTAGTAGGCTTACCACTAATAAAGCTTTGTGAATTGCTAGAACAACAAGGCGTAGAGCTACTCGCTCAGTAAACGAAAAGAAGGAGGTCTAGCCTCCTTCTTTTACTACAGTGGTGTCAACTTGTCGCAATAAGCTTGTAAACTTGACTCTAAAGGAGCGGTTAAATGCATCTCTTTTTGTGTCGCTGGATGTTCAAAGCGAATTTGCCAAGCATGCAAAAACAATCGGTTTAAGCCCTGAGCAGCAGATTCGGCCAATAGCTCTCGGCTCGTATATTTGTCATCACCTGCAATACTGTGCCCCTGATATAAACTGTGCACCCTGATTTGGTGAGTACGGCCAGTGACAGGGCTCGCTTTCATTAAGGTCATATCGGCATAGCGTCGTTCGATACGATAACGTGTTAATGATGGTTTTCCTTCTTGATGGTCAACAATCACTATTCGCTCGCCTGAAGCTACTGCATTTTTTCGTAGCGGTGCATCTACGGTTCTAACCGCTTTTGGCCATTGGCCATGGACTAACGTTAAGTAATCCTTCTGGACAACCTTTTCTCTTAATTGCCGATGTAGGTCTCGCAAGCTACTACGTTTCTTGGCAACCAATAATAGGCCTGATGTATCTCGGTCGATTCGGTGTACCAGTTCAAGGTAACGACAATCCTGACGAAGAGAGCGTAAAGCTTCAATGACGCCAAAGCTTAAACCACTGCCACCGTGCACGGCCATACCAGAGGGTTTGTTAAGTACTAACAAGCAATCATCTTCATAGACAATGTGCTGTTCTAACTGAACCACTTGATTGAGTTTATTTGACGGTAAGCCGGTTTCTTCGGCTACCCTAATCGGTGGAATCCTTACTATGTCTTCTGCGGCGATCTTATATTCTGGTTTTATCCGCTTTTTGTTAACCCGAACCTCTCCTTTACGCAAAATGCGATAAATACGACTTTTAGGCACCCCTTTAAGCCGCTTTAAGAGAAAGTTATCTATTCTTTGTCCAGCCTCGTCGTCACTTATTGTGACCATCTGAACCGCTTTATTTTCGGTATTCATAGCAAAAATTGTAACATGCTCATAAATAATTTGATGGAAAAATATAGCTTTGCTATATTTGTAAGGCTTAAAGTGCCCGTTTTTAATGGTTTTCCTTATTTGGCACCGCCACCAAGCCCTATATTTTTGCAAAATTAGCTAGCTTGGTGATAAGAATTTTCATAGCAACCTGATAGGCAATCACAAGTATTTGCCTTAAATCAAAGCTAAATAGAATAGATTATACAGTTCGGCAACAGACAATTGTTGCGGGGCTCTTATTTATACAAGCGCCAAAATGCGCCCTAAAGACTAGAGCAGCTAGCCGTGAGGTTACCTACATAACTCTAACTATAAAACACAGGGTCTGGCCATTTAAGGCAGGTTATGTGCTGCTTAAGAGGTTGTTTTAATCAAACAAACCCCAAGGCAACATAAATGAAAAGAATGTTAATTAATGCAATGCAGCTTGAAGAGATGCGCGTTGCATTGGTCGATGGTCAAAGATTATATGACCTAGACATCGAAAGTCCTGGTCATGAACAAAAGAAAGCGAACATTTATAAAGGTAAAATTACCCGCGTAGAGCCTAGCTTGGAAGCTGCTTTTGTAGACTATGGCGCAGATCGACACGGTTTCCTACCAATGAAGGAAATTGCCCGCGAATACTTCCCTGAAGGCTACGTATATCAAGGTCGTCCAAGCATCAAAGAAGTGGTTAAAGAAGGCCAAGAGGTCATCGTTCAGATTGATAAAGAAGAACGAGGCAATAAGGGCGCAGCCTTAACTACTTTTATTAGTTTAGCCGGAAGTTACTTGGTATTAATGCCCAATAACCCGCGAGCTGGCGGTATATCTCGACGCATAGAAGGCGATGAGCGAACCCAATTAAAAGAAGCGATGAACGGTCTAGAGTTGCCAAATGGTATGGGCTTAATCGTTCGTACTGCTGGCGTAGGCAAATCTGCTGACGAATTACAATGGGACTTAAAAGTTCTGTTGAATCATTGGGGAGCGATTACCGAAGCATCTAAGTCAAAACAAGCGCCGTTTCTAATTCACCAAGAAAGTAACGTTATTGTTCGTGCTATTCGTGATTATTTACGCCGCGATGTTGGTGAGATATTGATCGATAACCAAACTATTTTTGACCAAGCTAAAAAACATATTGAACTAGTTCGCCCAGATTTTGTTAGTCGCATTAAGCGCTATGATGGCGAAGTTCCAATGTTTAATCATTATCAAATTGAGTCGCAAATTGAATCAGCCTTCCAACGTGAAGTTCGTCTTCCATCTGGTGGTTCGATTGTTATTGACCCAACTGAAGCCTTAACCTCTATCGATATTAACTCTGCTAGAGCAACTAAAGGCGGAGACATTGAAGAAACCGCTCTACAAACAAACTTAGAAGCCGCTGACGAAATTGCTCGCCAATTACGCCTACGCGACTTAGGTGGTTTAGTCGTTATCGACTTCATCGATATGACTCCAGTTAAGAATCAACGAGAAGTAGAGAATCGTTTCCGCGATGCGGTTCGTCAAGATCGAGCTCGTGTGCAAGTAGGACGAATTTCTCGCTTCGGTTTATTAGAGATGTCGCGTCAGCGCCTTCGCCCTTCCCTTGGCGAATCAAGTACTCATATCTGCCCACGTTGTAGCGGTCAAGGTACTATTCGAGATAACGAATCTTTAGCGCTGTCTATTTTACGTTTATTCGAAGAAGAAGCGCTTAAAGAAAATACCTCTGAAGTACATGCACAAGTACCAGTGCCTGTAGCCGCATATTTGTTAAATGAAAAACGTGTAGCAATTAACAAACTTGAGAAACGTCATAATGTTCGTTTAATTATCATTCCTAACCAACACATGGAAACGCCACATTACGATGTGACACGCCTACGTAGCGGTGAAGAAACTCAAGAAACTAGCTATCAGTTAACCACCGAAAACCCATCTCCGGTTTATCAGCCTAACCAAGTAGCTAAAGAAAAAATTGAAGCTGAGCAACCTGTTTTACAAGGTTTTGCAGCACCCGCTGCTCCAGCCGCCCCGGTTGCCAATAAACCGGCTAAAGCTGTGGTTAACGCTCAATCAGATAGCCCGTCATTGTTAAGTCGCTTAGCTAGCTTCATTAGTGCTTTATTTGCAGGTGAAGAAAAACCAGCGCCGAAAAAGCAGACAAAAACGAGTAGCCACGACAAATCAGATAAACGCAATGGCCGTCGTAACAATCAACGAAATAATCAACGTAACGACAAACGCAATAATAAGCAGCAAGGTAGAACTGAGCGCCCAGAGCGTAAAGAACGTACTGAACGTACTGAAAGACCTGAAGGCGCTAACACTCGTCGTCGAAAGGATACCCGTAACAAACCTAAGCGTGAGCAAGCTGTCGTTGAATCAACAAAACCCGAAGCATCGGTTCAAAAAGACGCTGCGCCAAAAGAGCAACAGTTAAAGGAACGTAGAGAACGTCGCAATTTGCGTAAAAAAGTTCGCATGAATGCCGATAAACCGGCAGAGCAAACAACACCTGTTGAAGCTAAACCGGCTGACACTGCGCCAGTCAAAGCCGACACCCAAGCAGTAGCGGCCCCAGCGCCAGCAAAAGCTACTGAAGGTACTGATGCTCCTAAGCCAAAACGTCGTCGTCGCTCATCAAGTAATGCTGGGCGCAAGCGTTTTAATGACTTACCGAAAGCAGAACAAGCTAATGCAGATGTGGTAGATTCTCGCTACCCAGAATCTGAGCAAGCATCTAGCACTGCAGCTGCAAAGCCTGTGAAAGCTGAAGCCCCTGCTGAGCCAGTAAAAGCTGAAGCCCCTGCTGAGCCAGTAAAAGCTGAAGCCCCTGCTGAGCCAGTAAAAGCTGAAGCCCCTGCTGAGCCAGTAAAAGCTGAAGCCCCTGCTGAGCCAGTAAAAGCTGAAGCCCCTGCTGAGCCAGTAAAAGCTGAAGCCCCTGCTGAGCCAGTAAAAGCTGAAGCCCCTGCTGAGCCAGTAAAAGCTGAAGCCCCTGCTGAGCCAGTAAAAGCTGAAGCCCCTGCCGAGCCAGTAAAAGCTGAAGCCCCTGCCGAGCCAGTAAAAGCTGAAACGCCTGCTGAGCCAGTAAAAGCTGAAACGCCTGCTGAGCCGGTAAAAGCTGAGGTTAAACCTAAGCGTAGTAATCGCGGTAAGTTGAAGCCAAGCAAAGTTGAAGGCAAAGGCGCTTCTTCTGCGGCTATGGCAAAGCCCGCTCCAGCTGTTGTGAAACCAGCAACAAGTGAAGAAGTGAAAAAACCATACGCACGTAAGCCTATTACCACTGGTACACGCAGAGTCACTAGTAGTAGCTCTACGACCTCTTCGCAAAGTCCGATGACTAAGCCTGGAGCTTAGCTTGAACTAAGCGGCGCACATAGAGCGCCGCTTAAGTAATCTCAATCAGGTCTTTATACAACAAAAAAACCGCGGTCAGAAATGACTGCGGTTTTTTATTTTCTATTATCTGGGCATTCAACAGTTAACGATCAATCCTTGAATAAACGTCCTTACACTCAATGATAAAAAAGAGTTAAGCGACCTTAGTTTCAAAGTAAACAACACAGGACAATGAGGTGGTAGAACAAGCAGTAAATATTTGAATGACTCTGCACTTACGCAATAAGGGTATACTCTGTCGAGTAAGCACCTTTAAGTGGCCTTGATAGCGTGGCTGTAAGCCGTTGTTGGTTTTTTGATACCCGTGCCTGCTTAATGAACTTGGACTGCTAAGCGTTGATTTATGACGATTTAGGAAAGATTAAGGCTGAAGGTAAAAAGAAATGAAGAAAAACTTAAACTCGCTTGTTTGAATAAACGAGTTTAAGTCTGAACTACGCGTGTAAGACTATGCGTTGCCCTTAACTTTCAGTTTGTTTGACTGCGCAAAACCTAGCATACGGTTAAGTGGTATTAAGGCTTTTTCGATAAGCGCTTCATCTACAAATACTTCTTTACCATTCGCGTCAACCAGGGCTTCCTCTATCGATTGCAAGCCATTCATCGCCATCCAGGGGCAATGCGCACAAGAACGACAGGTTGCCCCATTTCCGCCTGTGGGTGCTTCGATAAGCTCTTTGCCTTCGCACACTTGTTGCATTTTGTAAAAAATGCCTTTATCGGTTGCAACGATCAATTGCTTATTAGGTAAGTGTTGGGCTGCAGCGATAAGTTGACTCGTTGAACCGACTGCATCGGCCATAGCGACGACACTTTCTGGAGACTCAGGGTGAACCAAAATAGCCGCATTGGGATATTGTATTTTTAACTGACGTAAGGCCTTGGCCTTAAATTCGTCGTGAACGATACAAGCGCCTTGCCATAACAACATCTCTGCGCCAGTTTGTTTCGCAACATAGCCACCTAAGTGTTTATCAGGTGCCCAAATGATTTTATGTCCTTCGGCATCTAAATGCTCAACCACGTCTACTGCAATGCTCGATGTTACCACCCAATCAGCTCTGGCTTTTACTGCGGCAGATGTATTTGCGTATACGACGACGGTATGCTCTGGGTGCTGGTCGCAAAACTCTGAGAATTCTTTTTCTGGGCAGCCGAGATCAAGTGAACAGGTAGCCTCTAAGGTTGGCATGATTACCGTTTTCTCGGGGGTAAGAATTTTAGCTGTTTCACCCATAAATCTAACGCCAGCAACTAATAAAGTTTTAGCGGGATGATTATTGCCAAATCTTGCCATCTCTAATGAGTCAGCAACGCAACCACCCGTTTCTTCGGCTAAGGCTTGTATTTCAGGATCGGTATAATAATGGGCTACCAATACTGCATCTTTCTCTATCAATAGGCGCTTTATGCGCTCTTTATATTCAGAGCGCTGCTGCTCATCTAATTTGAGCGGCTTTGGCGGGAAAGGATAAATTGACTCGTTGAAGAATTCTAACTCAAGCATAACTACATCTGGGATGTTAATGATTCGGACATTATACACCGAGCTAATTAAAAATGTCAGTTATTGGACTAAAGAATTAGTAGGCTTAAAGCAATAAACTAGGGAGAGATATTGGTGGGTTGTGAAGGATTTGAACCTTCGACCAATTGATTAAAAGTCAACTGCTCTACCAACTGAGCTAACAACCCAAAAGTGATAATGTTTCAACAGCAATGGTGGGTTGTGAAGGATTTGAACCTTCGACCAATTGATTAAAAGTCAACTGCTCTACCAACTGAGCTAACAACCCATTACTGTAAAAACCTATTTTAAACGAGCCGATTTGGTGGGTTGTGAAGGATTTGAACCTTCGACCAATTGATTAAAAGTCAACTGCTCTACCAACTGAGCTAACAACCCAAATCGTCGTAAAATAGTGGTGGGTCGTGAAGGATTTGAACCTTCGACCAATTGATTAAAAGTCAACTGCTCTACCAACTGAGCTAACGACCCACTATGCGCGGTAGTAGATTGGTGGGTTGTGAAGGATTTGAACCTTCGACCAATTGATTAAAAGTCAACTGCTCTACCAACTGAGCTAACAACCCTAACTAATCTAACACTGCTGAAATCCAAAGTGGTGGGTTGTGAAGGATTTGAACCTTCGACCAATTGATTAAAAGTCAACTGCTCTACCAACTGAGCTAACAACCCACTTTGAACTTCAATTAAACCCGGTGCATTTTGCTTGCGCAATTGACCTGACTCAACGGCGGCCTATGATACGGATTTAAGACTGTTGTGCAATAGTAATTTGAATCTTTTTTTCTAAGCGTTCAGCAATTAAGCAACCAGCTTCAAGTTTGTACAGATTTCTGAATTTGCTGCACTTTACTGCTGAAAACTAAGGTTAAAACTGTGCCAATCGATTTTTAGCCAAACCGGCGGCTGCACTGTTAGGGTGTTCTTCGACTACCCGTGTAAACAAGTTCTTTGCTTCTTCGTTGTTATTTTGAAATTGCGCAATGATACCGAGTTTTAACAAAGATTCAGCAACCTTGTTAGATTGAGGGTAATCATTAACAACTGTATTGAACTGTTGTGATGCCTCTGCGCGCTGACCACGAGTATATTGTAGCTGACCTAGCCAATAATGCGCATTAGGGGCATAGCTAGATTTAGGAAAGTCGCTAATGAACGTTTCGAATGCGGGAATGGCTGCATCGTAGTTTTTATCTTGCATCACTAAAGCAACCGCTGCGTCATAGGCTTGGTCTTCACCTACGGCCGTTGGCGTAGCGACGGCTGTAGCTTGAGTCGTTGTTGCTGAGGTTTGTACTTGGGCGAAACGACGGTCTAACTCTTGATAGATCTCGCGCTGGCGCTCAATCATCTGTTCAATTTGATAATTGTTTTGTTCAATTTGACCGACCATTGTTGACATGCTGTCTGACAGTTCTTCAACTTGGTTCTGCATATCCAACTGGACTTGATTTCGCGCTTGGATCATTCTCTCTAAGCGCTCTATACGTTGCTCTATGCTTAAATTACTTGAACTAAGCGCGCTACTACTTAATGCAACCGCGCTGCCGGTTCCGGCTTCTTCAACAGGTGCTGCTGCCAACACATTTGCTGATAATAAAACGGCTACTGAAGTAGCCGTAATCATTTTAAATTTCATAAATCACTCTACACGTTTAAGCGTATTAATAAACTAACACAGCGCGACGGTTCTTAGCCATAGCTGCATCGGTATGCGAGTTATCAACCGGCTTTTCTTCGCCGTAGCTAACTATTGAGATTTGTGAAGCTAGTACACCTAGACTTTGCAAGTACTTAGATACTGCCTTGCCGCGGCGTTCACCTAAAGCGATATTGTATTCTGGTGTACCACGCTCATCGGTGTGGCCTTCTATAAGCATCGTTACTGATGGATTGTCACGTAGGTAACTAGCGTGTGCTTCTAAGATCTCAGCAAACTCATCTCGAATGTCGGAACGGTCAAATTCAAAGTAAACCACTTGGCTTTGACGTAACTCTGCTGCTTTCTGACGTTGCTCTTCTTCACCACTCAAGATTGGGTCAATGGTGCCAGTCTCTACCCCACCCGCTGTTTGGCCATCAGTCGTCTCTTCAATTACCATTCCGCCAGCTTTCTCTTGCTCACTAACGTCACTGTCACTTGTTTTATTGGCACTACAGGCGGCTAAACCGGTAAACGCTAAGCCTAAAATAAGAGTTTTGAATAGTCTTTCAAATTGCATTATGGATTCCTTGTAATCTCATAGTGTTTTAGTTCAAGAACGGAGACCATGCCGGAGCACGAACGCTTCCTTCTTTTGCTGGTAAGGTAGCTTTAAAACGTCCATCCATAGACACCAATGCCAGTACCTGTCGCCCATTTGCTACAGTACTATACATAATCATACTTCCATTTGGCGCTACAGTTGGGGATTCATCTAATTGGGTTCGGGTTAATACCTGTACATAGCCAGTATCAAAGTCTTGACGGGCGATTCGGTATTGCCCGTTGACTCGGCTTACCATCACCAACGCAGACCCGTCGGGTGTAACAGTACCGCCAAGGTTCATTTCACCTTCCCAAGTGACTCGATTTACCTTTTTAGTATCTAGGTTCACTCGATAAATTTGCGGTTTTCCGCCTCTTTCTGAAGAAAACAACAATTCGTTTCCTGATGGCGACCAAGTGGGTTCAGTATCAATACGACGATTCTTAGTTATCCGTGACAAATTTTTAGAGGCAAGGTCCAGTACGTAAATATCTGGTTGACCATCCTTAGATAACACCATGGCGAGTTTCTTGCCGTCAGGCGACCATTCTGGTGCACCGTTAATACCGTTATAAGTGGTTAAACGGTCATTTTGCCCAGTGTATACGTCAATGGTATAAATTTCTGCTTTCTGATTTTGAAAGCTTACATACGCAAGCTTTTTACCATCGGGCGACCACGAAGGAGACATTAATGGTTCTTTCGAACGGACCAAGGCTGATTCATTATAACCATCGTAATCGCTGACTCGAAGCTGATAAGGCATAGCAGCTTCTAGATCAACGACTACGTAGGCAATACGAGTTAAAAATGCACCTCTTTCGCCGGTTAACGACTGATATACACGATCAGATATTAAGTGCGCCATTTGTCTGAGCTGCGCTTGAGCGACACTCTTATATCGGTCTAAAAGTATGTGATCTTGCTTAGTGACTAGTTGGCCGTCTTTAAGCTCTTGTTTATTACCAGCAGTAACTTGACCACGCAGTACATCAACAAGTATGTAGCTTACTTTAAACTTCCCCCCTTCTACAGCTTCAACTTTTCCCGTTAAGACTGCTTCTACGCCTAGTGCAGCCCAAGCTTCATAGTCGATTTGCTCTAGCGTTTGTGGGGTTTGTGGCATATCACTTATCGCCACTGGATTAAACTTACCACTGCGGCGTAAATCCGCAGCAACGACCTTTGACAAGTCTAGTGGAGCTTGACCATGACCTTGCCAAACAAAAGGCACAACCCCTACCGGTCGAGCACTGTCTACACCTTCGGTGATTACAATTTCGAGGTTAGCTTGAGCAACACTTATAAATGAAAACACCAAGCTTACACTCAACAACAGTTTTTTTATCATCTCAGCTATTCCGGTTTTAAGGTTAAAGTAATATTTTTCATTTGAGCGAATACTTCTGGATCTCTAGATACAGGTAAAGTCACTGCTTTTTTAATTGCTCGGCGCGCAGATTCACATACCGCTCGATCCCCTCGCCCTGGGCCTGTATCAATGACAAGGCCGCTAGACGCTAAGGTAATATCTATACTACACTGCTTGCCTAACATGCTGGGCTCGGTCAACCAATTACGTTGAATTGCTGACATGATCAAGGCGCGATACTTATCCACTTCACCTAACACTTGCTTCTGACGCCTAGCATTTAGCTCGGTAGCCCCTTGTTCTAGCATCGCTTTTTCAAATTCAGCTTCTTGACGGGCCATTTCTGCTTGTCGCTCTCGTTGGGCTTTTTCTTTTGCTGCTTTCTCAGCAGCCACTCGAGCCTCTTCCTCTTTGCGCACTCTTAATTGTTCAGCTTCTCTGGCAGCCTGTTCAGCTTTACGAGCGGCTTCTTCGGCTTTTTTAGCGGCGGCTTCAGCTTGCTTTTGTTGTTCCAATTTACGTTGTTTATCGGCTTCGGCCGCGGCAGCTGCTGCTACAGCGGCTGCTTGTTGTTTTTCTTTTTCTACCCGTTGCGCCTCAGCTTGTTGGGCTTTTTTCTGCTCGAGCTTTTGTTTTTCTTGAGCGCGGCGGGCTTGTTCGTCTGCTTTACGCTTGGCATCTTCTTGCTGGCGTTTTTCAAGCTCAAGTTGTTTAATTCGCTTTTCTTCAGCTAAGCGTTTCTTTCGCGCTTGCTCGGCGTTTTTCTCTGCTTGAGCTGTGCGCTGTTTTTCTTTATCTACTTTGGCTTTTTGCTGTTGCTTTAAGCGTTCAACTTGCTGCGTTACTTGGTTTATATCAACCGCTGTTGCATTAATAATCGGTGCGCTAGGTGTTGGCTCTAACTTAACCCGTTCAAAATCTACCGACCACACCAGCGCTATAAACAGCACGGCGTGTAGCAAAATTGAGATAATAACCGATAGGCTAAATGGCGACTTCAATGCTATTCCTATTCTAATTATTGTCAGGCTGGGTCATTAAACCCACCGAAGGCACACCTGCACTCTGCAGCAATACCATCAAATTTATAATTTGTTCGTAACGCACGTTTTTGTCACCACGTACTACCACGGGTAAATTAGGGTCTAATTGCAAATGTGCAATTACCAAGGCCTGTAAATCATCCCCAGATAAAGACTCACTGGCTGAATTACTGCTTTCACCTGTGTCTAAATAGTACTGACCACTTTCGGTCACCGTAGCCACTAACGGCGGCTTACTGTCTTCTGGCATTGCTTCAGCACTAGCTTGTGGCAAATCTACCTTAACACCTTGAGTAATCAGCGGCGCAGTAACCATAAAAATGATCAACAATACCAACATTACATCAATATAAGGCACCACGTTAATTTCTGCGACTAAGCGGCGTTTGGGACGTTGATAATAGTTCATACTCGCCCCTTTTTAATTACTGCCAGTATGGGTTTGGCGATGTAAAATACTGGAAAATTCTTCCATAAAATTCACGTAAGCATTTTCTAATTTCGCTACGTTGGTAGAAAATCGGTTAAAAGCAATGACCGCTGGGATCGCCGCGAACAACCCCATAGCGGTTGCAATCAGCGCTTCGGCAATACCCGGTGCAACCATGTTTAAACTAGCTTGTTGAACTTCACCCAATGCTATAAATGCATTCATGATCCCCCAAACAGTACCAAACAAGCCTATATAGGGGCTAATCGATCCAATAGTGGCAAGTACCGGTAGTTGATTTTCTAAAGACTCAACTTCGCGAGACAAAGAGACCCGCATACTACGGTAGGTCCCATCCATCACAGCATCGGGGCTACGCCCACTGGTTTTGTGCAAGCGAACATATTCTCTAAAACCAGAATGAAAAATTTGTTCCATGCCTTGCAAATGATCAGCACGCGCGTTGCTCTCTTGATAGAGTTTGTTTAGATCTACGCCTGACCAAAATTTTTGCTCAAAGCTATCACTGGCCTGCTTAGCCGATTTGAGTACCTTGTTCCGGTTAATGATCATCGCCCACGAATAGACCGACATACTCAACAACAATAACATTACAAATTTTACGAGTAGGCTAGCCTGCCAAAACAAGCCAATAAATGACATATCAGAGTGCACCGAGTAAATCCTCTTTTAATATTTCAGGAATGGCCGTGGCCTTCATTGATGACAATGTGACACAAGCCACGGTAACCATTCCGTGGGCAATGACTTGTTGTTCAGCATTTGTGATTGTTTGTTCAAAAACCATGCTCGCGCGTTTCATGCTATCAATACGGGTAGTGACAGAGAGCAATTGGTTGAAGCGCGCAGGAAGTTTATAGTCAATAGTGAGAGCGCGTACAACAAAACAAAGGTCTTGTTCCATTAGGCTATCTTGGTCATAACCAAGCTCTCGCAGCCATTCAGTGCGGGCGCGTTCGAAGTACTTTATATGGTTAGCGTGATAAACCACACCACCGGCATCAGTATCTTCATAATAAACCCGTACAGCAAGAATCGACATTAAACCTACCTTAGTTTTACAATTAGAAAATACTATACACAGGCAAGTGCTTAAGGTTAAGACTCAAACCACTTAATTTGAAGATTTGCTGAATAAATTTAGATTAACGGCTTAAAATTAAACACTTTAAGCCGCTTGCTTAGGCGAGCTGTCGTTGATAAACGACAGCTGTTTTAACGTTTGGGTAAATCTAATCCTAGATGCAGATAAGCTTTGTCACTTGCAATACGACCGCGCGGAGTCCTCTGTAAGTAGCCCTGTTGAATTAAAAATGGTTCTAATACATCTTCTATCGTTTCTTTATCTTCACCAATTGCCGCCGCTAAGTTATCTAAACCTACAGGGCCACCACTGAAGGTGTCAGTAATTGCTACTAAGAGTTTGGTATCCATGTAATCAAACCCAGCGCTATCTACGCTCAATAAATCTAGCGCCTTTTCGGCGATATCTTGAGTAACTTTGCCATCAAATTTCACATCGGCGTAATCACGAACACGACGTAATAAACGGTTGGCTATTCGCGGCGTTCCTCGCGAGCGACGCGCCACTTCCCAGGCACCATCTTCGTCTGACTCTAAGTTTAAGTAGTGAGCACTGCGTTTTACTATTTCGGTTAAATCTTTGGTGTTGTAAAACTCTAAACGCTGCACAATACCAAAGCGGTCTCTTAACGGCGAGGTTAACATCCCCGCTCTAGTTGTCGCGCCAATCAAAGTGAAAGGCGGCAAGTCTAATTTAATAGAACGTGCTGCGGGCCCTTCCCCAATCATAATATCAAGTTGATAATCTTCCATTGCTGGATAAAGCACTTCTTCAACTACTGCGCTTAAACGATGGATTTCGTCGATGAATAACACATCTCCGGGCTCAAGGTTAGTAAGTAAAGCAGCTAGATCACCGGCTTTTTCCAAGACGGGGCCAGAAGTCGTTTTGATATTAACCCCTAACTCGTTGGCAACGATGTTAGCTAGCGTTGTTTTGCCTAAGCCTGGCGGGCCAAATATGAGTAAATGATCTAAAGCATCATCTCGTCGGCGCGCAGCTTCGATAAATATCTCTAACTGCTCCACTACCGCTTGTTGCCCGGTATAATCAGATAGGTGTTTAGGCCTAATGGCCCGGTCTACGGTTTCTTCTTCTGCAACTGGGGTCGCTGCCACTAAACGATCAGCTTCTATCATTACTTTAAACCTTAATTACAGCGCAGCCTTCAAGGCTTCACGTATCAATTGTTCACTTGTCATATTGGCGATCCAAACTTGCTTAACCAGTTTCTCAGCTTGCACGATTTTATACCCAAGAGACTCTAATGCCGCGATAGCTTCTTCTTTAGGGTCAACCGTGGGTCGCAAAGGCAAATCTCCATTTGCATTAATCGTATCACTTATCGGCGTTGCTGGGAGTTCAACGTTCCAATTTTTAAGCCTATCTTTCATTTCTACCAATAGTCTTTCAGCGGTCTTTTTTCCAATTCCGGGGACTTTGACTAAACTGGATAAATCTTCGTGTTTGACTGCAAAAACGAATTGTTCACAACTTAAGCCAGACAAGATAGCTAAGGCAACTTTAGGCCCAATGCCATTAACCTTGATCAATTCTTTGAACAAAGAACGTGATTGATTATCGTGGAAACCATAAAGTAGCTGAGCGTCTTCTCGTACAATAAAGTGAGTCAGTAAGCGCACTGACTCACCTAACTCTGGTAATTGATAAAAACAACTCATCGGAAGTTGTATCTCGTACCCTACTCCAGCTACATCAATCAATACAAAAGGTGGGGCTTTATCTTCTAAGATACCTTTAATCGTGGCTATCACTTCGTGTTCTCCAATCCTGAATTAGCAATAGCTTACCCTAAAGACTGGATATTTATCCAGTCTTTAGCATCAGTAGGTAATATTAATCTAAGCGCTGATGTTTATGTACCAAGTTCCAATCAGCCAAAATCGCGTAAGCCGCCGGAATAATAAATAATACCATCAAGGTTGACGCACAAATGCCGAAAACAATCGAGACGACAATAGGCTGGACAACTTGGGCCTGTAGGCTAGTTTCTAGCAGCAATGGCAGTAAACCTGCGGCGGTAGTTAATGAGGTGAGGAATACAGCTCTAAACCGTTCTTTACTCGCACTAACAACCGCGTCGTAAACATCATCGCCATCATCTAAATGGTGCCGTATATATTGAACCAATAGGATTGAATCGTTGGTAACAATGCCAGCTAATGAAATGAATCCTAATATCGATGGCATACTTAAACTATGACCAAGTAAAAAATGCCCCCACAATACGCCGATCAAAGCCATCGGTATAACGGTAAGCACAATAACGGGCTCTAAGTAACTACGAAACTGGAAACTTAGAATGGCAAAAACACCAAATATACCAATGCCAAAGCTCTTCATTAACGAAGCGCCTACTTTTGCGCTCTCCTTAGCTTCGCCCTCAAAATCAATGCGCAAGCCTGAATATTTTGCAACCAATGTGGGTAAGAATTCGCCTTGTACTAAACTCATTACCTCACTGGTATTGGCTTTTCGGCTGTCTACATCAGCCATTACAGTGACAGTACGTAGGCCGTTGATACGCTGAATACGTACATAAGCACGTTGGTATTCTATATTTGCTACCGCTGATAGCGGTACTTGATTTCCGTCATTGAGAACAATTGGGAAGTTAGCTAATGACTGCAAATTTCCCGCTTGTAGTTTGTTAAGTCTGACATCAATTTGGATATTTTCAGCACCCAGTTGAAACTCGTCTGCGATAGCGCCTTGATAAGCCGCTCGTAATTGTTGAGCCACCAATTGTCCATTAATGTTAAATGACTCAGCCCCATTACGCAGAGACACGACAACCTCTTCTTTACCGGGACGCATATCATCTAATATGCTATTTACCCCAGAAAACTGACCAAGATAATTTTGCAAATCAACTGACGCGGCTTTTAATGTATCTAGATCAGAATGCTGCAATCGAACTTCAATTGCTCTGCCAGCTGGCCCCATAGTTGGCTGAGTAAACGCCAGAGACACCGGCAATGCCTGCTCTCCTACCTTGTCTCGCCAAGCACTGATAAAGTCTTCAATATAGCTGTTACGGACTTCTGCCGACAGCAAGTCTAGACGCACAGTAGCGACGTGTGGCCCAACTTCGCCGGCATTGGCGTTAAAGTTATATTGCGCGGTAATATCGTGAATAAGCGCTTGCGGCTCATTGTTATCTTTAGTGAATTGTTGACCGACAAGCGTGGCTGCATTGACGATTTCTTCTACCATGGCCTCGGTTTGTGACAAGCTGGAACCCGGTGGTAAAATCAGTCTTGCTTCTGCAATATCTCCATCTAGCTCGGGAAATGCGGTAAATTTTAAAGCGCCACTTACTACTAAAGATAACGACATTAAAAACAACGCAAATACAACGCCCAAAGACGCATAGCGCCATTTAACTACCCAAGCTACCGCTGGTACTAATTTATATAATCTGAAATTTTCAAAACTTGCTAAAAATCGTGCTTTCAGACCTGAAACAGGTTTTTCGATGGGTTGATGCTGCAAGGTATGGCGTAAATGGTTAGGCAAAATCAAAAATGCTTCAATAAGACTAATACACAACACCAATAGCAAGGCCATGGGTACGACACTCAGCACTGCTCCCATTTGCCCGTCCAACCACATTAAACTGCCAAGTACAAAGATGGTGGTAAAGAACGACGATATCACACCGGGTGCGGCCTTTTTAACACCTTCTATTACGGCTTGATCGGCATTCATGCCTCTTTCAAGATGAGAAGCAATCGATTCAGCGATCACAATTGCGTCATCCATCATAATGCCGATAGCCATTAACAGGCCAACCAGTGTCATGACATTGATCGATAAGCCAACCACTGACATCAAAAACAAGCCACCCATAAAAGCAACTGGCAATCCTGCTGCAATCCAAAAAGAATAGCGTAACGAGAAGAACAACCACATGCTTAAGAAAACCAAAATTATTCCTTGCCAGCCATTTTTAAGCATCATGGTTAAGCGGTCGTTGAGCAAAGAGGACATGTCATTGGTTAAGGTAAGCTGGACCCCTGTTGGCGCTATCAAAAGCTGATCATCGACAAATTGTTGCACAGAAGCTTTAATACGCAGTGCATCATCGGCTTTGTTTTTACTAATTTTAAGCACCGCTGACGGCAGATTGTTAAACAGTATTTTCTCTTCGTCTAACTCAAAACGGTCAGTGATGGTTGCGATGTCACCAAGATACACCACACTACCTTTAGGGTCGGCGGCTATCACGGTTTTGGCTAACGCCACCGGATCACGTTTTCGTTGGTCAAAACGTATAAGTAAGTTCTTTTCGAATAGTTCAATGGTACCGGCTGGCAAATTGATATTTTGATTGCTGATAGCATCGGCAACATCCGTGACGCTTAAGTTAAGCCTGCGTAACGCGGTGTGGTCGAGTTCAACACGAAGTTGGTGGTCGGAAAAACCACTGACCGTCACAATCGCCACTCCGTAATCTACTTTCAAAGTATGTTTAAGTTGTTCAGCGTAGGCTTTCAGATCTGGCCAAGAAGCCGGAGCGCTAATGGCAATATCAACAACCGGTTCAGCCCAATCCATTTCTTTAACCACGGGCGGTTCGATTTCTAAGGGAAAATCTTTAATCGCATTAATTTCAGTTTGAATGTCGACTAACATACGGCCTACATCAGCTTTACCATCAAGTTTTACGATTAACGAACCTAGCCCTTCAACCGCTTCACAGCGTGTTTCTTCTATATTCGATAAGCCGTCAACAGCATCTTCCATACGCATACAGAGACTTTCTTCAACTTCACTAGGAGACGCGCCAGGATAAACGACAGTAGCGATAACAAAAGGGTTGGTAAATTCTGGAAAGGTTTCGCGTTTTAGCGTTCCTAAACTGCTTAAACCCAATAGCAGAAAACTCACCATACATAAGTTGGCTAGAGTTGGATGACGAATAAAAAAGTTAAGCATTGCTTTCACCCTCTACCCGCAAATCCATGCCGTTCACCGCTGGGATAAGGTCGTTCAATATTAGGCGCAGGCCAGGTTGCAGATCACCACTAATCGCTACCCCATTTTTGCTTCTAAATAAGATGTTAACCGGTTGAATTCTTAATTGGTTGTTTTCGTCAATTAAATAGATACTGTCACCGTGTAAGGCTTTTTCTGGTACAACAAACTGACTTTGGGGGTAGCCTGTAATCTCAGCCTCCACAAACATCCCTTTGGTAAGCGGGATTTGATTGGCAAAATCCATATTAGCTAGGTTTTGTTCGACTTCTAAAAACATGCCTACAGTCGCCTGCTCTACATCGACAGATTCTGCAACTCGCGCCACTTTAGCTGGCCAACGATACTCGATACCAGACGCCACTAAGCTGATGCTCGCAGTAAATTCTAAATCGTCGATAGAGGGCAAACCTGCTTGACTACGATAGTGCTGGACACTCTCCATTAGCTTTCTAATATCAGTCAATGACAATTGTACGTGAGCCACCATGGTATCTAACTTCTGAGCAACCACCATCACTGATTGCAGGTTCACGACCTGATTAGTTTCAATATTTACTTCGGCTATTTTTGCGTCATAAGGCAACACAATCTCGGTTTTACTTAATTGGCGTTGAGCGTCTTGGTATTTAGCCTGCTCTACTGCATATTGCGCTTCTAGTACCCGTCTATCATCTGGCACCAATTGCAAGGCGTTTTCTAAATCTTGTATGACTTTGTTTTGAGTAAGTACATTTTGTTTTTCGGTTTCTAATTCTGAACTAGAGATCAAGTTCTGGTCTTTTAGTTTTTGCTTGCGTGAAAACTCTTCTTCAATCAAAACTGCTCGTTGTTGTTCGATGTCTAAGCTGGTTTGATAGTTAGCCAATTCTTGTTCTAACCTTGCCAGTTGAGTTTTGCTAGCGTTTAAGTTTGCTTCTGCTTGAGTCATTTGAAGATGGTATTCAAGTGGGTCAATTTTTAACAACAAACTGCCCTTTTCTAGAAACCGGCCCTCTTCGAGTTGCGGATGACGATAAACTAGACTGCCTGAGACTTCTGCCACAGCCTCCCAAGTATTTTTTGGCTCAACTTTCCCATAGCCCAGTGCAACAGGCGCACTCTCCATCTTTTCTAATATGCGGACCTCCACTAAACGAGAGTTTTGGTGTTCACTATTAAGTGGAACCACTTCTTTAGTCATTATCGCTACAGCAAGCAATAGTATCCCCACTGCGACACCGGGCAGTATTAACCATGGCTTAGCTACTCTCATTGTTATCATCCTTTTGTTTAAATAGTCCGCGCTCTAACAACTGAATATTGTGTTCGGCAAGTTTTATAAATTTGTCTTTTGAAAGTTGTATTCCATTTTTTTCTAATAAACGTTGAGGCATCAAAAATGGAAAGACCATTAGGCTCATAAAGCTGAGTTGCGCAAGCTCGGCATCAACGCCATCGATAAAAGAATTATCCTTACACAAATGTTCAAAAAGCCGCTTACTTTTAAATTTACCCATATTATTGATCACGTGCTCAAATTGCTGGGTACTTTCATGTCCATTTGGCATTGATCCCAGTTTAAAAATTAGCTTGGGGAAATTAGGGTTATCGACCATCGTTTTATAGTAATTACGCATTAGGTTTGTCAGGTTGCTGGTATTTAGATGGTTAACAGGTCCATCTAATGATGCAAATACCGGTTTGGCTACGCTGTTTAACATTTCCCCAAATAAATTGGCTTTGTTGCCAAAGTAGTAGCGGATGAGTGCTGGATCAACGGCAGCTTCAGCAGCAATCATTCGTATAGATACTTTGTCGTAATCGTGCAACACAAACAGAATGGTGGCAGCTTTTATCAACTCTTGCCTTGCCTGACTGTCCCCTTTGGGGCGACCGACTTTGTTTTTATGTCTCATTTATTAGCCAATATTCCTCACTTGAAGAATATTTTAGACAATAACCGTCTAAGATGCGTTAAGTTAAATTCTTTATTGTTGCCAGTTCCATGAATTTAGGCCAATTTGTTAAGCGTTATTAATTGTTTAACGGCAACAACATGTAGATTGATTGTCTTTTACAGGGGGAATGTAGTGGCGAATAAGAATATTGTAGTAGGCCTAGCACTAGGTAGCGGCGCGGCAAGAGGCTGGGCTCATTTGGGGGTCATTATGGCCTTGCGAGAAATGGGCGTGCAGCCACAGGTGATTGGAGGTTGTTCTATTGGTTCTTTGGTTGGGGCCGCTTACGCATGCCAAAGAGTTGATGAGTTAACTGAATGGGCCTTAAGTTTATCAAGTTGGCAGGTTTTTAATTTACTTGATATTTCCCTTAATCGAGGAGGCTTATTAACCGGTGAAAAAGTGTTTAATGCCGCAGAGAAGTACATTGGCGCGAGTAATATAGAACAACTCAAGATTCCATTTGGCTGTGTTGCAACGGGCTTGGAATCGGGCAAAGAGATTTGGCTACAAAGCGGCAAGGTACGCGATGCAGTGCGCGCCTCTTGTGCTATGCCGGGTTTAATGGCGCCCTATCAGTTAAACGGACAATGGCTTGTGGATGGTGCCGTGGTTAATCCTGTGCCGGTATCATTGGTTAGAGCTATGGGAGCGGATGTGGTAATCGCGGTAAACCTTAATAGTGATAAATCACGGCTAAATTTGCTTGATGGCGATATAGACGATTCGAAACATAATGATGGTAACAATCAAGCATTTTGGCGATTGCTAGGCGGCGGTAAAGATTTCTTAAACTCAATGCTGGCAAACCTTAAACAACAAAGTCACCGCTCTCCAGGAATGATTGGCGTGATGTCTACATCGATTAATATTATGCAAGAGCGCCTAACCCGCACTCGCATGGCTGGTGATCCTCCCGATATTTTGCTATCGCCTAAACTAGGTAACATTAGCACCATGGATTTTCACCGTGCAGAAGAAGCGATTGCCGAAGGAAAACGCGTCACAGAATTGATGCGCCCACAAATCGAAGAAGAACTATTTTTGTCAAAAACAGCCCAAAAGCGGCAATAATAATATCGATAACTTTAATCAATATTATTGATAATTAATTATTTTTTTAATGAATATCAATAACTAACGGTGCTTCATGTCGTTTAGGTCGGCTTTTTATATTGATATCCCCACAAAGCCAAAGACTTTATAATACTGTTAGTTATTTAGGGGGAATCATGCTGAAAAAGTTACAAGCATATAGCAAGGCTGATGTTGTCTGCGTCTTAGTCGCTTTACTGGTGTTAAGCCCCTGGGTCAATGGACCCGCAGCATTAGTTTTCGGCGCATGCCTAGCCAGTATAGGCTTAAGCCCAAAGGCAATAAATGTTAGCAACCTCACTAAGCGTTTACTGGCTATTTCTGTAGTTGGTTTGGGATTTGGTATATCCATCGGTCAAGCCATTGAATATACACAACACGGCTTTGGTCTAATCGTGGGTTCTATCTTATTTACCTTAATATTAGGGGGCTTAGCCACAAAAGCTTTAGATATAGATAAAAAAACCGGCTACCTTATTTCTACTGGTACAGCTATTTGCGGAGGAAGTGCGATTGCAGCGGTATCGCCTGCAATTAATGCCAGCAGCAAACAAATGTCTTTGGCTTTAGCGACAGTGTTTATCCTTAACGCATGTGGCCTTTTCATTTTTCCATTATTAGGCCATCTACTCGAGCTAAATCAACTTCAATTTGGTTACTGGGCAGCCATCGCCATACATGACACTTCTTCTGTTGTTGGCGCCGCTGCTGCCTACGGAGACGAGGCCTTAACCGTAGCCACCACCGTTAAATTAGCCCGCGCCTTATGGATAATACCTGTGGCTTTATTAAGTGCGGTAATTTTTAAAGAAAAAGACAGTAAATTCTCTGTTCCCTACTTCATCTTTTTCTATATTTTAGCGATGCTTATCAGTAACTATGTACCGCAATTTAGTCGCGTGTATGAGGGATTGTTTACTCTTTCGAAAGAGCTACTGGGTGTTTGCCTGTTTTTTATTGGTTATGGACTTACTGCAAAAAACTTGCAAATGGCAGGGCTAAAACCCTTGCTATTAGGAATTGGGCTTTGGGTATCTATAGCTTGTTCATCGCTATGGGTAATCGTAAATTTTTATTAGCTAATTGTTGTACTCTCAACGACTCTTTGCCCTAGATGAGAGTAGTCAATAACACTAAACAGTTTAGTTAGTTCGTTTGTTTAGTCTTCTTGCTCGTGAAGGAGAATGCCAACATAATTAGAACAGCGAAAAATGCCAATGCTTCGAATATCGCTCTCGTCAAGTCACTACTAAACCAAGCGATGATTAAACATAGCAACACAAAGATAAGTACAAGATTTCGAAACATAAGCCCTCCTCGGTGAGGTAACATACTACTCAAGCAGGTCTGCTATACAAATTCGCTTTGACTATAAGCTAGTCCACTAACTTATAAGCTATTAGGCTGATCATTAAGGACTCCTAGAGCCAGTTAACACAAAAATACCGTGTAGGTTTAGCAGGTTTTATTAGAGTTCCCCAACAGTCATAAGTGATCATCTAATGGAATATTAATTAGACATATGTCACATTTTTGTTAGAATCAACGCCCATTGTTCACTCTACTGCAGAAAATATGCTAGCGACTTTCCTTTATAGAATTTTGTTCCCTTTCATCATCGTGTTACTCGTGATGGTTTTACTCATCTTACAGATGCAAAAAGTCACCTTAGCTAAATTCTATGAGAAGCAACTAAGTTTCACTGACTACCTAAATTGGTTCTCAACACATCCTGCAAATACATTGGATGTAGAAACTGTACTGTTAGCACAACAACCAAATCACCATGGCGGAACGACTAAAGATTGGTGCCCTAGTGTTCGCTCTGAAGAGGGGTTTGTAAGCATTAGTTATTTAGATAATAAACCCGTTTGTTGCGCCTTAGGCAAAGGCCAAAGATATGTTTACTACAAAGAAAGCGAGCAAGATATCACCCTACTTTGCGGAAGATGGCCAAGAACCGAAGTGGTTAGTGTGAGTAAGAAAGGTATTAGAGCTGCGCAGTCTTTTGGTTCAACTAACCCGTATTAGATCTCATCAAAGTAATCTTTATTACGAATATACTTGCGCATATAGTGGTAGGTAAATGGACGTAATAACCAACTGATAATTGATTTGTATAAACGATAGCCACTGGGTGTGTTTTCGTAGATAGTTTCGTCGTGCAGCCATAACATTCGCCCTACGTGCCAATACACTAAAGGCAACGGAGGTAAGAAAGTCACAATATCCAAATCGCAACATATTCGGTAGGTCTTACGGTGCAATAGATAATGGCGTTTGAAGCTCGATAAGCCGATAGCGGGTTGGCCAAAAGTAACCACTCTTTTTACCTTGTTTGGACATTTACGTTCAAACCTATCTGCCATTAGAACCGCCATCGCTCCGCCCGACGAATGCCCTGTAAAGGTAACGCGTTTACCGCTATTAATAAGAGGGAGTAAAATATCTTCTATTTTTTGATAAACACTAAGCGTTTGTTGCTCTCTACTTGGGTCACAGTTTGGCTGCTCCAATAACTGTAAATAGCCCCAATGTACGAAATAAGACAAGCCCGGTTGAACCGTATACTTGGTCGGGAAAAGAGCCAAATTAACCAGCCAATCAGTAAAATTTGTCGAACCACGAGACACCACGATGACTTCATTTTTGCTGGCTTTCCATAACACTCTACTCGTCGGTCGCCCCCATTGGTCAAAGACATCAACTGAAACGTAATTTTTTAATTTAGATGGTGTTGAATCTATCGCTGAAGGATAAGCAAGCCGACATAACAGCGCATACCGTTCATACTGGTAGCGTTTCAATGGCTTAAACTTTTGACTCGTTTGGTTGCTCTTGGTTTGTGGCAAGTGTAGGTTCAACAGCAAATAAGGGTAGTTTATTGAACCACATAGATTGCAATCAATTATGACAATTTAATTAATATGCTAGGGTCATTGTTCAGCGTAATAGTTAAGCCAGTAACTCTGGGCTCGTTGCGGTTCGGGGGGCGCTAATTGAAACCTGTAAACCGCGCCTACTTTGTGGATAACAAAAAAATTGCTGGCGTGGCTAGAAGAATCCTCATGATTTTCTACTCGCCCCCAAGCGCTGGAAAATTGAAACAAGCTAGGGAAATGTAATTGTACTATTGGGTGTAGGCAGTCAGTCACACCATTAGGGAAACTAACCAAATACTCTAGATCGGAACGGTTAGCATTTTGACTTATTACATTTAGCTGTTTATTCACAGTGTTACTAAGATGAAAATCCAAAATAATCATACGACCATTCAATTTATCTAAAGAGTCCGAAAGACAATGAGCCGTCGAAGCAGTTTCAAGCGCGAGAACATGTTGCTGTTGGGTGTAACTACTCTCATTGTTTTGAGCAACGAACTCGCGTAATACGGTTTGTTTGGTATTTTCTATCAATACACTGAGTTTCGGGTAAGCCTCTGTAATGACCTCAATAGATACTTGATTTGCCCAAATTAACGGGCAATAAAACAACAGTAACAATGTCCATTTTTTCATCACTATGCCTACCTTCCTATTTATCCATGTGCTTACAACTTAGTGTAGAGGGGTATCAGGGTCAACAAGCCTAAACCAATTGCTTAATTGTTTAATTAACCAATCTGGCGCATCTAGAGGTAAATCATGACCAGCCGTAGGATGTTGTTTGTGATTGACTTTCCAATGGCAAGCTAAGGCTTCACTACACGCTGAATTTACTAGGCGGTCCTGCTTACTACTGACAATAAGAGTCGGTACCTTGGGCTGATGTGGAAAGTTAAATGTAGCCGCAGCTTTTAATTGGTAACAGGCGTTGCTTAGAGAGGTTGGACTTTGCCCTGCCCATTCCACCCATTGATTTAAGGTATCTTGATGGCGGTAGACAGCGTTGCTGGTTAAACAAAGTATACGCTGTTGCCGTTGCCGAATGGTGCGTGACGCCAACGCTAAAATTATGCGATGGTAGCTGCGCCAGCTTAACCTATGAAAAAAAGGCGAAAATCGCGCGTTGCTAGAATTGATCAACACTATAGAGTTTATTTCATTTGGGTAATTATGTTGCCAATCAAGTGCTAACATCCCACCTAAAGAAATAGCGACTATATCAATACTACTTATGCTCATGGCCTGTAAGCGTAGCTGAATACGCAAACTTTGCCTTAATTCGGCTATCGTTGAGGCGCTTTTCAAATGTGCCATAGAACCGTTGCCAGGGATATCAAAACTTAATATCGGCCGTGATGGAAATAGACGACTTAATACTGAGTAGATCGCCCCCCAGTGACGACGTTCCCTTATCAAACCTCTCACTAACAGTATTGGCCGTGCATACGGGCTTATTGGTCCGCTTTGATAGCTGACTGTAGATTCTAATACCAAAATTGCTTAGCCTGTTGCTGTGCTGCTAGCAAACGGTTTGCTTGGTTTACGTGACGCCATGAGTAACAGCTATTCATTAGAAACTCCATTAAAACTAGGTGCTGTCGCAATACCCTTTGTACGCGATGTTTTTTCATTGGGTGAAATAACCCTACACCACTAAATAGCTGCAGTGGGTTTTTCTTTAGCCATCGCCAAGAGCCCATTTCCAAGGTTAAGGGGATAAATATTCCGGGCTGTTGTAAGGATTGATCGTAGCAATAGTCCCAGAGGTCTCCGTGACAAGTATAGTGTTTAGTTTGCGGTTCAAATAAATAGTTTTGATGGGGAAAGCTTTCAAAAAACACTTCTCTTAAACGGTAGACCGAAGCAATGTCGTCAATTGGCGCTTTAGCAGATTTCGCGTAAGGGAACCAGATTCGGTCATGTTGACCAAAACCGCTATGGCAATCAAGTACCAGACTATACGGACTTCCCAACAAGCTACGTTTAACAAACTCACATAATGCTTGGGATTCCAGTTCCATTGGTTGATTCTTGTCACCTTGATACCAAGGGAAATGCTTTGAAAAACGTTGCCCACCGACTAACAAGCTCGCTCCAAAAGGCGCTATTGTCGGAGAGTTTCTCATTAAATCAACACCATTACCGTTTGACCGACGTTGTAACGCCATACCTATCGGGTTAACTATCGGGATAAAATAAACGCAAATCTTAGTAAGTAATTGATTGAGTTGCTGGTCCCAACTTAAGCGCGACAGTAAGTTGCTCATGAATGACAACACCACTTGGCTACCGATCCGTTCTACGCCATGCACGCCACCTATAAAACAAATACAGGGCTTAGATTTATCCTTTATTCCCAAAGATATTGCCTCAACAGGAAAGCGCATATTCAGATGAGATACCTCACAGAGCCGCTCTACACTTAGGTAGTTTGCGTACTGATTTGTTAGTGCAGCTAATTGTTCTAGCTCGGGCAAATAATGTTGGGTTGGCATTTTTCGTCTAGTTTAAAATTTACTACACTAACAATCCCGAATGACAAATTTGTGAACGGTCTTTTTTCCCTAACTAACATTCTGAAATTGTTGATTTTGCGAGGAAGCTGCGCATCAGTTACACTGAGTTTAAGTCGTCGAAAGGAGCTAAAATGCTATCAAATGACAGTTTAGATTTTTCATCGGTACTGGCTACAGCAGTACACGATATGAAAAATTCACTATGTATGTTGACCCAATCAACAGAAACGATAGCCCTTCGCTCTAAGCAATTAGGTCGAGAAGATAGCGAAGAGTTATCCCGGCTACATTATGAAGTATCGCGTTTAAATGGGAGCTTAATGCAACTTTTGGCACTGTATCGTTTCGAAAAAGAACAAATGCCAATGACCATTGAAGAAAACTATATCGGAGATTTACTCAATGATATTTACTTCAAAAACCAAACCTTTATAGAACAAGCAGACATGAAAGTGCTCATTGAGGTTGATGATTCGTTAAGTTGGTACTTTGATGGGGTGTTAGTTGATTACATGCTTAACGACATTGTCATGAATGCGTTACGTTATTCGAAAAAACAAATTAAAATTTCTGCCACTCAGGCCGATAACTGTCTTTGTATACAAGTCGAAGACGACGGTGATGGTTTTCCATCGGAAATTATTGAATTAGCCAATAGTGAAAATGCATCACATTTGAATTTTGTTAAGAATCGCAGTGGTTTAGGTCTATTTTTCGCGAAATTGATCGCTAAAGCACACATCAATAATGGTAAAGAAGGTAGAATACAACTTGAAAATGATAGTGCGCTAGGTGGCAGTCGTTTCAGTTTATTTCTTCCTTAAAAAGAACAATTAGGAATTATTCGGTCCAATTATGGTATTTACCTTAGTCTTGCTCGGTGTTGGTGCCCTGTTATTTTTGATCATTGGCTATAACATGGTGCAGCAATTCAAACAAAAACAAGAAGCTGAGCGCCGTTTGGCTATCGCTAAACATAAAGCGATCATTAACGAAACCGAAGAATTGTTGCTGCACTCTTCGATTTTGCCGTACAGTAAAGAATTGGTAGAACTGCTACACAAACGAATGTTGGACGCTTTGAATCAAATTCGAGCCATCGACCCTACGGTGAAAGGCTTAAACAATCGAATTCGAGCGACTCAAGGGCAATTAAACCAAATGAGCAATGCTAGCGAAATTAGCGACAGCGCTTTTAGAGCCCCCGATACCGACAAAGACGCACTACAAATGTTGCAAATAGTTAAAAAAATTCGCGCGGTAGTCCGTTCAGAGCACGCTAAAGGTCGGTTAAATACCCAAGTATTTGTATTAGAAGATCGGCGTCTAGAGTTGATGCAATTAAAAATCAATATCGAAAATGCTCTTAAACGTGCGATCGAAGCTCAAGCCCTACGCCAATGGGGTACTGCTCGACAGCTTCTTAATAAAGGTATTTCTGCACTTAGCAACATTTCAGATCGAGATGCTTATTTAGAAAAGAAACTGGAAAACATGAAGCAAATGAATCAAGAGATGAGCGATAAGTTAAAATCGGCCAGTAAGCAAGAAGCGCAAGACAAAGCCGATAAAGAAACCGATGAATTAGACGTGCTTTTTCAACCCAAGAAAAAGTGGTAATTCGCAACGGGTCTACTTATTCATGTTGTTTCGCCTAAAGATTTTTGATTGAAGCTATGCGAGAATAGCCTCAATCAAAATACAAATTTAAAAAATGATGCGCAAAACACTTCAACAAATTTCAAGTGACCCTTACCACGGGGTTTATTTTATCGGTACGACCCCGCCTAAAAGTAATACTGATATTGCTAAAGTTAGCGATATAGCAGACAAATTGCTATCACGATTAGATGAAATAGAATACGACGGTTTGATTGTTTATGACATTCAAGACGAAAGCAGTCGCATTGATAAACCTCGTCCTTTCCCCTACATGCAAACCCATGATCCTCGCTTGTATGCGCAATTGCTGATGCAAAAGAGCCAGCGTGCGGTAATCACCTACAAAAGTGTATCGCAACGCAATCAAGCTGACTTTGTCGCATGGCTAAAGGAAGCTTGGCACCAATACGGTATTAGAGACTTGGTGTTAGTGGGTAGCCCAGCAGCCAGCAATGATATTCAATTAAGTTTGGCTGATGCTTACGCTGCCATCGGCCAACATGCCTCAGAATTTTATCTAGGTGGCGTTACTATTGCAGAGCGGCATGCTAAAAAAGGGGATGAACATACTAGGTTGGTGAATAAAACACACCAAGGTTGCCAGTATTTTGTGTCTCAAGCGGTATATAACGCTCAAGCCACCATCGATATGTTAACTCGCTACGCTCATCAGTGCCGAGAACATCAGCAACAGCCTCAGCGGATTATTCTTACTTTCTCTCCCTGTGGTAGCGCTAAAACCTTAGAGTTTATCGAATGGTTAGGTATATCAGTCCCGGAAGCGACAAGTTTACGTATCTTGAACGCAGATAAACCCTTAAAAGAATCCATTCTAATTTGCTATAACAATTTGGTGCAGATTTTAGAAGCCTGTTTACCACTGGGTATACCATTAGGTTTGAACATTGAAAGCCTAACCAATCGTAAGGAAGAAATTGACGCGGCAATCCTTCTTTATAAACTACTAAAAGCCACCATGGACAAAAAGCTCGCGCAATTACAATTAAACGGCTAATTACCCGTATCACAGCATTAAAAAAGGAAGCCTAAGCTTCCTTTTTTATATTTAAGCCTTCTCTATTTCTTCGGCTTTTTACGTTTGTCTTCTATCACCCACTTACCATCGGTGTGATAGGCGCGCCAACCGGTTGCTTTGCCTTCAACTTCAGTACTTAAGTACTGCTCTTTGGTTTTACGGCTGTATCGCACTAACGATTTTACCCCATCGGGATCAGCGACTGGCCCATCGGCTAAATAGTAGAATTTCTCAGGTAGGCGATCTCTAAAGCGTTTTAACTCCTCCACTAAAGGAGCACGAGTCTCCCGGGAGCGTGGGAAGTTACTCGCCGCCATAAAGATACCCGAGGCACCGTCCCGTAATACGAAGTAAGCATCGCTATTAACACATTCTAATTCAGGGAGGTGAACAGGATCTTCCCGTGGTGGTGCAACTTCCCCACTCTTAAGAATTTTACGGGTGTTGCTGCAATCTTCACCAGTGCAAGCCATGTATTTACCAAAGCGGCCAGTACGCAATTGCATGTCACTACCGCACTTCTCACACTCGACAATGGGGCCATCGTAGCCTTTTATCTTAAAGCTACCCTGCTCGACAACATAACCTTCACAATCGGGGTTATTACCACAGACGTGCAGTTTACGCGTCTCGTCGATTAAATAGCTATCCATGGCAGTGCCACAGATTGGGCAACGTTCTTTAGCCCTTAACGCTTCGGTTTCTTGTTCTTCTGAGTCGGCGGCCACCGCCTCCTCGCCTGGGATCAAATTGATCGTACACTTACAACGTTCTTTTGGCGGCAGTGCATAACCTGAACAACCCAAGAAAACACCCGTGCTCGCAGTGCGAATGCCCATAGGTCTTTCACAATCTGGACATTTGATATCGGTGATCACCGGGGTATTGCTACGCATTCCATTTTCATCGTCATCAGCTTTACTTAACTGACCTTTGAAATTTTTATAGAATTCATTTAACACTTGTTTCCACTCAAAGCTGCCATCCGCGACTTCGTCAAGACGCTCTTCCATCTCGGCAGTGAAGTCATAGCTCATTAGATCTTGGAAACTTTCGGTTAAGCGTTCAGCGACAATCTCGCCCATTTTTTCGGCATAAAAGCGACGCGCGTCGGTACGTACATAACCACGGTCTTGAATGGTAGAGATGATAGATGCGTAAGTCGATGGTCGCCCTATGCCTCTTTTTTCTAATTCTCGTACTAGCGAAGCTTCGTTAAAACGCGCTGGTGGCTTAGTAAAGTGTTGTTTTGGATCGAGTTCAACAAGCTTGAGCGAATCACCCTTGGTTACCGCGGGTAACACGCCATCTTCTGCTTTGTTAGCTTTGCCAACTGGCTGTACTTTAGTCCAACCTTCGAAGCGCAAAATCTTGCCGCGAGCCCGCAGTTCAAATTGTGCGGCAGTGACTGTAATAGTAGTTGCATCGTATTGAGCGTCAGTCATCTGACATGCCACAAATTGGCGCCAGATAAGATCGTAAAGTCGTTTTGCATCGGCATCTACGCCATCTAGATGCTCACTCACTACTGTGACGTCTGATGGTCGAATTGCTTCGTGTGCTTCTTGGGCGCCTTCTTTGCTTGAGTAGCGCAAAGGATTTTCTGGAAGATACTTATCGCCAAAATTATCGACAATATAGCCCCTGGCAGCCTCTACAGCATCGTTACTCAAGTTAGTTGAGTCTGTACGCATGTAAGTGATGTAACCGGCCTCATAGAGCCTTTGAGCTAACATCATGGTGCGTTTTACGCCAAAGCTTAAACGGGTGCTTGCAGCTTGTTGCAGTGTAGAGGTGATGTAAGGGGCTTTGGGTTTAGAGCGTGTCGGCTTATCTTCACGCTTGGCCACTTGGTAATCTGCGCCTTTTAAACTATCAATGGCAGCGGTAGCCTGCTGTTGATTAACCGGTTTAAATGCTTGACCATTTTCTTTGGCCACCTCTAGACGGAAGCCTTCACCTAATTGGGTTGCTAAATCAGCATGAATATCCCAGTACTCTTCAGGAACAAATGCTTTAATTTCTCGTTCTTTCTCTACCACTAAACGAACGGCAACGGATTGAACACGGCCAGCAGATAAGCCGCGCGCTATTTTTTTCCAAAGCAGCGGTGAAACCATGTAACCCACTACGCGATCTAGAAAGCGACGAGCTTGTTGGGCATTAACTCGGTCCATGTTCAATTCGCTAGGCTGAGAAAATGCATCTTTAATCGCAGACTTGGTGATTTCGTTAAATACCACGCGCTTAAAGCGACTATCGTCCCCACCAATGATTTCTTTCAAGTGCCACGCTATTGCCTCTCCTTCGCGGTCTAAATCGGTTGCGAGATAGATGGTGTCAGCATTTTCGGCGAGAGTTTTGAGCTCATTAACGACTTTTTCTTTACCGGGAAGAATTTGATAATTAGCCTTCCAATCTTTCTCAGGGTCTACCCCCATACGAGCCACTAAGGCTTTTTTATCTTTAGCAGCTTTGAGTTTGGCTTTTTCTTCTGCGCTCATTCCTTTGGTTGAAACAGGTGCGGCTTTCTTTTTATTTGTCGCGCTACCACTACTAGGCAAATCACGAATATGACCAACACTCGACTTCACCACATATTGGCGACCCAAGTATTTGTTAATCGTTTTTGCTTTAGCTGGTGATTCTACTATTACCAGAGATTTACTCATATTATTCTTTTTACCATTATGTCCGTCATAAGTGGCCCACTGACGGAAAGCAGTAGTTATTGGTTCTTTTTTATATAACGCTTGAGAGTTAGCATAGGTCAATAACTTTTTTAATTCTTTGGTTTATTGGGCGAATAATTAAGCACTCGACCACAAAGATACAAACTGATAACATCGGCAACTCTCAAATTTGGCTAGAGTTATACGCTTGATTTTGTCTATATGCCAATATAAATAACCATTGTTTGAAACTTTTGCAATAAAAGGCAACTCATTTTTGCGATAAGTGTAGTAAAAGGAATTATATGAAACATTTTGAAGTCAATTTCGACGGTCTAGTGGGGCCTACCCATAACTACGCTGGTCTTTCATTCGGCAATGTCGCTTCATTGTCTAACGCCCAAAATGCCTCGAACCCAAGAGAAGCCGCAAAGCAAGGCTTGTTAAAAATGAAAGCCTTGAATGATTTAGGCCTTACTCAAGGGGTACTCGCGCCTCAACAGCGACCTGACCTTAACCTACTAAGACGCATTGGCTTTTCTGGGAATGATGCCCATGTACTAGAACAAGCCGCGAAAAGAGCGCCAGACGCCCTACTCGCCAGTTATTCTGCTTCTAGCATGTGGACAGCAAATGCTGCCACTGTGTCACCTAGCGCTGATACTGAAAACGGTAAAGTACATTTTACTCCGGCAAATTTAACCAACAAACTGCATCGCTCTATCGAGCCACAAGTTACCGGTAATATTTTACAAGCGGTTTTTGCCGACAGTAAGCATTTTGAACATCACCAGCATCTTCCAGAAAATGACTATTACGGAGATGAAGGCGCCGCGAATCATACTCGCTTGTGTAATAACTATGGCGAAGCCGGATTAGAACTCTTTGTGTACGGACGAAAAGCTGCTGATAGCAATGCTCCCGCTCCGCGCAAGTTCCCTGCCAGACAAACTCTTGAAGCCAGTCAAGCAGTGGCACGTTTGCATGGCTTGGATAATGAAACAGCATTGTTTATCCAACAAAATCCAGAGGTGATAGACCAAGGGGTTTTCCATAACGACGTTATTGCCGTTGGTAACCAAAATGTGCTGTTCTATCATCAGCAAGCATTTTTGAATACGCAGCAGCAACTCCAGCGTATTCAGCAGCGTTTCGGCGAAAATAAGCTATATTTTATAGAAGTTAGCGACAAAGAAGTGGCTTTAAGTGAAGCAGTGAAAAGCTACTTATTTAATACCCAAATTATTACCATTGCACCAGGTGAAATGGCCATAATCGCGCCAACAAACTGTCAAGAATCAGAACCAGTACGCCGCTACTTAGAACAATTAGTGGCACGTGATACACCAATAAAACAAGTGCTTTACTTCGATGTAAAACAAAGCATGAGTAACGGTGGAGGACCTGCTTGCCTGCGCCTGAGAGTAGCTTTAAACGATATGGAGTTAGCTGCCGTAAATCAACATACCTTGATGAACCAGCAGCTGTTTAACACGCTAAATCAGTGGGTAGATAAACATTACCGAGATAGCCTAGTGTTTGATGATTTGCGAGACCCACAGCTGATCACCGAGGTTAATACCGCTTTAGACCAACTCACGCAGATTTTGCATTTAGGTTCGGTGTATCCTTTTCAGCAAGCCTAAAGATTATAGATATAAAAAAAGCCTGATAATTATCAGGCTTTTACTTTCATCTTTGGCAGCTTATTTCGTCCAATCCCAAGATTGAGATTGCACTAATTTCATTACTCCGCGCTCTACCCCGACACTCGCAGCTTGGCTTAGTTTTTCTGCAAACTTTTTCTTAGCATGATATTTAAATTGGATGACTTGCTTGTCAGCAAATTGGCTCATTAAGTAATCATCACTGGTACTTACTTCGTCTACAAGTTTAAGACCAAAGGCCTGGGTGCCATACCAATGTTCCCCTGTCGCTACTTTAGCGATATCTAACTGAGGACGAAACTCTTGCACAAACTCTTTAAACAATACGTGGGTTTCTTCTAATTCAGTTTTAAACTTAGCGCGAGCTTCGTCAGTATTTTCCCCAAACATTGTCAAGGTGCGCTTAAATTCACCAGCCGTCACCTGCTCAAACTCAATATCATGATTTTTTAGTACTTTATTAAAATTAGGGATCTGAGCGATCACGCCAATAGAACCAACAATAGAAAATGGTGCGGCGATAATCTTGTCTGCAATGCAGGCCATCATGTAGCCGCCACTCGCTGCAACTTTGTCTACAGAGATGGTTAGCTTAATACCTTTAGCTTTTATGCGTTTCAGCTGGGAAGCCGCTAAGCCATAACCATGAACCATACCGCCACCACTCTCTAAACGAACCAGAACTTCGTCTTGCGGACCAGCGGCAATTAATACTGCGGTCACTTCTTCACGCAGGCTAGTCACTTCTTTAGCGTCAATGCTACCCTTGAAATCAATAACAAATACACGAGGCTTAGCTTGAGCATCGGCATTTTTCTTATCTTGTTTATGTTGCTGCTTTAATTGTTTTTTATGTTGCTTGAGCTGATCTTTACTCATTAAGTTATTGTTCAGCTTATCTTCTAAATCATCTTGTCGCTCACTAAGGTCGGTAACCTCTAACTCACCACTTTTATGTTTAGTTTTAGACGATGCTGCAATAACGACAACAACCACGGCAATAATGGCGATAACAATGGTTAAAGCCTTCGCAAAAAACAATCCAAACTCAATCAAAAAATCCAAACTTATGCCCTCTTATTTTCAAGCAGCTATTAGTACCATAGCTTTAATCACTAACCAAGCAACAAAAAAGGCCTGCGCGATGCAGGCCTTAGATTGAGAAGCATTAAGCTTATGGTGCAGCAATCACCGAATTATCATTAACCACCACAGTGGCGTTTCCAGCATCGGCGCTTACAGCGTAAGAAACAAACTGAGTTTGCATTTCAACCGTCGTTGCTAAGCTCGCTGTAGGTGCAAGTAGTGAGCTATGCGCGCCAGCGTTAAACCGAATAGCATAACTGCCGGCAGAGGTGACTTCTGTTGCATCTAGGCCCATTGTTTCAATTAGAGGGTTGGTGCCAACTAATGGCAGTGTCGCTAAACTGTTTGGAATAACTTGGTCGCCAATCACTTCGTGCACCAATACCGGCATTGTTAAGTTAGATTGTGCGTAGTTTAGTGGGTCAGCTCCGTCGACAACCGTTTGAGCGAGTGAACCAAATACACTGGCAAAAGCTGAATAGTTTGAATCAATGACTAATTGTGCAGCTTCTGGGTAGGTAGCTTGATAAACAGCAAATTGCTCAAGCGCGGTAGCGGTTTCGTTATCAACAAAACCTAAGCCTGCAGCGACTAGCCCTAAATACCCAGGGTTTGCCTTAAGTCCTGCTTCAACCGCAGGGCCAAACGAAGGTGAATACTGGAACACTCCAGCTAAGCCACCACCGGGCACGCTAAGAGAGACACTTTGTAAGTTGTAATCAACTTCCATACCGCTCACCGTCACGGTTTTAGCCATGGACGCTGCACCTACTCCCACAATTGAACCCAACGATAGTCCGACAAAGTGTACTTTGCTTCCGTCCAACTCAGCAGGAGCCGTGCCAGCTTGCAGGGCCGCACGTAAGGCCAGTATATCGGCACTAGATTGGCGAAGATTTTCGCGAATACTTAAAAAACTGCCTAAATTTGCAAACACTTGAGCGTCAGCATTAGCGCTAATGTCGGCATTTCCGTCTCCGTTTAAGTCGATACCGCGAGTCCCGTGATACGGTAAATCCATTGCTAACACTGCGTAACCTTGTGCAGCATAGCTTGCCGCTAATCCAGCGGCTGTTTCTTTAACCGAAGAGATACCATGTTGGAACACCACGACTGGCCAGCCATTTGCGGGCATAGTTTGACCGGTTAAGGTTTCATCAGGCAAATAGATATCTACCTGCAAATTAGCCATACTTCTAGTTTCAGGGATCGGGTTGAATGCCGTTAAATGACGGTGAGAATCAACAGGTTTAGCTTCACCTTCTTCCATGTAGGTCAAACCAACTAAATCAGCTTGAGCTAGCATTTGTGCAGCAGTGCTAGTATCACTGCCTGCCACTAAGGCGCCAAAACTAGCCACATCAAACCCTTTTGCTCCGGCTTGCGCCCAAAAGCTGCTTGCACTCGCTTGGTCTGCAAAATCAGCGTTATTTTGTAACAACTGTAAAATTGCAATTGGACTATCTGTTCTCGCTTGTGCCCATCTGTTTACGTCACCGCCGGTTAGGTCAGGGCTATCTAGATCAGAAAGATAATAAGGAACTGACAAGGTTGACTTAAAATACTTAGCTGCGGCAAAGGCAGGTTGACTGCCACCTAGTGCCACATTCGCTACATCTTCAGCTGTAGTGCCGGTATCTACTAATGCAGACATTGGCAACAAACCTTGTAACGCCATACCACCATATATTTGTTGTAAGCTGCTCAACACAGAGCCCACTGATTGAGTGGTAAACACTGCAGCATAACTCACCGATCCGTTTACGCCTTCAGCAGCTAGCAAACCGTTGTTCCAGTTTGTTAAACCTTTGAGCTGTTGCACTGTCGCGTTATCTTCGGCCGATGGTGCGGTACTCAACAACTGATAACCCGAACCTGCTTCAACACTTCGTCCGTTTTCATCCAACAGTGAATCTGTAATCGCCACCATAAATGACGTAGCTGGGCTCAATGGTTTAAGTGGCGTGACGATAATACTGCCATCACTAAAGGTGGCGATGTAGTCATCCCCGTAAACTAATTGCTCATCAATACGACAAGTTTGACCAGCAGAAAAACTACCACCATTTTCGGTCACATCTGCACAAGTATCAGCAAAACCAGACGCTCTTACTTTGTACAATAAAATTCCATCGGGGAAGGTAGCGCTATCCAGTTTGGTATCAATCTCAGCATTGTATTCTGCTTCGTCATCACCGTAACCAAGGGGGATACTAAAAGGCACGCTGGTTTGCCAACCATCTAACGCACCCAATACATTGGTAATCGCTTGGTATTCTTGGGTCACCAGTATCGCGGATTCTGCAGGTAAGTTAATCGTCCCGTCTAAGCTACCGTTAAACAGCAAATTATTTGGTGTTGATACATCACCGGTTAGCGGATTGAATCGAATTTTTACTGAGTTAGGCTCATTTGGCGTGATATCATTAGTGAAATCGAAGGGCGAGTTGCTACCGCAACCCGTTAGAGTAACAGAAGCAAATAGAGTGACAGCTGTAGCTATTCGGGACAAACGCATATTAGCAAATTCCTTTTTATAGTATGTTTCTTCAACGAAACCCTAAACGCTTGTTAACATTTTTGCAACAGGTCTAACCAGATGTTAAACACTTGTTTAATTGTTAATCAAATATTTGTGGACTAACGCACATCTACAGGAACCAAAAATGAGCACGGAAACCTCTCCTCACCTTTTCACCGCTAGCGCTGACGAATTAAAAAACAAAGTTATTTTGGTAACCGGAGCCGGCGATGGAATCGGCCGCCAAGCTGCGTTAAGTTTTGCCGCATGTGGCGCTACCGTTATTTTACTCGGCCGTACGGTGAAAAAGTTAGAAGCTGTTTATGACGAAATTGAAGCCATGAGCGCACCTCAAGCGGCGATCATTCCGCTAGATTTAAACGGTGCCACCCAACAACATTACTTAGATATGACTGCCACTATTGAGAATCAATTTGGCCGTTTAGACGGTGCGTTGCTTAATGCCGCTCACTTAGGAGTGTTAAGTCAATATGTACAAATCAGCGAAGATCACTGGGATCAACTGATGCAGGTCAACGTAAAGTCGCAGTTTTTGTTAAGCCAAGCGCTGCTTCCCTTAATGGCTAAATCAAACCATGCTTCTTTGCTATTCACTTCTTCAAGTGTCGGCAAGCAAGGCAGAGCCTATTGGGGCGGATATAGTGTGTCTAAGTTCGCGATCGAAGGTATGTCGCAAGTTATCGCCGATGAATACGATAAAACAGGCTTACGCAGTAATTGTATTAATCCAGGTGCAACCCAGACCTTAATGCGCGCAACCGCTTACCCTGGAGAAGATCCTCAAACCTTAAAAACACCACTCGATATTATGCCTAGCTATTTGTATTTAATGAGTGATGCAAGCATCGGTATCACAGGGCAAAGCATAAACGCACAGATAAAATAAGCGAAGGCTGAGCAATAATGAGTGCAACCTTTAGAGCAAAAAGTACCTTAGAGCAATGGCGTATCTTTCAGGCGGTGGTTGATTACGGCGGTTACGCTCAGGCCGCTAGTCAGCTAAATAAAAGCCAATCATCACTTAATCATGCCGTCAGTAAACTGCAGGGCTTATTGGGTGTTCAACTGCTCGAAGTTAAGGGCCGAAAAGCGTATTTAACCCCTATGGGTGAAGTCATGCTTAGACGTAGCAAGTTATTAAGCCAAAACATTCAAGAACTTGAACAGTTAGCCGCTAGTTTAGAGCAAGGCTGGGAGCCAAAACTTACCATAGCTTGCGATATCGTGCAGCCTCAAGTGCCGATAATAAAGGCCCTTAAAGCTTTCTTACCAGATAGTAGAGGTACCCGTATTGAGATACTAGACACCGTAATTAGTGGTACCGATGATGTCATAGATGAAGCCTCAGTCGATATTGCAATCGCCGCCTCATTGCCTAAAGGTGTATTGGGTGAAAAACTATCCACTATAAATATGTTACCCGTGGTACATCGTAACCATCCGCTCGCTAAAATGCCTAAACCCGTATCAATAGATGAAGTATTGCAACACGTTCAGTTGGTGATTAGGGACAGCGGCAAAAATCCTCACCAAGATAGGGGTTGGTTACGCGCAGAGCAACGTTGGACATTTAGTAGTTTTAACCAAGTTATGTCGGTATTAAGTCAAGGCCTTGGTTTTGCCTGGGTACCCGAACACATTGCTGCCCCCTATTTTGAAAAAGACAGTTTAGTAGAACTCAACATTCAAGGAGGCGCGGCTAAAACCCTCGTCACTTATATGGTTATACCAAGACCCACTCAGCTAGGTCCTGCTGGTCAGCTTTTTTCTAAACTGATACAACAACAATGTAAGACAGCACGTTAAGGACGATTGATGCTTATAAACTGCGATATGGGTGAAAGTTTTGGGGTGTGGTCTATGGGCGTTGATGAGTTAGCCATGCCACACATTGATATGGCCAATGTAGCATGTGGTGGTCACGCCTCTGATCCTGACGTAATGAGCAAGACTATTGTCTTAGCCAAACAACACAAGGTTTCCATAGGGGCACATCCTAGTTATGCTGACATCGCAGGTTTTGGTCGACGCCCAATGTTATACAGCCCTGCACAGCTAAGCAGATTATTGGTCTCTCAAATTGGCAGTTTACAGGCCTTATGTCACTACCATGGTGAAGATGTTGATTATGTTAAACCCCATGGCGCCTTATATAATGATATGCATAAGGATGTAGAGATTTTTACAGCGGTAATCAAGGCTGTAGCGAGTTTTAATAAGCCACTTAAACTGATGGTTTCAGCTACCTTAACTAAGGGGTTTGTAGAAGAGATTGCCCGCCAGCATCATGTCGAATTAATCAGAGAAGCATTTTGTGACCGTCGTTATCTTAGTAACGGGCAATTACAGGCGCGTACAGAACGAGGCGCCGTGCTGACTGAGCAGGAAGAGCTACTTAGTCAAGTAAGGTTATTGCTGATGAGTCGCCAACTAAAATGCAATGATGGCAGCTTACTCGCTGTACAGGCAGATACATTGTGTGTGCACGGTGATAATGAAGCGGCGGTCAATCAGATAAAACACATCCGTTCACTAGTGACACTTAATAGCATCAAGTTAGGTTAACCAGATGTTCTGCATGGAGTGGGTGAACGAAGACAGTTTGTTGGTGACGAGTAAGCAAACTCAATATCAAGCTGCCCTCCCGGTATTGGCTAAACAGTTAAAGCTAAATATAAGTGGAGTCACTGACGTTATTGTTGCGGCTGACAGCTTGTTATGCATGGTTAATTATACCGCAGATATCCATTCACTAATGACTGCCGTTAGCCAGTTCCCATTCGACCAAATCGGTTTCACCGAGAGTGCTGAACTTGGCAACACGATAATGGTACCTGCCTGTTATGATTCACGCCTAGCGCCCGATTTAAATAGCATAGCTACGCGACTTAATATGGGTACTGAGCAAATCATTGAATTACATCAAGCAAAGCATTATCGAGTAAAAGCCATTGGTTTTATGCCCGGCTTTGCCTATTTGGCCGGTTTAGATAAGCGAATTCAGCTAAAAAGGAAGGCCATTCCGGCAACCAGTGTGCCAAAAGGAAGCATTGCCATTGCTGAAGACATGACCGCGGTTTATCCGGCTGCAAGCCCGGGTGGATGGCATATTATAGGTCGAAGCCCTATGATTTTTTTTAACAAATCGCATTCACCAATGTGCCCATTACAGGTTGGCGATTCAATAGGCTTTTATAGTATTAGTTATCAAGAGTACCAGCAAATGTTGGACCACCTATGATGGCAAAAGCTAACCTTACGCTGTTGCGTAGCGGCCCCCAAACTTGTGTTGTAGACCAAGGAAGAATCGGCTACCAAGATATTGGTATTAGTCCGGGCGGGGCGGCAGACTTACAAGCCTTTTACTGGGCCAATAGATTGCTTTCAAATCGAGCTAATGAAGCTTGTCTTGAAATCGCGATTGGTGGCGCGAGCATACAGTTTGAGAAAGCGTGTAGCATTGCAGTATGCGGCGCTGATACACCGCTTAAAATATTGTCTTCAAAAAACAGTGCTGCTGTGAACGCCGACACTTGGCAAACCATTCAGATAGCAGATGGTGATACCTTGCAAATTAACCCTGCACGTAGCGGCTTAAGAGCCTATTTGGCAGTGAAGGGAGGGCTAATCGTAAACAAGGAGTTAGGCAGTGCGAGTAGTTCAGTTAAACAACTATTAGGACCTTTTGACGGCCGCTGGTTAAAAAACAATGACCGTATTAGTTACCACGATAAGCCGCAAATAGAATACAACATAAGCGCTTCTTCAGCGATTCTGCAAACGCCCTATCGCTTCATTCCGAACTACTTAGAACCATTAAATTTAGCGTTAATACCTAGCTATCAATTTCAACAATTTTCCAATCAAGATATCGCTTTGTTATGCCAACAAACTTACAAGGTGAGTGATTTAAGTGATCGAATGGGTGTGCGTTTAACCGGACAAGCGTTTAAACATGTCCCCAACAATATTGAGTCAGAAGCCATCGCCTTAGGAGCGGTACAAGTTCCAGCTAACGGGTTACCAATAATATTGTCGGTCGATAGGCAAACAATAGGAGGCTACAGCAAACTGGGCTGTGTATCTCGTTTGAGTTTATACCAACTAAATCAACGTCGTCCTAATCAAACTGTGAAGTTTTATCTAAGCTCTTGGGAAGTTGAACATGAAAAGTGGTCAGCCTTCCAACAGTTTTTTAGTTAATTGAACTCATTATTAACCCGAATAATGCTTCATCTTGCTTGTCTCGCGCTAAAATTGACAGGCGTTTTAAAACCTTAGCCAATATCGAAAACTATTAATCACATGTTCTACTTGGTTAAGTTGCTGAAGGTTCTCGATGGTGGCGATAGCCATTTCAGGTGAATCTGTCACTACTCCGTCAACCCGTAGATAGAACAAACGCTCTACATCAGCGGCGTTGTTCACGGTCCACACATGTACTTGCTGGCCTCTTTGTTGAGCACTCAATAGTCGCCAAGCGCTAACCCACTGCTGATTAACGATCAGCATATCAACATTTTGTTGTAACTTCGTTTCGCCAAAACTTGCTGCTGCAATAAACGCAATGCTCACCCTTTCAGCTAACAGACTGCCTTTCACTTTTTGTTTTACAGCGTTAAGTAATTCCACATCTAAGCTACTGATAATAACGGGGTGCTGAAAGTGTTGCAGCGCGTCTACAACGGCTGGTACTAAATCCATAGCGCGATCGTAGCGTTTCAATTCGATATTAAGGGTTATATTACCGGCACTTTGCTCTAGCCACTCGGAAAGAGGCTGCGGTTTTTCCAAGCCCGCTGACACAAATGCATTTTGAATCTCCTTAAAGGTACTCAAATATACAATTTCAGAACTACCGGTAAGCCTACGAAGATCTCTATCATGGACGACTGCTATTTGACCATCGCTAGTCAATTGCACATCTATTTCTGTCACGGCTAAGCCAAGATCTATAGATTGATGCAAACCTTCCAAACTGTTTTCTGGTGCTAACCACCCGCCCGCTCGATGTCCCATAATGGTAAAATCGCTTGGAGCGGCAAAGCGTTGGCTGAAGCCATCTACATCGTCTGCCAACTGACTAACCCCCACTAACAGAATAGCCAATAGCATTAATCTAAAACCTAAATGTAAACTGTGGTTTTCTTTGAGGACTCGTTGGTGTTCGCTATGTAACTCTCCACCTCGTTTTTTCACTAAGACTTTAAACATATAAAATTGAATACTAGCGTATAGCCAAGTGTCCAAAAAACTTAATATTGAACCACCAGCGAGCACCACAAAACTAAATACGAAAAGCTCTGTACTCGTTACATCTTCTGGTGCCCACCAATCTAAGCTAAAGCGTAATACCCAGATACTTACCGCTATCAACATCAAAAACACCAATGCTCTTAACGCTAACCAAACAATGTTTAATCCCAAAATAAGTTTTCTCTGGCCAACACTTAGCTTGGTTGAATCTGTTAGCTGCTTACCCAAAGGTTGTTTCTGCAGCATGCAAAATGGCAATGCAAACCACCAATTAAGCCACTTACTGCCAAGCCAAAGCGCTAACGGGATCCCTCCAAGGGATAAAGCCGAGAAGTAAATCCATACCTGGCCTCGTTGTTGATCAAGATAATAATTAATATCCCAATCCGCTAACATAAAACCAAATAGCCATCGCCCAATAAATAGTAGCGTACAGCTAATACTTATCAGCAAGGCTGACTGCATAAATGCTAATCGAGCGATTAGCCAAGAACGTTGAATTAACAGCCTAATAGCTTGAGAAATCGAGCGTTTGTTGACCTCATGTTGCGCTAACAAGAGGGTTACGACGCCTTGTTGCAAAAAGAAATTGAATAGCGACATCGCCACCAACCAAATAGCAAACAAGTAACCGACGGGCGATAAGAAAAATCCAAGCAACTCTTGATTAGCGACTCCTCCTAGCCCATGCCAAGACATCAAAGACTCGCTAACAACAATAGATAAGGGCGCAAATAAAGCTAACCAGCATGCTTGAACTAATAGATAGGCTGAGAACATCGCTATTCCACGATGCCTGATTGAATTCAGCAAGTAGTATGAAAAATGTCGAGTTCTATGGAACAACGGGGTAAACATCGCTTCATTAAGCCCTTGTAAGTAAATCGGCCATTGCAAGTACTTGAGCGGTATCTACTGTTTGTCTGCTCAATTCTTTCGCTAGGTCTTTAGACGCCGCCATCGCGAGTGAGTAACGAGTGTCAAATAAAGTATTCAACGGTTTAGCCGCGGCACTATGGAAAAACCGAAGCCCCTTGTTGACTAAAAATTGAATATTGTGGGCCCTTACGCCACCAGCGGCAATCCACTCTAATGCCGGTTGAGCATCTTGAAGCTCAAGTAGCAATGGTAATCCCCCCTCAATATTGTTGCTTTGGCCAGAACTCAATACTCGATTAAAGCCGATGTCAGCAATAAGCTGTGCCGCTTGTATAGGAGCGGCGACACAGTCAAAGGCCCTATGGAAAGTTACTTTTGTATCGCCACATGCATCAACCAGTTTTTGGTTTGCCGCTACATCTAGGCTAGCGTCTGGACTCAAGCAACCGGTTACTACTCCGGAATAACCAAGTTCTTTAATCAGTTCAATATCCCTTATCATTTGCTCAATTTCATCTGGCAAGTAACAGAAATCTCCGCCTCTAGGGCGAACCATGACTACGATAGGTAGCTGTTTTAGATATTTTTGTGCTTGTTTTAAGGCGCCATAACTTGGCGTAACACCGCCGTCATTTTGGCCAGCGCAGAATTCGATCCGATCGGCTCCGCCACGAATAGCACTTTCAATATCATCTAGACTATAACAACAGATTTCTAAGCTCTGAGGGCTGAGGGCTTTTAGCAATTTAATGTCAACACACATAGATACTAAGTGGCTTTATTATAACGAATTATTACCACTACTGTTGATTAATCATCAGCGATATTTAGTCCTTTAGAATTGCTAGCGAAATACCGGGTAACAGCTAGCCAGCGGGATGTTTTAACAACTTAGTCAACGTAAAACCAGCAAAGCCTGAGTACCAACTTGTCCGACCAATAGATTGTGTTTTCGCTAGATATGCAAAAACCTTCATGTTTTCAAGCTCACAACTTGTAGTGTTGAACAAGCGTTTTGTAATTTTAGCGTGTATATTAGGGTTGTTGTTCTATCGGCAATAAGTTTTATGGACGAAAAAATGAAACGATTTACAGCTTGTTTAGTATTCACCGCCTTAAGTTTAAGCAGCGGACTCGCCAGTAGTAACGAATATTTATTCGTTGGAACCGGTAATGTCAGTGGTGTGTATTATCCTACAGGTAACGCCTTATGCCGCCTTTTAGAGCAGAGTAACGAACATCGAAAAATTAGCTGTACGGCGGAAAGCTCAGGAGGGTCTAGCGACAACGTCGAGGCTCTACAAAGTAATGATATTGATTTAGCGATTGTCCAATCTGATGTTCACTGGCAAGCTTACCAAGGTGCTGGTCAGTATGAAGAAAATGGGGCTTACACCGATATGCGCTCATTACTTTCTTTATATTCTGAAGCTTTTACCGTGTTGGTCCATGAGGATGTAAATATTAGCCAAATTGATCAATTGAAAGGTCATTCGGTTAATGTAGGCCCTGTCGGCTCAGGCCAATATTCAACGATGAAGTTAGTCATGGAACAACTAGATTGGCAAGACGCTGACTTCTCAGAATTAACTAATTTGAAACCCGATGAGCAAAGTCGCGCCTTATGTAGTAAAAAGAATGACGCCATTGTTTATGTTGTAGGCCACCCCAATACGTCTATTACACGTGCCACCACCATGTGCGAATCTAAATTACTGGGGCTTTCTAAGAAAACCATCGTAGGTTTAGCTGAAAAATATGAATACTTTTCTCCGGTAACCATTAAGGGCGGTACCTACCATGGCAATCCGACAGATATCCAATCTATTGGCGTGAGTGCGACCCTGGTAGCCGACAAAATGTTGTCTGAACAAACCGTTTATAATTTTGTGGCCGCGATCTTCGAAAACATTAATACTCTTCGTTCTTTGCATCCGGCGCTGGCTGAGTTGAACGTAAAAGAAATGATTGCCACTAACCTCTCTGCACCTTTACACCCAGGCGCATTACGCTATTATCAGGAGCAAGGTTGGATGTAATAGTTCGTCGTCTAATTAAGCTTTGCGTGCTCACAAATCTGCTTTAAAGGCTCTGCTAATTGTTCACACAATCGGTCTAGTTCTTTATCGATAACGTCCTGCCAGTCTTCACATTGCCCACGCCATCCCAGACCTTCTAACCAGTGCTGGCGAAAACTTTTATTGGTAAATAGGTCATGTAAATAACTGGATTGAACTTGCCCATGTTGCCAACCATTGTTAACTTCTACAAATGGCGCTAAGTTTTCAGTACATTGGGTTTTACCATGATGGATTTCGTAACAGTTTAGTTGCTCACCCGCCCAATCAACCTTTCGTTGAATGGTCACCTTGTTACTATCATATTCTGTGGTAATAGGTAATAAAGACAAACCGCTAAACTGCTCACCTTCGATATGCTGCGGGTCTAATACTTTATCACCTAAAATTTGTAAGCCTCCACAGATACCTAAGACCCTCACACCCGTGTGCGCAGCATCTATAATAGCCTTATCTAAACCAGTGCTAAGCAAATGCTTACAGCTCTCGGCGACGTGTTTTGACCCTGGTAAAATAACCGCATCATATTGACTTAAATCTTGCCATTCTCTCATTGGCACGACATTCACCCCAGACTGATATATGAGAGGGTCAAATTCATCTAAGTTACTGGCGTAGGGATAAACCACCAATGCAATGTTCGTCGCACCAGCTTGCCATTGATTTCGATGGAAAAAATTATCTTCTTCTGGCAATTGATGTTTAGTCCAGGGAACAACCGCGACTATCGGAATCCCAGTTTTTTCCAGTATCCAATGATTAGCATCTTCCAGCAAGGCTTGCTCACCACGAAATTTATTGAGTACATATCCTTTTACTCGCGCTTGCTCTTGTTTACTAAGGCACATCCAAGTGCCTAATAAGTGCGCATAAGCACCACCGCGGTCGATATCAGCAATCAAGTAAACAGAAGCATCCACATGTAAGGCTAGCTCCATATTAACAATATCGCTTTTCCTTAAATTAACTTCCGCAGGGCTGCCTGCGCCCTCAATAACCAAACATTGATGTTTACTCTGCAAACGTTCAACGCTTGCGGTAACCGCTGGCCACAGAATGGCTTTACGTTGATGCCAATCTATGGCGTTAAGTTGATGGCTTACCTCGCCATTGACTATTACTTGAGCGCCAATATCACTATGCGGTTTTAGTAATACAGGATTCATTTCGATAGTAGCAATTTGATTGGCAGCTAAGGCCTGTAAGTATTGAGCACGCCCAATCTCGCCGCCTTCACGGGTAACAGCGGCATTGTTACTCATGTTTTGTGCTTTGAATGGGGCAACGTTTAGCCCTGTATTAGCAAGGTAACGACAAATCAAAGCGGTCACTAACGATTTACCCGCATCACTGGTACAGCCCATAAACATGATAGGCAAATAAGACGGTTGGGAGTTCATCCGTTTTTGCTACTCACCAGCAAAAATGCAAGAACATCTTTCCAAGTAACAATACCTAGTAATTGCTTATCACTATCAACTACCGGTAAACAGCTTAGACCCTGCTCTACCATGATACTTCCCGCGTCGCTGATACTTGTTGCAGACAAGCAACATTGAGGATCTCTAGACATTAACTGATGAACACGTTGAGTAAGGGTTTGGATGTCTCGTTGGCTTTCAGCTGCTTTACCTAAGAATGGGCTTAAAGCAGCAAGCACATCTGCTTCAGTAAGAACGCCAACCACTTTATCTTCATCATCGAGAACAACTAAGTGGTGAAAGCTAACATTGTCAAAAATGTCCTTAATATCAAATAAGCGTTGGTCCATACCAACACTCACCACGCGAGTTTGCATAATATCTTTGATTATCAAAGGTCTCTCCTACCGTTAAGCGATGTTGTTATTATAAACATATGCGAGACTATTTCTGTGTTTAGTTATACGCAACTATAGAAAAATTCATCTGCATCCGTACACTAGAGCAGTAATTAATTAGAGTAAGACAAAATGGCATATCAAATTATTCCAGTAACTCCTTTTCAACAAAACTGTAGTCTTATCTGGTGTGAACAAACCCTGCAGGCAGCTATTGTTGACCCTGGTGGTGATCCACAGCTAATTCAGGCTGCGGTAGATAAAGCAGGTGTGACGGTGAGTAAGATATTACTAACCCATGGTCACCTTGACCATGTTGGAGCCAGTAGTATTATTAAGCAACGTTACCAAGTGGCATTGATTGGCCCTCAAAAAGATGATGACTTTTGGCTAAGTAAAATGGCAATGCAGTGTCAAATGTTTGGATTTCCTGACGTAGCCAGTTTTAGCCCAGACCAATGGTTAGAACATGGTGACCTCGTTGAAGTGGGTAATCTAAAATTGGAGGTTCGCCACTGCCCTGGCCACACTCCTGGCCATGTAGTATTTGTTGACCACCACAACAAGTTAGCCATTGTTGGTGATGTACTGTTTAACGGTTCTATTGGTCGAACAGATTTCCCCAAAGGCGATCACCCTACCTTAATTAATGCGATTAAAACTCAGCTATATACTCTCGACGATGACTATCAATTTTTGCCTGGTCACGGTCCGATGTCTACGATAGGCCACGAAAAACAATTCAACGGCTATACCCGTTAAACCAGTGAGGCACCTTCAAGGTGCCTCAAGGTTAACTGTTCGATCTAAGCATGTTGTCCACGATACTAATAGCCTGTTGGTTATAGGTAAATTCGAGTAAGTCGATGGCTTCATTGTAGGGTAACCATTGATAGTCACTATGTTCATTAGAAAGGATCGGTTCGTCGCAAACTTCTGCGCAAAATACCGTTTCTAAAATATCATCCGCTGCATAACCATAGGTGTCTCGCCACTGGTCTTTTATCAAAAATCGGTAACTAAAGTTAGTGGATTGCAAACGCGCTATTCTCAGATTGGTTTCTTCATACACTTCTCGAACTGCCGTTTGTTGGATGTTTTCGCCCTCCTCCATGCCACCAGTAACGGCTTGCCAAAAAGCGCCCAGTTGCATATCTGGTCGAGGGACACGCTTTAACATTAGATATTCTATCGCCCCGCTTCTAAAACGATAGAGAAACACATTAACCGAAAAAGGCTGACGCATGATAAAAAGCTCCCACCTAAAAAAAGATCCAAACATATAAAAATAACAGCGTAAACGTTAAACAAACATCAATAGGCTAACTACACAATAATAATGGACACAATTTGGCGACAAATTTGCACTTCTTTACACTACTTTACCGCAGCTGTAACTAAGACCAACTAGAATAGCAGCTTGTTTTCTAGCTGTTTGGATCACCATGTTATTGCGCTTTTTAGTTCCGCCAATTCTCATTGTCAGTTTAATTGCCCTTATTTTATTTCACCAACAGTCAGAGGAGACTCAAGCGGTTCGAACTTTGGCTCCGACATTGGTCAGCACAGAGCAAGTTCAACAGCACAGTCTTTCCCAAACACTAAGTTTAATCGGCACCTTAGATGCTGAGCAAGCTGTGGCTATCGCCGCAGAAGTGACGGGGAAAATTGAAAAAATCAACGTCCGTTCAAACCAATCGGTGCACGCTGGCGAGTTACTGATTGAACTAAACGATTTAAAAGCCAAGGCGCTATTAGCCGAAGCCCAAGCTTACTTAGCTGACGAACAGCGAAAACTGCATGAATTTGAACAATTGCTTAAACGTAAAGCCGTGTCTCAAACCAGTTATGATGCGCAACTTGCCAGCGTTTCAATTGCAGAAGCCAGACTACTATCTGCGCAATCTGATCTTTACGATCATCAACTCACCGCTCCTTTCAGCGGCGTTATTGGCTTAGTAGACATCAGTAAGGGCGCGCTCATCACCGCCAATCAAACTTTACTGAATTTAGATAATCTGGATAGGCTACAACTCGATTTAAGTATTCCTGATCGATATTTATCATCGTTGGAAACAGGCATGCCAATCCAAGCGTCAACGCCGGCATGGCCAAACAAAGTATATCAAGGGATCATTGAAGTGATTGATCCGAGGGTAGATAGTAATACTTTAAATCTCAAGGTACGGGTTAGCTTTACCAATCATGATTATCAACTCAAGCCGGGCATGATGATGCGAGCCACTTTAGTATTACCACCTACCACCCAGCCAATGATTCCAGTGCAGGCCATTGAGTACTCAGGCACCAAACGTTTCGTTTATGTTGTCGATGACGAACAAATCGCTCACCGTAGCGAAATACAATTGGGTACGCGTATCAATAACTATGTTTTGATAGACCAAGGCATTAAGCTAAATGACACCATTGTGGTACAAGGTTTGGTCAACATTCGCGATGGAGTAAATGTTAGAGATTTAAAGCAACAGATCGCTAAATCAACAGAAAGCAAGCCACTTAAACCCAGCAACATGCAGGAGCCGATTTAATGCTCTTGTCCGACATATCAGTAAAGCGGCCTGTTGTAGCTTTCGTACTTAGCGCCTTGCTCTGTGTATTTGGCATTGCGTCTTTTAATCAACTAGCCGTTAGGGAAATGCCCGATGTAGAAAACCCAGTAGTGACCATTACCACCCGTTACGAAGGTGTCTCTGCTAGCATTGTTGATAGCCAAATTACCGCAATTATCGAAGACCAACTCTCGGGCATTAGTGGGGTTGATCAAATTGATTCGGTTTCTCGCAATGGGATGTCTAGAGTCACCGTGACCTTTTTGCTCGATTGGCCGTTAACCGAGGGAGTAAGCGATATTCGAGATGCTGTAGAGCGTGCAAAACGAAGCTTGCCCGATGATATTACTGATCCCGTGGTTTCTAAAGACAACGGATCGGGTGAGTCTTCAATTTACATAAATGTAAATTCTAGCAAAATGGATCGTACTGAGCTGACAGATTATGCTGAGCGTGTATTGGTCGATCGATTCAATCTAATCAGTGGCGTAAGTTCAGTTGAACTGACTGGTGCATTATATAAGGTAATGTATGTAAAGCTAGACCCAAGCCTAATGGCTGGACGGCAAATCACCCCTAGCGATGTAGTTGCTGCGCTTAAGCGTGAGAACCTCGAATTACCTGGCGGAGAAATCAGAAACGACACCACGGTTATGCCGGTGCGTACCGAGCGCTTATACTCCAACGCAAAAGACTTTGAATATCTTCGTCTTAGAACCAGCCAAGACGGTACTCACGTATATCTAAAAGATGTAGCAAAAGTATTTGTGGGCGCTGAAAACGAAAACTCAAGTTTTAAAAGTGACGGCATCTTAAACTTGAGTCTGGGTATCATCCCACAACTTGATGCCAACCCGCTAAACGTTGCACAGCAAGTCAGCGCTGAAGTAGAACGTTTGCAAACCTATCTTCCCGAAGGCACTGAACTTAAAGTTGACTATGATTCCACGGTGTTTATTGAGCAGGCAATTAGTGAGGTGTATCAAACCTTAATGATTACCGGTGGCTTAGTTGTTTTAGTACTGTATATCTTCCTCGGTCAGGCAAAAATTACCATTATACCGGCGGTTACGGTGCCGGTATCGCTTATTGCCGCTTTTATCGCCGCACAAAGTTTCGGCTTCTCCATCAACTTAATAACCCTAATGGCATTAATTCTTGCGATTGGTTTAGTGGTCGATGATGCTATCGTCGTCGTAGAAAACATCTACCACCACATTGAGCAAGGCACCCCACCCTTATTAGCGGCTTATCGGGGTACCCGCGAAGTGGGTTTTGCTGTTATAGCAACCACCTTAGTATTGGTGATGGTATTTATGCCGATTGCTTACATGGACGGCATGGTTGGAAAAATGTTTACTGAATTCTCAGTACTACTGTCGGTCGCAGTGGTTTTTTCATCGTTAATCGCACTCACCTTGACGCCGGCTTTAGCCAGTAAATTACTCAGTCTAAATGCCAAACCTAGTCGCGTTAGCCAGGGCATGGAGAAGTTATTTGCCAAATTGCTCCCTGCTTACCAAGGTTTGTTAACCAAAATAATTGAATCACGCACTGCTGCACCTACCGCGATTATTCTATGTATTTTAGGCAGCGTTGGTTTAATGCAATTGATTCCTGCACAGTTAGCCCCCGTAGAAGACCGTGGAGTAGTACAGGTCATGGTCAAAGGGGCTGAAGGTACAAGTTACGATAGAATGACCACCAACATGGACCAAGTAGAGCAGCAAATCATGCCTTTGGTTGGCCAAGGCTTAATCAAGTCATTTAATCTGCAAACACCGGCTTTTGGCGGTCAAGCCGGCGATAATACAGCGTTTATTATTGTGCAATTAGAAGATTGGGCACAACGAGAGCAAAGTGCGGCTGATGCGGTAAATTTATTGCGAAAAACCTTAGCCAATATTGCAGATATTTCTATTAGACCACGCCAACCCGGCTTTGGCGGGAAATCTGATGACCCTATTCAATTTGTTTTAGCAGGAGCGAGCTTCGAAGAACTCAATCATTGGGGGCAAATAATGTTACAAAAGGCTGAATTACATCCTTCAATCGGCGCTCTTGATATCAATTACTCTGAGAAAACGCCTGAATTACTGGTTAAGATTGACCGACAGCGGGCGGCTGAATTGGGCTTAAGTGTTAGCGAAATATCAGATACTTTAGAAATTATGCTGGGTGGACGCAGCGAAACTACCTTTGTCGATCGCGGTGAAGAGTACGATGTTTACATACGAGGGGGTGAAGAAGGATTTAATAGTGCAACTGATCTAAGCAAAATCTACTTACGTGCAGCCAATGGTTCTTTACTCACCTTAGATAGCGTAACCCAACTGGTTGAAACCGCATCAGCAAATCGCTTGAGTCGCCTAAATAAACAACGGGCGGTGACTCTTTCAGGGACCATGAATCAGGGATATACCTTGGGAGAAGCACTTGACCACTTAGAGCGGTTAGCCATTGAAAACCTGCCCAGCGATATATCCATCGACTTTAGCGGCGAATCTAAAGATTACAAAGAAAATCAAAGCAGTACTGTGATCATTTTCTGTATGGCCTTAGTTGTTGCTTATTTAGTACTTGCGGCCCAATTCGAAAGTTTTATTAACCCGGCGGTTGTGATGCTTACCGTTCCCATGGGCATTTTCGGCGGTCTTGCCGGGATGTACCTAATGAACGAAAGCCTTAATATATATAGCCAAATTGCGATGATTATGTTGATCGGTATGGTGACCAAAAACGGAATACTGATCGTAGAATATGCCAACCAACTGCGCGATCGAGGTATTGCGTTTAACCAGGCCGTGGTACAAGCCGCATCACGTCGCCTACGACCGATTATGATGACGGCGTTCACAACAGTCGCCGGAGCGGTTCCGTTAATCATGTCTAGCGGTGCTGGAGCTGAAAGTCGAATATCGGTAGGAACTGTCGTATTGTTTGGAATGGCATTCGCATCGGTGGTCAGTTTACTGGTCATTCCAGCGATGTATCAATTGCTGGCACGCTCTACTCATTCACCGGATTATGTTGCAAAACAACTTAAAAAAGAGATGGCCAAGCAACAAACCTAGTTTTAAGAGCCTCTTTAGGTTCACAGCAAAACGCTAATTACTTTGCTCTGCAATATCGCAGAGCAAAGTGACGACACCACTGAACTTAAGAAGCGTCCTTGTAGGGGTTACGCGGGTCTTGGGTCCAGTTCATATAAGGTTTATCTGCTTCTTTTTGCTCCATCTTAATACACTGGTCAACAGGACAGGTGATTTGACATAGGTTACAACCTACGCATTTATCTTCTATCACTTCAAAAGCTACGCTGCCATCGGCCCGAACAGTTTTATCAATCGCTTGGTGTGAAGTATCTTCACAAGCGATATAACAGCGACCGCAACCAATACACTTATCTTCGTCAATATCAGCCACAACTTTGTAGTTCATGTTCAGATACTTCCAGTCGGTAGTATTCGGAACGGCTAAACCTTGAAAATCAGAAATCTTTTTGTAGCCTTTACTGTCCATCCAGTTAGATAAACCGGTTTGCATCTCACTAACGATTCTAAAGCCGTAAATCATCGCCGCAGTACATACCTGTACCGAACCTGAGCCTAACGAAATAAACTCAGCCGCATCCCGCCAATTGCCAATTCCACCAATGCCCGAGATAGGCAGACCGGCGGTTTCTGGATCGCGGGCTATTTCACTCACCATATTTAGTGCAATCGGTTTAACCGCTGGCCCACAATAACCTCCATGGGTACTTTTACCATCAACAAGCGGTCTGGCTGCCATTTTGTCTAGGTCTATGCCTGTAATCGAGTTAATGGTGTTAATCAATGATACCGCGTCAGCACCACCTTGCTTAGCTGCCCGCGCTGAAAAGCGTATGTCAGTGATATTGGGGGTGAGTTTTACAATCACCGGGAGTTTGCTGTAGGTTTTGCACCAACGGGTAACCATTTCAATATATTCAGGCACTTGACCTACCGCTGCGCCCATTCCGCGCTCAGGCATTCCATGTGGACAGCCAAAGTTTAGCTCTAAGCCATCCGCACCAGTTTGTTCGACCTGCTTAACGATTTTTTTCCAAGCCTCTTCTTCACAAGGCACCATTAGCGACACCACCAATGCCCTGTCTGGCCAGCTTTTCTTGACCGCTTCAATTTCTTTTAGGTTAATGTCTAAACTTCGGTCGGTAATTAGCTCAATATTATTAAACCCTGCAACTTCACCATTGTGGTCGTAAATGGCTGAGTATCTCGATGAAACATTTACAGCCGCGGGATCCTCTCCCAAGGTTTTCCAAACCACGCCTCCCCATCCTGCTTCAAATGCTCGTTCTACATTATAGGCTTTGTCAGTAGGAGGGGCTGATGCCAACCAAAAAGGGTTTGGAGACTTAATTCCTGCAAATTCTATTGATAAATCGGCCATAGTCTTATGCCTCCACTGCGTTAATTTGTTGATGAATGGCTAAAGCCGCTAGCTTGCCTTGTTGTACAGCCTCTACCGTTAAATCCTGTCCCACGCTGGTACAGTCTCCTCCGGCAAATACGCCATCAATGCTGGTGACTTGCTGACCAAAAGTAGTGATTTTCCCGTTACTCACAGTCGGGATAAGTTGCTCTTTATCTGGATAAGTAAACTTTTGCCCTACCGCTTTAAATACAGCAGAACAAGCCACATCAAAAGTTTGATCTGTATCTTCTAGTTGGCCATCTTCACTGTAGGTTTTGCGGAAGCTCATGCTACGAAGCACGCCATCATGATCGAGGTTAATCTGTTCAGGTCTCGCCCAAGTTTTAATGATGACTTGGTGGTTCTTCGCAATTTGCTGCTCATGGGCTGTCGCGCTCATTTGCTCTGCACCACGTCGGTATACCAAAGTCACTTCTTCAGTGCCTAAACGTTTAAGTTGGCAAGCGATATCAATGGCTGTGTTACCAGCACCAATCACGACTGCGCTATCTAGTGGCACGTTAAGTTGGCTTAGTTCAGTGGCTTGGCGTAGTTCTTTTATATAATCAACAGCATTGAGGATCTGCGGGTGGCTCTCGTTTACCAGCATCAAGGATTGAACGTCTTGCAAACCTATTGCTAAAAACACCGCATCAAATTGTCCTTTCAAGTCAGCTAAGCTGATATCGCGACCTAAGGCGGTGTCGGTATGAACCGTGATTCCACCAATGCTCAAAATAAACTCTACTTCTTGTTGAGCAAAATTGTCAGTCAGTTTGTATTTAGCAATGCCGTACTCATTTAAACCACCCGGTTTAGCCGCTGCTTCAAATATCTCAACATCATTACCCAGCATGGCTAAGCGATGTGCACAACTTAAGCCCGCGGGCCCCGCACCGACCACAGCAATGGTTTTTCCAGTAGAGGCGGCTCGCTCAAAGGGGTGACCAGAAAAAACAGCGTTATCGGTGGCATGGCGTTGCAACAAACCAATTTTTACCGGTGATTGCTCTTGTTCTTTATTGCGAACACAAGCTTGTTCACACAATATTTCAGTAGGACATACCCTGGCACAACTGCCCCCCATGATGTTCTCTTGGTAAATCGTTTTTGCCGCTCCAGTTAAATCATCAGCATGAATACTGGCTATAAAACTGGGTATATTAATCTTTGAAGGACAAGCGGTGATACAAGGCGCGTCATAACAATAGTAACAACGTGAACTCTCGATTCCGGCTTGGCGGGCACTTAACGCGGGGTTTATATCCTTGAACATCTGATCAAGGGCTAGCTGTTGTTGTGAATAGCCTTCAGGCTTTTCCATACTCATCACCATGGGATCTCCCTATTTTTATAATACTGAGATAAACGAATCTCGTTGTATAAAAACAAAGCAAAGCCCATACCATCTTCTGACCAAACGGTCAGAAGATGAATAGTCAAATTGAATCATCTGATTAACACATTGTTTTAATTACATAAAATTTATAATATTTTAAATCATCTGTTTAGAACTATTACATCATGGCTCAATTAGGGTTATGCTTTAAGCCATATGTAGTTAATTACATTGCCCATTTTTAAGGCAGCTGGCGACATATTAGTGCAGGCCCTTAGGATGTCGAGACCAACAAAACAATGACAAAATCACAAGCTACTGGGGTTAAACGCCGCAAACTAGCTGATATACGCAAAGACAATCTAGAACAAATTTTGTTTGTCGCAGAGCAGCTTTTTGCTGAAAATGGCTACTCAGGTACGACTATTGCTGCGATTGCGGCTAAAGCTAATTTGCCAAAAGCCAACGTGCTTTATTACTTCAAAACCAAAGAAGCGTTGTATAAGGGTGTTTTAAGCCAATTATTGGTCGTGTGGATGAGTCACATGGATGAAATGACAGCTGAACAGCATCCCAACATCGCACTTAGACACTACATTTTGCAAAAAATGAAATTGTCTAAAGAGCACCCTAATGCCTCTCGAATATTTGCCGCCGAAATATTGCATGGCGCGCCTTATTTGCGGGAGCAACTCGCTACCGAACTTAAACAACAGTTCGATAAAACCTGCCAAGTATTTCGCGAATGGATAGCTAAGCAGTGGATGGAACCCATCAACCCAGAACACTTATTGTTTATGATATGGTCATCAACCCAAGCCTATGCAGACTACGCCTTACAAAGCAGCATGATGATGGATAAAGAAGCTTTGGAAGCCAGCGATTATGAAGCAGGCGTAGAGTTTCTTTCACGATTAGTACTAAAGGGCTGCGGTATTAAACTGCTGTAGAACACCGTTTGGATCAACGCTGCTGCCCGAATGTTTGTGGTGCAAGGGAGCAACCTAGCTTGGTGCTGCTCCCCTACTAGTCTTATTTACTGGTAGCTAAATCTTGATGCTCCACAGCTGAGCTTTGGGTAGTTATTTCAGCCATACTTAACATCGCATTTAACAACACCGAGCAACCTGCTTCGCATTCTTCTTGTGTGGTACTCTCAATTTCATTGTGGCTGATACCATCTAAACAGGGCGTGAAAATCATGCTAGTTGGCGCAAAATCAGAGACATAACAAGCGTCATGGCCAGCCCCTGCAATGATATCCATATGGCTGTAACCAAGATTTACCGTCGCGTCACGTACTGCATTTACGCAATTTGAGTCAAAATGAATTGGCTCGTAGTACCAAAATGGGTCTAATAAGACTTCAACCCCGGTTTGCTCCATCAATTCAGCTACTGCATTATTTAAGGCTACATCCATCGCGCTAAGTTCTTCATCAAGCGGGTGGCGTAAATCGATGCTCATTTCGATTTTTCCAGGAATGGTATTACGTGAATTGGGCAGCACTTGGACAAATCCGACGGTGCCGCAACCTGGAGGGTGCGCCTTAGCGATCTGTTCCACTTTTTGAATCAGTAGGGTGCTGGCTAACAATGCATCTTTACGCAAGTGCATTGGGGTTGTTCCAGCATGTGATTCTCTGCCAGTTAAGGTAGCGTTAAACCAGCGCTGCCCTTGCCCACCAGTTACTACGCCAATTTGTTTTTCTTCTGCTTCTAAATAGGGACCTTGCTCAATATGAGTTTCGAAGAACGCGTGAAACTTGCGCCCCGTGACCGGCGTATCGCCAGCGAAACCAATACGCTCTAACTCATCCCCTAAGCGCAAGCCATCGACATCAGTGCTATCTAATATTTCTTGTAAGCTAAAACGCCCCGATACCACGCCAGAGCCCATCATTGCGGGAGCAAAGCGGGAACCCTCTTCGTTTGTCCAAACTGAAATTTCAATAGGGTGTTTGGTTTTTAAGCCTAAGTCATTCATTGTGCGCACCACTTCTAAACCCGATAGCACACCAAATACACCATCAAATTTTCCACCCGATGGCTGCGTATCTAAGTGACTACCCGTACCTACCGGCGGCAAGCTCATGTCATCGCCTGGACGCGTACAGATAATATTCCCTACAGCATCAATTTTTACTGCACAACCCGCCTCTTCGGCCCATTTGATATATAGTTCGCGTCCTTGTTTATCCAGATCAGTTAAGGCTAAGCGGCGGCAACCTCCTTTTTCGGTGGCTCCTATTTTTGCCATTTCCATTAAACTGTCCCACAAGCGATCACTGTTAATTTTAAAGCTACTCATCATGGCCTCCAATAACCAAAAGGTTGCCTGTTAACTGACGCTAACTGGGCAAAATATCAATCTGCTAAGCGATAGCCATGCAATAGGCTGACCATTTGGACAGGTCATAGAGCAAATGATTTTATATCATTGTAATTAAAGAGTATTTTTAAAATTTTTTAGTTATAAAGGTAGGTAAAAAGGAAATACCCTAGCAAACTGCTCAGTTTTTATGCACTAAAAAAGCACTTAATGCCCTGCTATGGAGCGTTATCAAGGCCTATAAGCCCCAATAACAATCATTGTCCATCTTAGTTAAAGCGAGTAATTACGGGGCCTTGAAAGCCATCTCAGCTACTAGCTGTCCAGTTGGTCAACCAATTGCATAGTTAGCTAACAAACAAGGAACTTACATCAAGCACTCAATTTGATGCACTTCCTTTGATTAAACTGAGATGGAGTTTGTTAGTGATGAGTTTACTAATTAAAGGTGGCAAAGTTGTCAACGCCGATCAAAGTATCTTTGCTGATGTTTATTGCGAAGATGGTGTTATTAAAGCGGTTGGTGAAAACTTATGCGTCCCTAACGATGCAGAAATAATCGATGCTAGCGGCAAACTTGTGATGCCAGGAGGCATTGATCCACATACCCATATGCAATTACCGTTTATGGGCACCGTGGCCAGCGAAGACTTTTATAGTGGTACCGCAGCGGGTTTGGCTGGCGGAACCACGATGATTATCGATTTTGTCATACCTAACCCGCAACAGCCTTTAATGGAAGCTTTCGATACTTGGATGGATTGGGCTTCTCGCTCGGTATCTGATTACTCGTTCCATGTGGCAGTAACGTGGTGGGATGACAGTGTATACCAAGATATGGGACGCTTGGTTACCGAGCATGGCGTGAACAGCTTTAAACACTTCATGGCGTATAAAAATGCCATTATGGCCGAAGATGAAACCTTGGTTAACAGTTTTAACCGTTGTCTAGAATTGGGGGCGATGCCCACTGTACATGCTGAAAATGGCGAATTAGTTTATCACTTACAAAATAAACTGATTGAAGCGGGTTTAACTGGCCCAGAAGCTCATCCCTTATCACGGCCGACCGAAGTTGAAGGAGAAGCCGCAAACCGCGCTATTCGAATTGCTCAATCTCTCGGTGTACCGCTCTATCTTGTTCATGTTTCTTGCAAAGAAGCGGTGGATGAGATCGCCCGAGCGCGCCACGAAGGACAACGCGTATACGGTGAATGCTTAGCGGGACATTTAGAACTCGATGACAGTGTCTACCAGCATGAAGATTGGGCGACTGCAGCTGCCCATGTTATGAGCCCACCGTTTAGGCCCAAAGGCCATCAAGAAGTGTTATGGAAAGCCCTACAAGGCGGAACGCTGCAAACAACCGCCACCGATCATTGTTGTTTTTGTGCGGACCAAAAAGCCGCAGGCAAAGATGATTTTAGTAAAATCCCCAATGGCACAGCAGGAGTCGAAGACCGTATGATGGTGTTGTGGGACTCAGGTGTAAACAAAGGACGCTTAAGCGAACAAGAATTTGTTGCCGTCACCTCCACCAACAGTGCCAAGATATTCAATCTTTACCCTCAAAAGGGCTGCATCGCAGCAGGATCAGATGCCGACATCGTGATTTGGGACCCTAGCAAACAACATACGCTTTCTGCAAAAACGCATCACCAAAAAATCGATTTTAACATCTTCGAAGGTCGGACTGTATTTGGCGCCCCTCACATCACCGTAAGCCAAGGAAAGGTTGTGTTTAAAGACGGCCAACTGTTTGTAGAAGAAGGCGCCGGCCGTTACATAAAACGCCCTGCTTTCCCATCAATCTTTGATGCAGTAACAAAATATAACCAAGCAAAGACGCCCGTAGCGGTAAGTCGCTAGTGCTTTGTGAAGCTTAAGACAGTGAGACAACACCTATGTTAGCAGTACAACAAGCAATAACAGACCAACCGATGGAGCAAGACCCTCATGGTAAGAGAGAGATGATCGCGGTAGAGGATCTCTCGCTGGTTTTTAATACTAATGATGGCCCCGTTAACGCCCTATCCAATATTAACCTCACTATTAACGAGGGTGATTTTGTTTCGTTTATTGGCCCATCGGGCTGCGGTAAAACAACTTTGCTTAGGGTTATCGCCGATTTAGAACAGGCAACATCAGGAACCATTAAGGTAGATGGCACCTCGCCAACAGACGCTAGGCTTAATCGGCTTTACGGCTACGTGTTTCAAGCACCGGGTTTATTACCCTGGCGCACGATTCAACAAAACTGTGCCTTACCGATGGAAATTTCTGGTCAATCTGGCTCACATCAGCAAAAGCAAATAGACAAGTATTTAAAGATGGTGGGTCTACAAGACTTTCATAAAAAATTTCCATGGCAATTATCTGGCGGCATGCAGCAACGGGCATCTATCGCACGCGCTCTTTGTATTAATCCCGAATTGTTGTTGATGGATGAGCCCTTCGGTGCTTTGGATGAAATAACCCGTGACCATATGAATATGGAACTGCTGCGAATTTGGCAGGAAACCCAAAAGACCGTGGTATTTGTTACCCATTCGATAGCCGAAGCCGTTCTTCTTTCCACCCATATTGTGGTGATGTCGCCGCGACCAGGGCGGATTGTTAAAGTAATTGAAAGCCCATTACCTAGGTTAAAAACCCTAGCCTTACGTGACCAAGCGGCTTTTCATGACTTAGCTGCAGAGATCCGCACAGCACTGGCGAACGATCATGCCATTGATTAATTCACGCGGAGATCAGTAAATATGAACAGCAACAGCACGGTTCGTAAATGGCTACCGCTAGTTAGCCTGATCGTCATCATCATCGCTATATGGTATTTAGCTGCTTTGATCATGAATGGAAATCAGCTGATACAAAACTTAGAGCGGAAAAAACAAGATTGGACTTACAGCCAAATTTTGAGCCAAGCTTATCAAGTTAAACGCCCCATGTTACCGGCACCTCATCAGGTAGCATTAGAGCTAAAAAAATCAGTGTTTGATACTTCAGTGAACTCTAAACGTTCCTTGGTTTTTCATAGTGTTATCACCCTTAACTCGACCTTACTAGGTTTCGTGTTCGGCTCAATGTTGGGCATGCTGATTGCCATTGGTATTGTGCATAATAAAACCTTAGAAGCGAGCCTTATGCCATGGGTAATCGCATCACAAACTATTCCTATACTTGCGATCGCACCGATCATCGTGGTGGTGTTAGGTGCGCTCAACATCACTGGCGTGGTACCTAAAGCGGTAATATCCATGTACTTATCTTTCTTCCCTGTCACCATCGGCATGGTTAAAGGACTACGCGCTTCAGATACTTTACATGTTGAATTAATGCATACCTACAACGCCAGTGTATTACAAACCTTTTGGAAATTACGTTGGTACTCTGCACAACCCTATCTATTTGCTAGTTTAAAAGTGGCCATCGCGGCTGCTTTGGTGGGAGCAATCGTTGCTGAATTACCTACCGGCGCTCAAGGGGGATTAGGTTCGCGTCTATTAAGCGGTTCTTACTACGGACAAACACAACAAATTTGGGCGGCCCTATTAATGGCAGCACTACTGGGCTCAATATTGGTTTGGCTGGTTGGCCTCGCTGAAACGGCTTTATTAAAACGTCGCGGAGGCCTAACTAATGCTTAATTATTTTGCTAGTTCATTGCACCTTGGCTTGATCGCATTACAGTTAGTACTGGTGACAAGTGCCGAGGCTGGTTTCTATCAACGTTCCCCTAGCCTGATATTACTGTTGTTGATGTCGTTTTACGCCGTTGCAGCGCTGTTAAATCAATTGACTCAATTGTGTTCATCACAGCCAAATCAGGCTCGCTATATCAAGCCTTTAATACCCACAATATTTGCCTTCATGTTGATATTAGCCTGGCAGAGCATTGTTGAAGGTTACGCCATTTCGCCGGTTTTACTGCCCGCTCCTTCAAGTATATTTGACGCACTAATTAACAACCTACCAATATTATGGGCAGACTTTAGGCAAACCTACTTAAAGGCGGTGCTAGCGGGTTATTTATTGGGTTGTGCATCAGGCTTCTTGATGGCGCAGTGGGCAGTAAAAAGCGCCTTCCTCCGTCAGGGTTTAGTGCCATTAGGTAACTTTATGTCAGCCATCCCCATTGTAGGGATAGCGCCAATTATGGTGATGTGGTTTGGCTTCGATTGGCAGTCGAAGGCAGCTGTAATCGTTGTAATGACATTCTTTCCAATGTTTATTAATACCTTAACGGGGCTGCAATCAACCGATGCACTGCATAAAGATTTGATGCATACCTACGCAGCCAGCAAGTCGCAGACTTTTTTCAAAAGTCAGTTACCGCAGGCGCTGCCATTTATTTTTAACGCTTTAAAGCTCAATTCAACACTTGCGCTGATAGGCGCGATTGTCGCTGAGTTTTTTGGCACACCTATCGTTGGCATGGGATTTCGCATTTCTACTGAAGTTGGGCGAATGAATATGGACATGGTATGGGCCACGATTGTGGTAGCAGCAGTCGCTGGTTCACTCAGTTATGGGGCTTTGGCCTTGTTAGAAAAATCACTGCTATTTTGGCACCCCTCGTTTCGAGGCAACAACAAACACTAACTACTCACTCTTAATAATCGTAGCAATAAAGGGAATTAACTATGAATAGAACTTTGATTTCACTAGCATCTGGCGCCGCGCTATTAGCGGCAAGTTTTGGGGCTAACGCCGCTGAAAAACTTACCCTTCAGTTAAAATGGGTGACTCAAGCACAATTTGCTGGCTACTATGTCGCGTTAAACAAGGGTTTTTATAAAGATCAGGGCATCGATTTAACCATTAAACCCGGTGGTCCCGATATTGCCCCCGCTCAAGTACTGGCCGGCGGCGGTGCCGATGTGGTTGTTGACTGGCTACCCTCAGCACTCGCAACTCGAGAAAAAGGCCTACCACTCGTCAATATCGGACAAATCTACGGCAAGTCTGGAATGATGTTAACCTGTCTAAAATCTAGCGGTATCAGCAGTCCTGCAGACTTTAAGGGGAAAACATTAGGTGTGTGGTTCTTTGGTAACGAATACCCTTTCTTAAGCTGGATGTCTAAATTAGGTTACTCAACCACAGGCGGAGAAGACGGTGTAACGGTTCTTAAGCAAGGTTTCAACGTAGATCCAATTTTCCAGGGCCAAGCAGATTGCGTTTCAACCATGACCTACAACGAATATGGGCAAGTACTAGATGGTGGTTTGAGCAACGACGAACTCATTTTGTTTAAATACGAAGATGAAGGTGTAGCTACCCTAGAAGACGGTCTTTATGTCTTAGAAGATTCATTAAAAGATCCCAAGAAATTAGACGCTTATGCTAAGTTTTTAAAAGCAACCATCCAAGGTTGGGAATGGGCTGCAGCTAACCCTAAAGAAGCGGGCTTAATCGTATTAGATTACGATGATACCGGCGCGCAAACCGAAGAACATCAAATTCGTATGGCTGGCGAAGTGGCTAAATTACTAGCTAGCAGTGGTAAAGGTGTGGGTTATTTAGAACCTGCTGCGTTTGACCGGACCGTAAAAGTACTACTTGATAGTGATTCGTCACCCGTGATTACTAAAGTACCAGAAGGTGCTTACACGCATGTCGTGTTTGATGCTGCGGCAAAACTCTAATAGCTAATACTTAATCCGGTAAAAGGCTGCATCACGCAGCCTTTTTTGCATATTTTGTTTAGCTAGTGACTACCTAGTTGTGTTAGGCCCCATTTCTAGTACTGGGTTGAATCACTCGGCTTTTTTGCATATTTTGTTTAGATGATGCTAACTAGTCGCATTGACAGCCATGCGGCGTATAGGCCACATAAGCATGCCCCCTAAGAACAATGCAGCGATCACGCTATAAACGATGGTTAGCGGGTTTAAGGAAATCCCCGGAGTGAAGTTTGCTAATACTTTTTTTAAGGTTTGCCAGCGCTCAGGGCTAAACATATATATTGATTTTTGGTAAAGATTCCCTTGGGTAAACAATTCAATTGCTTGACCAAGTTGCCTAAAATTGGCCATTGTTTGCTGTTTTTGCATTGCATCAGTACGCACAGCAAGATTAGAATTTTGTTTAAAATCATCAATCATAGCGTCAATACTGGCGTACTGGTGCAAGTCTGCATTGATTTGAAAATTGTCCACTTGTTGTTTTGCCGAGTGGTATTGGCCATTTACAAACTGTAAATAATGCTCGGTTAAGATTGGCATTTGGAAAAAGGCTAATAACAACACTGCAAACAACACTTTATCTAACGTATTTACCAACACACCCTAAGTCCTCATATAAATTGTAACAGCGTACTAACACTGCTTCGAAGTTATAAACAATAAAGCACTGGCTAAAAAATCTAAGCCTTATCTAATGGGCTGCGGAGTCTTGTGACAACCATTATTACTCTACTAAGCCACTATACCCGCCGTCACATTCAACTTTACTCAGTGAATAATTAGCTTCATGTTATAATGCCCCGATATTAGCTGTTATCGACAAAGGCCGTAACAGTTATCTTGTTATTACCCACCTGAGATCTACAATGCCATTTTCTAAACTCGGATTAAGCACCCCGATACTTCAAGCGCTAAATGAATGCGGTTATCAACAACCGACGCCTATCCAAAAAAAGGCTATTCCAGTAGTGCTATCAGGTAAAAACCTGATAGCAGCAGCACAAACAGGCACCGGTAAAACGGCCAGTTTTGTGTTACCCATTTTACAAAAGCTGACTGAACAGCAAGAAGCATTACGCGGTAAACGAGTAAGGGTATTAATTTTAACACCTACCCGAGAGCTGGCTATTCAGGTCGAAGAAAACATCGTTGATTATGCAAAACACTTAGAGATTAGCTCACTAGCTATGTATGGTGGTGTTGACTCTGAACCACAAAAACAAGCCTTAATTTATGGTATCGACATTTTAGTCGCTACACCGGGTAGGCTGCTAGATATGATGTATCAACGGGCCGTTCATTTTGACCAACTAGACACCTTAGTATTAGATGAAGCAGACCGCATGCTCGATATGGGCTTCATCGATGACATCACTAAAATTGTAGATAGACTGCCTGAACAGCGTCAGAGCTTATTGTTCTCTGCTACCTTATCACCGCAAATTCGTCAGTTAGCTAAAAGTACCATTGAGCAAGCTACAGAGATTTCCGTTGCAAGTAACAGTGACAACACCCCTAAGATAGACCAATGGCTGGTTACTGTAGATAAAGACAAAAAGTCTGCGCTGTTAAGCCAAATGATCCTTGCTAACCAATGGCAGCAAGCGTTGATCTTTATTCAAACCAAACACGGTTCGGCAAAACTGGTGAGCCAATTAGAAAAGCGAGGCATTAAAGCCGAGGCCTTTCATAGTGGCAGGAGCCAAGCATCACGCAGCAAATTACTGGCGGACTTTAAATCTGGAGAAGTGCAGTTTGTCGTTGCAACCGGTATAGCCGCGCGTGGTATCGATATTGACGACTTAGACCGAGTAGTCAATTATGACTTGCCCGATCAAAGCGATGATTATATTCACCGAATCGGTCGAACTGGCCGTGCAGGCGCTATTGGTGAAGCTATATCGTTTGTTTCACGAGATGATTTTAGAAATTTGTGTGCTATTGAAAGCCGCCTAGGTCAATTAATTGAACGAAAAGAAGTTGAGGGGTTTGCACCGATTAAAGAAGTCCCTGTTTCGATTTTAAATTTTCGTCCTAAATCGAATAAGGGTTCAGGTCACTATAAGCCCCGAAAAAAACCTAGCAAATAAGTGACAGTGATGTCTACTAAACCAAGAGCAGCATCCGGGCTGCTCTTGGCGTCAAGCCTAACTATCAACAAACTGGGTGATGCTCACGACTTCCGCCGGCTTACGTTCAAGTAACACATTACCATGGCGTATTGATAACAATACTTCTCCCTGCTGCTGCAGTACTTCTACATCGTTGCCACCTTGTAACACAATTAAGTTAGCTGGCTTACCGAGCTCAATACCATACTCATGTTCTACTTGTAGGGTTTTAGCGCCATTATCAGTAATAAGATCTAAGCAGTTTTGTAACTCGCTATACCCCATCATATGGCAACTATGGATGCCTGAATCTAGTACTCTTAGTAACTTTCCATTACCCAGGGTATACCAGGGATCTTGGATTGAATCTTGAGCAAAACATACATTTAGCCCCGCTTCTCGCAACTCTTTTACCCGGGTGATGCCACGACGTTTTGGGTAAGTATCAAAACGCCCTTGTAAGTGAATACTCTCGGTCGGGCAAGAGACAAAGTTTATCTTGGACATTTTCAATAATCGAAATAACTTTGAGCAATAGGCGTTGTTGTAAGAATGCATTGCTGTTGTGTGACTAGCGGTTACTCGAGGCCCCAAATTTGCTTCTAAGGCTGCAGTGGCCAACACCTCCAAAAACCTGGCGGCACCATCGTCTATCTCATCACAATGAACATCGACCAGCTTACCCGTTTTCTGCGCTAGCTCGATGACCCACCGCATCGACTCTACCCCATACTCACGGGTAAACTCAAAGTGAGGGATTCCACCAATAACATCAGCGCCTTCTTCTAAGGCCCTTTCCATTAATTGTCGCCCATTTGGATACGACCAAATTCCCTCCTGTGGAAACGCCACAATTTGTAAATGTATCTTGTCTTTAATACGCTGTTTGATATCAACAATCGCTTTTAGGGCGACTAACTCAGGGTCAGTAACATCTACGTGGGTGCGAATATACTGCACCCCATTTGCTACCAGTAATTCAATTGTTTTTAATACGCGCTGTTCAACGTCTTGTCGGGTAAGTAGCGGTTTACGTTCAGCCCAACGCTCGATACCTTCAAACAAGGTGCCACTCATATTCCAGTTTGGCTCGCCGGCTGTTAACGCGGCATCTAAGTGAATATGCGGTTCTACAAAAGGCGCACAGCATAGATTCCCTTTGGCATCATAGGTCGCCAAGTCGTCCGTTAATACGCCTTGCTGCGCTTCAATCTGGCTAAACAAACCGTTTTCGATTAGCAAAGTAAATAACGGTTGTTTACCTCGTAGGCGGGCATTAATAATTTTCATTGCTTATCTTCCATAGTGCTTACTTTCGTTTAATAGTGACGCTTCCATCATTAAGGCGTTTTGTACCGACAATCGCTGTTGGGCATTATTTAGTTGCATCCCCGTTAAAGATTGGAACTTTTGCAAGCGATGTTGCAAAGTATTACGGTGAATAGCGAGGCTTTGTGCGGTTTGCCTAGCGCCGCAGAGGTTGTCAAAATAAGCCGCTACAGTTTGTTTAAGTATTAGCGCTTGCGCATCAGTATTGGCATATAGTGACCCTAAGTGTTGACGGCAAAACTCGGTTAATAATTCTTGGTTATCCACCGCAACAAATATCTTATTAATACCTAAATCACTATAGTGCAGTACTGTTTGTCGAGAGCAATTTTTTGAAAAATGCGCAGCCTGCTTTGCTTGTTGGGCCGCTAAGCCCAATTGACGAAAACCGAGTCCTGCTTCACTCACTCCTATCGAGCAAAACAATTGGGCTTCGTTCAGTGTATCAACTATATCTGTCCATAAGTGAATTTGCTGCTCGTGATTAAGCTGCTTTGGATTGCCAAGGAATAGGTACCATCCATCTTGATACTCTAAAACCGGCAAACACCGATGGTAAGGTTCTAATAATCGATTTAGAGTAAAGGCCCAAGCACTTGAGTCTAAACCTTCACTTGTTGAGGGTAATAAAAACGCCACCAACAAAGCCTGTTCAAAGTCTAAATTAAGTGCTTCAGCGCGTTGGATAGCTAAAGCCGGCAAAGCTCTGGGAGATTCAATTACATGGCTTAAAAACCAGCGTAAGGAATGTTCGGCTAAGTCGACTTGAATAATCCGGTTGCAAATCAGTTCTGTGACTTTCACCATAGGTAGACTATAGGGTTGTTCAAACACCGGAAAACCTTGCCGATCAGCAAACTGTAACACGGCCTCTGGGATCACCTGTATAAATTCAGAACCAGTAAGAATTACCATACCAGCCGCAGACTTAGCTTGCCCTTCAAGGATTAACTGCTGATATTCTTCAACACTGCGTTGAAGATTGATCCCTGTAACGAATATTAACTCTCCCCCTAGAAGCCAGGGCCCAAGCTCTCGGTTTTCCGCCACATAGGGCCAACGAATAATATTATTCAAACCGCTCTCCCCAGCCCGAAGCTTAAAAGCTTCTAAGCCAGGAATAACAGCTATTTCACTTACTTTTAAGGGCATTAGGCCTCTTTAGCTAAGCTAGGTTGCGCTGAAGAAATAAACACCAATAAGCTATAAAACGCGCTGGCAACCACAATACCCACCAACGGCGCCACCCAAGGTGAAAAGTAGGCAGCAGCCGATGCTACGCCATAAGCGGCCAGCCCTTGCATATTAAACTGTGGTAGCGAGACTTGCTCTAAACTTGGTGGTGCTGCTTTATATTTTACCCAGAAGTCGGTCATGATAATCGCACCAATTGGCGGGATAAATGTGCCTAACAATATGAGGAAAGGAATCAACATATTGTACATGCCAAATATCGCCAGTAAGGTGCCTATGGCGGCCCCTCCAATGGTGACTGCACGGCGTTTATCGGTGCGTAGCAAATTACAGCCTGCTGCTGCAAAGTTATAAATAGTATTATCTTGTGTTGTCCAAATATTGGTGAACAACATTAATACCGCCACTAATACGAAACCTTGAGCGACCAACACATCAACAATATCCGCTTGCTGGTAAACAAGCGCGCCAAAAGCGCCAACAAACACCATTAAGCCATTACCGATGAAAAATGCGACCAAAGTGGTAGTGACAGCTATTTTGCCACTCTTAGAAAAACGGCTCCAGTTGGTCGCTTGCGTCCCACCACTAACAAAGGTACCAAACACCATCGTAATGGCGGCTGCCATAGGCATAGTACTCGTCGGCTCAATACCTATTAATTGGCTTAGGCCACCGACATCAATCACTCCTTGAAAAAGAGATATGGCAATAAAGACCAACATCGCAGGCACTGACACTTTTGATAATAGTTCAATACCTCGGTAGCCAATGGTTGCGGTGATACAAAAACCAAAACCAAACAACACCATTAATGGAATCGTTAATCCTTCAGGCAAGCCTAATAGTTTTACCAGCACAATGGCGATAGTAGCGGTGCCCCATGCATACCAACCTATTTGGGTAAAACCTAACACGAAGTCAGAAAGCATACTGCCTTTCAGGCCAAAACAATAACGGCCTAACAATACTGAGTTTAAGCCCGTTTTGTACGCCACATAGGCCAAGCCTGCGGCATAAGAACCGAGTAAAAGATTACCTATCACAATAATCCATATCAGCTCACTAAAGCTAAAAGCCGTTCCAATCGTTCCACCCGCCCACATGGTAGCAGTGAAAAAAGTAAAACCGAGTAATACAGAAGCCATAGACCACCACCCCTTACGTTGGTCATCTGGCACAGCACTTAGCGGAAAATCATTTGTTTGACTCATTGCCTTTCTCCTGAATTGAAAACGAATCCGTTCAAGTTATACCTTCCAAGGACCGTGCCATCCACAACAGGTTTATTGAAGACTTTTTGTCGTGCTTTACTAACAATTTTTATTTCAATAAATGTACCAATAGCACAACCGATAGCGTTCACGGCGATTACGAGCGAAACAATCAAGCAATATGGGTACAACTAAGCACCAGATTGAACATTAATCGCCCAAAAACTGTGCAAAATAAAAGAGGCATTAGATAGAAGACTAAGCAATGAAGATGATATAAGGCGCTAACGCAGAGGATTACCTTAGCGTTTTGTCAGCAATATAATTTGGTCTGACTAATCGAAGCTTTGTCGACCTATCAGTGAATGCGACAAGGTGGTGCCATCGACACTATCGAGTTCTCCGCCCAAAGGCACGCCGTGGGCAATTCTCGATACTTTTACTTGGTATCGTTTGGCCATGTCAGCGATGTAATAAGCCGTCGCTTCACCCTCTACCGTAGGGTTAGTAGCAAGTATAAGCTCTTGCACCTGTTCGTTTTGTAGGCGTAGCTCGAGCTTATCGAGGTGCAACTCACTGGGGCCGATGCCATCTAGCGGAGATAAGTGGCCCATCAACACAAAGTAACTACCAAAAAATTGTGACGTTTGCTCAATTGCGGCTACATCTGCCGGTGTCTCTACAACACAAATAACACCTTTACTTAGCCGCTTGGGTGACTGGCAAATGACACATAGCTCTTCTTCAGCAAAATTGCGGCAGGCATTGCAGTGGCCAACCACGTCCATTGCTTTATTAATGCACGCAGCGAGCTTTAGGCCATCGCGACGTTTCCTTTCTAATAAATCAAATGCCATACGCTGAGCGCTACGCGGGCCCACGCCTGGTAATACTTGTAAAGATTTGATGAGGCTGTCTATACTGGGGCTATATTTCATTATTTTCCACTACACTTTGTTTTAGCGAAGCTAATGTACCAGTGAATTTGTGAAAATTCACCCTCCCTATTCAATTTCTTAAATCACCGAAACAGAGGCCTGTTTGCTGCCGTAGTTAAATGCTAGATAAAAGCTTGGACAGTCGGTATCATCGGCTAAGTTGGCTAAACAGACAACATGGAAGAACGATTATAATATGGAATATTTATGCGTCTAAAAATGAAAGCAGCCAGTGCTGCATTACTGTTTTTGTTAGGTAATCATGCTGTAGCAGAAGACACTTATGTACAGATAGGTGACTACACACAAATTCTTTTGCCTCTTGGAGGTCTAGGCGTTAGTTTAGCTAAGGGTGACTACCATGGGAGCTTACAACTAACCAAGTCTTTTGCTACTACCATGATATTCACTCATGGCATTAAATTTTCAGTTGATAAGCGCCGTCCAAACTTTACCACTAATAACTCATTTCCTTCTGGTCATACTGCTGCAGCCTTTAGTGGCGCATCATTTTTTCAGACTCGTTATGGCTCTGCGTGGGGCGTCCCTGCCTACGCGTTAGCGGGCTATACCGGCTGGAGCCGGGTGCATGGTGATAAACACTATTGGGATGATGTTATTGCTGGTGCCAGCATTGCGACCCTGAGTAACTTATTTTTTGTTAATCCAATAAGCGAAGATATACGCGTCAGCCCAATGGTTGATGGCGATGCCACCGGTTTACAAGTGTCTGTCTCTAACAGTTTTTTCGAGGGTGGTACGCGCTCTAAAACACCCGCCACCCACTTTGACCCCAAATTTAGATTTGACTTCCTATTGGGCCCTACCAGATTAAAATCAAATGACATAGGCAGTTTTAGCGACCAACAGGGCATCGAATTTGGCCAAGAAGATACTATTACAAGTGCAGCTGTTCGTTGGACTTGGACACCAAATACCCACCACAGCTTCAGCTTTTTGTCACAACCTTACGAAGCTCGAGACGAAGGTAAGCTCGACAGTGGTGATAGTGTCTATGCTCAATACCAAGTTTGGGACAACATGGTTAATTGGCAATATGACCTACAACTTGCAAAGAAGTGGATAGCTAAAGCTGGCTTAGGTGTTTTAGTTCAGTACGCACAAGCATCCCTTTATCCCGATTCTAGTTTCAGTCAACAAATTTCCGGCGACGAAGAATGGCTGTTATATCCTTTAGTCAATGCCACTTTAGGTTATAAATTCACCCCCGACTTTGACCTGTCATTTAGCGGCCAATACGGAAATAATGGTGATGGCGAACTCGTATCTACGGACATTGGTTTGAATTACGCGTTTAATGCTCGCTGGGACATAGGTGGCGGTTATAACTATTATAAGCGTGACCAAGACAATGCTAAAACCTTCAGAAAAATTGAGTTTGATACACTGTATCTACGTCTTGGATATGCATTCTAACTCGATAAGTAAAAAAGCGTGATTCACCCATTAGTGATAACTAGCAGTACAAAGGATGACTGTGAGTAAAACATTTAAAAATGCCCTGCTGATTAATTTAGTATGCCTCATCGTGGTCGCTAGCCTTGTCGCTATAAGCTTACCTTTTCTATATAAACAACAGCGTAACAACATAGAAAGTGAAGTGAAAACATCACTGAGTATTTTCGAGATAAGTGCAAGAAAAGCAGTAAATAGTCAGAATAAGGCTGTGCTAAAGGAGCTTGCCGAACAATTACTTAGCTCTCCGAGCATCAACTATGTAAAAGTCACTGACCAAAGTTCGCAGACATTAATGACCGAGGCAGGCCAACCGAGGAAAAATAACCACCTAGTAGGTGACCACGCTAACAAACTGGCAAAGCAGTTTAACAATCAAACTAAACCGGCTAGCCAGATCAATCCCATTGCGTGGGTTGAAATCGAATTTTCAGCACCGACCAATATACTTGATTGGATGCACAATTATAAAGCCCCCCTGATAAACCTTGTGACCATCATGGCGTTCATCCAGTTTGTGTTGATTTTCTTTACCGTGAGAATTATCAGCGGCAATCCAGCCAAGATAAACAGTAATCAGGCCCTACCTCCTGTGGCTAAGCATGAAGAGTCAGCGGCAGATACCAAGCTTTCTCAAACTAACCGTTTACTAAAGCAAAAACTGACCGTAGCCCACGAACAACACAACAAAGACCAAAGCAAATTTAAACAGATGATTGGTCTATCAAACCGAGCGAGCGGAATAAAAAAAGCACTATTAGAATACGCCAACGAGGCGCATTACATCCTCGATGAAAAAAACCATATTATTGAAGCCAGTCGACTGGCATTAAACAAACTACAACTTAATAATCAGCAGTTAGGTGGCGTTAATTTAAATGATATGTACCAGCCCGCACCGCAACAGCACAACCTAACACAACCCGATTTTATCGAGCTTTTGGTATCCTACCCCGAGACATTTAGTTTGTTGATTGAAGAAAAAAGCTCCGGGGAACGATATTTCGCCAATCATCTTACGCTTACCTTTAGTGATGATAGTTTGTATTTGGTCACCATTTCGCCACTACCAGCAAACGATTATTCTGTAGAATCAGTTAAGCAACAAAAACACACCATTCAGCTACAAGATAGCCAACTTTATACGCCAATAAAAGCGGCTTGCTTAGAGGCATTACACCAATTAAGCCTGACACAGCAACTGCCAAAACAACTAATGCGGCAAGGATCAAGGCTAGACTTGGATGCCAATTTTCGTTTAGCTAGTTTGCTAAAATGTTTACCTTGGATTGACCAACAGGACAACATCTTAAATGTTAACCAATACTCGCCGCTAGTCATATTAGAAACACGGTTAAACGGTTTTTCAGATTTGCTATTGGCTAAAAAAATCACTTGGAGCTTGGTGGTAAACCCGGAAATAGCGGAGGGATACTGGTTAAATCAAGCCCATTTTCAGGCTTTAATTGACTTAAATTTGTACTTAATCTCGCTATATCCAAGCGGTAGTCAAGTGCTCATTCAATTAGATTTAAACCAGCAACAGTTACAGCTCAATATAGACGTAGAGCAAGCTAATAAACTGAGCACGGTTCAACAATCGATTATTGACTGCTGCCAACCTTTAGTCGCGCTTATCGGAGGGAGTCAGACACAGAATGATGACTCACTGTCTATCACTCTGCCCTTTGATAATAACCAAGGCAGTACATTACTCGCAACCTGTAAGCCACAAGCTGAGTGCGTCCAAGTAGTGGCTAACCTCGCTAATCCTTTTTTGCAGCAATGTTTACAACTACAGTTACAACTGTTCGGCTGTAAGATGATTTCTTTGGATACACTCGAGCTCTTAGATGTTAATAAAGCGGTATGGTATTTTGATGAACAAAACCAACTGCCAGACGCGCTCAGCCAACTCAATATCGCCGATTTGATAACCGTTCAGGTCTTAGACCAGCTGCCACAGGACACGCAATTAACCATCGGCTCTAGCCACTGCTTACGGCCTTTACTCACTAGCTATATTGTTGAACAGCTTAGTGATACAAAACGTCAGACCAGTACAATGTTAAATAAAGATATTGTTGAGTTATCCATGGTATCTATCGCGGCCGAACAAGACCAAAGCCCACAAGTTAGATTAAACAAGGGCAGCGTGTTGCTGGTTGACGCCCCTAACAGCACTCCCTTGCTGATCAGCGATTTTATCGATAATTATTCTGGAGAAGCTTTTCATTGCAGCTTGGCTGATTTGGATGAGACCTTAAATGGCTTAAGTCACCTCGATGCGGTGTTGATCAGTGATAGCTTGATATCAGAGCCACTGTTTAAGCAATTATCTAACACGCCACTTACACCCAGTTTGCTGATTCATGCACAACAAATTGAAAACCCTGTGGCGCTTCCTAGCACTGATTTAAAGCATTACCTGATCAACCACCCCATTGATGACCAGCAATTGCTAATACTGTCACAATTGAATCAAACCAACGCCTTGCCATTCTCATCACTTTATCAAGACGAACAATTACTTACAGCCTTAAGCCAATCTGATGAGACCTATAATCGTTTTATCGAGCTGCTCACTGACAACATAGACCAACTATCAACGCAGATTGCATTGCCTGTCAACCAAGGCGCTCAGCAACAAGAAAGTTATCTAAAGCCGCTTTATACTATTTTTAGTCAGGAAACAAAGAATCGATTATCGCTAATCAACAAGCAGCTAGAGACCCATTCATGGGCCGACACTCAGCAACATATTAAACAAATTGCCATCAGCGCTGAGAAGTTCTCTGATCCAGAGTTAGATAAGACCTTGCAACAACTACTCAATGCTAGTTTTAATCGAGATAGCTCCGCCTTAGACGTGTCAGTAAACCAATTACACAGCTTATTGCGCGCTTAGTTACTCATATTAGGAAACTAAAAAAAGCAAAACCTCGAGTGGTTTTGCTTTTTATTGTACTTTGTTAATCGGCGATTAAGTCATACTCTTCGCGAAGAATATCAATCACTTCCTGCTTTGGGTTATTACCCATCACAATTTTCTTGCCGGTAATTTTTTCTGCAATACCGATATAAGTACTAGAAATTTTCATTAATACTTCTACTGGCAAATTATTGTCACGGGCTAAGGCTTCTCGCTCAGGCATACGATTTTTGTTTAACAATATGTCTGAGTCTGGAAAGTAATTAAGCAGTGTTTGGCGAAAATCTTCTTTTGAATTTTCAACTACATTACCTAATCGATATTGTGGGCCATCCCAAATACGGGAAGAATCAGGGGTCCCCACTTCATCCATATAAATAAGCTTATCGTTACCTTGAGCATCTGTTACATAACCAAATTCAAATTTGGTATCGACAAACACTTGGTCTATTTCGCCCAAAGCTTGGCTGATAACCGCAAAACCCTCTTTGAGTAAACGCTCGTAGGTATCGATATCTTCGGCGGTTTTAAAGTTAAACGCAGCAAAATTATCGCTGATATTTTGCCGAGTTACATTCACGTCATCTGCTTCAGGCACACCGGGGATACCTTTTAAGATGCCTTTAGTTGAGGGCGTAATCAATAAATCAGGGAGTTTTTGATCCCTCTGTAAACCTTCGGGGAGATCTATGCCACAGAAGTTGCGTTCACCGACAGCGTAAGCACGCCACATCGAACCAGTAATGTACTGACGGCAAATGGCCTCAATCATCACTGGGCGAGCTTTTTGTACTATCCACACAAACGGGTGTGGAATATCCAGAATGTGGCTATCTGCTAGTCCCTGCTCTTTGAACAGCTTAAACCAATGGTTTGAGATAGCGTTGAGCGCAGCCCCTTTACCGGGAACCCCTTTTAAACCGTCTTCGCCATGCCAAATACAATCAAATGCTGAAATTCGATCACTAATTACCATAATGGCTAAAGGGGTATCAGGGGCAACATCATAGCCCTTTTCACTAATCAATCGTTTACTGTCTGCTTCAGTGAGCCAATAAACAGAGCGCACCTTGCCACTATGAACTGGGCGATCAGTGCGAATGGGTAGATCATTATTCACTGCTAATACTTTATCAGCGAGACTCATGGTAAACAGTCCTATTTCAATGGTGAAAAACCACTACCTTGTCATTACATTAACCAGTGGTTTTTGCGGGGAACAATCGATTGCTGTGGGATTTTACCAGAAACTTCAGCAACTACTAGCTATTCAACTGACTAACTATCCATTCATGTCGACAAGCTCTATAAGCCAACTTAGCCACAGATATCATCAATCGGTATACTTGCTTGGTACTATTGTTGGTTCAAATATAGGTGCTTATAGGCAGATTGATTGGTCTGTTTACTCGTGACTGAAACGCTAATGCTAAATAAAAAATATAGACGGTTAAGTGCTAACTTTACTGTTGTTTAATGGTGACGAATAAAAAGCTGGCGAGTATTCATTAGCCAGCTTTTCTCGTCATTTAATCAATTTCATCGAAATACCAATAGCCTGCATTAATTAATTCAATTAACCAATCTAATTGCTTAGCATCTTCGTTAAAAGCTCTAAAAGAATGGCTGTCTACACGACTATAATCACATAAACTTTTAGCTAAAGCCCATGAACAAGTGGGTATTTTATATGCGTGGCCATCAACAAATAGTTGGTAGGGTAATACATCAAGATACAGAGCCTTAACGCCAGCACAACGCTTCAGCACTAAACCTTCATCCATATTGGCATGTAAACGATGGTAATCGATTTGGTCTTCAGCATCGCTGAGTACACATAAATCGGAGCTATGCGCTGTTTCGCTTAAGTACTCACCCAAGAAATGCGCGGTATTAGTTGGGGAGTTAAGTAATGAAATCATCAACTTATTTAAACCAATGATGTCATTTTCGGCTATTCGCCCGTACTCTTTGCTGGGAGGGCGTTTAGGGTCAATAAAGCGCTTTGCTTTAACATCATGACGCAACATATAGTCGGCAAAACCTGACAACAATTCTTTGGCATCTGGCGCACGAAATCCAACGGAATAATTCATCGCTGGCTCAATGGCGTAACCTTCATGAGGACAACCTGGCGGGATATACAACACATCGCCGGGTTCTAGAATAACGTCAATATCGGCGATGAAGTCTTCACAGTGCTTAAGTTTGTCGTCGCTAGTGAACTCTTTTAATACCTGCTTATTACCTACCCGCCAGTGGCGCGTACCTGAGCCCTGAATAATAAACACACAATACTGATCAATATGCGGGCCCACTCCTCCCTTGGTCGTAGAATACGAGACCATTACGTCATCAAAGCGCCAGTTAGGGATGAAGCTAAACGCCTCTGCCAAGTTTGCTATATTGCCATTCCAGTGATTCACTCCTTGAACCAACAAAGAGCTGTGCGATTCGCCTAAAATGCCAAAATCTTCAAAGGGCCCTTGTAGTGCGGTCCAATGACCCGCTTTATGTGAAACGATCCTTGATTGAATGTCTTCTTCCATGGCCAAGCCGGCAAGTTCTTCAGCCGATAGGGGATCAACAAAGTCAATGATGCCCTGCTTCAATAAACATGGTCGTTGTTGCCAAAATTCGGCCATAAACTGGTCAATACTAAATGCTGTTTTATACATAACACCCTACTACTAGAATCAAGCCGCTAGATTGTAACGTATAAACGAAGAATAAATTGTTGTAAATTGCACAATTAATAGATGAGACAAGTTGAAAAAAACTTTGTATTCTTCTTGCGCTAAGACCAAGGATTGTAAGCCCTAAAATGACTACGCATTTCCAGCTGTTTGCATTAGATGACAATGCTACGCAACAACAGATAAAAACACGCTATAAGCAACTATTGGTTCGTTGCCATCCTGACAAAGGTGGCTCTAGTGCGTTAGTGGTGCTAATTAGAAACAGCTATCAACACTTAATGTCGGGACAAGGCCTACAAGCTGCTAACTTTGATAATAATATCGCTACAGCTGCTGAAGTACGCTCATTAAAAAAGGTTATTCATCAACAGCAATTTCACATCCAAAAGCTCGCTATCAGCATGGGGGAAGGAGCCCATACCAAACAGCTTACCTTCACTAGGGCCATGATTTGGTCGCCAATCATTTCGGTTGCTGTGCTTATCGTTGTGTTAATGTTTTGGTCTTGGGAACGCCCAGCAAAAGAGCGCTTACTTACACAACCGCAGACAAAGACTGCGTCAGCGCCCTCTTCGTTAACCACTACGGCACTGCAAAATCAAGATCAGCTTTATGCCAACTGGGAGCTGAAACAGAAGTTACGATTGAGTAAGGCTCGCTTACAATATGTGGAAACTGATTTTTACCAGAGTAGGCAGATAATTGAGCAATTATTAAGCGACGAAAATAGACATTTGTTAAGCAATGTTCAGTTACAGTTTTTAGAGCAGCAAAAAATACATCCACTCTCTGACAATAAAACAACGAGTGACGCTCAATAAAAGAATAAAGCTAAGATTGGGTTTGCGACAGTAAGGCGTAGGCTTCTTGTTTAGCCTGTTCATTTTGATCTTTAACTAACTGAATAGACTTCATTAACGCATTTTTTTTATCACCACAAGGCAGTCTATCGCATAAGCTGGTTAACTGTTCAAGTGGGCTTAATAATTGGTCAAACTGTTGCTTGATCTGTTCCATGATTAGCTCTCGTTTTCTAGTTAGCAAAAGTGTAACCTTTAGCAAATTGAATTCAAGCATCCATTTGGGTGAAATTCACAAATATTGGTCATAAAGTCATATAAATTGGATTTATACGTGCAAAGCTCCGAGGTTCGCTCCCTATTAACACCTATTTATCAGTTTCTTAATGTTCGCACCCCAGAAACGTGGGTCGAGCAAGCGCTAAGGCCAGAGAATCTCACCACCCTGTTGTGCGACCACGCCAATGCAGAATGGAAAGCGGCTGCCACCGCCGTAAAATTACTCTCAAAGTACGCAGCAAGTCCTCATAACAATGTTGCCAAAGAGCTCAAACAACTATTAGCGCCCTATGAGTTTATCATTTTTCGCGCAGGAAAATGGTCAGCAGACGTGTTCGTCAACTGGTTTTTTCCAAATGGCATTAGCGCTGCTACCAATGAACAAGCCAGCATCGCCATGAGTGCCTTGGACTTATTAGAGCGCTGTAAACTCGCGCCACTGTTAATCAGCCAAGTAAACCGGCAATTGGCCAATTTGCCCTGCTTTCCTATCACTGAGCATTTGTCTGCGTTGCGCCTAAACGCCGAACTCAACCAATCCACAGCGTTTAATCAACAACTGCTAGAAAAAATGCGTTTGCTGATAAAAGAAGAGTTACATCATTTTGAACAAGTTTTTTCCATCATGCATAGTTTGGGACTTGAATATAGAAACCTACATGCAGGACATTACGCTAAAGGCTTAATTGCTAGAGTTCGCCATTACGAACCACAAGCATTGGTAGATAAGCTCATCGTAGGAGCCTTTATAGAAGCGCGCTCTTGTGAGCGTTTTGCCGCGTTAGCGCCACACTTGCCGGCGAGTTTAGCGAAGTTTTATAACTCACTACTTCGATCAGAAGCCCGGCACTACCAAGATTATATACTGCTGGCCTCTCAGCTAAGCGAACCAGAGCTGTTACAACAACGAGTGAGTGAATTTGCCGCCTATGAAGCCGAGCTAATCATGCAGCCATCTGCTGAATTTAGATTTCATAGTGGTGTTCCTATCAACTAATATAAAGATATGCCCACGCAAGTTGATCAGCTTGATTGGTTTTAGCGTAGTAACTCGTAGCAATCAACTTCTATAAAAAGAATAGGTGTATTATGCGTTTACCTTTATTTCCGTTAGATATGTTGTTAATGCCCGGGGGGATAAGCCAGCTCAGAATTTTTGAGCCTCGCTATCTACGCTTAGTATCGATAGCCAGTGAAGAAGCTAAAGGTTTTGTGTTATGCCAACCAAAAGCTGATGATGTAACCGAATTTGAGATAGGTGTTCACTGTATTATTGAAGACTTTGAGCAATTAGAAGACGGAATGTTAGGAATAACCATTAGAGCCCTCAAGCGGGTAGACCTAGCCGACATAAGCCAGTCCGACGATAAACTATATAGCGCAACCATCAAAGCGAAAAGCCACTGGCAACACCCCAGTAACAATACCCAAGATGACGAGCTAACGGCTAAGTTAAAACAAGTACTTAGCCAACACACCTTATACGACAACCACCCCGACTTTTATGATTATAATAGCGAGTATTGGGTAGTAGCTCGTTGGTTAGAATTGTTACCATTTTCCAGCAGAGCTAAAAATCAAATTCTTAAAGAAGATGACTTTGCAAATTTGGATAAGCTGGTTCATCAACTGGTGTCTGAGATTACCATCAGCACTAGTGACTAAACGATTGCTTGCTTTACATTCAATTTAAGCATGCTAAACAGCTATTAAATCTTATCTTAAAGTCATTTATTGCCTGAGATCTCACTATTACAATAAATTGCGAACTTTTACACACTTTTACAACCTAAAGTGCTTTATTATGTGTTGATCATGGATGATAAAAGGTTGTGTTAGTTGAATCAAAAGATTTACTTCTGATTAGCTTACCGGCCAAAACCCTTGGAACCATAAATATCTAGTAGTTAGAAAGTAAGTAAACTGCGAATCTTGCTTTCTCTAAAAGGTGATTCATGAGATACAAAGCTAAAATAAGCGCAGCGATAACTCAAGCACTACCATTGATCCAAACGGCGACTGCTGACGAGGCAGTGTTGTGGAATATAGAAAAAGAGCGAGACTTGCTGTGTATGGAATTCACTTCAAACTTAAGTTTTGAAAGTTTAGAAAGCGGATTCACGCAAGCTGCAGAAAAACTCGGATTAAGCTGTCCGGTAAGTATTTTACAATTGCGCCGCTAGATTAGAAATCTTGGGGGTGGTTGCTACCTCCCCCAGTTCTATTTTCCAAATAACCATGCCACTTATACAACCTTTTTCTCCCCTATAACGTATTAACCATGAACCTTTAACTTTTACACGAGGAAAGGATTATGGATTTGATTATTAACTCCCACGAAGGCGATATCTATTTGGTTTGCGAGCAAGCACCAGATGTTCGCGCTGTAACCGATTATCCCTATAAACACACTAAGCGGTTTAGCAGTTTGTCTAGTATTAAACAGCACTATCAGCAACAGTCTATTGACAAGGTATGGCTGATACAGCATTCAGCTTATGACGAAATGTGTGGGCTTCCGAATAGTTCATCACTGCTTAAAATGGAATTGAGTTGGCCAAAACACTAGAGTTTGGCCAACAAAAAAGCAGCCAATAGAAGGCTGCTTTTAACGCTCAGTGACAATTAGTCTTGAAGCCAGGGCGGTAAGCAAACCCCTAAGCCTCCAATACCACAGTAACCATTGGGATTTTTGTGTAAGTACTGTTGATGATAAAGTTCAGCGTAATAGAAGATCGTGAACTCAACAATTTCGGTACTGATCGCTCTATCCAAGCCTTCACCTTGTAGCGCTTGTTGATAAGCGTGCTGAGCTTGTTGGGCTAAACCTGCTTGCTCACTATTAGTAGCAAAAATCATCGACCGATATTGGCTACCCACATCCGCCCCTTGGCGCATACCTTGGGTTGGATCATGCTGCTCAAAGAAACACGCTAACAAGGTTTGATAGCTAAGCACTTTTGGGTCGTAAATGACTTTAACTACCTCAGTATGACCGGTTAATCCGGTACATACCTCATCGTAGCTTGGGTTTTCAGTATATCCACCTGCATAACCAACGGCCGTCGACACTACGCCATTCTGTTGCCAGAACAAGCGCTCTCCACCCCAAAAACAGCCTAAACCAAAGTAGCCAACGCTCAAACCGGCTGCTGGTTGCAAATAGTCACTACCATTCACCGCATGAATACCGTCAAGCGTAATAGCCGTTTTGCGGCCCACTAAGGCATCCTGCTCACTTACCATATCTGTTTTGCTCATCGATACCGCTCCATTCATCTTGGCAAAAGCTTAAAACTAGCAAACTAACCGCCGATTTTTGCCCAAGTATCACGTAAACCAACCGTGCGGTTAAACACCAGTTTTTCAGCGCTTGACTCTTCACTATCAGCGCAAAAATAACCTTGGCGTTCAAACTGGTAGGCTTGTTCTGCTTTAGCGTTGACTAAACTTGGCTCAACAAAACCGTTTTTGACGATTAATGACTCTGGGTTTAATACTTGAGTAAAATCTTCTTCTGCCGCCGGATTAGCCACCGTAAATAGGCGATCGTATAAACGTATTTCAGCGGCCTTAGCATGGCTGGCTGATACCCAATGAATCACACCTTTAGGTTTGCGTCCGTCTTCAGGGTTTTTGCCTAAGGTTGTATCATCGTAAGTACAATAAACCGTCGTCACATTACCATTTTCGTCTTTGTCGCAGCGTTCAGCTTTAATCATGTAAGCATTACGTAATCGAACTTCTTTGCCGATCACCAAGCGCTTAAATTTCTTATTTGCTTCTTCGCGGAAGTCTTCAGCTTCAATGTAGAGTTCTCGGCTAAACGGAAGATCACGCTCACCCATGTCTTCACTTGGGTGTAATGGCGCGCTTAACTGCTCAACTTTATCTTCTGGGTAGTTTTCGATGATCACCTTGATCGGATCTAATACGGCCAAAGCACGAGGAGCATTAGCATTTAAGTCGTCACGAATACAGGCTTCTAACATTGGCATCTCTACCATGTTTTCCATTTTTGTCACGCCTATGCGTTTACAAAATTCAACGATAGAGGCCGCTGTATAACCGCGACGGCGTAAACCCGCAATGGTTAACATTCGAGGATCGTTCCAACCATTAACATGGCCTTCGGTGACCAGGGTGTTTAATTTACGCTTAGACATTACCGTGTATTCAAGGTTTAAGCGTGAAAACTCGTACTGGTGTGGCACAGTATCGATAGTAATATTTTCAAGTACCCAATCGTATAAACGGCGGTTATCTTGAAATTCCAGTGTACATAAGGAATGGGTTATACCTTCAATCGCATCTGAAATACAGTGAGTAAAATCGTACATCGGGTAAATGCACCATTTGTCACCCGTTTGATGGTGATGGGCAAAGCGAATACGATAAATAACTGGATCACGCATACACATGAATGATGAACTCATGTCTATTTTAGCGCGTAAGGAACACTCGCCTTCTTTAAACTCGCCAGCTCGCATTTTTTCAAACAACGCTAAATTTTCTTCAACAGACGTATCACGGTACGGACTGTTTTTTCCTGGTTGACTTAAAGTCCCACGGTATTCACGTGCTTCCTCAGCATTTAGGAAACAAACAAATGCTAGGCCTTTTTCTATCAATTCAACCGCGTAGCCGTACAATTGGTCAAAGTAGTTAGATGAATAACATACTTCACTATCCCATTCGAAACCCAACCACTTAACGTCTTGTTGAATAGAGTTAACGTAGTCTATATCTTCTTTTTCTGGGTTGGTGTCATCAAAGCGTAAATTACACGCTCCTTGGTAGTCTTGAGCAATGCCAAAATTGAGACAGATCGACTTAGCATGGCCGATGTGTAAGTAACCATTTGGCTCAGGTGGAAAACGTGTATGCACACTTGTGTGTTTACCTGATTTAAGATCTTCATCAATAATGTGACGAATGAAATTGCTAGGGCGATTGTCCGCCTCACTCATACCAGCCTACCTATAAATACAGTTTAAACAAAATAGCCTCGTATAATCTCTGATTCTTAGGCTTAGTACAAGCAACCATCAGTCAAGCGACGAAAAGATCGCCGTATTCGCCAGATTAACCCTTTCTCATGGATTTAAACAAAGTTAATCCCTCGTCTTAATGGAAGATTTGCTTATATGGTTTATATTTTAATCAGTACTAAATAATACTAAGGAACGTTATGAAAATATTGAGCTTTATAAGCGCTGTACTATTGTTGGTCGCTTGTTCTAGTCAACCAACTTGGGATGGAATGTCTGAGTCTGAAATCTCTGCCTGGAAAGAGATGGGAGTAAGCGTTGAGCAAGTACAAACTTATGTACGAGCCGGTATGAGCCAGCCCCAAGTAAAAGAATGGGTAGATCAGAATTTTACTGACCCTAACCAAATAGTGGCTTGGGCAGGAAAATTTAGCGCAGTAGAATCCAGAGAGTGGCTAGACGCAGGCTTTGAACTGGCAGCAGCAAGCGACTGGTCACAGAATAAATTCAGCGCTGCTGAAGCCAGTGACTGGGTATCTTCAGATTTTAACTTAGACCAAGCAAAAGCCAACCGCGATAAAGGGTTAAGCCCAGTTAAATAGTCATCCCTCGGCTAATCAATATAGGTGGTTACTCGATATTAGTAACCACCTGATTGAGCGAGCTCACCGCGACACTCACCTTATCTCCTTTTTTCAATGCTTGGGTTCTACCAGGGGTACCGGTGAAAATTACATCCCATGGTTGCAATGTGACATAGCCACTTATATAGCTGACAATGTCCTCTACTGAATGAATCATGTTTTTAGTGCTTTCTTGTTGCACAATGGCACCGTTTAAACGTGTAGTCACGGTTAAATCTGATGGGTCAATGTCACTCGTAAGCCACTGAGAGATTGGAGCAAAACCATCAGCCCCCTTGGCCCGCCACCACTGTAAATCTCGCCCTTGCCAACTACGTTCAGTTAAATCGTTGCCGGAGGTATAAGCAAATACACAAGCTAAGGCTTGCTCTTTATTTACCTTGCTACAGGTTTTCCCAATTACCAGCACTAACTCTCCCTCAAAATGCACGTTGTTGGCATCCTTTGGCAGTAGCAAAGAGCCTCCGATGCTGAGAGAGCTAGCAGACTTAAAAAATATTTCAGGCTTAGCGGCACCAGAGTCGCCAGCATGACTCCGGTAATTTAATCCAACAGCAAATACGGTAGCGGGTTTAATCGGCAGCAGAAATTTAGCATCATCAATAGCGGTAGATTGTCCGTTAGCTTCACCGCCGTCTAAGGGCGAGGCATCTAGGTGCAGGGCCAACTGTCCACTTCGTTGCACCCAAACGGGTGCCTGTTCGCCTTCGATAAGCGCATAATCATTAGCATGGCTGTAACTAGTAATCACTGAGCTAAACATTAAGCTTAAATAAATCTGTCGACGGGCTTTCATAGACAATCCTTTGCTGAGAACAAGTGGTTTTGAAACTAATTACGTGACAAAAGCATGGTTAGTTCAATCCTCAATCACTTTGTTAATATTCAGACCTAAACGTTTCGCTAATCGATTTAAGTTTGCTCGATCTACCCCTAGGTCTCTGGCTGCTTTAGCCCAACTTCCATGATGCTTCTTTAAACAAGCAGCAATGATTTGGCGTTGATAAATATCTGTCGCAGCTTTTAGCGTCAGTGTAGAAGGTTCACTAATTATTGGCGCGATACTATCTACACTTTCAAGGTTACTGCTAACCACCGGTCTCAGTTCACCACAATCTACGATGCTTAAGTGCACAATACCCTTGTTGTGTTGTCGCGCTCGCGCTTTTAACGCAGCCCGACTAATTAAATGCTCTAGCTCTCGTACGTTGCCTGGCCAATCGTAATTGTTTAGATAATCGACTAAATCAGATTGCAGTTTTATTTGGGCAATGCCTAGTTTGCGTTTAGTTAGCTCTATAAAGTAGCCAGCGAGCAGCTGTACATCTCCTGCTCTGTCTCTTAGAGCCGGTACACTCAGTGGGTAAACACTTAAGCGATGGTACAAGTCTGCGCGAAAACGCCCCTGCTCCACCTCACTTAATAGGTTACGGTTAGTCGCGGCAATAACCCTCACATCAATAACTTGGCTGTTATCTTGGCCTACCGCTTGGATCTCCTTATTTTGCAGTACCCGCAACAACTTGCTTTGGGCCACCAGTGGCAGTTCACCGATTTCGTCCAGAAATATAGTGCCTCCATTGGCAATACTAAACTTGCCAGCTCGGTCCTTGTCTGCACCGGTAAATGCGCCTTTAACATGGCCGAATAATTCGCTTTCAATCAAACTGTCTGGCAGAGCTGCGCAATTAACGTGGACTATTGGTGCTTTGTGCCGAGGCGACAGATTATGTACAGAACGCGCGACCAGTTCTTTACCTACGCCGGTTTCACCTTGAATTAAGGTAGTGAAATCAGATGGCGCCACTAGAGCAATTTCCTTTTTAAGGCGCTGCATTTCAACACTTTCCCCTATCAGTTCTTCACTATCGCTGTGCCAAGCTGAGAGGTTCATTTCTTCCAATACTTGTTGAGAATGGTAGGCTTGTTGTTCTAACAAGCTTAAGCTTAAACCGGTATGCAAACTGGCCGCGGCCATCGCTGAGATAACCTCAAGTGTTCGGCTCGCTATGTCATCAAATACTTGGGGAGTAAAGCTATCAAGAGTCAGCACACCGATCAGCTTGCTGTCGAAATAAAGGGGTAAACCCATACAGGCATGCACCGGTAAATCCCCATCTCGATCGATTAATAAACCGTCATAGGGATCGGGTAAATCACAGTTAGCTGGAAAACGTACCGGTGAGGTTGAAGAACATATTTGTTGAAAACGTGGGTGCTCAGAAATGAGAAAGCGTCGCCCTAATGTGTCTCTGCTTAACCCTTGTAAGGTAAGGGGACTCAGCACTTCACCTCTTAGCTCTAACAACGCCACCGCATCACAACTAATTGTTTTTCTGACGGTATCTAATAAACGATCAAAGCGATGACGGTTTACTAAACTTTGCGCCAAATCTAGGGCCAATTCAATCAGTGCTTTTGAAGATATATCAGACATCACCTTATCCTTTTGACACACTGTAGTCTTATTGACTCCACATTACAACGTGTCAATATGACCACGCAATACACGTAAAAGCCTTAACATATTGATATTGGGTTGATTTAACGAATTGGCACAACAAGTGCTGTAGTTGATTGCATGAGCAAATTTGTATTGCTTATCGACTACTTTTAGGAAGGCTAAATGACACTTCGCGCATATACACACTCTAGTTATACCCAGCAATTAAGCCCGTTTTCAAAGTGTATAAGGAATGGAAACTGGCTTATGTTATTGTCGCTAATGGTAATGGTTACATCTATTATCATCTCCTACCCTTTGGCGTACCAGTTCACTATACCAGTTCAAATTGCCGCTCACATTTCCACAATAATATTCGCAGGCCTACTAAAAGTAGCTTACGTGTTACGCTGCGTAGGATTAAACGAACTAGGCCAAGAGGTAATATAAGTGCTACATATAGATGAACCCAATCAAAACCATCAAGCCGATTATTGGCATCAACACCCGGTACTAGAACTCGCTTTCAGACCGTTTTTCTTATTGGCCACCTTATCATCGGCCCTAAGTGTGGCGGTATGGCTACTGTTACTGAATGGGCATATGCTAATTGGCCACCAAGGCTTAAGCCCACATGTTTGGCACGCTCATGAAATGTTAGTTGGTTTTGCCGCTACGGTAGCTGTAGGCTTTGTTCTTACAGCTGTGCAAACATGGACCGGCCAAGCAAGTATCAAAGGCAAAGGCCTAGTTGGCTTAATCGCACTTTGGTGTTTAGCAAGGCTTGGGTTTTACATTAATGATGCCAATAGCGTTATTTTCGCCATTGTCATGCAAGGATTATGGTGGCTTAGCGTTATAGCTGTGTACAGTAAGCTAGTGTTTGTAGCTAAAAATAAGCGCAATTATATTTTTATTGTGCTACTTGGTGTGATGACTGCTGTAGATATGGCTATGTTACTATTTGATTTTACCGGTAACAGTGGTTTGGCCCTTCACCTCAGCCGTTCTATGGTCTTGCTGTTCACCATAATGATGGCCTTGGTCGGTGGTAGAGTAATCCCTTTTTTTACTGTTCGCGGTGCAAATACTCAAGCCATTAATACTCCTGCGTGGATTAACCGTGTTATCGGTCCTTTTGCCATCACGACTGTAGCGATATTCATCTCCAGTTATTTCTACGATACGGCAGCGCTAAGTGCAATACTACTAATTGTGTTAGGCGCCTTGCATATAGTCCGTTTAAGCTATTGGCGCTCTATCAATACTACGAACGTCCCTTTGCTATGGTCGCTACACTTATCTTACGGGCTAATGGGGCTGGGGTTAATCTTACTTGGAAGCAGCCAATTTCTTGTTGCCGTTACTTTTAGTAACGCACTACACCTTATTACTATTGGTGCAATCGGTTTGATGATTTTTTCAATGATGAGCCGTGTATCCCTAGGCCATACTGGAAGAACACTTAAAATAAAGCCGGTTATTGTGATTGCTTTTATCCTGTTAACCTTGGCAACACTGGTACGCACGCTAATGCCAATACTGTATAATCCATTAAGCGCTTGGAACATTAGCGGCATTTTATGGATAGTAGCCTGCTTATTTTTCTTAGTGGTGTATTTCCCCATTTTAATCAGTAAAAGAGCCTCTTAACTACCCACGTTTCACTAGCCATTGATATACCATTACGGCTTTGACAGTCTTCAAAGCCGTAAAATTATGAACGCCAAATTAATTTTAGTGTTTGTCGCCTCGATCAAAACCCAAAACAGCTGTCTACCTCAAGCTAAGCTAAGCGGGTTTGTGAGGGCTCAAACACTGCTTCAGCCAATTGCATTACAATCTTAATGGTCACTAATACCAAGCTTAAAAATAATAACATTTGCAAGGGCGAATTAATGTCATAAACAGGCCTTAAGTATTGGGCACTCATGGTCAGTAACACTAAGAACTGTCCGCCTAACATACGCACTACCATATGCTCTGGTCGATAAAATACCCGCCATATCGCAAAACAGTTAATAAAATAGAACGCAGCCAACTGCCACCCGGCGTCTAAGGTTGGTAAAATAAATACATATTGAAGAATGATGACTATCGACCACAAATAGATAAGCCCTAACATTTTATTCATCAACTTAGACTTAAACTCCACCATACTGACCCCCATGGTGGCAGCAATAAGCGGGAACATGAAACCACCGGGGATCGGTAAATAGATCCAAAGCGCCCAACTGACACATGTAATACAAATAAACTTAAGGGCTCTTAAATAACCCTCTTGCTTAGTGCTCAGTGCTACCGTTGGTTTGCCGTCTTGCGACTTGACACTCGAGCTCAGTGTATTCGAGTTTGGCCACAGCACACTAAACACCGTTGAAAAACAAATCACCCCCAGTAGATTTTCTTCTAATCTAAGAATGGCTAAATGAAAACTGTAGCCTTCACTGAGTCCGCCAGCCAGGCTGACAATAATAGCGACAATAAAAGCCATTTTATAGACGTAGCCATTTGGCGATCTCGCTGACATATAGGCTACAAACGCACCAAGGCCAGTAATACTTAAAAAGAACAGTTCTCGCTGTTGGCCAAAGCAGGCGATTAAAGTAAAACCAAGTACTGCGCCGATTAGGGTACCTAATACCCGATGGCTGGCTTTTTGAATTGCATGCCCATAGCTTTCAGTTGTCCCCATAACGACCACCGCAATAGCGCCCCAATAGGGTTTTTCCCAGCCAAAACTCAATGCGAGAAAAATGGTTAGAGCAAGGCTAGCGGCAACTTTTATGGCCATTTTGCTTGCTTCACTCATGAACCTTTACTCGCATTGTTTATATTAATCATCACTGAAGCTGTCGTCCCAACTCGTAGCTGAACATTGTCGGGTAACTCACTGACACTAATTTTTACCGGCAGACGTTGCGCTAATCTAATCCACTCAAAATTTGGATTAATATTAGGTAACATTTGTGTACTCGTAGTGCCATCGCTCTGTGCGATACCGTAACCAATACTGCTTACCGTGCCGTTAATCGGGCTATCAGGGTAACTCATCAAAGTGATACTCGCGCTATCCCCTTGTTGCATATTTTTTATATCGGTTTCCTTAAAGAACCCTTCTACCCAAAAGCTATTTTCGTCAATTAGAGCCACTACCGGTTGATTGGCGACAACGTGCGCACCTTCAGCAACGTTAAAGTTAGTGATGTATCCGTCTTTACTGGCATAAACTTTCGTGAAGGCCAAGTTCAACTCTGCGTTATCTAGTACCGCATTTGCTGCTGCTAAGTTTGCATTGGCCGACTCAACGTCATTATTTAAATTATTTAAGGTAATAACCGGCACTGAACCAGGCGTACGCTTTTCTAAAGCGCTCATTCTCTTTAATTCGTTGTTAGCACGCGCCAATACCGCTTGAGCTTGAGACAACGATGCTTGAGCTTGGTGTTTTGCCGCTTCATATACCCGGTCATCAATTTCAAACAACAAGTCACCGGCTTTAACACGTTGATTATCTGAAACGTAGATACTGACCACAGGACCAGTAACTCGAGGGGTGATTTCTATTATGTTTGCTCGAACCTGGCCGTCTCGAGTCCAAGGTTGAGACAAATAGTGTTGATATTTAACTGTACCGAATACAAGGGCTAATAAAATTAAAGCGAGGGTAAGTAATTTGGTTTTCATTGTGATGCCTTAAAAGGTTAACCGGGAAAAATGAAAGTGCTAATGAGTACTGCATAAATAACCATTAATGAAATTTCAACTAAGGTCGGAGCGTAAAGATATTTAAGCCACCCCACTCGAGAAAGTCCCCCCATGGTTAAACTCGCGGCCAAATAGGCACAACCGAAGGCAATCAATAATGGAGGCAAGTACACCTCCCCTACGATCACTTCTTTTGGTAAATAATGCTCAAACATGACTAAATCTTATGGTTAATTTCTAATGTAGCTAGCTTAACCTGAAGCTCTTTAGAGGGTTAATCGCGGTTGATGGATCAAACCCTCAACAAATCACTACCAGTCAATCAAGGCATTGCGATGCCTTGCGCAGATAGCCCATCATGTAAGGTTCATCCTGCTCATAAGCATTGGCTTGGGACGAAAAGTAAACCGCTGCAAAATCGCGTTTCGGATCAACATACATGCCTTGACCAAACTTACCCTTCTTATACCTTGCCCCATCGGAAAACACCTTATCAACTTGGAAAATATCAACCAAATTTGACTTATTAGGATGCTGAGACAAGCGATATTCATCGTGCCACTGCTTAGGTAAAGTAGAGGTAGTTGAAATCTTGCTCCAACTCGGGGTAAATAGCATGGCAAAGCGAGCTGCATCCTCTAAGGTAGAGAGCACTAAGCCGTGTGAGATCGCTGTGCCGTCGGGGGCCAAAGTAAACAACATTGGCGCAGTAGCACGTACATGTCCCCACACTCGGTTTCTAAATAGCGTACTCCAAGGCTGCCTATCGATGCGTTCGGCTAGGTAAGTCAACACCGCAATAGTAATAGCACTGGCACATTTATCATGGCCTGCAATTTGATTTGGAGACTTTTCGATTTGTTTAATCACATCTAGCCAATGCTCTTTTTGGGTTGTGTCACCACTAGCTTGGCCAAATTCAGCGGCTAAAAACCGCGCAATATTTGATTGCGGATCGTAGATAGTTTGTAGGTCTTGAGTAACATCAAGGCCGGTGGTGTGGTCTAAAGCATGCCTAACACTCACTAAGTCCCAGTTAGTGCCCAACAGTTCTGGCAGATACACACTCACCGCTCGGTCTAACTCAACTAAACCTTCACTTATTAACTGAGAGAAAACCATTCTAACGGTGTTCCTAGAGAGTTCCATCCAGACATGATTATCATCTGGATTCATGCCTGGGTACTGCTCAAACACAACCTTACCCGCATGCACCATCATCACACCCTGAACTCGGCTAGTTGGCTGATTGATATAGTCGATTAAGGTTTCACTATTAGCTTGTTTGCTCATACAGCGTAGCGCAGCGATGTCGTTATTTATCGCTCTAGGAAGCGTATTGTTAACACTCAAAGGCATTACCATAGATGAAGGTAAAAACTCGTTAAGCTTGGTATTGTATATGAGGGCATCATCGCCGCCCATTTGATAGTGAGCGGGGCTAAACAATCGATGAGCTTGCCGGTATTGCTCTATAGTAAAACCTTGTCTAGCAGCTGATACATTCAGTAAAGCTTCACTACCCGGCTGCACTAAGTGCTTCAATCTATGATTACGTTGGCGTGCTTGTCCTGAGTTATTCATGCTAAAAGATGTCGCAATTGAAGCAGCATTTGCTGCTACAGCGTGACGAATATGGTTAGATGCTTTGGTCATGGATAACTCTTAGCTAAAAGCCGTTAATGTATTTGTAGCAGTCTAGAATAGTGCTATCCTTTTCAAAGACATACTCTCTTTTGATGGACCAAACCCTCATGCATTTCAGTCTTGAGCAACTCACTGCGTTTGTTGCAGTGTTTGAGAAAGGGTCGTTTAGCGAAGCGGCGGCCAAGTTAGGTAAGCACCGCACCACGATTGGCCAAGTCATTACCAATCTTGAAGATCAATTGGCCATAGAGTTATTTGAACGGATCGGTAGAAGCACCAAACCCACCGAGCAAGGCCAACTGCTTTATCGCTATGCAAAACAAACCATTGAGCAGGCTAGCTCCTTCGACAAAATGGCTCTAAGCCTTTCGTTTGGACAGCTAGAACATATTACTGTCGCTTATTGCAGCTTTATCCCTAATGAAGCGATTGTTCGTATAAGATTGCGCTTATTCAAAGCGTTTCCCAATATGAAGGTTAATTTCATCATTCGGAACAAGGAACAAATCAAACAAGGCCTGAACGACGATACAATCCAAGTAGCGCTTGTTAATGTTGATACACGTACCGCTATGACTAGCTTTGATTGCTCCGTCATTGCTCACCCTTCTTTTGCCATTTACGCAGCCAACAGTAGTGAACTGCACAGCTATTCTCAAAGTCGTTTATTCAACAAACTTAAAACCAGTAAACAATTAATACTGAGCTCATATATTGAAGATGGTTTAGGCGAAAAAATTACTTTGTCGCCTGACTTTGAAGTCATTGAAGACCTTTCCCTATTAATGAATCTGGTACAACAAAATGTGGGTTGGGCCTTACTACCCAGAGTGAATGTCGCCCAAATTACCGATCTTTTAGACATTAGCGAGTTAAAAGTAGACGAAATCAAAAGTCATTTTCGTTTTGCAATATCCTTGTGGTTACCTCATTCCAAACAAATGCTAGATATAAAGAAGCACATTACCGAAGTAATCAATGATTTTATATATGACCACGATCTAGATAGACCACGATAAACGTGGCCTGCCTGCTCATTTTGGGTGTCGCTTGGTTTGTGGTTAATAGCAAAGTGTTTGGTTAAGCCAACAGTTTGTCGTTTAGTTAAACTCAGTTAACCATAGTTGCTGCTTGATAGCTTTTTGATAACCATAATCAAACAGTGCTTGCATGTAATCTTGATCAAACATTACCTTTTTACGTTGCGGCGCCAAAAAATCTACATCTACAAAAGTAAAACGTAAATCAAAATCATTTATTTCGCTTCTATACAACATGCGATAAAGATCCCCCTTGGTTTGCGCAATAGTTAAACTTTGCACACTGCGACTCATTAAGGCTACTCCTTTATCCTCGATCTCTTTGTAAGGTAAAGCTAAGGCACCATTACGTACAACAAACACTTGAGGCGATGCTGTTAAGCCCATGGCTTGACTTAATTTGTTGTAATCATAACCTGATGGGTCCATAAACATTTGAGCACTTAAGCCGCCATCAACATGCAATTCTTCGCGTAGTTCGCCAGCTACATCAACATCAATAAATTGTGGTGGAAATACCCCTGGTATCGACGCACTGGCGGTGAGAATTTGATGAATGAGAGCCTGTTTATTTGGCAGTTTACTGTTAGCAATTGCACCTACGTTCCATACTATTTGTCGCCCTGAATCAAAATGGGTTGTACCAATAAACAAACGTTTACCACTTTGTTGAGCCTTAGCCATTTTTTCGATCATAGAAGGGTTAAAAGCGGCCTCTATGAAACTATATAGTCCGTCCCCTTTACTAAACGCATCTTTGAAAAGCGCATTAAGAAAATTTTTGTTTCCTAATATCTCTTTATCATTTATATCCAACATCACCCGCTTCATCGTGACAAGATCATCATCGCCAGTATAAACAAAAGGCGCAATTAACGCGCCAGCACTCACGCCAGTAATAATGGTAAAGTTCGGCAATGAACCCACTTCACGCAAGCCATTAAGTACTCCTGCACCAAAGGCGCCATTAGCTCCACCGCCTGACAACACCAGGATATTCAGGGCGTCAGCTTCAGTGTTTAGCGCTGTAGTATTGCTCTGCGCATCAAATAAAAACTCAGGCCTTTCGTCGCCCCAAAACCTAAACGGTTCGTGAACAAGATCGCCATTGTTAGCACCAAATACAGCTTGTTGATAATTACTTTGATCAACCCGTTGATCAAGCCCGTGATTTGAGGAGCATGCGCTAACGACCATACTGGCGAGTAAAACAAAAGCGAATTTATTCATTTTTAGTGCTCTATGTTTAAATGAGTTATCTATAAACTACGCGACTTTGCTAGCGGCGAAGCTTGAATTTGGCAGGTCAATTTGGTGTTGTGCAAACACCGTTTGTAATTCCCATTCGCCACATTGGTAAGTGGCTTCTAAGACGCCATAAGAGGCATTATTAGCGTGCTCAAAAGCCATAATTGGTGGCCACCCCTTCATCAAACCGCCAGTAAATAAAGCAGAGATAAGATCGCCTACCCCCACAGGTGATTTAGCAAACTCCAGCTTTGGTCGGGTGACCAAATAGCAACCGGTTGCGTCGGCCATCATCATGCTAAATTGCTGGTCAGACAAACTATGTAAATGCTTAACTAACACTACTTTAGGGCCTAAACTTAAGGCCTTTTGGCAAGCGCTAACTGCATCATTCAGATTATTGATTGGCTGCTTTACAAATCGGCTTAGTTCAAACTGATTAGGTACGATTACGTCTGCTTTAGGCATCAGTTCATCAACCAAATAATCACTCACCCCCTCCGCTAAAATACAGCCTTTCTCTGGGTCGCCCATGACTGGGTCACATACATAGATAGCACGAGGGTTGCTTTGTTTTACTCGCTCAACAACTTCAATCAGTGATACAGCTTGATCAGCACTGCCTAAATAGCCCGACAGCACCGCTTGGCAATTATCTAGCTGACCAATTGCATCAATACCATCAATTAAATCTGTCACTTGGTGTGCCTTCAGACTTTGCCCTGTCCACCCCTGACTATATTGGGTGTGATTTGAAAACTGGACCGTATGAATTGGCCAGACTTCAAAGCCCATACGCTGCAAGGGAAATACCGCCGAGCTATTACCCGCGTGACCAAATACAACATGTGATTGAATAGAAATAATGCCTTTCATGATAGCGCCACCGTTTGAACACATTGAGAAGAAAGAGAACAACAAGCGCCCTCAGGCGCTTGTTTCTTTGCAGTTACTGCGCTGTGTACTCAGCGTAATGCTCGTCGAGTACTTTGCGGGTTTCGCGGCCAATTAACTCGTATTCGTGGTGAGTTAAGTTCGCTAACGATACGCGTACTGAGGCATGCACCGTATCGAAGCCTTTACCAGGTAATAAAATTACCCCGGTAGACTGGGCTAAACGGAACAAGAAGTACTGACCTTTGCCACTGTCTTTAAACCAGCGTACAAAGTCTTCGCCGTAAAGTTGGCCACCAATGCGGTCAAGCTCTAGCAAGGTGTAGTAATCAACACGGTCTTTATCTTCGGTCACTTCTAAACCCATGGCGCTGTATAGTGTTTTGTAACGCTCACGAATAATGCGTTTACAAGCCGCTTTGTAGTTATCTTCTAAGTCCATTAGGCAAGTCAGTGAGAATAAGGCCATTTGTACTTGTTGTGGTAAGGCCAAACCAGCAGTGTGGTTAAGCGCTACTGCGCGGCTATCAGCAACGATACGGTCAATAAATTTAATATCACGTGGGGTTGGGGTTAGCGTTTTGTAACGGTCATCTAAACGTTCTTGATGCGCTTCAGGTAGTGCACGCATGGCATCGTCAAACACGTTAGTTTCGTGAATACCGATGGTGCCTAAACGCCAGCCAGTTGCGCCAAAGTATTTAGAGAACGAGTACACACACAAGGTGTTGTAAGGCAAGGTTGCAAACAACGATACAAAGTCGTCGGCAAAGGTGCCGTATACATCATCAGTAATAATGAATAAGTCTTTACGCTGCTGATTAACAAAGTCAGTGAGCAGGGCCAAGGTGTCGTCAGACATTTTCACTGATGCAGGGTTCGCAGGGTTTACGACACACAGTAATTTAATGTCGGTATCAGCCAGTTTTTCTATTTCTGATTGAGGTAACTGCCAAGTGGTTTCGTCTAGGCGTAGTTCAACAATTTCTAGGTCGTATTCAGCCAACTCAGGAATTTCTAAGTAAGGGGTAAAAATTGGCGTAATAAGGGCTACTTTGTCGCCTTTTTTCAACAAACCATTGTTGAACATGGTCGCGAAGGTATAGGTCATTGACGCTGTGCCGCCTTCAGTCGCGAACAAGTCAAAGTTCGTGGTCATGGGGACTGAGCCGTACATTTCTTCACCAATGTATTGCTTAACCACTTTCTCAATGTTGGTAAGCATGCGTGAAGGGACCGGGTAGTTACAGCCTAGGAAGGCCAATACGAGTTCGTTAAGGAAATCGTGTTTCTCGATACCCAGTCGGTCTTTTGCGTAGCTAAGGGCTTTTTGTAAAAACTGTACACCATCTTTAGTGCCATATTGTTTTGCAAAGGTATCAAAACGTTCAACAATGCCTTCACCGTTAGGGATACCGCCAAAGCCGCCATCTAAGTAAGCGTAGTTACGCTCTGCTTCTTCAATTGAAAAGTCACCTAAACGTAAAAATGCTTTACGTGGCAAGGTGGCTAAGAAGTTAGGGTTACCACGACCCGCGTCTAATAATGCACGGTCAGGAACCGTGTTCGCGAGGTCAATCAATTTGTCTTTTAATTCAAATGGGCTTAGGTCTGCGAATTGAGTGAAGTCGATATCTAACATATTAATTTACCTTTTAGTTTACATGTTAATGGTGTTCGCCAGGCCAGTGCCTGTTGCGATGGAGGTATAGTAAGAGGGTTAGGAAAATCGGGTTAATCACCGATGAAGGACGCTATCCTTCATGGGCCGTTCGCGGCCAATAATGTCTGTGTGATTACGTCTCGCCATGTGAATTACGCGGCAAAACAAATAACTTAAGGCGTTGATATGTAATAACTAATGGTAGGTACGGCAAAAAACAGCACGGCGATAGATTGGCGCTAAAAAATCTGTGTGCGTGTTTTATTTAGCTTCATAGCCGTGAAATAAGTGAAAAAAGTGGCTCAGGCATAGCAGGTCTACATAGGCTTGCCCTAGCCCATCAAGCAAAGCTAGTTCGCCCGCGGGTGTCTATCAGAGAAATGGAATACATGGCGAAACGGCCACTAAAGCCTTATCCATTGCGATATTCACAACAATGCTAATAAGGGAGAAATGCTATAGCGAGCGCTAGCACCATTTGCGGAACAATAACCTTGTTTAACTGAGCCTACAATGTGGAGGCTTAGTAAAAGGAGAACACCACACCGCGCTGAAAATACTGCTACCCAGATCATTAATTAACTGCCAGCTCTTATATAAAGCAAAAAAACAACAAGCGCCCTAAGGCGCTTGTTGTGTTCTCGTGCTTGAGCATGATACTCAGCATAAAACTTTTACATTACATGGCTACGTTCGTGGTGATGATACCAATAATCACCGGGCCCCATAACGTCAGTAATACGTTTGCGATGGCATAGGTCACAGTGAACGCAAATACCGGTGTTGAGTTACCTGCTTTTTCTAGTAGCGCTGCAAAGCCTGGGTTTGCACTTCGACCACCGGCCACTGCTGCCAAGGCTTCAATCGGATTTCTTACTCGTAATACATAGTAAGAGAAGAAGAAGCCAACGATTTGTGGAATTAAGGTAACACCTGCACCCAACATCAACAATGTTAAACCGTGCTCACGGATAGCATCAATTGCTTGAGGACCGGCTTGTAAGCCTACGATACCAACAAATACTGCTAGGCCAAAGTCACGTATGAAGTTTGATGCACCCAATGGGAACGCCGCGACTTTAGGGTTTTTACTACGTAACCATCCCACCATTAGACCCGAGATTAAACAGCCTGCGCCTGAGCCGATAGTGACCGGAATACCTGCAATTTTAAAATGAATCAGGCCGATTAATAAACCTACCGCCATGCCAAGACCGAGCAATACAAAGTCAGTCACATAAGCTGAGCCCAAACGCTGACCAATGGTGTTTGCCACACGGTTTAAGTCTGCGGCTTTACCGGTGATTTGAACAATGTCGTGTTTCTCAACCACTAAGTCTGCGCTAATATCTAAACTGTTACCGCCACGGGTGATGCTAGTCACATACACGCCACGGGTCAGTGATTTTTGAGCGGCCTGCTTGATTTGACCGAGCGTTTTGCCAATCAGTGTCGAGTTAGTCGCGATAAGCTGACGATTCTCTTCCACCAATTCTACTGAAGGTGGGATTTCAATTTCATCACCTAACTGGCTAGCTTGTTGTTTCACCGCTGTGCGACGCCCCGTCACGACAACAACGTCACCTTGTTGAACCCTTAAGGTTTCATCAGCGTCTAACTGTTGACCGTCACGCTGTACCAACTCGATAGCCGTATCTATTAAGCTGTCATTGGCTTGTGCAATGGTTTGATTTAATAGTGTGCTGCTTTCGTTGATGCTAAAGGCCCGAGAATCTAAGGCAGTAATGGCGTTAAATTCACCGGCTGCCAACTCCGCTTTACCGGCGTTATTCTTTTCAGCTAACTCTAGTGCTTCTTTACGGATATCCCATTTCATTAGGGTTGGGATAATCCAAGTGACCATTAAAATTGGGCCCAAAGAACCAAAGATGTAAGTGACCGCGTAACCCACTGCTACGTTGGTTTGCATGATGTTTTTTGCTTGTTCGGTAATACCGCCCAACTTGCCAATGGCATCACCAGCCGTACCAATAATCGCAGACTGTGTTAACCCACCCGCTGCAAGACCGGCCGCTGTACCACGGTCAAGGTCGAACATCCAAGCCGCGCCAAGCACCACTAACAAACCCACAGTGGTCATCACTACGGCTGACAGTAATACGTTAACCGTTTTGCGGTTAAGTGCCCCGAAGAACTGAGGCCCACCTTGGAAACCAACAGCATAAATGAACAAGGCGAAGAAGATACTTTTCACACCAGGGTCGATGCTAACACCTAGCTGACCGACCAATACCCCCATAAGAAGAGTACCGGCTACACCACCAAGCACAAAACGGCCGATGGTAATTTTACCCACTAAGTAGCCAAGGGCTAAAGTGATGAATAAAGCAATATATGGAGAGCTTTGAATAAGCTGATGGGCGATGCTCATAGTGCACCCCCGCATTGATGTTGTGGTGCTGCCATCGACGTAGATACGCTGATGTGCAAACCTTGTTGAGTGTGTGAATTAAACATATCTACCTCTAGATTAAGATCGCCCTGTTGCGATGGAGGTATAATAAGTTGCTAGATACAATCAGGTTAATCGCTAATGAAGGACGCTATCCTTCATATCTGGTCTATCATTTAGTTTGAATCAACATCACTGCACTTTTTGCAGTTAAAAGCGCATTTTTCCATTATCAATAAACAACACCTACTAGGGATAAGCACAGCAATTAAACGCCTACCTACTAGCGTAAATCAGTACATTAAGGGTATAAGTGGAAGGTCGCCGCTAATTGATCGAATGATTGCCTCTATGAGTACTACCCACCAACATTAAATAACTAGGTGGCAATAGTACATTGGCTATACACAACATAAACTCAGAATAAGTTTTCTCATTACCCATGACCTCACCCGTCTTCATGGAGTTGAAGGTAGACACCCGTTGACGAAGATTAACCGAAGAGGGTTTTTAAGTTACATCACCTTGGGTGGACTAACGTCAATGTTAATTCCAATACCAAGTTTTTTGTATATTTTTTGCTGTAGTGAGCCACAGAATAAGGCGCACAACCAGATTGATGTAATCGGTCGGTAAAAGACAAAATATCTTGTTGTTCTCGCTTAGGAGTCTTGTGTTTAGTCATTTAATTGGCTGCCCATTCACTAGATCTTTCCCATTGGATGAGATTGAAATAGCATTCAAACAATCCCCACAATCACATTTGCAGGCCCCGCTCTTTCATCGCTATTGCGAAGATGTAAATCCCCGGCATGAATGACCTTGTATGGCAACGCTAACGTAGATATCAATCTAGCTTGTTTCCCTTATGCGCAAAGCATCAAGGCTTACTTGCAGGATTTAATCCTTCTTACGCGAGTTAGTACTGTTCTTCTTCTCTTGTAAAGTCGCTTCCAATGTTTAGCACCTTGAATGTTTACCAAACAGTTTCCATATTCAATTACAGGTTGATTCATGCACAAACTCACAATTTTTTCTGCTTTGTTGGTACCCTTATTAACAACACTACCTAGCATAGCTTCGTTCAAAGACCCGGTTGATGAACGCTTTGATTTGGGCCATCACCTCGCTGAAAACGCTCATGGCTTTTTGCCCATACCTATTTTGATCACTGAACCTGCGGTGGGGTATGGTGGTGGTGCGATGGGCTTATTTCTGCACGAAACCGAGACCGAAAAAAATAAGCGAAAAGAACTCGCTATGAATTCACTAGATGGTGGCGCACAGCTGATGCCTGCTGCCATTACTCTGGTGGGTGCAGCTGGTACTGAAAATGGCACTTGGTTTGCTTTTGCTGGCCATCGTCATTCCTGGCTAAACGATTCGATTCGTTATACCGGTGGAGCAGGCCTTGGCAAAGCAAATCTCGACATCTACAAAGATATATCAATCGGTTCTTTATTTAATCAAACCCTTAAAATTGGTACTAAAACTTCTGGTGTATTTGCCATGCAACAGTTGCAGTTTAGAGTGGCCGATACCCCGCTGATGCTAGGAGTAAAACAGATATTTGGCAAAAGCTCAGTTGAGTCTGATAACGTAATAATAGATAAGCTTTTAAAACTCGCGTTAGGGGAAGGCTCGATGACCTCGGGCTTAGGATTAATAGCTGAATATGATACGCGCAACAATTTATTTTTCCCTACTAAGGGTTACACCGTAAACGCAGAATACATGGTCTACGACGAAGCTATAGGCAGTAAATGGAACTATCAAAATTTAGCTGTAGACGGTCAAGTATTTATCCCTTTAGCTAACAGCTGGACCTTAGCGTTTGCAGGAAACTACCAATATTTTCATTCTAATGAGAGCTTTTTATCTCCCACCGTTCGCCCCTATGTTGACTTACGTGGCGTGTCATCTTACCGCTATCAAGGGGATGAAGTATTCACTATTCAGTCGCAAGTCATGTATGCCATAGACCACCGCTGGACAGTATCAGCCTTTTACGGCCAAGGCCGCACCTCTGATCAAGATGAGTCAAAGCAAAAACACAAAGTAGATGCCTATGGAGCTGGTTTTCGTTATCAAATAGCCCGTCGTTATGGCTTGTATATCGGCGTTGATACCGCATTTAGTAAAGAAGAGAGTGCTGTATATTTTAATGTAGGCAGTGGTTTTTAGTTGTTACCATCAAACTGAAGTTGATTAAAATAAATGGAAGCCATGCCAGGCAAAGCCATTCGCCGTAATATCACAAGCTAGCAATATGAATTGAAACTAATCGCTCATACCCACCCGCTATAGGTGGGTGTAAGCCTAATACCTCAATAGTATCGCCTGTACCCCCACTCCCCTGTTAAGCCTTGGCCCTTAGTTGGTTGATGACGTGGTTCGGCGCTACTTTAGCAAGCTCGTCTAAACAAGCTTCAGATTTAGCATTGGCATGTCGCACATAAATGTCACATAGCGCGTAAAGCTGCTCTGGAGAACCGGATATCAAATAGGCTTTTTCAAAAGACTGTACCGACTTATCAATATCAAACGGTTCCTGTAATACGCCGTTTAAATACCAAAAGTAGCTATTTACCTCTGCCAGGCTGGCAGCTAATTCAATTTCATCTGCGGCACTTGCTTTATCATTTAATCTTACTAAAGCCAAAGCCTTCGAATAGTGAAACGATGGTGTGTCAGGTATGTTCGCTATCGCCAAATCAAGTATTTCAAGCGCCTGTTTATCTTGGCTCTGAGCTCGATAGTTGTCGGCTAAACCCAACCATACATCAGGGTTATTCGAATTGCTGTCTAGTAAAAATCGATAGCGTTTATCAGCTTCAAACCACTGATTGTGCCAGCGATATACATCGGCTAACAACAGTTGAGCATCCTCATCTGACAATGGTTCCAAGTATTGAATCAACTCAGCTAACGGAGCCTTTAATTGATCGCGTTGCTCCTCACTGATACGCATATAGTCAGGTACTAGGTTGATCATTGCCGTCACTCTGACTGATTGCTGGTCATCGTTTAGCAAGGGAGAGACCATACGCCAGCGATGCTCTAAGGGGTAAGGTTCAGATGCGTTAATCGCAGCCTCTCTAATAACAGAAGAGCTGTCTTTTAAACCTCTCACCACAGCCACCAAGGCATTTTGACTGGGGAATTTAGCTAAATCCTGTAATGCTTGCGCTCGGACTTGTGGTGGTTCATTTTGGTCTTGGGCGATATAAGATAACTGCGTTATTTGCTGTTGGCTTAAGCTGCTCGTTTGACCTCCTGCTTCACTCGCCGCCACTGTTTTATCGGCTTCAGCATAGGCTAAGGTAGCAACAACAGACAGCAGCACAAACACTATAAGTTTAGTCATTTATTCAGCCTTAGTATTTAGTTTCAAAGGTGCTAATCAATCTATTACTGCTTTTATTGTCTAAACAATGAAGGCTTAACTCTTGTTGTTTTTCATCGCTGTAGAGACCTTTTTTCACTGGATTTCCGCTAGCGCGAAGCAGGCATGCCAACATTTTATCTGCATGAGCAAAAAATTTGTGCCACCCTGCACACAGATAATTTAGACCGGGTTCACCGTTGCGCGTGCTAATAAAACGGTTTTTAGGACATTCACCATGGCAGGCAAATTTGTAATCACATTGCTGGCACTGAGATGTTAAGCTTCGGGATTTAGCAAAACCAAACCGTTGTTGCTTGTGGCTAAATGCCAAGCTGTCTAATTGTTGCTGATGTATGTTGCCTATTTTATATTCTGGGTATACATAGTGATCACAAGAAAATACGTCACCATTCGGCTCCATTGCTAAGCCTTTGCCACACAACTCATTGAGGGTACAAAGAGGATTAGGCCGCCCCATCCACGTAGCAACACTGGCTTCAAAGTACTGAACATTAACTCTGCCAATATCTCTTGCTACCCATTCATCAAACACAGCAATTAAAAAATTCCCCCATGCCAAATCAGAGACACACCAAGGCTCCATAATGGAATCTTTATCTCCGGGGAAAAGCCGCTTGTCTCCTTGTTTTAGCTGCTGAGCCGTTTTTGGCGCCTGAGGCGCTTCGGTACGAAATGTTTTTTGTTCAACAATAGGAATAAACTGGATCTGCGGTGATTTAACCTCGTCACGCAGAAAACGGTAAACGTCTAATGGGTTTTGACTGGTAAGCTTATTCACACAAGTTAGGGTCGCAAAGTTAACTTTATGTTGATGTAATAGTTCAACCGCCTTCATCACTTGCTTAAAGGTACCGCGTCCAGCCCTGTTGGTTCGATAGGCGTTATGCAGTAATTCTGGACCATCGATGCTCAAGCCAACCAAAAAATTATTAGCGCTCAGAAATTCACACCATGGGGCATTTAGCAATGTGCCATTGGTCTGCAAGTCATTGGAAATTTGAATCCCCGCAGGACGGTATTTATTTTGTAAGGCAACAATTTTTTGAAAGTACTCTAGACCCAGTAGTGTTGGCTCTCCGCCTTGCCAAGAAAATATAATTTCAGGGGTATTTTGTCCTTCGATGTACTGACGAATGTAGGTTTCTAAGGTTTGGTCATCCATTTTAGGTGAGCAGCCTTTTTTATATTCCAGCAAGTCCTGTTTGCTTAGGTAATAACAATAACTACAATCGATATTACAGGCGGCACCAATTGGCTTTGCCATAACATGAAGTCGCTTTGATGCTTTACCGTTAAATTGAGGGCCTTGCATAATTTGCATATTTGTCTGCCAGATGTGTCTTGGTTATCTGTAGCTTAATTGTTCATCGATACCAACGCTCGTTATAGTCTTTATAACCATTAGGAATAGTGGAAAGGGCTAAACTAGAGGCATTAGGTAAACCCCATAAGGTAAGCAATGACAGCGTTCAACAACCGGTATTTAAAGATGATTATTGCACTAAGTTTGCCCGTAATAATCAGCGCTTGCGCAACAAAGCCTGAGCATCCCATCGCGGCATCCATTGAGCAAGATATGGTACTTGTGGAGGGAGGCCAATTTATAATGGGCTCAGATGCTAAGCACGCATCGAAAGCCGAACAACCCGCTAGAGAAGTCCAAGTAGATAGTTTTTACATCGCCAAGTTTGAGGTGACTCAAGGCTTATTTGAGTCAGTCATGGGATCTTCGATGAGCTATTTCCAAGGTGACAATATGCCGGTAAATAACCTCAGTTGGCAGCAAGCCAACTACTTTATAGAACGCTTAAATGCGTTAACCGGTGAAACCTACCGGCTGCCTACCGAAGCAGAGTGGGAATTTGCAGCTATGGGCGGTAATTATAGCCAAGGTTATATCTATAGTGGTTCGAATAATATTGAAGACGTTGCCTGGTATAAAGACAACTCAAACAACCAAGCCCGAGCGGTCGGTTTAAAAGCGCCAAATGAATTAGGTTTGTACGATATGACGGGCAATGTTGGTGAGTTTGTTATTGACGCCTTCGATGACAACTACTACCGATATGGACCCAACAGCAATCCTAATAACGCCCAAGAGAGCGATATAAATCTTAGCCATAAATCGGTTCGTGGTGGGAGCTTTTCTTATAGCGCGGATCAGTCTGAAAACTTCCGACGTGACTTTGCCAGCCAATCCATCATCATGTCTGATATGGGCTTACGCTTAGCCAAAGACCATTAACAATCGGTAAGCCTTAGCCACGCTATAACGTCGCTAAGCCACTGACCAAAATATCGATTTTATTTGATTTATTGTTAAGTTGGCTTAGCAGAAACACTCACATGCTATCGCTCACCTTGCATCTGTTTTGCCGCGGTTTTCAATTTTGCTCTTAACCATTGGTGGGCGCTCTCGTTACTGCGGCTTGGGTGCCATATCATACAAAGATCAATATTGGGTAAGTCGAAAGGCAATGGAACGCCCTTAAGCTTATATTTATTGGCGAAGTCTTTAATGGTTGATTCAGGCAACATACCAATTAGCTCGGTGCCTTCAATAACAGGGAGCATTTCGAGTGCACCAGGTGCTCGATATACGATTCGACGTTGCTCTAAATCACCAAAATCATCAGCCCCTAATAGACTGCGACGAGCATGCCACCGCGATATAACCACATGCTCTTCAGCAAGAAACTGCTCAATGCTAATACTGCTACCGATTCTTGGGTGGTCGGCGCTACACACCACCACCAAATCTTCCGACAAAACGGACTCAAAACTGAGTAGTGTTCTCTCTCTTGGCATCATATCAATAATTAAATCGTGCCGTTGTAAACGTAAATCTGACTCGTAGTCCTCTGTAAACAGTGGATGAACCTCAAGCGAAATATTAGGTGCTGCTTTGTTGATCAATTGGAACAGCTTGGGGATTAATTGATAGTAAGCCGGTGACACGCAAGCAATAGAAAATATTCGGTCAGAGATTTTAGGTTCAAAACTTCTTGAGTTTACCAATGTGGATGCAAAATTTTTCTGCGCCGCTAACATGGCTGGATAAATATCCATCGCAAAGGTGGTGGGTTCTACGCCAGAGGTATTACGATGAAATAAGGGTTCATCGTAGATATCCCGTAGCCTAGATAAAGATTTACTCACCGCTGGCTGGCTGATGCTCAACCTATTTGCCGCTTTAGTGAGATTTTTCTCTTCATAAATGGCGACAAAAACAGGAATAAGATTAAACTCGATACTTTTCATATGCTGCCGCTTAAGTGACAAACCCAAAACGTATAGATTCGCGTCGCTTTGGTCATCTCAGTAAATAGTAAACATTCAGTAAAGTATACGCTAAAACAACTATTTAGAAGCAGAACTTTTAT